>JAZNKD010000056.1:0-4901 GCA_045578385.1 Eubacteriales bacterium | reverse complement strand
GCCAAGGAGTTGGCTAAGACATTTGTCTTCCTAAGACCGCTTGGCCTCCGACTTAGATATCAGCAACGCGGGATTACAAAAGGGCTTTGCCGACGACGACGGCAATACAACAAGGTCCGGGCTTTTCTTTGAGGCTTTGAGGATTATTACGGATACACGTCCGAAAATAGCAATTGCAGAAAACGTCAAAGCTCTTACAAGCAAAAGATTCGAGCAAGAGTTTAATATCGTTTTGGGATCCTTGTCTCGTTTAGGATATAACAATTATTATCAAGTATTAAATGCCAAGGATTACGGGATACCTCAAAACAGAGAGAGTCTTTATTATTTCAATAAGGCAAGATATCGATAAGGGCTTTGCTTTCCCGGGTCCGCTGCACTTGGAGAAAAGACTCGGCGATTTCTTGGAGGAGGACGCGGACGAAAGATATTATTTAAGCGAGACTCGAATAAACGGTTTAATTAAGTACAATGAGAGAAATAAAGCTAACGGCAGTAGCTTTAAAGCTCGCTTTGTTACGGAGGACGATATCGCCTCAACGTTGACAACAAGACCGGACAAGAGCTCCGGACAATATCTCGCAATAAAGCAAGCAACTAAAAAGGGATATATTGAGGCTTACCCGGGCGATTACGTCAATTTACAGTTTCCAAACAGTAAGACAAGACGCGGACGCGTTACGAAAGATTATGCAAATACGTTATTGTGTAATGATAGTCAAGGCGTAATTACTGAGGATCTTTGGATAAGAAAACTTACTCCGCTCGAGTGCTTTCGTCTTATGGGCTTTGATGATAAGGACTTTGATATCTTGAGAATGAACGATATATCGGACGCTCAATTATATAAAATGGCGGGTAACAGTATCGTTGTTGATGTATTGGAAAAGGTTTTCGAGGAGCTTATTAAATTATATCCCGGGCTTTTTCCTTTTAAGCCCGTTGATAATCAAATATCAATCAATGAAATATTAAACGAGGAGGGTTAAGATAATGAAATTACAAAATATGACTTGTAATTGTTGCGGAGGATCAATCAATCGAGCAACTTATATTTGTGAGTATTGCGGTACGGCTTACGAGGAGCGATCCGGTATTCCTCATATTATCGAGGTACAACAAAAGCCTTGTCAAGTTTTAAGGGTAAGGTCGGAGATACCGGAGGAGTTAATGCGATCAATGGCTCGAGACTCGGTTGTTAATATGACAATGAGCAATATAAGATCTCAACTTGCAAAAGCTCTCGAGGATTACTTGAGAATTGAGACGTCTTACGATCCTCGAACAATGAGACAAATTATTACGGCTCAAGTAAGAGTAATTGAGCCGGATTACAGATTTTAAGGAGGGTTAATTATGAGCAATTGGATAAAGTTACCGGATCATAATTACAACGGCTTGCTCGTACACGAGATAAGTTGTCCGGTCTGTAAGTACAAGGAGACTTATACCGGCTCCAAGATCCCGAGCAACTGTTATATATGCGAGACAAAACTTAAGGAGGCGGCTTAAAATGATTTCTATAATCGAGGGATTACTCGCAATACTGTTTATCGTTTGTACCGGTCTTTTTTTCTTACATAAGTACGACTCGGAGGCGATCTCCGAGCTTGAGGATAAGGTAAGACAACTTTCGGACGAGGTATCGAGGCAAAATACGAGACAATGGAGATACGAGCAAAAGTTAAATAAGCTCTCAGATAATCGAGATAAGATCGAGATCGTCCATAAGTACGACGACTCGGACGCTCCGGATTATCCAAACTCGAGGAGGTCTTAATATGGATAACAGACACGAAGAGTTAGAAAAGTTAAAGGAGTATATAAAATCGGGCGGCGATCCTATCGGTAATTTTATAAACGGAGTAAATTATACAACTCCGGATAAAGCCTTACCGTCCGAGCTTTATAAAATGGTTATGGACGAGATCAATAAAAATACTCCAAAGAGCGGAGGCTTATATAATGGACAACAGACTTAAGACAATCGCGGATCATTACGGACTCGACTCTCAGCTTAACATATTACAAGAGGAGCTCGCCGAGCTTATACAAGCGGTCTCAAAGTATAGACGAGGAGATCCGTCTCATATAATCGAGGAGATCGCGGACGTTAAGATTATGCTCGATCAAATAACTTACTTACTCCAAAAGTTAACAAGTGTAGATATAAATTATTTTATCTCACTTTATGGAGAGAAAAAGATCCGGAGGCAACTCCGGAGGATCGACGAGGAGGCGGCTAACTATGGCGAGCAAGGCTCAAATCAAGGCGAGCAATAAGTACAATAAGGATAAGACTCTTACGGTCTGTTTAAGGCTCAATAAAGAGACGGATAAGGATATTATCGAGATCCTCGAGAGAGTCAACTCAAAGCAAGGTTATATAAAGAGCTTAATAAGAAATGATACTTACGGAATTATTGACGTATATCTTAAATAAGAAAAAGACCGGAGGGATCGGGGCGACTCTCCGGTCTTTTCTTGGAGGACTCTTGCGTTATGGAAAAGAGTCCTTTTAATTTTATATAATAAATGGCACTCGGTAAAGGACTCGAACCTTTATATCCGGAGTCAAAGTCCGGCGCACTAACCGTTGTACTAACCGAGCATTTTAACTTAATTTCAGTTGTTTAACAAATAACCGGAGGTTGAGGTTTATGCTCGTTCTCGTATCGGATCCCTTTTCTTATCAAGCTCTTAACTCCCGCTTGCTTGTTTCCTTTACATTCTCTCTCAATTGCTTTGATGATATCGACCTCGCTCTCCTTTGACAGATTAAGCGATACTCTTACTCTCTTATCTCGGTTGTATTGGTTAATATATTCTTTTCTATTCTTACCCATTTTTCTTTAATCCTCTCCTTAAGCTGCTTACTAAAAAGGGTTTTAATATATTGGTCGTAATTAACAATAAATTGAAATTCAAACTTTTAGGTAACTCTTAACAGAGTTTCCGAAATGTTCGACTAATCCCGATTAGTTCTTTTGCGGATTACCGTAAAATCGCAGATTTGCCCTAGCACTTTGAAAAATTTTGAAAAGACTTATCAAAAGCTTTTTCAAAATACTAGGTAAAGCGATAATGAACAGTAAACTCGACCGCACCGTCATAGCCCCCCGCTCTCATACCTCGACTCGCAACAACTCTCAAAAGATTGACTATCCACAAGCCCACAATCTCGAGTAATTTCTTACTCTTTGAGCTGATCCCTAAATTGGATCCCCTACACACCGTTTATTGGATTGAGCCGCGTACCCTCAATTGACTGATGAGCGAATGAGTCGAGCTCCGCTGCACCGGGCGCATTTTTCTCCGTTACAAGCTACGCCAAACTCTCGTTTTATTTTTAAGAGCTTTCTGTCGGGAACAAGCTCCGAGACCTTACGATCTCTTATTATGCAATTGTAAATCTGTTATCTTGAAAGTCTCGATAAATCCGTCCTTGTATGATAACAGTATTATATTACCATACATTGACCGAGTTTATCAAGTTTAAATTTTTAGAAAAATTTGTAAATGAAACGGAGCGTTATGTTTGTTGTCCGTCCTCTTATATATAATCTTTTCGATAAAACTTTTCAAGACCTTATTTTTTTCCGTAACCGATAAATCGTAATATTTATCAAGACATTTCTCCAATATCGGAACGGTTGATCTTATACTTTCGCTCTTATCGTCTGAGATAGCTTTCAGAGCCTCGAGGTTGCCTTGTAAAGCCTCGATATCCTCATTTAATACGTTTACTCGTTTAAAGTATTGCTCACGCGTATAAACGCCCTCCTCGAGCAATTCGCAACAAGTATCGAGAGCCTTTTCTTTTTTCTTAATAGTTTGTTTTATTAAATTGATCTCATTGTTACGGCTTTCGGTCTTACGGCGATCCTCGTCAGCTTGATTATCGAGATAATACTTAAAGCCTTGGAGCTCCGCTTTTAATTCTGTAATCACTTGAGCCTCAATGTCATTGAGCTTTGATGATACCGTATTGCAATCAATCGCTTTACACTTGAGATAAAAGACTCCTTTGCTTTCAACGAGTATCATACTTTTACCGCAATTGGAGCACTTAATAAGACTTGTTAAAGGATTACGCGGAGTCTTATTTTTTATTATTCGAGACTCGCCCTCTTTTAACCTCTTTTGTGCAAAAGAAAATATCTCCGGATCGATAAGCGGATCATGCTTGCCGGGAGTCCAATTTTCCTCAATCTTCTTATTTTGGATCTTTAGGTATCCGATATAAGTCTTGTTTTCTAATATTTGACGTATCCGTGTAGTACAAAAGGCGCTCGCTTTACGAGGACGGATTCCGTTATCGTGTAAATATCGAGTAATCTCCGCTATCCCGGAGCCGTTGATATATAAATCAAATATAAGACGGACAACCTTTGCCTCCTCCTCGTTTGGTATCAATACAAAGCCTTTACCTCTTTTCTCTTTGTTAAAGCCGTAAGGTAAAGAGGATCCGGTATAATATCCCTCAAGTAAAGCAGCAGACCTCCCGCGCGATAAACGGCGGCATATAACTTTATACTCCCGGCGACTCATAAAAAGACCAAACTCGAAAAACTCCTCGTCGATCTCGTTATCAGACGAAAAGTCGTAAATCTTATTTAATGTATATATTTTCGTCCCGGTTTTCTTAAAGACCTCGAGTATCTCCGCTTGATCGACTTGGGATCCTCTCGATAATCTCTCAATCTCAATGCAGACGATACCGTCATACTTGCCGGCGGTAACGTCAACGAGTAATCGCTGCATTTCCAAACGAGCTGCAATACTCTCGCCGGAGACAACTTCTTTATATATCTTTTTAACTTGAAGATCTGATCTCTCGCAATACTCTTTTAATAACTTCTCATGCCTTGCAAGTGTTACGTCCCGGCTCTCGTTATCCT
>JAZNKD010000055.1:0-48209 GCA_045578385.1 Eubacteriales bacterium | reverse complement strand
ACCACTCCCGTGTCGCAAGCCGTCGTCTGCGTAAGCCTCGACTCGTCTTGCTCGCGTACGTGGGACTTCGCTTCAAAAAACGCTTATTAACCGTTTTTTTGTTTGCTCACACTCGTCAGCCGACGATTTCTGCTCTAAATCCCTTTGCCCCAAAGGCGCTTCGCACTAAGAATTCGGATTTTTCTGAAAAAGACCAAAAAAACCTTCGTGCATCTGAATTCTTAATGACTCCGCCCCTTTTTTGTTGGTGAAGTTTTTGCTGACGCAAAAGTGAAGTTGTGCGACTTAATATATTCAATAACGTTTTTGAGGGCTTTTGACATCCACTTGTTTTTATGGTAGATAAGCTGCTTCCAGATATCGACTTCTATATCGGTTACGTCGAGATAGCAAAGCTCGCCCGATTCTACAAGTTCTTTGGTGACAAAATCCGGAAGGTAGGATATCATATCGCTTTTTGCAAGGATATTGGTAATAACGTCAGTTCTGCCGATTTCAAGTACGGGCGTGATATCCAATGATTTTTTGGCAAGCTCCTTGTCAAAAACGCGGCGGTAGCCCTGTCCGTATTCGGTAAGAATGAAGGGCTCGCTTGCAATATCTTTGATTTTCAAATTTCTTTTTTTCGCAAATTTTGATTTTGAGCTTGCAACGAAATGCATAGTAAGAGCCTCTTCTTTAGCTATTACGTAGTCCTTTTTATATGAGTGGCTGTCCAGCGTGATAATGGCGTCAGCCTCGTTGTGATCAAGCATATCAAACATTGCCGAGGTATCAGCCGTGGTAAATTTAATCGATATTTTCGGGTATTTTTTATGAAAATCTATATAGTAATTCTGTACCATTTCTTCGCAAATCGAGTCGGGTGTTACAATGTGGATATGCCCAGAGCATTCTTCCTCATTTATAAGTCTGTCCTTGAAATCATCGGTCAAGGTGCGCACCTTATGAGCGTAAGCAACTAGCTCGTGTCCGCGCTCGGTTAAGCTTATCGTATGATTGATTCTCTCAAATAAAAGGCAGTCAAGCTCGTCCTCAAGCTGCTTTATTTGAAAGGAAATCGTTGATTGGGAATATCCGAGCTGCTCTGCAGCCTTCGTGAAGCTTCCGAGCTCCGCCACGTGTATAAATGTTATTAAATTTCTTAACTCCATTATATTTCTCCATTATCGAAAAATTAGATAGTAAACATTGAAATCATTCGCTTGACTGATACTAAGAAGTATTATATAATAAAATCATTAAAAAGGCAACACCTGGAGGAAAAATAAAATGCCGGAGATTAAATTTTACAATCGCGCCGCCGTGCCGATGGAGATGCATAAAGTAAAAATCGTTCAGAAGCTTACGCTTTTGCCAGTTAAAGAGCGCTTGAAAAAGTTGCAGGAGGCAGGCTTCAATACGTTTATGCTTCATAACGGTGATATCTTTTTAGATATGCTAACGGATTCGGGCGTTAACGCTATGAGTGACAATATGCAGTCTGCAATGTTAAGAGCTGACGATGCTTACGCAGGAAGTGAAACCTTTTACCGTATGAGAGATAAGCTCGAAGAAATTTTCGGTATTGAGCATTTTCTCCCCACTCATCAGGGACGCGCTTGCGAGCATATAATAGCGCAGCATTTCGTTAAGCCGGGCAGCACCGTTATAATGAACTATCACTTCACCACCTCGAAGGCGCACGTAACACGCCTTGGGGGTAAGGTTGAGGAGCTTATACGCGACGAGGGACTCGTTGTAAAGAGTACGCTTCCGTTCAAGGGCAATATAGATATAGATAAAATGAAGGCTTGCATAGAGAAAGAGGGAGCTGAAAATATTGCATACCTCAGACTTGAAGCGGGTACGAATCTTATCGGCGGACAGCCTATTTCTTACGCGAATATGAAGGAAGCGACTGAGCTTGCGAAATCTTTTGGAATCCCCACCGTGCTTGATGCCTCGCTTCTTCAGGATAACCTCTACTTCATAAAGATGCGAGAAGAATCTATGAAGGATAAATCTATCAGAGAGATTACGAGAATGATTGCGGATCTTTTCGATATAATTTATTTTTCAGCGCGTAAGTTCGGCTTTGGCAGAGGCGGCGGAATTCTTGTTCGCAACGAGGAGCTGTTCCACGAGCTTGAGGATTATATTACAATGTTCGAAGGCTTTCTTACCTACGGCGGTATGTCGGTTAAGGAGATGGAAGCACTTATTATCGGATTTGAAGAAACTATGGATTTAGATATCATTTCCCAAGGTCCGCAGTTTATAAATCACTGCGTAACCGAGCTTGATACTCTTGGAGTGCCTATGGTAACTCCCGGAGGCGGCCTTGGCGCTCATATCGACGCGCGCAGCGTTGTCAGCCATATTCCGTCGGAGCATTATCCCGCAGGCTCTCTCGTTGCGGCGCTTTACCTTTGCGGCGGTATTCGCGGTATGGAACGCGGGACCTTGTCCGAGGAGAGAAATCCCGACGGCACGGAGCATATTGCATCTGTTGAAATGGTACGTCTCGCTTTCCCGAGAAGAGTCTTCACGCTTTCTCAGACCGAATACGTTATAGACCGTGTCAAGTGGCTTTACGATCACAGAGAAATGATAGGGGGATTAAGATTCGTCCGAGAGCCTAAAACGCTCCGCTTCTTTACGGGTAGGCTTGAAGCTGTATCCGATTGGCCCGAAAGACTTGTTGAAGCATATATAAAGGATTTCGGCGAGGACCAGTAAGCGGTTATTGATTAACCGAATTAAGAAAACGGTAGGAGTCACCGAATTTAAACGGTGTTCTTCTACCGCTTTTTTACTCGTGGGATTTTCATATAAATATAATAAATAAAACGGGCGCGCGGTTGACATAAAAATGCACTTGTGATATAATCGAATTTGATAGTATAATTATTTCAAGACGTTTTGTATACACCATTTAAAGCAGCGTTTTAAGTTTTTGTATTTATAAATACTATAAAGGAGAAAAGAAAAAATGAAAAAGCTTTTAGCTACTGTTGTTATGCTGTCCATTGTTATTTTGAGTTCGGGATGCTCTCCTCTCCCCGATGGCGTCAGCGTGGATTTTGAAGATAAAATTGTCACGGTAAGGCTTGACGGATTTTCGGGACGGTATTCCTTTAAAATGGATAAAGAGAATGAGGGCGACGGCACTGTATATTATGCTGCCGAGCTTAACGAAGGGGAGCTTACGGGCTATACCAAGGACTCCTGGATTTTCGATAAAATACGCTATTTTTCAATTAAGGCAGAGGACGGAGCTTGTTCAGGCGCCGCATATGTAGACAGCAGCGTCGTAGCCTTGACTATCATAATAGAAACCGATAAAACAACCTCGGGCGTGCTTTATTTTACCCTTGATAAAGAGGTGGGAGAGTCGCTTATCGAATAGTGCTTTCGTTTGTTATAAAGGAGAATTGTAATGGGTAAGTTTGACGGAGTGCTTATATGCACTGACCTTGACGGAACGATTTTAAGGCGCGACCGCACCGTGTCGCCCGAAAACCTTGAAGCCATAGAGTATTTTAAAAGCGAGGGCGGCTACTTTACCTTTATAACCGGAAGAATGCCTTACTACGCTTCGCACGCGGCAGAGATGCTGAATCCGAACGCGCCGTTCGGCTGCATAAATGGCGGCGGACTTTACGACTATAGCGCAGGGAAATACATATGGACGCAAAGGATGCCCGATGGCGTGTCAAGTCTTATACGCACGGTGGAAGAAAAGATATCCTCGGTCGGTATACAGGTTTGCACCTTTGACCGAACCTATTTTGCAAAAGAAAATAATGTTACCGACGGTTTCAGACGTGTAACGGGAGTCCCGAAGATCATAAAAGCATATGAGGAAATTGACGAGCCTATCGGAAAAATATTGTTCTGCACGGACAACGAGGACGAAATACGCGAGATTGAGCGTATTCTGAGGGCGCATCCCGACGCGGAAAAATTCTGTTTCGTTCGCTCGGAACGTACACTTTTTGAGATTCTTCCGGGCGGTATATCCAAGGCCGTGTCAATTCTAAAGCTTGCGGAGTATCTCGGCGTAGATATGAAAAAGACTGTTGCGATAGGAGATTATAACAATGATATTCCTATGTTTCGCGCGTCGGGAGTTGGGGTTGCGGTTGCAAACGCCTGCGAGGACGCAAAGGCTGAGGCGGACTATATAACCGTAAGCTGCGAGGAGCACGCGATAGCTCGTGTTATTTATGATATAGCAGACGGAAAAATAAATTTTGAATAATTTTTATTGGTAAATTTGCGTAAATATGACAATGAAAGTTTTCATATTTGGCATTTTTAGAGTGAATTACAGAAAACGGAGAAATATATGAAGCACGTATTTATTTCATCAACCTTTAAAGATATGCAGTTTGAGAGAGACGCTCTGCATACCTTTGCTGCTGCAGGTATTAACGAAAAGCTTGCCGACTACGGCGAGGAAGTGTATTTCGGGGATTTAAGATGGGGCGTTAACACTATGTCGCTTGACAGCGACGAGGGCTGCCGCCGCGTTCTTGAGGTCTGCCTTGACGAGATAGACGACTGCCGTCCTTATATGATAGTTCTCGTCGGTGAAAGATACGGCTGGATACCGGACGCGAAGCTTATATGCGATGCGGCAAAAAATAAAGGAATTGATATTGCGGGCGATATGTCCGTCACCGAGCTTGAAATAGAGTACGGGGCATTCGTGCCAAAGGCAAGCGCCGGTAGAGTATTTTTCTATTTCCGAGAGCTTGATACCTCGGAGATGACCGACACGGAGCGCTTAGACTACCTTGCCGAGAGTGAGGAGCACAGAGCAAGAACGGAGGCTCTGAAAGCAAAAATCCGCGAGCTTTATCCGAATTCTGTCAGAACCTATAAGGCGAAGTTTGACGGCAAAACTCAGAGCGTGGTTAACCTCGGAGAATTTCTTGAAACGGTAAAGAGTGACCTCTCGGGCGCTCTTATATCCGACCTTGAGCTTGAGGAAAATCTGCCATGGCAGGAGCGCGCCATACGCTCAGCGGAAAGACACTTATTTGATATTTCGAAAAATTACCACCCGGCAGAGCGTCAGCCCTTGTCGCTTTACGACGGAACCTTTTCCGACGTTGAAACTCGAATGCATTTCATAAAGGGTGATTCGGGTATGGGTAAAAGCGCGTTTCTTGCGTATAACTTCCGATTGGCGAAAGAGACATCATCCGGTAAGATGCTATTGCCTTTTGTCCTTGGGCTTGATAAATATTCAAGCTGCGAGATGGACTATTTTAAGATTCTTCTTTATAAGCTCGAGGAACTTTGCGGTATTACCGAGCACGCCGAGACCGATTACGGTAAGCCCGAAATCGATACCGCTGTTTTCGAGAGAATTTCGGAGCTTGAGGAGCTTTGCTTAGGCACCGTGCGCAGTTTTATAGATAACTGCTCCTACGAGCTGCAAAACGAGCTTTCGGTGCGTATTCTTGACGATCACTTAAAAGAGCTTTCGGTTGAGCCTCTCGGCAGAAGCGAGCATTTTCACGGTTGCTTTGAATTTATGATAGCATACTCGGCAGACGAGCCGTCCTTGATATTGCCGCCGTGGTTTGACTTTTCGCGCACCTACGTGCTTAACGCGGTTTCCGAGGAGGACCAGATTCCTATTATAAATATGCTTTTACGAGAGAAGCATAAAGAGCTTGACAATTCGGTTATCTCGGCTATAGCTAAGAAAGAGGAGGCTTGCTCACCGTTTTATCTTAAACTTGCGGTATCGCGTATGCTGATGCTTGATAATTCCGACTTTGCTTCGATACGAGCTATGGGTGACGGAATGGAAAATATCAACCGCTATCAGATTTCTGTCGTTGAGTCACTCCCCGACGATACGGCCCATCTTGCCGCAGAAATTATTAAGCTCGTCGCAGCGCGCGTTAACCGTGAGCTTGTAATGAGGCTTCTCGGTATTCTGACATACGGCGGCGTCAGAATGAATGAAAGCTTCATTAAGTCTGTTTTCTCAACACGGGGCTGGGAGTACAGCACTCTTGAATTTGCGCTTGCAACGAGGTCGCTCTCTGCGGTGCTTAACTATAACCCTAAGGATAAGAGCTATGCAGTTACCAACCTTGACGTAATATGCGCTATCGAAGAAATGCTTGAGGACGAGGGCTACTCCTACGTTGCGAGAGCGCTTTGTGAGCATATCACCGACGCCGATGCGTCTATGCTTGACCAAGCTCTTTTCCGCGCAGCATCCTACGTCGGAGCAGAGTATCTTTCGGAGATTTACGTAAAACACGAAAACAAACGCCGCTTCCTGGCAGCTGAAACAGATTGGCTTCTTCGCCGCCACGGCGCAGAGTTGCTATCCGAAACCTTGATACGCATATCCGAAAAATATCCGAATAAGGATTTTTCGTTTGTTCTTCTTGGTGTGCCTACTGCTTGTCTTACTCTCGACAATGCCGAATCTTGTGAGGCTGTTTTGCAAACAATACTTGACAAATACGGAGAATTATCCGACAATCCTTATGATACGAACCGAAATTCGCTTGCGGTTATAGCCTGGACGAAAACCGTTTCTATGAAAATGAAGGTCAATACGTCCGACGCGTCGGATATATTCCACAACTTTATCGATGCGGGCTACAGAGATTATCCGATGACCGCTCGCGCAAGGATATATTTGGATACTATCTATTACCGTTTCCTTGCTCTTGAAGCATTCTATTCTATGAACATTGTAACACCGGAATCCGATACGCCCGTAGCCGATAGGTTTATTGATGAAATAGAAAGCGCCGAGGAAAGACTGCTTTTGCATTCGCACCTGCTCGGCAGCTTTGCCGCATATCTTCAGCGCGCTTACGACTCCGGCTACGTTGAATATCACGACTTGGCAAAACGCGGTTACGAGATACTAAGTAAATATCTTAGTATGGGTGCGTGTGAATATTTCAACACCGATGACGTTGCAATGATGATAGACACTATGCTCGACGATAAGGATGATATGCTCCACGCGGATAAGGACAGTATTTCCCTGGCTCTTAACTATATGACGATAGGCGAGTCGCGTTTGAATTCCAGACTTTTAAAGTATTATCCGAGAATACTCGCGGCGGCAAAATACGCGCTTGACTATGATGAAAATGATTTTTCACCGGAAACCGTAAATATATTGCGCCGTCTTTGCGCGGTATCCCGCGCGGTTGCGGGAAGTGCTATGACTATTGACGATTCACTTTTCGCGATAGTACAGATGGACCACTGCTACGACATACTTTCGGATGCAATTTCGCCTAAGGAAAATCTTGCGCTTATTACCCACCTTGATAAATTCGTAAGGCTGACGCTTAACGTTTCCGAGGGGGATACGCGTGTATTCTATCGCGCTTACCTCGCGTTGCGTAGACTCTTCAGTATATTCGAGATCTATAGCTTTGAGGGGCCGAAATCTGCGCTTCTCGAATATGTATCCTCGCTTGAATACGAGGACGATAATGCGCCGCTCTTACCCGAGCTTTTCCGTGGGTCTCTGATATACCGCTACGGCGATTCGGATAACTATGAGCTTCTTCATCATTTGCGTGACATTCTCGATACTGTGGATAACGCTCCTGAGTATGCTCAGTATGTTTTGGCTTATTCACCCGAGCTGCTGTATCTGCGCCTCGATTTAAGAACGTCCGATGAGATAGAAGCGGACGATGAGCAATATACGTCCTCGTTCTTCGGCAATGAGGATTCAGACGATGATTCGGACGGCTTTGATGAAGACCTCGGCGATGATTTTAACGAAGACCTCGACGATGATTTTGGCAGAGACTTTGATGATGGCTTTGACGGCTCGGATGAGGAGGGGAACGTTACCGAGTTCTCTATGGATGAAATACTTGCGGCGATTTCCGAGTTCGGATTTTCAATAGACGATATTATGTCGGATGATGAGGACTCGGAGTAAAGGAAATACCCATCCTGCACCTTTCCTTTCTTGACAAGCTTAAGTTTTTTTGCTATAATTTTAAAAAATATAATTACAGGCGGTGTAAAATATGAAATGCTACATTTTAAGGCATGGAGAATATTTTAATAGCGACTCTGTAAAACACGAGGTAAGCGAAGAAAATTAGGCTGAAATTCTGAAAATCTGCGCCTTTTGGCAGGTGAGAGATTTACACCAGGTCGGAGTAAACAGACCTTACGACAACGCTATAAAATCCGAAAAGCTGTACGAGGATTTAAAGCCCGAATGCTTCGTCGTTCTCGGCAATGCCGTTGTCGGATATCACTACGAGTCGGAAAAAGCCGACGAATACACCGTTTTTAACGGAACGGCTAAGGCGCACATATGCTCTTACGATTTTTCCGACTATAACGGTGGCACGGCTAAGGTTGACAGAGGGCATCTTGAGATAGTTGAAAAGCCCGATTGCGACACGAATCCTTATTACGACAATTCTGAGTTTCACAGTCAGGCGGAGTACGACGACTACATAAAATGGAGAGACTGAGCTGAAGCGTCGGCTTTTGGCTGTGAGAAGGTTGCAAAATCTTGCAGAATAAACAAAAAGAAAATAAAACTGCATAAGCGTAAAATTCCATTACTAAAACTCGCAAGATGCAAATAAATGTTTGAATATTAAGGAGATAAAAGTATGCTGCTTATTAAAAACGGACACGTTAAAACAATGGTAGGCGAGGATATAAACGGAGGCTCTGTTCTTATAGACGACGACGGAAAGATAGTTGTCGTGGGACTTGACGTTAAAGCGCCCGAGGGCTGTACGGTTATAGATGCAAAAGGTCGCCTCGTTACTCCCGGCTGCATAGATGCGCACTGCCATATAGGCGTGATAAATTCGGCTGTAAGATGGGAGGGTAACGACGTAAACGAAATTACCGACCCAATAACTCCTCAGATGCGTGCGATAGACGGTATAAATCCTATGGACGAAACCTTCGGGGCGGCGCTTCGAGGCGGCGTCACTACTGCTTGCACCGGTCCCGGTAGCGCAAACGTGGTAGGCGGCACTTTCGTTGCTATCAAGCTTGCGGGTAAGCGTGTCGATAAAATGATAATCAAAGACCCTATCGCTATGAAATGCGCTTTCGGAGAGAATCCCAAGGGCTGCTACGGTCAGGGCGGTAAAAAAGCTCCTATGACAAGAATGGCTACGGCGGCACTGCTTCGTGAGCTGCTTTTCAAGGCTAAAAATTACCTTGCGGCTAAGGAATCGGATAAAGAGCCTGCCTTTGATATGAAGCTTGAGGCTATGATACCCGTAATGAAAAAGGAAATTCCTCTTAAGGCGCACGCGCACAGAGCAGACGATATTCTGACCTCTATACGTATCGCAAAGGAATTTGATTTGAAGCTTACTCTTGACCACTGCACCGACGGAGCGCTTATCGCAGACGAGCTTGCTCTTGAGGGATACCCTGCATTCGTAGGCCCGACCTTCGGAAGCAAAACCAAGGTTGAGCTTATAAACAAGAGCTTTACCACCCCATCCGTGTTAAAGGAAGCAGGGGTTGACGTAAGTATTATCACCGATGCTCCCGTCATTCCGCTTGAATATCTGCCTATGTGTGCTGGTCTTGCAAGCGTTTCGGGACTTGATTACGAATACGCCTGGCGCGCTATCACGCTTAACCCTGCGCGTGCTATCGGAATTGCCGATAGGGTGGGAAGTATTGAAGCAGGTAAGGACGGTGACGTCGTTATCTGGGGCGACGATCCCTTGAAGGTTTTAGGCGCTGCGGCTTATACCACCGTTGTTGACGGAAAGGTTGTTTACAGCGCGGAATAACGCAGTAAAATTTCGGGAGAGAAAAAATGAAAAAAATAATTAGAGCGTTGATTCTGTCGGCGCTTACAGTTTTACTTGTTGCGTGCGTTTTTATGCTTTCGTCCTGTGGGGAAAAATATCTTAGTCTTACGGTCGAAAACACGATTGACGGCTCAACGTACTTCTACGGCTCGCAGTATTTCGAGGACGAAAAGGACTATAAAAAAGGAGAATCCTTTCCGTACGACTGCTCGTTCCCCGGCTTTGAATTCGGAGGAATATACAGTAAGCCGAACGGCGAGGGCAAAATGTTTATCGACTCGGATTGCGTAATAACGCGCGATTTGGATTTCGGCGAGGATATTTACCTTTATTATTACTACATTCCAATCGAATACACTCTGACGCTTATAGACAGCCAAAGCGGGCAGGACGAAACGATAGCTACGATACAGTATAACTATTTTACAGACGGATACACGCTTCCGACCGTTACCTGCAATAAGGAGAACTACGAGTTCGTCGGCTGGGGCGCGGACGAACTTCTTGAAATAAAGCGCGGAACGATAGGTGACAAAACTATGCATCCGGTATTCAAGGGTAAGCATCAGTCTATTAAGTTCGATGCAGGCGAAGGCTTCCTTACGCAGAGTGAAATGGAGGTAAGGTACGACGATTGGATACTTCTTCCCGAGCCTACTCCTATAGGAAATGACGTATTTCTCGGTTGGGTATATACCGGTACGGAAAACTACGTATACGGAGACGTTGTGGATAAGGATGAGGAAGGACACGTAACCGCAAGATACGTAAAATGCGAGGGCCCTCTCTCCTTTACCGCGAAATATTCAAAGACGCACGAGATTACGGTGAGCTTTATGCTCGGCGGAGCGCTTGATTGCACGAGAATATATAAGTACGTTGAGTCGCGCGGTCTTAAGCTTGACGTTCCCGCCTTTACGGGATACAGAGCCGGAGCACTCACCGACGCTTCGGGAAACAGCGTAAGCTACAGTGGCGGTGTCGTCAATATGCCGAATATAACAGAGGACAGCTTCTATGTCTGGAATTACGATAAGCTTGTAAGCTCGGTAACTCTTGACGGTGCTGGCAATTACATAGCATCAAACAGTCCTAGCTATAGCCTTACTTACGGCGATAGCTTCGAATTGCCTCTTGCATATAAGATTGGCGGATACGCATTTTCGGGCTGGAAGGTGCTTGACACGGATAAGCTCGTGACCGACGGAAACGGAAAATCGGTCGGCACGTGGGACGTAGACTTGGACGAGGTAACCCTCGTTCCCGAATTTTCAGCCTCGGCTAACGCGGCATCTCCCGTTTACGACAAGCAGAGCTTCCTTGCTATACAGAACAATCCTGCGGGAACTTACGTTCTCTTTACAGACGTAAATCTTACGGACACGCCGTGGGTTCCCGTTAACTTCTCGGGCAAGCTTGACGGAAACGGACATACCGTTTCGGGAATTTCTCTTTTCTCGCAAACGGGTGCGCTCGGAATATTCCTTAGTCTCACAGGAAGTGTGTCAAACGTCACGTTCAGAGATATCACAGTTGTCAGCGAATCGAATGCCAAGGTCAACGTCGGCGGTCTTTGCGCGTCTCTTTCGGGAAGCGTTACGGGCGTTGAAATATACGGAAGCGTCGTCGCGGATTATGCAAACGTAGGCGGCATAGCGGGCGCTATGACTGCCGGTATTGTAAAAAATTCAAAATCCTACGTTACCGTTTCTACGGGAACTTACGAAGCGAGCGCTACGGCGGGCGGTATTGTCGGCTCTATGACTAACGGAAAAATCACCGAGTGCGAAAATGGCGGCAACGTCGCAGGATATGCAAACGTCGGAGGTATAGTGGGCGCTGCGGCAAATGTCAACACTGTGACTAACGTAAAGAATACGGTTTCGGTCACGGGCAGAAGCTCTTACGTCGGCGGTATAGTAGGTAAGATGACTGCATCTAACGTTGCGGATTCTGCCGTTACGTTCAATAACTTAAACAATGCGGGTATGGTTGACGGCGCAAGCAACGTCGGCGGCTGCATCGGTTACGTCGAATGTTGGGGAAATTGGTGGGAAAACAGAACCTATCTCATAGACATCTATAAACTCACCAACTCGGCAGGCGTATCGGGAGATAATAACGTCGGAGGCTGTATCGGTTACGTAACCGCGTCTACGGGTAAAGCGGCGTTCTCCCCCAGAATAGAAGTAAAAATGACCGACCTTGTAAATACCGGTAATATCGACGCTGCAAGCGTTGCGGGCGGCTGTATAGGCTATGCTGCGTCCGACTTTGGAAACTCAAAGATTATCAGGTCGTCCTCGAGCGCAACCGTAACGGCAGAGCATACTGCGGGCGGTATTGCGGGAATTACTTCAGGCGTGAGAATCGTATCCTGCACGAATACGGGCAGCAAGCTTATTGCTACCGGCTATTACGTATCGAACAGCTCTTACTACGTAAGGCTCGGCGGTATTGCAGGTCAGGCATCCTATATTGAGGATTGCCGTAACGAAAGTAAGATAGAGTATTCAAATAAGGGCGGATATGTCGGCGGTATCGTCGGATACGCAACCGGCACGCTCACGGGACTTATTAACAGCGGTGAGATTTACGCTCCCACCTCTGACCACGTAGGCGGCATCGCAGGCTGCGTAGCTCTCGGCGGTGCAGGCAGTATGAGCGAGCTTGAAAACTCGGGCAAGGTTACGGCAGCACATAATGTCGGAGGTATTTTCGGTACGATAACCTCTTATATTACCGAAAACAGCAATAACGTTCATACCCTGACTTTAACGAGGCTTGAAAACTCGGGTGATATTATTACTACGGGAAGCTTTGTCGGCGGAGTGATAGGTAAGCTTGAGGTTGAGGGATATCGCAAGGCAACCTGGGACTGTAAGGTAAAGGTTGTCGTTACTTACGCAAATAACAGCGGTAACGTCACTGCAGAGTCAACTCTTTGCATCGGCGGAGTATTTGGATACGTATCAACCGATACCAATGAGTCTATGGGCGATGCGGTAGAGTGCACGGGTAAGCTCAACGGCGCCGAGGTTTCAGCTGATAAGCTTGCGGGAAGCGTCACCGATTTCAGAATTGCGTGAGGTTTTGGCATAATATAATGAAAATGAGATAGATATTGCAAACCTCGGTCGGCATCTGTTCTCTTTACTTTATAAAAATCGTTTTATCTGTTATTATATTTTAACCTATTTACAGGTAAATTGTTCCATATCTTAAGCGAAATATAAAGTTCAAAGTTTTTACGGTTTATACCGAATTTCGCTTTTATATTGATTAAATGCGGTTTTATTCCGGAATATGTAAGTTAAAAAACACGGAGACCTATGGTGAAAAATATATTTCTTGATTTAGATGATACCATTCTTGATTTTCACAGAGGTGAAAAAGAAGCAATTACAAAAACTCTTGAAGAATTCGGAGTTTCGGTAAATGACGGAGTCATAGAAAAATACAGAGAATTTAACCGTCTGTGTTGGCAGGCGCTTGAGCGCGGAGAAATGACCAGAGAAACTGTTTTAACAAGACGTTTCGAGCTTTTCTTTGAGTCTCTTGGCAAAAATATTTCTCCGAAGGACGTACAGTATTTTTACGAAAGACGTCTGTCGGAGGGATGCTATTTTATCGACGGAGCAAAAGAACTGCTCGAAAGCCTATGCGATAAATACGATCTCTATATTACTTCAAACGGTACTGCGTTTGTTCAGGACAGGCGCATAAAGAAAAGCGGAATAGCTGCGTATTTTAAGGATATATTCATATCCGAAAGAATGGGTGCAAATAAACCCTCGGCCGAATTTTTTGACGCGTGCTTCGAAAAAATGAAAAATAAATCCAGAAGCGAGACGATTATAATAGGAGACAGTCTTACGTCGGATATTCTCGGGGGAATAAACGCGGGGATACATACCTGTCATTTTACCTTGGGAAAGGTGTTTGAGTATACGGATATAAAACCCGAGTTTTCGCTGGATAAATTAAGCGAAATCCCCGCAATCCTTGACAAAATATAAAAAAATAAACATCACGGTACAAAAACAAGGATAAAAATTGCAGCGTATTTTGTAAAACGAAAACCCAAAAAGAAAATAAAACCGATTGGATTTTATCAAAACACTGAATATAATAGGAAAGAAAACAGAATGTATTACGGATATAAAATAAGTGATTATACGGCAAAAATGGCAAAGCAAGCAGAACTTGATTTAAAAGAAACCTTTGCTAAAATAGAAGAAAATGCGCTTCTTTGCTCGGCAAAAATACTTACCGCTTTTCAGGAGTGCAGAGTATCAACTGCCGACTTTATAGAGATAACAGGTTACGGCTACACCGATTCGGGCAGAGACAAGCTTGAAGAAATATACGCAAAAGTTTTCGGAGCAGAGGATGCGCTCGTCAGACCTCAGCTTATGTCGGGAACGCACGCGCTTGCGGTAACGCTTGGAGGACTTTTAAAATACGGAGAAACTCTGCTTTACATATCAGGCGAGCCTTACGATACCTTAAAAAGTGTTATAGGAACCGCTGGGGACAGTAGAAATTCTTTGATAAAATGCGGTGTAAAATACGAAGAAATCGACCTTAACGGTAACGAGTTTGATTTAGAGGCTATTAGAGATAGAGTTTCTAAGGGTGATATAAAAGTGGCGGCTATACAGAGAAGCCGCGGATATTCTCAGAGAAAAAGTCTTACCATAGATAAAATTGCCGAGGCTATAAAGGTTGTAAAGGAAGCTTGTCCTGAAACGATAATTATGGTAGATAACTGCTACGGAGAGTTCACGGAGGACAGAGAGCCTACCGACGTTGGAGCCGACGTGTTCGTTGGCTCTATGATGAAAAATCTTGGCGCGGGGTTTGCTGTAAGCGGCGGATATTGCGTTGGAAAACGCGCCGTTATAGAGGATATAGCCGAAAGACTTACAGCGCCTTGCGTAGGAAAAGATCTTGGTGCAAACTTCAATCAGCTTGCATCATTCTATAAGGGATTTTTTATGGCGCCCGCCTGCGTTGCATCAACCCTGAAATCTATGTCTTTCGCGGCAAGGCTTCTCGAGCTTGTCGGCTTTGAGGACGTAGATCCTAAATATGACGAAAAGAGAACCGATATAGTTCAGACTATGAATCTTTATTCGGCTGATAAGCTTATTAAATTCTGCAAGGGAATCCAGATGGGCTCGCCTGTTGAATCATACTGCATTCCCGAGCCGGGCGAAATGCCGGGTTATCCTCATCCGGAAATTATGGCGGCGGGTACGTTTATAACCGGGGCGACGAACGAGCTTAGCTGCGACGGACCTCTTGTATACCCGTTTACTGCTTATATGCAAGGCGGCCTTACTTACGAATACGGTAAGCTTGGTGTAATGCGTGCCGTTGACGAGATGCTTGACCTTTCGGAGAGCTGATATGAAAAGGTGCATTATCGTCGGCGCAGGAGAGATTTATTCTCATATTTCTGTTTCTTCCGGAGATCTGGTAATTGCCGCCGACGGCGGTTATGGATACCTTGAGCGAGCCTTGATTAAGCCCGATATTCTTGTAGGCGACTTTGATTCGATTGATAAAATTCCTGAGTTAAAGGATGTTGAAATTATAAAACATCCCGTTGAAAAAGATGAAACCGATATGTTCCTTGCGTACAAAGCAGGCGTATCGCGCGGTTGTGATGAATTTTATATATATGGTGGCGTTGGCGGTCGGGAAGACCACACTTTTGCGAACTATTGTTTGCTTTTAAAGGCAAAGAATGAAAACAGGCAAGCTTTTCTTATGGGAAACTGTGCCAAAGTATTTGTTATAAAAAACGAAAGAATAAAGTTGAAATCGGATTCTGGGAAGGGTGTTTCGGTCTTTGCGTTCGGGGCAGACGCTTTCGGTGTATGCATCAAAGGACTGAAATATAACGCAGAAAATATAAGTCTAAAATGCGATTACCCTATGGGCGTGTCAAATTCTTTCACAGATATAGAAGAAGCCGAAATATCAGTAAAAAACGGCGCTTTGCTTATAATTCAGGAGCTTTAATAACGCTCCAAAACGTTGAAAGCAGTAACGTTGAACGGGAAAATTTCAAAAAGCACAAAAATGCTATTGACAAACCGCGTTGTTTGTGCTAAAATCCACTTAACCGCAAAAATTACGCGGTTTGCCAAAACAGAATATATCAGGGGTGCTTTTGCTGAGATGCGATACGTCGCAAACCCTTTAACCTGATACGGATAATGCCGTCGTAGGAAGATATTATACCAAAATTATAAGGTGCTTACTCTTTGGTTTGATTTTGCCGCACGGATATTTCTGTGTGGCAATTTTTAATTTAAGGAGGAAAGACTTTGGAAACAAAAAAACTTACGAAAGCATTAGCGGAGGCGTCCGTGATGATAGCCTTTGCCACGGTTCTCAGCATAATTAAGCTCGTTGATATGCCATACGGAGGCTCGGTAACTCTTGCATCTATGCTGCCGATAATCATAGTGTCATACAGACACGGGGTGCGCTTTGGACTGATGACGGGATTTACGTATGCTGCAATTCAGCAGCTTCTCGGATTAAGCACGTTGTCGTATTTTACTACATGGCAATCGGTTATCGCGGTAATTTTGCTTGATTACGTCATCGCCTTTACAATAGTCGGACTTGGAGGATTTGTAAAAAACAGAATTGGATTTAAGGAAGCTCCGTATCAGGTAAAGCAGAAGACCGAGCTCGCCGTCGGTATGGCGCTTGTGTGCGTATTAAGATATGTTTGTCACGTTGTATCGGGAGCAACCGTCTGGGCGGGATTATCCATACCCACCGAAGCGGCGCTTATTTACTCTATAAGCTATAACGCAACGTATATGTTGCCCGAAACGGTTATTTCCGTTTTGGTCGGTCTCTGGATAGGAGACGTTATTGACTTTTCTAAAAACGTGCCGTCAAGATTTTCGCCGTCAATTACTCACGAAAGGGAAAGATATGGAATTGCGTGCGAGGTTTTGCCGCATATTGCTAAGTTTTTGATTTTGTTCACCGTTGGATTTGATACAGTCCTTGTAGCTCCTCATATGCAGGACGAGAACGGGGGAGAATTTACGTTTGCGAATTTAGGTAACGTAAACTGGACGCTTGCGTTAATTATAAGCTCTCTGTGCCTTATAGCCGCCGTTGTACTTTACATCGTTTCACGTAAAATGAGAAGATGCGAAAAGGCCTAATTTGAATAAATTATGAAGGACGTGTGTACATACTTTTTCCTTTGTGTGTACGCACGTTCTTTCGTTATAGCAAGGTACACAAGTTTCAATATAATATTTTGTCTGTTATTACGAATTTCAAATTACTGACTTGACTGGTATTTTTTTGTTTGGTATAATATATACGCGTAAAATTATGAGCATAGCTCGAAACGGAGGAAAATATGAATAAAATAATTACAAGAATTTTGCTTCTTGCACTTATGCTCCTCACCGTATTTTCGCTTGCTTCCTGTGATATACTTTCGCAGTATATCGATATCCCCGGCTTCGGTGACGATAGCACGGACGGAGACGGTGACGGAAGCACGGACGGCGGCAATGATACGCCTGTAGAAGAAGCCGGTAAACTTCTGCTCATTCATAACGGAAAAGCAATGTTTAACGTGGTTTACACGTATGCATCCGGAGCTAAAGCTAAGAAAGCAGCAGAGACGTTCGTCAAAGATTTAAGAAATCTTGGCGTGGAGATTAACGATGCGGTGAGTGACAGAGATGCCTCTGCCGTTACCGAGCGAGAGCTCATTATCGGAGCTAACGCGCTTAATAGAGGTGACGATTGCTGCGTAACGACCACCTATCTCGGTCGTAACGGTCAAATTATAAAAATCGTAGGCGATAAAATCGTTATCGCTGGAGGCACTTCCGATCTGACGGTTAAGACTTTTGACATATACGTTGCGAACGAGATGAAGATAACCTCTAAGGTTACAAGTATTACTTCTCTCTCTGTTAGAGATGATTATAATTATAAGAAGCTCACGAAATACAGCATAACTTCTATAAAAATCGACGGTGTTTCGCTTGCTGATTTCACGCTTGTTTTAGATGTAGGTGAGTTGTCTTTGCAAAACTATCCTGTATCGAAAATTGAAAAATTTGCAGATGATTTGTACGATGAGAGCGGAATCTTTTTGAATTCCGGTAAAATTGCAAACGTTGATAGCTACGACCACGCGTTTATAATTCGCTACGTTGATACGTACGAAGGAAACTCACGCAATAAAGATCACGAGCTTGAAAGAAGCGGCGGTTTCCGTGCATACGTTGACGGCAAGGATTACATAGTTGAGTGCTGCTACATGAGCACGTTCGAAAGATCCTATATCAAATTCCTTGAAGACGTCTTTCTTAGCAAACGTGGAGACGTCGTTGTAGAGAATAACTATACGGACGAAGCAAATACTGTATATTATGAGGAGTTCGGCGCAAAGGGTAATGGCGTTACAGATGACTACCAAGCGCTTTATGATACTCATATTTTTGCAAACAAGTGCGGTCAGAGGGTACGCGGTAAGGAAGGCGCTCATTATTTCGTAGCCGCTGCAAGCCGAGTTGCAACTATTCCCGTAACGACCGATATTGATTTTAACGGCGCTACAATTACCGTTGATGATTACGGTTCCGCAGGCTTCGCAAACAGAGGTGTTCGCCTCTTTACTCTTGATAGACAACCCGGAGGCGTTGTAACTCTTACAGGCGAAGAGGTATACGCGCTTTATGAGGAGTATCGCAAGAACGTTAATCCCGAAGCTCCCGAAAAACTCGTTATAGATCCTTCGACCGAATCGTTCCCCTGGCTTGCTCCTAAGCTTGAGGTTAGCAGTATGGTCAGAATAATCAGCTCGACTCATAAAGACTTTGTACGTCACGGAGCAAATGAAAACGCCGGTACCGATCGTATAGACGTATTTATGGTTGAGGCTAACGGAAACTTCGTCAGAGAAGGTCAGAACGAGGATCTTGACGGCAACGGTATCAAAGGAAACGTAACTACCCCCGTTGCTTATTCCTTCGGCTCTACCGATCCTAACGACCCCAGCGTAACTATTGCAGGTCTTAATGCAAAGGATGCATACGGAAATCCTACGTTCAACAACGATATTACTCAGCTCATCATTTACCGTAACGACGATGCTCCCATAAATATCAAAAACGGTAAATTCTATAACATATGCTGCCAGTGTGTAAGTGATACCAACTACGAGGTAAAGTATGAAGCGTATGCTCAGGGATTCCAGATTAACCGTTCTAACGTGACTATAGAGAATATTACGCACAGAATGAAAAATGAGCCGGATTTCCATACTATTAACAAGCCTGGCACTCACACCTGTGACAAATACTGTAAACAATACGGCTCAAGACAAGAGAGCTATCCCTATTACGGATTCTTCAATATAACATACACCAGCAATATTCTTGTAAAGAATTGCAGCCTCACCGCTCATACCGCTTACTACGAGGATAAGCCCGCTACAGGTTCTACCGGAGGACAGAAGCCGGAACCGGTTCCTGCAGGCTCCTACGATTTTCTTGTTGACTATAGCTGTAACGTAGTTTTTGATACGGTGGTTCAAGGATTTACAGAAAATCCCGACAGACCCGGCGAAGAACTTGATACCGGTCTTGGCGACCAGAGATATTGGGGTATTATGAACAGTAACGGTTCTAAGAATATGACCTTCAAGAACTGCAAGATCAACCGTTTTGATGCCCACCGTGGATTCTGGAACGCAACGCTTATTGATACTGTGATAGGACATACCATAAACGTTGTCGGAGGCGGTACGTTTAATCTGATAAGAGTTGAGAAGATAACAAATAACTGCGGATTTATTTTCCTTAGATCTGACTACGGAGGAAGCTTCCGCGGTGATATGAATATCGTAGACTGCGAATTTAAAAACTATCCCGCATATCAAACTACCAGCGGAACTTATCTAACCGAAAAAACGGCTAGCACTTGTACTATGATAATGTCCGGATTTGCAACGACTAACCAAAACTTCCGTACTACCGCAGAGCTTACGAAATCTTATAATGACGAGTATAATAAGGTATACAACCAAAAAATGCTCGATTTTGCCGATGAAATAGCAAACGGCTCTATGACTCAGGATGAAGCTGAGAAAAAAGCGGATGCTGATGCTAAGAAGTCTGCTGCGAATATGTCAAAGCAGGGTGGATACTGGCTTTGGGACTTTGGATACGATTGCTATCTTCCTATCAAGGTAAATATCAGGAATTTCCAGTGCAAAGCAGATAATATTTATATATTTAACGCTTTCCCGGATGCGGTGTTCAAATATAATTACGATCCCAATAACGTTACTTCACAATCTGTGACTAACGTGCTTAATAAAACTCAGGCAGTAAATATTGCCGACTCCACTATGCCGGCTAATATGAGAATTTGCAGCAATATGACAAACTACCGCGAAATGTCAAAAATTCCCGTAAATACCAATTTCGATTGGCGCGCGGCGGGATACGATTGGGGAGAACCTTCCAACTAATCATATGTTGCATTAAAGAATAATTCAACCAAAGAAAAAAGAGTGAGGATGCTTTTACGGCATCCTCACTTTTCAGTATGTAAAAATCGGTTTGAAGTATAACGGTTTTTGAGATTTAACTGAAGATAGCGATAAAAAAGAACCCGTGCTGACTAGGCACGGGTTCTTTATGCGACATCTATTTAAATCAATTGATATCTATAGTAGGAACGTCTCCCAATCCGCTATCATCATCCTTGAAGCCGGGGAAACTTTCGCAAATGATATCCAAGTTGTCGATTTTAATGATTTCGCATTCCGGGGTTTCGTACTTCATAGAAAACCTCCTTAAAATCATTATTGACTGATTTGACTGCAATGTAATTCTAGCACATTTGAATGTCAAATGTCAATAGATTAGTGAAAAAAACATAAATAATTTTTAAAAAGCATCTTTTTTGCAAAAGAATTACTGTTCTGAAGAGCTTGCAACCGACTTCACGCCTGACGTAACTCTCTTTTTTGAACGGTAGTTCTTTTTAGATGTTTTGTGTCTTATGTTGCTTTTTTCAAGACCGAGTCGGTATGCTTCGAGCTTCTCCGCCGTTGCTTTATCAACAGTTCTCCTTGCTCTCCACGTATCGTTGAAGTTTCTATGAAGCTTCAAGGTGAGTATCATATCTCCGTGTTTTTTGCAGTTATAAATAAACGTATATTTCTGTCCCTTAGAGTGAAGCGGCTTTCCGAGAGATTCCAGCTTTGCTTTGCATAAAGGGCATATAGGAGACGCAATTATGTCATCTTCAAGCATTTCTCCTATTGTTACGTATCCGTCTTCGCCCGCATCTGCATCTCCGATAACCAAGGATTCAAGATGCTCGCCTTTTTCCAAGTCGTACCTTGCGATACCTTCCGCAACGTTTAGCTTTGCCGCAACAAGCGCCGTAAAATACGCATCGTTAAGTGCGTCGTGCGCAGGAAGTCGCTGCGGTATCTCGAAGTATTCCATTGCGTATTCAAGAGAACGCTGCCTGTTTGCTCCGTCGGTTTGACGGTTGAAGATAACCTGAAGGTCGTAAACTTTCTCAATCCACTTTGAGTTTAGACCGTGGATGTTGAAATTTTCTTTAAGCATAGGAATATCATCTGGGCCCCATGTTAGAAAAACAAAGTCGTTTCCGCACCATTTTCTGAAGCTTGCCTCTGCGGCAGGGAAAGGCGTTCCTAGGTCCATTTGATCCTGCGTTATACCCGTAAGCTCGCTGACGTGTCTATGAAGTTTTTTGAAGTATTTAGGCTTTACAATTATCTGATATGAGCCGCATGGCTGCATATGTTCATCAAGCCTAACCGCGCCTATCTGTATAACCTCTCCGCGCAGTCTTGAGGATAACTGACGCTGTACGGCGAGCGCTTTTTGCGCGTATGCCTGATTCCATTCAAGATCAAGTGTTATATAATACATTTAATATCCTTTATTCTTTCACAAGGTGATTTTCGGACGCTTGTGTAAGATTTATTGCACTAGAATATTATACACTTTGGACGGTAAAAAGTCAAGTACAAATGAGACTTTATAATTAAGTAATTGTAAATAAATAGATTTACGTTAAGAGATTTTTTATTAAATAAAACTTGACAATAAAGAGTGAATAATGTATACTATTAGCATATTTTATGAGACGGTTATATAAAGTCAGCAGATATAAGGGGGACGTGTTATGGAAAAGTTGAATATTCCCGAAATATTCGGTTCTCTCGTTTTTGGTGAAAAGGAAATGCGCGCAAGACTTCCTGAGGACGTCTGCAATTCCTTGCTCAGTACCATAGAGGAGGGGAAAGAAATAGATCCCGGCATTGCGGATACCGTTGCCGAAGCAATGAAGAATTGGGCAATAGAAAAGGGCGCAACGCATTTTACTCATTGGTTCCAGCCCTTAACGGGAGTAACTGCCGAGAAGCATGACGCGTTTTTAACGCCCGCAGAGCACGGAAAGGCAATAATGGACTTCTCGGGTAAGGTGCTTATCAAGGGAGAGCCCGATGCCTCGTCATTCCCCACAGGAGGACTCAGAGCAACGTTTGAGGCGAGAGGATATACCGCTTGGGATCCTGCATCGTATGCGTTCGTTAAGGACGGCTCTTTATATATTCCCACCGCGTTTTGTTCATACACGGGTGAGGCTCTTGACACCAAAACTCCGCTTTTGCGCTCTATGGATGCAATAAGCCGAGAGGGGCTTCGCATAGTAAGACTTTTTGGCGACAATGACGCAAGGCGTATAACCGCAACGGTAGGTGCTGAGCAGGAGTATTTCCTCATAAAAGAGGAGCATTTTAAGGCTCGCCGCGATATTTTCTATTGCGGAAGAACGCTTTTTGGCGCGCCTGCTGTAAAAGGACAGGAGCTTGACGATCATTATTTCGGAACTCTGCCTACTAAAGTAAGCGAGTATATGCACGAGCTTGACGTTGAGCTGTGGAAGCTTGGAATTTCAGCAAAAACAAAGCATAACGAAACAGCACCTGCACAGCACGAGCTGGCTCCCGTATATCATACCACGAATATCGCAACCGATCACAATCTTCTTACTATGGAATGTATGAAAAGGCTTGCGCCTAAGCACGGCATGGCGTGTTTGCTTGCCGAAAAACCCTTTAGCGGCATAAACGGCTCGGGTAAGCATAACAACTGGTCGATAGGAACGGATACGGGTAAAAATCTTCTTAAGCCCAGTAAAAATCCCAAGGATAACAAATCATTCCTTCTTATGCTGGCAGCCGTTATTAAAGCGGTAGACGATTATCAGGACCTTTTACGTATATCCGCCGCAACTGCAGGAAACGATTGCCGTCTCGGTGGTCACGAAGCGCCCCCCGCGATAATTTCTATGTTCCTCGGAGACGAGCTTGATACTCTTGTTCATTCTATCATAGACGGCTCTGAATTTGTAAATCCCGATAAAAAATATATGTCCTTCGGAAGCAAAACCGTTCCGGCTATCAGACGCGATAATACCGATAGAAACAGAACCTCGCCGTTTGCTTTCACGGGTAATAAGTTCGAGTTCAGAATGGTAGGCTCGTCTCAGAATATTTCGTTTGCAAATACCGTTCTTAATACCGCCGTTGCAAAATCATTCTCCGACTTTGCCGATATACTTGAATCTGCGCCTGATTTTGATAAGGCTGTTGATAAGCTTATAAGAGATACGCTTCGTGAGCACAGCAGAATTCTGTTCGGCGGAAATTCCTATTCTCGCGAGTGGGAAATCGAGGCGGAAAAACGCGGTCTTTCCAACTTTAAGACGTCACCTGAGGCTTACGCTCATTTCGATGATGATAAGAACGTTGAGCTATTTGAGAAGTTTGGCGTTATGAACCGTGTTGAGCTTCGTTCAAGGCGAGAGATATACTTTGCAAATTACAGAAAGATAAAAAATATAGAAGCTAAAACGATGCTCGAAATGGCAATGCGCGATTATATTCCCGCAGTTTCGAAGTATATCGGTGACCTTTCCCTCGCGGTTAACAATCTTTCTGCAGTTCTTCCAAAAGCAAGACTTACAAGAGAGAAGTCTCATATCGAGAAGCTGACGAATCTTCTTTCCTCGGTATACGAGGCTCACGCAGAGCTTGCCGAGCTTGAAGAAATGGCGGTAAAGATACTTTCAACAGAGGAAGCTGCATTCTTCTATTGCAATAACGTCAGTGCAGCGATGGATAAGCTCAGATACTACATTGACGAGCTTGAGGAGATAACCGCCAGAGAGTATTGGCCTGTTCCTACGTACGGCGATATGACCTACGGAGAGATACTATAAGCCTAAATGTAAACAATAGATATCAAAAGCAAGAAAAAGAGAGAATTTTACGGATATTTAAACCGTATCGTTCTCTCTTTTTTGTATGAAGATTTGCTTTGTAATTTTAAATTAAATAGTAAATAAGCTCCACCAAAAAAGCGGAGAGAGCCGCAAATGATGCTACGGTAATAAGGCTTCTTCCGAAATACGAAAGCGCCAATGCGGTTACTGCGGCAACCACCCCTGTTAATAGATTATCCGATACGTAGAATATAGCGGGGACCGTCATTACCGCGAGGACCGAGTAGGGCGTGTAATAAAGCACGGAGCGTATAAAGCGGTTTTCTATCCTTTTGCGTATAAAGAGCATAGGCAAAAGTCTTAAAATGTAGGTGACCGTGACCATTACCGCAAGGTAAATGAGAAATTTGTCAAATGTTAGGGTAAATTCTCCCGTCATACAGCATCACCTCCCGAATCAGCTTCTTTTTCATCTTGGATTGGGAAGAATAAAGCTATTGCTACACTTGCAACAAGAGCACAGATTATTATAACAAATCCGTCGGGAATTCTGGAAATATACGGAACGTATTCAAATGCCAGCGAAAGAATTATGCTGATGAAAACGCATATTGCAATAGGTTTATTCTGCTTTGCCGTAGGCGTTATTATCGCTATAAACATAGCATACATTGACACGCCCAGCGCCGTAACTACGATTTCGGGCAGAATATTACCGGCTATTGCCCCTGCGGCAGTACCGAGTGTCCAACCTAAATAGGGAAACAGTAAAAGCGATAGAAGATATCTTTTTCCTAACTGCTGTTCTTTTCCTACGCTTACTGCAAACATTTCGTCCGTAAGTGTAAGAGCGAGGTAAAATCTATCTATTATACCTATTTTTTTGTCGAATTTCTGAGAAATCGATATAGACATCAAAGAATATCGGAGATTAATAAGAATCTGAGTTAAAGCAAGCTCTATAAGAGAGCCGCCTGCGGTAATTATCGGCAGGGAAGCGAGCTGTCCTGCGCTCGTAAGGTTAAGCGCCGATATAAGTATTGCTTCGGGAATTGTCAGCCCGAACGACGTAGCCATAATACCGAAAGCAAATGATATTGCAAAATAGCCGAGACCTATGGGCATACCGTCGCGCATACCCATCCGTGTGTTGTTTAATACGTTAGATGTCATTTTAATTTACCGATTCTGAAAGCTGAGTGCCCCTTTGACTTGTTACGTAAAGCTTGTGATACTCGCCGCCCTTTTCCATAAGCTCGCTATGAGTACCTTCTTCGATTATGCCCGTTTTGTCGAGAACGACTATTCTGTCGGCGTTCTTCACCGTTGAAAGCCTGTGAGCAACAACGATAACGGTTCTTCCGCTGGAAAGCTTCTCAAGAGATTCCTGAATCTGCATTTCCGTGACGTTATCAAGTGCGCTCGTAGCTTCGTCAAGAATAAGGAAAGAAGGATTTTTTAGAAATACTCGGGCTATTGCTACGCGCTGTCTCTGACCGCCCGAAAGCTTAAGCCCTCTTTCTCCCACCTCGGTGTCATAGCCTTTTTCAAGAGTGGATATATAATCGTGAATGTTAGCAAGCTTTGCTGCGGCGATTATTTCCTCGTTCGTAGCGTCCGCTTTGCCATAAGCGATATTATCCCTTATAGTACCGTCAAAGAGAAATACGCTCTGCGAGACTACGCCGATATTCATTCGCAGTGACTCAAGAGTTATATCTCTCAAATTGATGCTGTCAAGGAGTATTCTTCCCTCAGTAACGTCGTAAAGCCTTGGAATGAGATTGCAAAGGGTAGTCTTACCGCCGCCCGACGGGCCTACGAGAGCAAGAGTTTCTCCCGCCTTTATTTCGAGGTTGAGGTTTTTAATAACCATTTTTTCTTCGGCTGATTCATAGGCAAAGGATACGCCGTCAAATACAACGTTTCCTTCAATTTCATCAAGCACGACCGTACCCGTGTCGTTTTCTTCTTTAAGCTCCATAATTTCCGCAAATCTTGAGAAGCCCGTCATACCCTCTTGGAAGGACTCAAAGAGGAAGGCTATCTTCTGAATGGGTGTCAGGAACATTCCTATATACAGTATAAATGCGGCAAACTCACCCGCATCTATTTTTCCGTTAAAGAAGAAAAGACCTCCTGCAAGAACTATTACAAGATATAAGAGGTCGGAAATGAAAGCCATAACCGTTTCGTATCTTGCGAGCGAAAACATCGCCGTGGAGCGCAGGCGAGCGAGAAGCCCGTTTACCTCTCCGAATTTTTCTATCTCGTGATGTTCTCTGGCATAGCATTTTGTTTCTCTTATTCCCGAGAGTGAATTTTCAAGGCTCGAATTTATAACGGCTGTCTGCTTTCGGTAGCTTTTCATTGCCGAGCGCATACTGTTTCTTGAAAGGACTGTGAACAGCACTATAAACGGAACTATTGCAAGAACTATAAGCGTGAGATATACGTTGATTGTGAGAAGTATCGTAAACGTTCCCGCAAACATAAGTACGGCGAGAATAAGATTTTCGGGGCCGTGGTGTGCAAGCTCGGAAACCTCAAAAAGATCGTTCACGAGTCGTGTCAGAAGGTCTCCCGTTTTATTGTTATCAAAAAATGTGGTAGGAAGCGTCTGATACTTTTTAAAGAGGTCGCCTCGCATATCCCTTTGTATCTTTATGCCCATAATATGTCCGTGATAGCTTACGACGTAAGTGCATACTGCTTTGATAAGGTATATGCAAAGAAGCGCCGCTGAGAATATAAGAAGCATCTTCGGAGTTTCTTCAAAGACGTATTTGTTTATTATATCCTTTACAACTGAGGGATATATGAGATTGCACGCCGCGATAATTATTGCGGCAGCCATATCTATAAAGAATAGAAGCTTGTACGGCTTGTAATAGCTTAGAAATCTTTTTATCATTTTATGTACCCGTATTTATAGAGCAGCTTGCGCGTTTCTTCGTATGACGCGCCCTCGGGAAGCTTAGCTTCTAAGAGTATTGCTCTGGATTTTTTAAAATCAATTTTTCCGCAGTCTTCAAGAGCTTTTATCATTTTTGATATCTCGGATGCCGAGTAGCTTTTTGCCACGAGCTTTGCCATGATTTTTTTCGGCCCCCAAAGCTCCTCCGAATATTTCAGAATAAGTCTTTCGAGCTGTCTTTCTTCATCAATATATCCGAGTCTTACGCATTCAAGAACTGTTGCGTTTGCCACCTTTTTTGAAAATCCGCGGTTTATAAGCTTTGTATAAAGTCTGCGCTTGTTGTTATCCGTGTAAGCGAGAATTGAAAGGGCTTTCATAAGAGCGCGGCGCTCCTCGTCCTCTCCTGCGAGCATATCCAAGGAATCGCCGTCTATTATTTCGTCCGAAAGGGGACAGCCGACTTTTCGGTATGTCCCCTCGCTTACAGTGTATTTTACTTTATTGTCATCGATTAAAAGTGTGAGCTCAACGAGTATCGTTGATTTACCCTTTGTACGTATGGAAACGATTTTGCCGTTCACGGTTTATTATTCCTCGTCACCGAAATCTTCGATATCAAAATCGTCGTCATCGTCTCCGCCAATCTCGCCGTCCTCCTCGAACAGAGCGGATTTTGCCTTTTCGCGAACGAGCGTTTCGAGCTTTTCCATAAGTTCTCTGTCGCCCTCAATGAGCTTTCTTACGTTATCCTTACCCTGACCGAGTCTGTTGCCGTCGTAGTAGAACCACGCGCCGCTTTTCTCGATAACGTCGAGCTGGATAGCCATATCTATAATCTCGGAGGATTTGGAAATGCCGGAGCCGTAAAGAATATCGAATTCCGCAACCTTGAAGGGAGGCGCAACCTTATTTTTAACGACCTTGCACTTAGTGTGAGAGCCGATAACCTCGCTGCCGTTTTTGAGTGAGTCTGAGCGTCTTACGTCAATTCTTACCGAAGCGTAGAACTTAAGCGCGCGTCCGCCGGGGGTAACCTCCGGGTTGCCGTACATAACGCCAACCTTCTCACGAAGCTGGTTTGTAAATATAACGATAGTGTTCGATTTTGCAATAGTGCCCATAAGCTTTCTCATAGCCTGAGACATAAGTCTTGCTTGAACGCCTACGTGAGATGCGCCCATATCGCCTTCTATTTCCTGACGGGGAACGAGTGCGGCAACGGAGTCGATTACGATTATATCAATAGCGCCGGAGTTTGCAAGAGTCTCGGCGATACCAAGAGCCTGCTCACCGCAATCGGGTTGAGAAACGAGAAGCTCGTTTATATCAACGCCAAGCTTTTTTGCATAACCGGGATCGAGCGCGTGCTCTGCGTCTATAAACGCTGCAACGCCGCCCTGCTTCTGAACTTCAGCTATAACGTGAAGCGCGATAGTGGTTTTACCTGAGGATTCAGGACCGAATATCTCGGTTATTCTTCCGCGAGGAATACCGCCTACGCCGAGGGCGAAATCAAGAGCAAGAGAACCGGTGGATACTGCGGAAACGTTAAGTGCGGAATTTTCTCCGAGTCTCATAATAGAGCCCTTACCGCATTCGCGCTCAATTCTCGCCATTACGGTTTCAAGAGCCGCTTTTTTATCGTTTGCAGGAGCTTTATCCTGCACTGCTGTCTTTTTTGCTGCCATAAGTTTTAAACACCTTTCATTGCAATCGTTTTGATTTTCCGCAGAGCTTTGCAAATCGGCAATACTGATACGAGTCGAAATTGACCGTCGGAACCGAACGGAATTGCTTAGCTTTTTAGCATCTCTGCATCTTTTACGATTCAATTATACAATAATCCCTGTCCAATAAATCGGACATCTTAAATCAGAAAAGTCTACAAGCTCCAACGGGGCGAATCTTAAGATTCATAGTAGCGCCTTCGCCGAAAACGGAGTCCATAAGAGCTGCGTAACCGTCAACGTACTCATTTTTTATAAATACCTGTATAGTTCCTGCAAAGCCGCCGCCGTGAATGCGGTAGGCGCAATTCTTGCCGTCAAGATATCCCTCGGTAAGCGCAAGCGCAAGCGATAGTCCCTGTTCCTTTATGTTGATAGTGGTAAATACGTTTTGGAGATATTTGAATGACGATGAGCCGGAAGCGAGAATTCCGTTTAAGAAGCCGTCAACGTCTGAATTTTTAAGTGCTTCTCTGATAACTCCGACTCGGTCGTTTTCTCTTATGAAATGGAGAGCGCGAAGAATGGCTCTGTCGCCGAGCTTTTCGCGAAGAACGGGTATTTTAGCAATAAGGTCAGCCTCGGAGAAGCCTCTTAAAACGTCTGCTCCAAGCTCTTTTGCAACAGCCTTCATTTCGTAAGGAATGGAAGCGTAGTCATCGTTGAGGTCGGCGTGGTTTCCGCCGGTGTTTACTATAGCGAGAGAATAGCCTGCGTCGGTAAGTGAGAACGCGATAGGATCAACGATGGGATTCTTGGGATCCTTGAAGTCGATAAATACGAATCCGCCTACAGCGCACGCGACCTGGTCCATAAGACCGCAGGGTTTTCCAAAATAAACGTTTTCAGAGTACTGAGAGAGCTTTGCGATTTCAACGTTTGAAACCTTGCCGTCGTTATAGAGGTAATTTAATATATTGCCTATCATTACCTCGAAAGCCGCAGAGGAAGAAATTCCGCTTCCTTTAAGTACTTCTGTCGTAGCATAAGCGTTATATCCGCCTATGGAGTAGGAAGAATTAACGAATCCCTTTGCAAGACCTGCAATAAGAGCCTTTGAAGTGTAATTTTCAAAATTATCGGGATCGTCTATCTCGGAGAGGTCGATTTCGGTTTTAGGGTAACCCTCGGACTTAAATCTTATAATTCCGTCAGTATTTCTTGCCGCAACGGCAATAATATCTCTGTCTATAGCGCCTGCAAGAACGCAGCCGCGGTTGTGGTCTGTATGGTTTCCGGAAATTTCACTTCTGCCGGGAACGGAGAAGATTCCCACGTCTTCCTCATCGTCACCGTAAATATCAATGTAAGAATCGAGCGCTGCTAAGAATCTTGCAGTCTGCGCCTTTGTATCTGCGTAAAGATTGGAATACTTTTCAAGCGCTCCGTCAGAGAGAAGCTTTTTTAAATCAGATGCCCTCATTTTGAAATTTTCCTTTATCGTAAATTTTAACTAACAATTTAAATTTTGAATGGATTTTGAGAAAACAGATATACATTCCGCAAGTATATCATCCTTGGTGCGAGCATCTCCGTTTTCACAGTCCATAAATACCTGCGTTGTATTCTCCATATTGCGAAACCATGTGAGCTGACGCTTTGCGTAATTTCTAGTGGCTTGCTTAAGTCTTTCGGCCGCTTCATAAATTGAGATTTCGCCGCGTAAAGCAATGAGCATTTCCTTGTAGCCGATAGCCTGCGAGGCGGTTGTTTCTTCCCTTAGAAGCCCCTCACCGTAAAGACACTTTACTTCTTCGAAAAGCCCCTTGCTAAGCATAACGTCGACTCTCTCGTTGATGCGTTGGTAAAGATTTTCTCGGTCGTGAAAATCGAGAGTTATATGGGAGATTTCTATTTCGGTATTTTTTTCGCGCGAAAGCGCGTCAAAATAGCTTTTTGTTTTTCCGGTCGCGTCAAAGATTTCAAGCGCGCGTACAACTCGCCTGACATTATTATAATGCACCGATTCTGCGGAAACGGGATCAATTTGTCGAAGCCTTTCCCATAACTCTATTCTTTTTTCTTCGGATGTGAGTGATTCTTCGAGCTTGCGTCTGTATTCAGGGTCAGACTCGGGAGCCTGCTCGGAATTTTTACGTATAAGAGTTGAGAGATAAAGTCCTGTTCCGCCAACGAAAAGCGGAATTTTTCCACGTGATATTATATCCTCGGCAACCGCCATAGCCATATCTTTGTAAGACATTGCGCTGAAATTTTCGGTAGGGGAGAGAAAGTCGAGCATATGATGCCTGACGGTATTCTGCTCCTCTTTTGTTGCTTTAGCGGTTCCGATATCCATTCTTTTATATATCTGCATAGAGTCCATACAGATTATCTCGCACCCGAGTGCTTTTGCTATAGAGAGCGAGAGTGATGTTTTACCGGACGCAGTCGGCCCGGTCAGAGCAAGTGCGTGTATCATTTATATATTCCCAAAAGCCATTCCGCTATATCGGCGAAAACTTTCTCTCTGTTAGTTTCATTGAAAAGCTCGTGGCGCGCGCCCTCATATAGCTTGAGAGAAAGGTCTGTAACGCCTCTTACGAGCAGTTTTTTATAGACGTACTTCGGGCCGTTGCCGTAATTGCCTACGGGATCCATATCCCCGCTCATAATAAGAGTCGGCAAATCGGAAGGGTATGAAGAAAACCAATTTTTTGAATTTGAAGCACCAACTGCGGTGAAAAGATCGTAGTATGCCGAAAGGGTAAAGGTGAAGTTCGTAAATTTCTCCTCATCACGCATGGATACGGTTGAAAGATCTCGTGTAAGCCAGGCGTTTTTGCCCTCATCTTTAGGAAATTTCGAGTTATAACCGGCAAAGGCTATTCCTTTAACGAACCTAGAACGGTATCTTTTTCCTCTGAAAAGCGAAATAGTTTTAACGAGTGCTTTTCCGAGAGGGAGAATAACTCCCATAGGTCCGCCTGTACCGTGAATAATATGTCCCGATACGGTATGAGGATATTTCTCAACGTAAAGTCTTGATAAAAACGAGCCCATACTGTGTCCCATAATAACAGGCTCCATACCGGGAAATTTTTCACGCAGAATTCTGTTCATTGCGTGAAGGTCGCGCAAAAGCAAGTCAACTCCGCCTTTTTCGGCAAAAAATCCGAAATCAGCATCGTCGGATACGCTGTTACCGTGACCGAGATGGTCGTTTCCCGCAAATACGTAACCGTTTTTAGTCAGATAATCTGCAAGAGCCTCGTATCGTCCGCTATGATCCACCATTCCGTGCGAAAGCTGGACTACTCCGCGGATTTCTCCCGATGCAGGGGTGTATATTCTTCCGTATATCGTATTTTTTCCGTCACACGATTTAAAAGTAAGGCTTGACAGTGTGTAATTCATATTTTCCTCTGGCGTTTTAAATATTATGTGGTTTGCAAGACGGTTTGTTATATAAGTAAAATTTTAACCTTCTTTTCTTCTTATGAATTCAAGAACCTCGTCTGCCGAGGGAATGGAAGTGCCTGCGCCCTTTCTTGATACCGCTATAGCGGCAGCGGCAGCACCGTATTTTATTGCCAATTTAATATTACCCGTACGAAGATATTCAAGCGTCATACCTGCGGTAAAGGTATCTCCCGCAGCGGTAGTGTCAACGACAGCGTCGGGCTTGTAAGCGGCAACGAGGTCGTAATGCTTTCCGTCGTACACGAAAGCGCCTCTTGAACCAAGCTTGATAACTATGTATTTCGCTTTGAGCTTCGTAAACAGCGCGTGTGCGGCAGTGAGGCATGAGGACGTTCCCTTGGGCATAACTCCGGTATACTCAAACGTCTCGGTCTCGTTGGGAGAAAATATCTCTACGGGGGGAAGTGTTTCAAGAGGATATTCCTTAGATGCGGGAGCCGCGTCAACGAAAACGGGAATATTTTTTGACGATGCTATTTTTGCGGCAGCAACAGCCATTTGGAAAGGTATCTCAAAGCCTATATAAAGCGCGTCGGGGTTGCAGGAAAATGCTTCGAGAATATTATCGTTATTTAGAAGCTTGTTAGATCCGGGATATACGACTATTCTGTTTGAGCCGTCAGCCTCTTTCATAACCACGGCAAGACCTGTAGGTGCTTCGGGATCGACTTTTATATACGAGGTATTTATACGGCATTCCTTGTAGTAATTAAAGAGCTTCAGACCGTGGGCGTCGCGTCCTAGCTTCGTGCAGAAAACGCAGTCGCTGCCAAGCTTTGCAAAAGCAACGGCAGAGTTCGCGCCTTTTCCGCCGGGGGTATATGCAATTCCACCGTCGTCAATAACCGTTTTTCCGGGCTCGGGAACTTTGAAGAGATTCATCGAAAGGTCCATATTTGCGCTTCCGACGAGAAGGATTTTTTTCATTGGGAATTTTCCTTTCAAAGAGTTATGAAGTAATTGCGAAATATCAGTCTCCCGTTATGGAAAGTCTGAAAATAGCAGATCTCGGCTGAAGCTCTGTTGCAAGAGCCGATTCTCTCTGACGGCAGGTGAATACGTAGCTCTGATATCCGTCGTCTGCAAGCTTTTTGACAGCCTTCATCATAGCCGCGGCTCTTCTGTTATCCTGATTTGCAAACGTTTCGTCAAAGCATACGGGGGGCTTTTCAGTATAAAGCATATCTATAAGTGCCATACGCACGGCGATGTACGTGAGGTCGCGTGTTCCGCCAGAGAGGTAATCTACAGATTTTTCCTTGCCGTCTGCTGAGGTGAAGTTGACTTTCAGTGCAGAGTCTACGTCGAGGGAAGCGTACTTACCGTCGGTCATTATAGAGAGAAGCTCGGTAGAGTATTCACTGAGTCTCGGCGAGATTTCACTTCTGAGGTTATCGGATGCACCCTTAATTGCTTTGAGAGCAACGAAATAAGCCTTATGCTTTGCGCTTAATTCTGCAATCTTGGTGTCAAGAGCCTGAATTTTTGAATAGAGCTCTCCCGGGTCTCTCGCTCGGAGCTTAAGCTCGGCAAGCTCGTTTTCAACGTTGAACGAAAGCCTTTGCTGTTCCTCGATAATCGCGTTAGCTTCCTCAATGCTGTTAAGAATTTCATCGTGATTGATTTCGGAAACGACCTTTCTCTTAAGAGGGGAAACCTTGCCTCTGATTTCGATTTCGCTCTTATCGGAAAGCGAACGGCGAACTTCCTTAACTGCAATCTCTATAGACATCTTTTCTTCGAAAAGTCTGTCCTTTTCCTTGAGAAATGCTCGAACTCTTGTCTCGAGCGCGTCAAGTGAGGCTGCGTCGGTCTTAACGGCTTCTTCGCTCCAGCGGGAAGCAACTCTTAAAAGCTCTGCCTTAGCAGCTTCGTATTCGAGCTTAGCGGTTTCCATAGCGCATCTTGCGTTTTCGGTGTTATTGATGAGCGCATCGCGCTTTCCGCGCGCGGCTGCGATAACGCTGATTTTTTCCTTAAGCTCGTCAGGACTCGAAACTCCGAATCCGCGACAAAGCTTAATAAGTTCTTTCTCCGCGCCTACGTAGAAGTAAGCGAGTGTTCCTGCGCCGCCAAGCGCGGCAACGCCGAGAACACCTACGATTATCTTAAGCGCCGCATACATAGACGGAACGGCTATCAGAGTGACTAAAGCCGCGATAGCGGCAAGAATTGCTCCTATACCGCCGAACAGACACTTGATTTTATTAATGGTAAATCCTGAAACTTCGTTTCTTATTTTTTCTTCGCCGCCGAGAGAATCCGCTTGCTCAATAGCGCCCTCTATTTCGCGCGTTATACCTACAGCGCTTCTTTCCTTGGCATAATTTACCTGAGATTCCTCTGTGCGTCTGTAAGCTTCGTCAACACTTCTGCGCGCAACGGCGATATCCGTGATATAATCGCTGTCGGGAACAAATCCGGCGTGAGTGTTTTCCAGTATGAAATCGTTGTAAGCGTCGGTTCTCCTTGCAAGCTCTGCTTCGTATCCGTGAAGCTCGTCAAACGATTGGATAATCTTGACGTTGCAATAGCAAGCATCAAGCTCGCGGAGTCCCTGGCACTGATTTTCAGCGTCTTTTTTTCTTGTGCGTATCTCGTGAAGCTCAGCTTCCTTTGCGAGAATGCGTTTGTTATCCTCGTCCGTTTTTCTGAGCTTTTCCACAAGCTCATCCTGCTTTTTGATGAGATCCATAATTGCGCCGCCGGTGTTTCCGGGGTGGAGAAGGGTCTCCATCTTTTCGGTGATTTCGTTTGCGGCTCTCTGGGTGTTGATTTTTTCACTTCCGGAGAAAAGAATATTCTCGATAGACTGACGGACAGAATCCTCTTCTATCGAAGCATCTCCGACCTGACCGATGAACGCGGTGTTTTCAAAAAGCTCTCTGTCTACACCGAAGAATACCTCGCCTGCGGGCATTTTGCCGAACGCGGGAGTTCCGCTTTCAAGATCTATAATTGAGGAGTCCTCTTTGTAAGAGGTTCTTCCTGCGTTATCAACCTGAACGGTGGAGCGGTTTATAAGATATTTTTTGCCGCCTACGGATATGGTCATATTTCCTTCCGCAACGCCCGTATTCCAATTTATACGCTTTTTTCTTTCTCCGACCTTACCGTCGACTTCGGTGGCTTCAAAGCCGTAGAGCATATATTTGATGAATGCGGCAATAGTGCTTTTTCCTGCCTCGTTCTGACCCTCGATGACGTTGATAGCGTCCGAGAATTCAAGAGACGTATCCGTGAGCTGACCAAAGCTTTTTATCTCTATTTTTTCGATAATCATATTTATTCCGTCCTTTCTATTCTTCGTCTTCTTCCGAGCCCGTAAGGAACTTTATCGATCTTTGCACCGAATCCTTGGAGTTGTACCAAGGCTCCTCGTCGTAGCGGTAGTCAAATTTTTTGCAGAACCAGCTTACGTCGCCCGAAAGGGAAGTAATATATTTCTCCTCAACGTCTTCGGCAACCTCGAACATTTCGCGAAACATCTTTTTGTTCATCTTTTTTGAAGCATACGAAACGAGCGCGGTATAGTGCGGTATACAAAAATAAGGCTGCGATGCAAACTTTTTTCTGAAATCGTCATCGGTTTCGTATAGATAAACCGCCGTTGATATCATACCGTCAAGGTTTCTTTTTATTCGCGAGCAAACGTAGCAATCCTCCGATAGCTTCGTTAGAGCCGCCATACTTGGAGCCGAGGGGTCTTTAAGCAGAGCCTTCTTTGTGATTTTACCCTTTACATCTGCAAGATGGCTTTCAAGAATAAGTCCCATTCCCAGCATACGCTTTCTTGAAAGCATATATCCGTAATGCTTATTGCAAAAGCCGAGTTCGTTGGTTTTCATTCTTATGTCGGGCTCCATCATAGACGCCCCGAGAATTATATCAAGTTCATCGCGTTGCAAGCGTCTGTAAAGCTTACAGAACGGGCAACCGAGCGACTTATCGTCTCGGCATGCGTCAAACTCCTCGTTGACGGGTATTGTAAAAATCTGTTCCAATGGGACTCCTCTCTTAGCCTCAGACAAAACTCTTGAATTTTCGTCAAAAACATGCTAAAATAAATAATAAATATAATACTTCAACAATATTATACACTATGCTTTTTGCATTTTCAAGGGGGTATAAAAAATTGTTTAGCAAAAAAACGGCAAAAATAGAGGGAAGAGAAGCGCTCGTGGTGTCGGGACTTGGAGATTATTCGCTTACCGATACGTTTGAGTGCGGTCAGGCGTTCAGATTTGTGAGGCTTTCGCCCGATTCCTCGGGCAGAGTAAACTCTGTAGGCGAAAGGTATGAGCATTATGTGGAATATATGACGGTAATTGCCGATGATTTGATTTTTGTGGGGCAGAAAGAAAAGGGAGAGCTTATATTCTTTGAGATTGACGAAGAACGATTTAATAAAGTGTGCGTTCCGTATTTTGCTCTTGATATCGATTATGACGAAATCAAGTCGGATATACTGAAAAATACCGATTCCGAATTTCTTTCAAACGCCGCAGAATGCGCGTCAGGTATAAGAATACTTAAGCAGGACCCGTGGGAAGCCCTTTTCTCCTTCATTATATCGCAGAACAATAATATCCCGAGAATCAAAAAGATAATACGGGCGATGTCGTCGGCATACGGCGAAAATCTCGCTCTGAAAAACGAACTTTCCGAGTGCCCTGTAAAGTGCCTCTCTTGCTTGAAAAATGCGGCTAAACTTAACACGGATGCCTGCAAAGCCTGCGGGATTTGCTATTCATTCCCAAAGCCCGAGCGTGTCGCGCAGGCTCCCGAGCTTTTGCAAGACTCGCATCCGGGATTCAGATATAAGTATCTTGTTGACGCGGCGGAAAAGGTTTCGCGCGGCGAGATTGATTTTGCAAAAATTACGGTAGAAAATTCTTACGAATATACCGTGTCGGAGCTTATAAAAATAAAGGGAGTTGGCGAAAAAGTCGCTTCCTGTACATCTTTGTTTGCATTTTCCAACCTCGAAGCCTTTCCGATAGACGTTTGGATGAAAAGAGCGATAGACGAATATTTTGGCGGAAAGCTGAATCCGAAAGACCTCGGAAGGTATGCGGGCGTTGCGCAGCAGTATATTTTTCATTACATAAGAAAGTTATCAAACATCGTATAAATATAAAAATCGAGATTACCCTCTTGGGTAAGCGAAGTCATCTGCGATAGTGAAGTTCGCCTCGCGAGCGAAGCTTCGCCCAAAGGGTAAGCGACGGTCAAGCTTAACTGCGAGCGTATGCTACGCAACTTCACTGATATCATAGCTTCACTTTCGCGGCAGCGAAAACTTCACCAACAAAAAAAGAGAGAACGGTTCATATTGATATGCACCTCCAAAAGTGTCTGAACTTTTGGGGTCACTTCAAGATTTGTTCTCTCTTTTTGTTTTGTATGAATTTCAAAAAACGAATAAATTCAGCTTTCGAGCTTTCGTATATGGATTTATCCTGTTCGACGGGCTAACGTAATGCTACAGTTTTGTTTTATCCATCTTTTTTAATTCTTTTTTGCCGGTTTCTTTTCTTTACTTGTGTTCTCGGTGTCGCTTTCTTCAGCTTCTGATTTTTTCTTAGGCAGAATTCCTTTGATTTTATTTTTCACCGTGTTTATCGCTGCTTTGCGTTTTTCTTTTCTCTCCGTTTTTTTCAGAGCCTTTGTTTTCAACTTTTTCGCATCGATGATTTCTTGGTGTGCGCTGCTGAGCGTTAGCAGCTTTTTCTCTAATTCTTCCGAAAGATTTGGTGAGTCTATTTTTATACTCGGAAATACGTTAAGCACCTTTAAATACGGATAAGCGTCTTTTTTTACAGCTGAGGATATAAGCTCAAAATAATTTTCAAATAGGTATCTGACCAACTCAAATAAAACGCTCATTACCCACGCGATAGTTGTAAATACCGCTAAAATTACGGCGGGTGTCGTAGCTCTTGATGTTGCGATATGTATACCGTACAGCGTTGCGCCTAAAGTAAGGGCTTTAAGGGATATTTTAGTCCATCTGTATGTTTTTTCTATCGTTTCCGCTGAATTGTTTTTGGTTTCGACTTGCTTGATTATTTTTATTACGTAGAAAACCAGATATCCCGCAGATAAAGCCGTCAGGGCAATATTGGCAAATAAGATGCCAGTGCCCACTATAATTGCATAAATAAGGTAAGCAATATATATAGCCTGCGTTGCTATATTAAAGGCGTATATAAATCTTTTTAAGTCGTTGTATACTTTAAATAAAGCGGCTCTTGAATTGATAAAAAATGCCATTTTTTCGTTCTCCTGTTTTTTTGTTAATTGTATCATCGGTTTAAAGCTTTGTCAACGACTTGCAACAAACTGTTGCGAATTTATTTTATAATCTCTTTGAATGCAAACAATTATTTTCATAAATTGAAATAAAAGGGGCTGTTGCGTTACCAACAGCCCCTTGACTTTTAATTTACTGCTTGCGAAAAGTTATTTCTTAACTTCTTCCATTATAAAGGCTTCAAAAATATCGCCCTCTTTTATGTCGTTAAATCTGTCAAGACCAACACCGCACTCGTAACCCTCGGCTACCTCGCGCATATCGTCCTTGAAGCGTTTAAGGGAAGAAATCTCATCTTCTGCGATAATAACGCCGTCGCGTACGATACGGATTTTAGCATTACGCGCAATCTTTCCGTCCTTAATATAACAGCCTGCGATAGTTCCGACGTTGGGAACGCGAATAGTCTGACGAACCTCAGCGTGTCCGAGAACGACCTCTCTGTACGTAGGATCAAGCATACCCTTAAGAGCGGCTTCAACCTCGTCGATGATTTCATAAATAATTCTGTGAGTACGGATATCAACACCGTTACGCTCAGCGGAATCGATAGCATTCTTATCTGGACGAACGCTGAAACCTACGATGATTGCATTTGAAGCAGTTGCGAGCATAACATCGGACTCGGTTATACCGCCTACTGCACTGTGAATAACGTTAACCTTGACTTCTTCGTTGGAGAGCTTCAGAAGGGAAGCCTTAACAGCTTCTGCCGAGCCTGCAACGTCTGCTTTAACGATGATGTTTAGCGTCTTAGTACCCTCAGCCATCTGATTGAATATGTCATCGAGGCTGACTCTTGCGTTTGCGTTCAGTATTTCCTGACGCTGTTTTTCACGGCGCTCCTCTGCAAGTGCGCGCGCCATTCTCTCGTCCTCAACCGCATTAAGCTCATCTCCTGCCTGAGGAACGTCGTCAAGACCTACGATTTCAACGGGAACGGACGGACCGGCTTCTTTGGTGTTTTTACCCTTATCGTCTACCATTGCGCGAACTCTGCCGACAGAGTTTCCAACGATTACGTAGTCGCCCTGATGAAGCGTACCGTTCTGAACGAGCACGGTAGCAACGGGGCCTCTGCCTCGGTCGAGTTTTGATTCTATAACAATACCGCGAGCTCTCTTCGTGGGATTTGCTTTAAGCTCTTTCATTTCTGCAACGAGAAGCACGCTTTCGAGCAAGGAGTCTATCCCCATACCCGTGTGAGCTGAAACAGGCACACATATTACGTCGCCGCCCCATTCCTCGGGAACGAGCTCATACTGTGTAAGCTGATTTAATACGTTGTCGGGATTAGCTTGAGGCTTATCCATTTTGTTTATAGCAACAATAATATCAATTCCTGCAGCTTTTGCGTGGCTGATAGCCTCTACCGTCTGAGGCATAACGCCGTCGTCTGCGGCAACAACGAGAATTGCGATGTCGGTAGACTTAGCTCCGCGCATACGCATTGCGGTAAACGCCTCGTGCCCGGGGGTATCAAGAAACGTTATGTCCTTGCCCTGCGCTTTAACACGGTATGCACCTATTGCCTGAGTAATACCGCCTGCCTCACCGCGAGTTACGTTTGTGTGTCTTATAGCGTCGAGAATAGAGGTTTTACCGTGGTCAACGTGTCCCATTACGCAAACTACGGGAGCTCTTTCGATCAGGTCTTCCGCATTATCCTCTGCTTCGGTAAAGAGCTTTTCTTCCTTGGTAACGATGATTTCGCGTGTTACCTTAGCGCCGAATTCATCAGCGATAATTTCTGCCGTAGCGTAATCAACGGTATCGTTTACCATTTTCATTTCGCCCATAAACATGAGCTTCTTTATTACTTCTGCTGAGGTCTTTTTGAGCCTCATAGCAAGCTCACCGACTGTAATTTCATCGGGAACGGTAATCTCAAGCTGCTTCTTTCTTGCTTTTTCAGCCTCAAGCTTCTTGATTTTTTCTTGAGCAGCTCTTTCCTTATCCTTAGCGCTCTTAGTGTTCTGACCCTTGTTGTCCTGCTTTTTGAGCTTCTGCTTTTGCGCTTTTGTATCGGTTCCGTTTGCTATTGCATAGAACTGGTCGTTATAACGCTCGTCGTACTTGGAAAGGTTAACGTCTGACGTACGAGTGTCAACAACACGGGTTTTTGAAACCGACGTGCTGTCGTAATCCGTAGAGATATTTACGCCACCCTTTACCTCTCCTGTGGTGCTGGGAGAAATAGTTTTGAATTGTTGCTTCTGAGCTCTATCCTTTTTCTGCTCCTTCTGAACCGGCTGAGTAGGCGCCTTCTGCGCTTTGTTACGGTTAATCTCTGCCTGCTTCTGTTTTTCAAGAGCTGCAAGCTGAGCAGGACGTTCAACGGATACGGGAGCCTGCTTCACCTCGGGGGTAACCTGCGGCTTTTTCTCAGGCTGAGGTCTTCTCATGTCGGTCTGAGGCTGACCGGGCTTACGGAATCCGTTTGCTTCTCGGTTCATATTCTCGCGCTTTTTTGCAAAGGGATCGAAGCTTGAAGAGGATGAATAGCCTCTGTCGCGTCTGTCTTTATCGAAGCTTCTTGCTCCGTTTTGCTGGCTGTTATTTCTGAACTGATTATTGTTTTGGTTATTATTTTTATTTACGTTCTGAGGCGCGGCGGGACGTCTGTCCTGAGCTTTATCCCTGTTGTCCTGCACTTTAACTTTCGGCTTTGCGGGCTCGTATTCGGGATTTCTTTTAACCTCAGGCTTTGTTTCTCTGTGAGGTGCTTCGGCAGACTTATGTACCTGCTCACGTGCAACCTCTTTTGCTGCGGGCTTATCTTCTGTAGCCTTTTCCTTCGGTTTAACTTCAGCCTCGGCCTTAACGGCTTCCTTCGCAGCTTCTCTTTTGATAGTTATCTTGGTTTCACCGTTAAGATACGCATCGAGGTTTTTAATCTGATGCGAAAGGGTTATATTATGCATAAAGAGCTCAAATTCAGCCACGTCAACGGTAGCTCCGCTCTTTTTCTCAATTCCTAGTTCTGTTGAAAACGTATCAATAACGTCTTTTGTTTTGAGATTCAAATCTTTTGTTATTTGTGAAATTTTAATAGATACTTGAGCCATTTAAATCACCGATTTCCGTAAAGGAAACTTCCTTTCGTATTTGCTTAAAATTACTGGTTATTAAAAAGAGATGTTTTTGAATCTTTTTTAATATTACAACTATTACGGATATCCGATTGAAAGCTTTTCTATCTCATTTGCAAAGCCCTCGTCCATAATGCCTATAACGGCGGGGGAGTAGGTTTTGCCAAGTAAACGTCCAAGCTCATCGGTACTTATGTTTATTTGTACCATTTTTATATTATAAAACTCACATTTGTAAGAAATTTTCTTTTTAGTACCGTCAGATGCTCCGAATGAAACAACGACGATCTTTGGTTTATGCTTATTTGACATAGAGGCACAGACGATTTCGGTTCCGATTATCAGCTTGCCTGCCCGCATAGCGAATCCAAGCATACCGCGCAGTCTTTGCATAGCGTCTGCCATTTTATTTAAGCTCCTCTTCGATTCTCGTGTAAATATCGGACGGAATTTCGCAGTTAAGAGAGCGTTCTATGCGAGATGCCCTGCGGGCTTTGTTTAGGCACGCTGCGCTTTTGCAGATGTACGCGCCTCTGCCGGAGCCCTTTCCGGTTTTATCAAGCACGATATTTCCGTCGGGAGTTCTTAAAATTCTTACAAGTACGTTTTTGGGAAAATGCTCGCCACAACCGGTACATCTTCTTGTGGGGAGCTTTTTTACCACCGGACCGTTCATAGCTTTAAGCTTTTATGTCTATCTTGCAGCCGGTAAGTCTTGCAACGAGCTTTGCGTTCTGACCTTCCTTACCGATAGCAAGAGATAACTGGTCGGGAGTAACGGTGATTTTACAAGAGCGTTCGCCTTCCATAACAACCGAAACAACCTTAGCAGGCGAAAGAGCTTCTGCTACGTATTCCGCAAGATCTTCGCTATATTTAATTATATCCACTTTTTCCTGACCGAGTTCTTCGAGTATAGCGGAAATTCTCATTCCGTTTTTACCGATACAAGATCCTACCGCATCAACGTTTTCGTCCCTTGAATAAACCGCAATCTTGGAACGGCTGCCCGCTTCTCTCGAAACACCCTTGATAATAATGGTTCCGTCCTGAATTTCGGGAATTTCAAGCTCGAAAAGACGTTTTATAAAGTTGGGATGAATTCTTGAAAGAGTAACGATGGGACCTCTTGTTTCTCCGGTCTTGACTTCGGAAATGAACACCTTAATTCTGTCTCCTACCTCGTGAACCTCACCGGGAATCTGCTCGCTCTTAAGGAGAGTAGCGTATCCTGTTCCGGTGTCAAGGATAAGATTTCCGTTTGTGGTATCTACCTTATCGACAATGGCAGTTATAATTTCTTCCTTCTTATCCTCGTATTCGCGGGTCTGCCTTTCACGCTCTGCGTCGCGGATAGCCTGAATAATCATCTGCTTACCTGCCTGGGCGGAAAGTCTGCGGAAGTTTTTGGTTTTAAGCTCTGTTTCGACAACTCCGCCGAGCTTGTGACGGCGGCTGAGCGCCTTAGCTTCAGAAAGAGATATCTGATTGTAACGGTCGTAAACCTCGCCGTCCGGAACTACGGTGCGCTGCTGGAATACTCTGAAGTCATTCTTTACAGGGTCAAGCTGTACTCTAATAACGGTTGAAAGACCAACTTCCTTTTGGCAAGCTTTTGCGAGTGCAGCCTCGATTTTTGCTATCATATATTCCTTTGGAATGCCTTTTTCCTTTTCAATAAGTTCAAGGGCAGTGTAGAATTCTGTGTTCATTTTTTTCTATACCTCGTAATTATCCCTTACGATTCCTTTCTTTATACAAATTTTTAATTTTCAAAGTAAATAGTTTTAAGCTTGGATATATCACTCTTTTTTATTTCATAAGCTTCTGCATCTGAGGATATCTTAATAACACCGTCATTAAAAGAGGAGAGAACTCCTACTATTGATTTCATTCCGTTAAGCGGAGCGAACAGCTTCGCTTCTACCTTTACACCGATAGATAGCGAGATATGCTCGTCGGTACGAAGCTCTCTTTCAAGTCCCGGGGAAGAAACGTCAAGGTAATAAAATCCTTCAATGGGATCAATCTCGTCAAGTATCGGGTCAATGGCGCGATGAACTTTTTCGCAATCGGATATCTCTATTCCTTTGTCGTTATCAATGGTGATTTCAAGATGATAATCTGCTCCGACCTTAGAATAAGTAATATCCCATATTCTGTAGCCAAGCTCTGTAACGGTGTCAAGAATACCGTCACGAACAGTTTCTTTAATGCTTTTCTTCATTTTTCCTCCGTATTGATTTTGAGCTTTATAAAATTTAAATTTGAGCTATACCCGAATGATAAGCAAGCGGCAAATATTAATGCCGTTTTAACAACAAATTAAGAGTGACCCGCAAGCCACTCTTAATCTTAATCTATTCAGTTCATCTATATTATAGCATATTATAAGAAAAAATCAATACTTTTTTGAAAAAAAGTTTGAAAATGGAAAAAAACCTACCTTATTAATATTATAAATAACGCGATGCAGAATTTTATGCTGTTTTTAACCTTAATAGACTTAAGTATTGACAGAATTTTAAAGAGGCACTGCGCGTTTTGGCGCAATGCCTCTGTTTTATTAGATTTCGCCTAAATGCGACGACCCCTATAATTTAGGAGTATTAATACTTATCGGGATTTTTTGCATCCCTGAGTAAAGGAGAAAGTCTTTTTCTTCGTCTTTTAAAGCTTTTAAGCTTGCTGATTTTAACAAACTCAGCAATAGCATCCTCAAGATCCTCCTCAACGTCTAAACGCTGAAATTCAAGCGCGGTTATTTCCTCATCCCTTTTGGTAAAGGCGACGTCAAAAACGCTGTCAGATTTTCTTTTTTTAGCCATTTTTTATCCTCCTTGTCCGGGTGCGGTTTTGGAAATTATTATCTGCTGAATATATCCGATAAGCTGACCTACGTATGAGAACACAAGGTCCTTATAGTGTGTGAAGAAATATATTGCTCCTCCGACTATTGCTACCATCATAAGAAGCACAAAGCACCAAAGAAGCTGAATCTTTGCGCTGGGAGTTCTTGCGGAGCGCTTGCTGGCTTTTCTCATAAATTTCTTGAAGTCACGTTCTGCATACTTGAGCTTGAGTTTTGTATCTCTGATCTGCGTACGGATAGCCTTCTTGGCATTTCTCGCCCTCGGATGCTCGTGTCTCTTACGGAATTTGCACTCTGCAAGATAAGCTCGAAGCTCTATCTTTCTGTTCATCACCTCGTAGATACGTTCTTTTTCAGCCTCGGGAACTCTGTATTTCGATGCTAGCTTATAAAGCCTAAACTGCTTATTGAAGGAACGCTTTGCGGCTTTGAGTTTAACCTTAGCGATACGCTTTCTGTTCGTTTTATGCTTTCTTTCGGGGTTAGCATTTTCTTCGGCATACATAGTAAGAAGTCTCATATTGACTTCGTCGCGCTGAAGAAGAAGGTTGCGGATACGGTTTTGAAGAATTTCAAGACGCTCTTTGTGTACGTCTGATTTTGCGTACAGTGGCTCGAGGTCGAGATTTGCAAGCTTGAGGTATCTTGCGTTATTCTTCTTCTCGTATCTGATATACTTTTTACCCTGGCGCTTCATCTTGGCAAGCTTGGTGATTTCACCTCTATGCTTGCGCATTTCTTTGACTGTTTCATCTCCGAAGTGGAAGCGCATAAGTCTTAAGTCTGTAATGTACTTTTCTTTTCTGTAGTCGATTCTGCTCTTGACGGTATCAAGGTCGGTGTCCATATGCATTTTAGTGATAACGATATGCTCACCGTCATCCATAGTCATACGGCTCATTTCCTTTTCGTGCGCCTTAGCTCTCTTTTCGCGTTTTTTCTCATCCTTGATATAGTTGAGAAGGTCTTTCTTCTTAAGACGTCGTTCGTTTTTGGGCGTAGGTACGAAAGCTTCGTCAATCTTTGGGATAGGAGCTAATTCGCGCCCTGCCTTGATATCCTCGATAATAGTTTTCTGTACTACGGGAACAGCTTCGCCGGTTAAGCGCTTCCACAAATCGAGATCTGCACGGTATTCATCAATAGCCAAAGACAATTTTTCTTCATAAACCTTGATGTATTTCTTGTGGCGCGCAAGGAGTGCTGCGTTGAAGCTTGAAGCATATCTTTCAAGAAGCTCGTGAGTAAATCCTATGCTTTCTCTGAGATGGGGAATTGCAATAAGCTTCAGATTAGATTCGTTGTACTTTTTACGAGTACGGCGAATATCCTTTATGATACTCTTTTCGTCGCGCTTCTCAACTCTGAGGTAACGGCGGAAATCGCTTCTGGCAAGCGCTGTGAACTTCTCGTCGTCGGAAAGCTTTTTAGCGTCTTTTATAAGCTCTGAGCGAGCTTCATCGCTCAGAACCTCAGGTCGCTCCTCGCTTAGCTTATCGAGTTTCTTGCGATAAAGCTCAAGCGCTACGGCTTCTTCATAATCATCAGCCATGGCACGCTTGACGTTGCGAGGACTGTCAGCAGTCTTTTCGGCATCAGCCTTAGCCATTTCCGCATTGAACTTACGTATATCGCTTTCGTCCTTCGCGCGTCTGTCAAGCTTACGCAATTCAAGTTTTTTGAGCTTCTTGTTCGTTGTTTTTTCAAGAATCAAAGCAACGTCGAGCGAAGACGAGGGGACCGCGGCTACGGTTTTGTATTCCTTAGTCTTTTCAGCCTTTTGTCTTTCGGCCTCGTATGCGAGGCGAGCGTTTGCATCGGCGGCTTTTTTACTTTCAAGAATCAGTTCTGCCCGTCGTAATACTTTACTTCTTTCGCCCGTATATTTATCCGCAAGTTTTATATCTGCTCTCGGGTCGTAAGAAACTGTCTCGGGAAGGGTTTTCTTATCCTTTGCGTCAACAGAAGCCTCGTATTTAATAATTGCCGCTGCGTCTTCTTGATTCTTGTTAATATCGTTAAGATCCGCATTTTCAAGACGCTTTGCATCAATTTTTGCAGCTTTCGCTATTGCTTCGTTCTGTTCTGAGTATGCCTTAAATTCGAGAGTCTTATCAAGGTTCTTTCCGGATTTAAGATGCTCGGGAACGTTAAGCATAGGAACAACGGATATTCCTGCAAGAATATCAGCAATAAACGTTTTTGGAATTTTTACCGCGTCGGTTTTCGTGATAATTCCAAAGTAAGAAACGTCTGAGTTGTACTGATTAACCAGACCGGATATCTTCTTTCTGTAATCAGATACGTACTTGCGGCTTTTTGAAGCTACGGAAAGTCTATAGTCCTCTGCATAAGCTTCAAGAAGCTCTGCTTCAATTTCGAGACATTCCTTTAAATAAATGGCAGAATCCTGGCGTTTTGCAAGACGCTGCTGATCGCGTGCAAAGGCGAGCCTTGAGAGAAGCTTTCTTTCCTGCTTGGCAGAGTCCCCGAGCGCTTTCTTTAATTCTTTCGCCGTAAAAGCATCAGTGGCCTTTGCTTCGATAATTTTGTTAACTTCCTCAATAATTGCTTTCCGTTCGGAAACACGTTCAGCCTTAAGATGAGACTTATCTTTTACTCTATCGTATCTTGCGAGAGTATCTCCGAGTGAAGCCTCGGCTGCAGTTTCAGCAAGAGCAGAGTCCGTAGCCTGCTTATCTTGGAGAGATTTAATAAGATTTGCGGTAGCAGTATCGGTTTTAGCCTTTGCAAGACTTGCGGCAGCCTCAGCCATTTCGGCAAGACCTGCGGCTTTATCCGAAGCGCTCTCAAGATTTGCTATTGCGGTAGCAGTAGCAACCTCAGCAACAGTTTCAGCAAGAGCAGCATCTGTAGCCTGCTTATCTTGGAGAGATTTTATAAGATTTGCGTTAGCAGTATCGGTTCTAGCCTTTGCAAGACTTGCGGCAGTATCAGCCATTTCGGCAAGACCTGCGGCTTTATCCGAAGCGCTCTCAAGATTTGCTATTGCGGCAGCAGTAGCAACGTTAGTTGCGGTTTCAGCGAGTGCAGAGTCTGTAGCTTGCTTATCTTGGAGAGATTTAATAAGATTTGAGTTAGCAGTATCGGTTTTAGCTTTTGCGATATTTGCGGCAGCATCAGCCATCTCGGCAAGACCTGCGGCTTTATCTGAAGCGCTCTCAAGATTTGCTATTGCGGCAGCAGTAGCAACCTCAGCAACAGTTTCAGCGAGTGCAGAGTCCGTAGCCTGCTTATCCTGGATAGATTTAATCAGTGCATCGGTGCTTGCGTCAGTCTTAGCCTTTGCAAGAGTTGCGGCAGCATCAGCCATCTCGGCAAGACCTGCGGATTTATCCGAGGCGCTCTCAAGATTTGCTATTGCGGTAGCAGTAGCAACGTTAGCTGCAGTTTCAGCAAGAGCTGCATCTGTAGCCTGCTTATCCTGGAGAGATTTAATAAGATTTGCGTTAGCAGTATCGGTTTTATCCTTTGCAAGACTTGCAGCAGTATCAGCCATTTCGGCAAGACCTGCGGCTTTATCCGAAGCGCTCTCAAGATTTGCGATTGCGGCAGCAGTAGCAACGTTAGCTGCAGTTTCAGCAAGAGCTGCATCTGTAGCCTGCTTATCCTGGAGAGATTTAATCAGTGCATCGGTGCTTGCGTCAGTCTTAGCCTTTGCGAGAGTTGCGGCAGTATCA
>JAZNKD010000054.1:0-84758 GCA_045578385.1 Eubacteriales bacterium | reverse complement strand
CCTGCCTGATCCTCAAGCGCGACGGCTCCACCCTCTATCCCACCCGTGACATCGCCGCGGCGGTTTACCGCAAGGAGAATTACCATTTCGATAAGGCAATCTACGTCACCAGCGCACAGCAGTGCCTGCATTTTGCGCAATGGTTCAAGGTCGTAGAGCTGATGGGATATCCTTGGTACGACGAGCTTGTCCACGTTCCTTACGGCACGGTTAGCATTAACGGCGCAAAGCTTGCAACGAGAACGGGTAACGTAATACTTCTCCGCGACCTATTTGACGAGGCTATAAAGAGAGTTTACGAAATAACTAAGGAAAAGCACCCCGACGAGCGCGAATGTATGGAAATCTCCGAGAAGGTCGGCGTCGGCGCGGTTATATTCTACTATCTTTCCAATAACAGAATCCGCGATATCAACTTCGTAATGGAAGAAGCTCTTTCCTTTGACGGTAATACCGGACCTTACGTGCAGTATACCTATGCGAGAACATGCTCGATACTAGAAAAAGCAGGTTCCGAGGGCGAAATGACGGATGCTCCTCTTACAGAGGTCGAATTTGAGCTTGCAAAGACGCTTTCAGTATTCCCAGAGAGAATAAAGAGTGCTCTTGCAGATTATGAGCCCAGCACCGTAACGAGATATATTCTCGATCTTGCCGCAGCCTTTAACCGATTCTATCACGACTGCAAGATAGCTGCGTGCGAGGATGAAAAGCAACGTTCCAGCCGTCTGGCTCTTACCGGCGCTACGCGTCAGGTTCTTAAAACTGCGCTCAGTCTTATCTGTATGCAGACGCCGGAAAAAATATAATTTTCGCGAGCGATAAGCTGTTAGAGTGCAATATTGCTGCAAAAACATAACGATTGTTTACAAAATACGAGATATAAATTCAGGAGAACAAAAATGTCAGGTCATTCAAAGTGGAACAACATTAAGCACAAAAAAGAAAAATCCGATGCTGCCAAGGCTAAAATTTTTACCAAGATAGGTAAGGAAATGGCTGTAGCTATAAAGGCAGGCGGACCCGATCCAAATAACAATAACAAGCTTCGTGACCTTATAGCAAAGGCAAAGGCAAATAACGTGCCTAACGATAACATTCAGCGTACTATCAAGAAGTTTACTGATAACAGTGACATTAACTACGAGGAAATCGTATACGAGGGTTACGGTCCGTCGGGCGTTGCTATTATCGTTGAGACCTCTACCGATAACAGAAACCGTACTGCAGGCAACGTACGCGCCGCTTTCAATAAATACGGCGGAAATATGGGTCAGAGCGGTAGCGTTTCCTTTATGTTTGATGAGAAGGGCGTTATCACTATTATTGACGAGGATGGTGAGATAGACGAGGATAAAATAATGGAGGACGCTCTTGAGTGCGGAGCAGAGGACATCAAGTGCGAGGAGGGTGAATTTACCATTTATACCACTCCGGACGACCTTGATGCTGTTCGTGACGCCATTATCTCACTTGGCTACAAGATTGATACGGCAGACGTTGCAATGGTACCCTCAACCTACGTTGAGCTTACAAATGATGAAGATATCGAGAATATGGAAAAGATGCTCGATAAATTTAACGAGGACGATGACGTAAACGCAGTTTATCATAACTGGGATGCGTAATTCGCAAGGCTTAATATAATATGAAAAGAGAGAACAAATCGGCTGGATTTCCGAAACGTTCTCTCTTTTTCTATGTAATACGTTTACTGAATGCTATATTATTTGTTTATGGTGAGCGAAAGATATGTTCTCGAATAGTAGTCCTCGCCGCCCTTGTAGCCTGCTCCGTTATTGTCACCCGAGGTGTCGATATGTCTTTCCCAGCCGTAAAGCACAGTCTGGCCTACAAGCAGAGGCTTTTCATACTCGGTGTCATCATCCCCAAATGAGCGTATGACGTATCCGACAAAATTATCTCCGTCTTTTATAAGAGCCTTTACCTTTGGAAATTCGTCAAAGAATCCGTTTATGAAGCCGGCGTGGAAAGCGTCTGGGTCAAAATTCGGTGAGCTGTGCTCCTGCATAAAAAAGCTCCGCGCCTGTTCCATAAGCGGCTTGTCCTCAAGCTCTTTCAGCTGCTTTTCCGGAATAGTGTACTCGCCCATAGATTTATCGTACTCAATAATCGGCTTCTCGGTCTTTGTAGGATAAACTATCTCTACGTCCTTAGGCACACCGAAAAATGCGGCGTAATCGGCTCGCTCAAGCTTGTCAATCGACGTAAAAATCAGTTTTTTTATATTATGCGCGCCGCCGAATGCGTAAGGGTAAAGCACTTTAACGGTCTCCGGCACCGTAAATTCAAGGAGCGCGTCGCAGTTAAGGAATGGATAACCTCCGAACTCCTCGATAGAGGGCATAATTATTTCTTTAAGCTTGGCTTTATTATGCGTAGCCTTGCTCTCAAAGCTCTTGCAGCTTTTTGGGAAAACGATTCTTTCAAGATTGTCAAAGCCGCGGAACGCTTTTTCATCAATGAATTCTATTCCATCCGGCACGATAATTTCGGTAACCGAAAGCGGATTTTTATCCTCGCAAAGCGTAAGGCATTTTCCGTCCCATTTAGTATTATATCTCATAGCTTTTCCTTTCGTTATCTATATTTTGCGATGATTTTTTATTTATGAGGTAAAGCCATACGGCAATACTTTTATCCGTGCCGAATTTTTAAAATTCCAAAATGTTTATTCTATTAAATTGTAGCACAAATAAAAAGGTAAATCAAGATGTTTTTTATAAAGATTCTTGTGCTAATACATAAATTTGGAGCACAAAATCTAGAGTATATGTTTTAGGAAACAGAATAAAGGGAGTGGTTAAATTGCCGTTACTTCGACAATTTAACCACTCTCCAAGCGTTTCGTAAGTGGGATACCCACGTTGCGAGAAAATTTAGGGTGTACAAAGGGTGTACGCTCGCTCTCATATCCTTACTTATTCACTATTACCTTAAATTCCGTGCGCTGATTTAGTGAAAAGTGAAGAGTGAAGAGTGAAGAGGTAATAAGTAAAAATTCCGCACGCTATCGCGCACGGAATTTTTGGCACTCCCAGCGAGAATCGAACTCACAACTAACCCTTAGGAGGGGCTTATTATATCCATTTAACTATAGGAGCGTGTTATTTAATTGTGATTTTTTGCTTCGGTGTACAAAATAGCGTTTGGTAAATTTAGGACAGAAAATTCTTAGTCTATCCCGATAGTGTTTCAGGCTATCTTCTCGGATATACTCACACCTCAGGAGTGGCTTATTATATATCTCCGCTGACGCATAGGCGTTCATCGTCGGAGATAAACTCCTGCCGGGATTTCTTGCAGAGGGCGTGTTGTTTAGACTACGTATTGACTTAATACGTATCACAACGCATAATATTTTAACATAAAAAAACTCTTTTTTCAAGATGTTTGAAAGTTTTTATGAAAAATATTCGATATTTACAAATAAAAAGTTGTAACGTATAAAACTTAAATAAATTTATGGGGGGTAAACCTTTACTGAGATATACGCATTTCGGTATTTATTTTACTCTTACAACATAAAATCAAACAGAAGATTTTTCCGACTGAGGAATAATCGGGAAAGCGCGGGAAATATATTTTAAAAAACGCAACCGAGAGTTGCTTGACTTATTTTGGAAAGTATATTACAATATAGGCGTAACCGGTTATAAAAAACATAAGGAGGTGATTATATGATAGATTTCGTAAAAGTCGGAATGAGAATAGCGGAGCATAGAAAAAGACTCGGACTAAGTCAGGAAGAGCTTGCAGATAAGCTGTACGTAACGCGTCAGGCAATCTCAAAATGGGAAAACGGAACAAGCGTTCCATCGATAGACACGCTTTATGAAATAAGTCTTTTATTTTCCGTCTCGTTTGAAGAAATTTTAGGTCTTTTCGAAAAACCGATGCTTGATTTAGATGAAAATGACATCTTTAAAGGTCACGACCGCAGCTATATTATAAGCAAAATCATATCGGGCGAGGTTAAGGTAAGTATCCCGGACGTTCTCTATCAGATGTCACCGGCCGAACGAATGTACATATTGAAGCATATAAGGGAAGAAAGGCTCAAAGTAATACCAAATGAGCTTTGGGTGAAGCTGACACCCGCCGAGCAGAAGTATTTAGGAGGAACAGTTTATGAAATTCATTAAAGTGATTATAGACGGAAAAGAATATTATCAGAGAGTGGACGATATAGAAGAAATAGCGGTTGAAGAAAATAAAGAAAGTGATTCCGAGCCCGAAATTGTAGATGCAAAAATTGAGGAGGGCGAGGAAGTGAAAGGCGCGGAAAAATTCAAAAGAGATACAAAAGAATTTTTCGAAAGGGTTGGAAACGGTGCTAAAGATTTGGGTCAGAAAATTGCAGACGGCGCAAAAGTCATAGGCGAAAAGATAACCGTCGGCGCAAAGGACCTTGGCGCAAAGATTAAAGAGGGAACAGAACGTCTGTTCAATAAAGATAAATCCGGCGATCCGGAATCTACCGAATCGAAGCTGTTACGTATCTTGCCGTATATGAGCAAAGAGGATACTCACGAGGTGTGCTTAAAGCTTCTCGAAAAAGAAGATGCCTTGGCAGACGTTAATATTTCAACTATAATGCCGTTTCTTTCATCCGAGGATTGCGATACCGTTTTCAAAAGATGCATAGAAATAAACAATAAGAATTACGAACTCGCAACTGCGATACCCTACGTCAGCGCTTCGTGCTTAACGGAGATTGTTGATAATTATATCGCAGGAAAATACCCCGAGCTTGTTATAGACGAACTCTATCCTTTCCTCAGTGACGGTGATATTAAAAGACTGTTCTATCACATAATAAAAAATGAAGATAAAAAGACTTCGCAAGAAGAATAAAAAAGATTTTTTTGCGTAAAATAAAAACACCAAACGGCAGTATGCGTGTTAAGTTTTGACTAAATTTAGTCTTTGCTTGGCACGCATTTTTAATACGGCTGTTTGTGTTCTTTCTTAAGAAAGGTATGAGTATGGAAAATAAAATTTCGCAAAAGAATTCTATGGAGCAGGGAATAAATAACAGAGAGTACGGCGTAGAATACGGAATTGATACGACTAAAGGATATGAGAATAACGGAAAAGGTGAATCAAGCGAAATCGGAAATTATTCATCCGACCCGTCCGAAATGCGCAAAGCACCCGGCTATAACGGTACTGTTCCCGGAGTAAACACTCCCGAAATAAGTCTTCCCGGCGCAGAAAACAAGCAGGACGTGTCGATTCCCGCATTTAATCCACCTGTTCCGAACAGAGCTTGGACGGAGATGAGAAAGAAACTTAAATTTGAAATGATGTCAGAATCAGAAAAACAAGCTCTTTATGGAAACAGAAAAAATTATTTCTAAAGCCGCGTCGAAAGCATCTCAAATGTAAACTATTGTTTAATAAAATAAAGAATATTGACTAAAAATGGGTCAGTTCGCAATGGACTGACCTTTGTTGTTTTTTAGAGAGATATATTCGATTGAGAAAAAATATGAGCGACCGACAAAAGTTTTTTAACAAAATGCAGTTCATCAAAAGCAAGAACTGCGTATCTTTTGAAAACGTATGGCTTTCGTCGTATTCTAATAAAATAAATATAAAAATCTCTTGAAATTTTTATTCGGATGCTTTATAATATCTAATTGAAAGAGTTTTTACGGTGTCGGCATCTGATGCTGTATGAAAAGTTATCATATCGATTAGTGTAAAATTTTAAATAAAATATAAATTCCGAAAGGACGAAAAAATGGAAAGAACCTACATTAAGGACATCACACCGGGTGTCCGGAAAATTCAGGGATTTGTTGAAAATTTCCGAAACAAAAAGAATATGGCCTTTATCGTCGTAAAAGACATAACGGGCAAGCTTCAGGTTACCGTAATCAAGGAAGAACACCCCGAGATGACGGAGCTTCTCGACAAGCTTACTATTCACTCGGTTGTTACGTTTGAGGGTGAGGTAGTTGCAAGCGAGTACGTTAAGCTCGGCGGTAAGGAAATGTATCCTACTTCTATGAGAATTGAGTCCATAGCAGAAGCTCTCCCTATCAAAGAGGATTCTGACATAGACGTTAAAATGGATTATCGCTGGATAGATTTAAGACGCGAGAAGAATCAGCTTATGCTAGAGGTGCAGACCACTCTTACCGCATCTTTGCGCGAGTTTCTTCTCTCAAAGAACTTCGTTGAGATTCACACTCCAAAGCTTATTGCTGCAGCAAGTGAGTCGGGCTCGGACGTATTCGAGGTGAAATATTTCGATACCAAGGCGTATCTTGCTCAGTCTCCTCAGTTCTATAAGCAGATGGCTATGGCATCGGGACTTGAAAGGATTTTTGAGACCGGTCCCGTATTCAGAGCAGAAAAGTCTTATACGAATAAGCACGCAACCGAATTTACGGGATTTGACCTGGAATTCTCGTATATAGACAGCTTTGAGGACGTTATGAAAATGGAGGAGGAGCTGCTCGCATATGCGTTTGCAAAGGTGGCAGAAAAGCATGGCGAAAAAATTAAAGAATTGTTCGGACTTGAAGTTATAGTTCCTACGCTTCCTTTCCCCAGAATGAAGCTTAAGGACGTTTATGCCGAGCTCGAGGAAAGATACGGCTACAAGGTTCCCGACGAGCTTAAGGGCGACCTTACTACTGAGGCTGAGAGAATGACCAAGCAGCTTTGCGCTGATAAATACGGTCACGAATTCTTGTTCATCACCGATTATGATGCAAAGGAAAGAGCATTCTACCATATGAGAGACGAAAAGGGAGTGCCTCAGGGATACGACCTTATCTGGCGCGGTGTTGAAATCACCACAGGCGCTCAGCGTGAGCATAGATATGAAGTTCTTCGCGCTCAGGCAGATGAAAAGGGACTTGCAGAGGACGTTAAGTTCTACCTCGAATTCTTCAAGTACGGTTGCCCCCCTCACGGCGGCTTCGGACTTGGTATAGACAGACTTACTATGCTGTTATGCGATATGTCTATCAAAGAGGTGGAGTTCCTATTTAGAGGACCCAACCGACTCACTCCCTAATTTTTGAACGGTATATTTTGGCGTAACCGAAAACAAAGTTTTCTATCTCCGTTTTCTTCCGCTCGGCGTAGGTAACTACGCCTGACGGGCAGAATAACGACGCTTTCCGCCTAAAATCTCCTCGTTCAAACGTCGGTATAATATGGCGTAACCGAAAGCATAGGCTTTCTATCGCCGTTTTATTCACGAAATAAAAATAAAAATGTAAAGGAATAAGACAATGAAAATAGCACTTATAAATGAAAATAGCCAGGCAGCTAAAAACGCTCTTATATGCGATACGCTTAAAAAGGTAGTAGAGCCTCTCGGACACGAAGTACATAACTACGGAATGTATTCCGCCGATGATGCAGAGCAGCTTACTTACGTTCAGATAGGCATACTCGCAGCAACGCTTCTTAACTCGGGTGCTTGCGACCTTGTAATTACGGGATGCGGCACGGGTGAGGGTGCAATGCTTGCGTGCAACTCCTTCCCCGGAGTTCTTTGCGGTCACGTAGTTGACCCTACCGACGCTTATCAGTTTACCCAGGTTAATAACGGAAACGCAATCGCTATGCCCTTTGCAAAGGGCTGGGGCTGGGGGTGCGAGCTTAATCTTCAGTACGTATTCGAAAAGCTTTTCGTTTCTGAATGGGGGCTCGGTTATCCGAGAGAAAGAGCAGTTCCCGAGCAGAGAAACAAGAAAATTCTTGACGAGGTTAAAAAGGTAACTCACACCGATATCGTTTATATTCTTGAAAATCTCGACCGTGAGCTCGTGCTTGGCGCGCTAGGAACTAAGAACTTCAAGGAGCTGTTTTTCGCTAACTGCAAGGACGAGAGAATTGCGACGTGCGTTAGAAAATTACTCGCATAAGTAAACAAGAATTGTCATTTATCGCGGTTTTTATCGTTAAGTTGAAATGATTTGAGGCTACTAAGAAAAATCATACGGCACTAATTTCGTATGAACATAAAGCCGAAAGGAAATTTTTATGCAGATACTTTACTTTTTTGAAAAAATCAGAAATCCCGTTTTCGATGCATTTTTCTCATCCATAACCTATCTTGGAGACGAGCTTGCACTGATGCTTATAGCCATTGTACTATTCTGGTGCGTCAATAAACGCTCCGGTTACTTTATGCTTGTTTCCGGCTTTTTTGGAATTATCGTAAACCAGGTAATGAAGCTTGCCTGCAAGGTTCCGCGCCCTTGGGTGAAAGACCCGAAATTTACGATAGTTGAGTCGGCAAGGGAAGCAGCAACGGGCTATTCATTCCCGTCGGGACATACGCAGAACGCGGTCACCGTATTCGGCTCTATGTTACTGATTGCTAAGAAAACGTGGTTCAAAATAACTTGCTTTATTATCGCTACACTGGTAGGCGTGTCAAGAATGTACCTAGGCGTGCATACAATTTGGGACGTTCTTGCGGCGGCAGGTTGCGCCGTTGTAATTCTTCTTTTGCTTGAAGACCTCTTTAAAACCGACGCTTCGTTCCACAAGTGGATGCCGTACCTTTCCGCTGCGTTAACTCTCGGAAGCATTGCCTTCTTCCTTTACGCTTGCGTATTTACGCCGGATAGTACCGACCCTAACGTAATAAGTGCAAGGAAAAATTCTATGACGCTTCTAGGATGCTCCGCGGGTCTTCTTCTGGTTTATCCTCTTGACAGATGCATAATCAAATTTGAGAACAAGTCCTCGTGGTACGTTCATATCATTAAAGTTGTTCTCGGTTTTGCAATCGTTCTTCTCATTAAGGAACTCACCAAGATTCCTCTCACGGCGCTCCTCGGGCAGTACGAGCGTCCCGTACGTTACTTCCTTATAATCGCTTTTGGCGGTGCGGGCTGGCCGTATATGTTCAGATATCTTAATAAAATCAAAATCCCCGCGCTTGACCGCTTTGGAGATAAGGTAAAGGGAATATTCACATCAAAAAAGCAGGATAAAAAGGCTTAAATTCGGCTCTTTTGAACTATAAAACAGGCAAATACAAATTTAAACGGTTGAATTTTATTTTCACGTCGGTTTTTTATTGATTTCGGCATATTAGGAAAATAAAATTCAACCGTTTTATCTTTTTTTCAGTTTTTTTTGAAAAACCTTTACTTTTTTAAATATTTGTGTTATACTTTTATAAGTATTTATTTAGGAAAGGCAAACGTAGCAAGTAAATGAAGTGTCCCGTATGTAATTTTGCGGATTCCAGAGTTCTGGATTCGCGTCCCATAGATGACGGCAGCAGTATAAAACGCCGCCGTGAGTGTCCCGGCTGTGGTAAGAGATTTACGACGTATGAGGTTGTTGATACCGTTCCGATAACCGTCATTAAGAGAAGCGGAAAAAACGAGTTCTTTGATAAGCATAAGCTTATGCTCGGTATCGAGCGCGCGTGCCAGAAGCGCCCCGTTAACGCCGAAGAAATAGCAACAGCCGTTGAGCAGGATTTGCAGAATTCCATAATCACCGAGATAACGAGCAAGGATATAGGTGAAATGGTATTGGCAAGGCTTCGCGACGTGGATATAGTTTCTTACATAAGGTTCGCGAGCGTGTACCGCGAATTCGTGGATATAGATTCGTTTATGGCGGAAATAAAGAGTATCAGCAAAACAAAAAAGAAAGCGCCAAAAAGCCACACCGACGGAGGTAAAAATGATTAAGAGTATGACCGCCTTTGGCAGAGCGAAGCTTGAAGGCGAAATGCGTGATATAACCGTTGAGATGAAAAGCGTTAATTCGAGATTTTTCGATTGCTCGGTAAAGCTTCCGAGAAGTCTTTTTTATCTTGAAGAAAAGGTTAAAGCTCACGTTCAGAAAAATGGAATTTCGCGCGGTAAGGTTGACGTTTATATCACCGTGGAAAATCACGGCTCAGACGTCGGCAGTATAACGGTTGATACCGCGTTTGCCGAAAAATATATTGAAGCGCTTCGTCTTTTGCGTGATAAATTTAATCTTAAAGACGATATAAGCGTTATGTCGGTAGCAAGGAATCCCGAGATTTTCACGTTTGAAAAGCCCGAGGAGGATGCTGAGCGCGAGTGGGAAATACTGCGTTCTGTGCTTGACAAGGCTATTCTCGGTCACTCCGTTATGCGTGAGTCGGAGGGCAAAAAAGCAGAGCTTGATATAACGGGCAAGATAGAGCATATAAGAGAGCTTGCAAACGAGGTGGAAAAAATATCCGCCGAGGATACCGTAGGATACCGAGACAAGCTTGAAGAAAGACTTCGCAAGATACTCAATGATAACGGTATTGCGATTGATGAAAACAGATTGCTTACAGAGTGTGCGCTTTGGGCTGATAAGATAGCTATAGACGAGGAGCTTGTAAGACTCAGGTCTCACTTCGGTGCGTTTTACGATATTGTCTCGCTCCCCGAGCCGTCGGGAAGAAAGCTTGATTTTCTTATTCAGGAGCTTAACCGCGAAACTAATACCATCGGTTCAAAGGCAAATAACGCTAAAATTGCGAGAATTGTCGTTGATATGAAGGGCGAGATAGAGAAGATAAGAGAGCAAGTGCAGAATATAGAATAAAAAGGCGGGAGGTTTGTTATGAAATTTATTAACATTGGCTTTGGAAATATGGTATCTGCGGGCAGAATCGTTGCAATAGCAAGTCCCGATTCCGCGCCTATCAAGCGTCTCGTTCAGGATGCAAAAGAGGAAAACCGCGTTATAGACGTATCCTGCGGAAGAAGAACGCGCTCTGTTATCATTACTGATTCCGAGCACGTTATTCTATCGGCAATTCAGGCTGAAACGATAACTAACCGTCTTGCAAACGACCTTGCGGACGATACCGAGGACGAAGAAGATGCGGACGAATAACTGAGTCCTTTACACAACTTGATTAATTTTGAAATGGAGATAACAGAATGATTTACCCAACTATCGAAGAACTTACACACGGCGACTTCAACCGTTACGAGCTCGTAATAGGAGTTGCGAAGTGCGCGCGCATTGTAACCGACGAATACGTTGCAATGAGAGCTAAGGCTCAGAAGATGATAGACAACAGAGAAACCGAGAAATCGCTCTCTGCGCTCATCGATTCCGAGTATAAGGACCAGAAGGCTGTTAAGATTGCGATTGCAAAGCTTAGCACCGGAAGATTCAAGATGGTTCACCCCGAAGAATAAACCTTGCTTCGAGGTGATACGGAATGTTTTGCGAAGTCTATTTATTAGATGTCCCGTATCATTTAGACCGCCCGTTTGACTATGAATGTTCTGACGGCGCGGTTGTTGGAGCTTTAGTAAAGGTTCCCTTTGGAAAGGCAGATAAGCTGAGGATAGGTATTATCACTAAGATTAAGGATACCGTCGTCGGCGAAAAAATCAAGCCCGTGCATTCGTCACTGGATGGGCGTCTACGCCTGACCGAGGAAATGTGCGGGTTATGCTTATTTTTAAAGGAGCATACACTTTGTACCTTTGGTGAAGCCGTTAAAAGCATTCTTCCGCCCGGTGCTATTTCGGAAAAGCTCAACGAGAGCTTTAAGAAGCACGTATCCTTGGCAAGACCCCGAGAGGAGATAGCAACTCTGCTTACTCTTTCGGGCAGGGCAGGAATAAGAAGCGACGGGCAGAGAAGCATCTTAAGGTACCTTTTGGATATTGAAAGCTCAGATTTTGAGCTTGTGCGCGAGCTGCCCGGAGTAACGCCGGCAAACATTTCCGCCCTGCGCGAAAAAGGGCTTATCAATATCACGGAGAGTGAGAATATAAGAAACCCATACGCTGCTTACGCAAAGGAGCGCGACGCGTCCGAGATAGTTCTCAGCAGAGCTCAGACGGAGGCGTACGAAACGATAGACGCGCTTTATCGCATGGAGAAGCCGAAATGCGCGCTTTTGCACGGAGTAACGGGCAGCGGAAAAACAAAGATAATATTAAAAGCGATAGACAAGTGCATTGACGACGGAAAGAACGTCATTATGATGGTGCCCGAGATATCGCTTACACCTCAGACGGTAAGCATATTCTGCAAGCGATACGGAGAACGCGTCGCGGTTATTCATTCCTCGCTCTCGGCAGGGGAGAGAATGGATGCGTGGAAGCGTATTAAAAGGGGAGACGTTGACCTGGTTATAGGTACTCGTTCTGCGATTTTCGCGCCTCTTGACGATATAGGAATGATAGTTATTGACGAGGAGCACGAGCATACTTATAAATCGGAGAGTGACCCGAAATACCACGCAAGAGACGTAGCGTCGTATATCTGCGGCAGAAGCAACGCGCTTTTACTGCTTGCATCTGCAACTCCGTCGCTCGAAAGCTATTATAAGGCTAAACGCGGAGCTTATACGCTGGTGCCACTTCGCGAAAGATACGGCGGCGTAAAGCTTCCCGATGCGATAATAGTTGATATGCGAGAGGAGCTTAGACTCGGAAACACTTCTCCTTTAAGCGAGAGACTTGTAAAATCTCTCGAGCGCGTTTATGAGAGTGAGGAGCAGGCTATTCTGTTTTTGAACAGAAGGGGATATAACAGTCAGGTGAGCTGTAAGGGCTGCGGTGATGTTGTAACCTGCCCGAGATGCTCGGTTTCCTTAACGTACCATTCAAATCAGGACGGCGGAAAGATGCTTTGCCATCTTTGCGGATATACGTCTCTCGTGCCGCGCGTCTGTGAGAGCTGTGGCAGCGACAATCTATCCTTCCTCGGATACGGAACGCAGAAGGTCGAGGCTGAAATTTCGAAATATCTTTCTGATATGAAGCTTATGCGAATGGACGCAGACACAACGTCAGGGAAGCTGGCATATGATAGAATGCTTGAGGATTTCAGAGCATCAAAGGCTGATATTCTGCTTGGAACTCAGATGGTTGCAAAAGGGCACGATTTCCCCAAGGTAACGCTTGTTGGAGTCGTTCTTGCCGATACCTCGCTTTTTGTCAGCGATTTCAGAGCGAGCGAAAAGACCTTCTCGCTTTTGACGCAGGTTATAGGCAGAGCCGGCAGAAGCGAAAAGAACGGAATCGCAGTTATACAGACCTATGCGCCGAAAAATGAAATCATAAGGCTCGCTTGCCTTCAAGACTATGAAAAGTTTTACGACGGCGAAATTGAGATACGGCGTGAGCTTACCTATCCGCCTTTCTGCGACCTCGTAACCTTAACCGTTACCGGAGAAAATGAGCGTGACGTTATGACTGAGGCTCGGCGCGTGTCAGATATGCTCCTAGAAAAAATAAGAGAGGATGACGGTAAAAATCCATTTATCGTATTTGGACCCTTTGAAGCAAGCGTATACAGAGTAAACGAAAAGTACAGAATGAGAATGGTTGTAAAATGCCGTCTTAACGCGGTAAGTCGCGGAATTCTTTCCGCTGTCTTGGCTGATTTTTCAAAATCGGCGCGTACAGTCAGCTTATCGGTAGATATAAACCCATTAACAGTTTAGAAAAGTAAGGATAAAAAAATGGCTAATTTGAAAATAGTTAAATTCGGAGATGAAACATTGAGAAAGGTATGCCGTCCCGTAGATGAAATAACGCCTAAGGTAATAAGACTGCTTGACGATATGATAGAAACGATGAGAACTGCAAACGGATGCGGACTTGCGGCGCCCCAGGTGGGCGTTCTGCGTCGTATTGCTGTTATAGAGGTTGAGGAGGGTGTAGTATACGAGCTTATCAATCCTAAAATCATAGCTTACTCGGGAGAGCAAAAAGAAACCGAGGGATGTCTTTCGAATCCGGGTAAGTGGGGAATTACAAAGCGACCGGAGGCAGTAACCGTCAGAGCACTTGACAGATACGGAAAAGAATACGAGCTGAACGGCAAAGGTCTTTTAGCCAGAGCTATATGCCACGAGTGTGACCATCTCGACGGCAAGCTTTATACTGACGTTCAGATTCGTGACGTTGAAGAGGAATGATGATGAAAATACTTTTTATGGGAACTCCCGAAATATCCGCAACGGTTTTATCCCGTCTTATAGAGGACGGGCATAATATAGCAGCCGTTGTAACGCGTGAGGATAAACCGCGCGGCAGAGGCAACGTTATGACGCCTACGGCGACGAAGGTAGTTGCTCTTGAAAACGGAATTCCCGTTTACGAGCCTAAAACCTTAAGGGACGAGGCTTTTTCGGAGCTTCTTTCAAAAATAGCTCCCGACGTTATAGTTGTTGTTGCATACGGTAAAATATTGCCGCCTGCCGTTCTTGAATATCCAAAGTACGGTTGCGTAAACCTGCACGTTTCCTTACTTCCCAAATACAGAGGCGCAGCGCCGATGCAAAGAGCTATTATGGCAGGCGATAAAGAAACCGGTGTTACGGTTATGTATATGGACGAAGGACTTGATACGGGCGACGTTATCGCGGTTGAAAGGTTCCCGATTGAGCCCGAGGATAATTTTGAAAATATCCACGATAAATCGGCTGAAATAGGCGGCAGACTTATGTCTGAAACTCTTGCTAATATAAAGAACGGAACTGCAATCAGAACTCCTCAGAATGAAGTCATCGCAACCTATGCCGCTAAGATAGAAAAAGAAGATTGTAAAGTTGACTTTACAAAAGGTGCAAAAGAGCTTGATTGTATTATAAGAGGAGTCACTCCTATTCCGGGCGCATTTGCATATCTTAATGGGAAAATGCTCAAAATAACCAAGGCTCGCGTCGTTTCTCTCTCGGGTGCTCCCGGCGAGGTACTTGATACCGACGGTGCAGGAGAGGGAAGCTTTACCGTTGCTTGCGGTAACGGTGCGCTCAAGGTTCTCGGCGTTATCCCCGAGGGAAAGGGCAGAATGAGCGCGGGAGACTTCGTTCGCGGACGAAAAATTGCCAAAGGAGATGTACTAAACTGATGTATTACGAGTTCATAATTTATCCGCTTTTTATACTCGCGATAATCTTTTCGCTTTACGCGCAGATTAAGATTTCCAGCACGTATAAAAGGTACTCAAGCTTCTATACGCGCGCAGGCAGAAACGCGACGGATATTGCAAAAATGATGCTTTCCGACGCGGGTGTTTACGACGTTTTTATCGGCAGGGTGAGAGGAAATCTTACCGACCATTTCGACCCGAGAAGCAATACTCTTGCGCTCTCTGATACAACCTACGCATCAACCTCTGCCGCCGCAATAGGCGTAGCGGCTCATGAAGCAGGTCACGCAATTCAGCACGCTGAGGGCTATTTTCCGATAAAGCTTCGTTCTGCGCTCGTTCCCGTGACGAATTTTGCTTCAAGAATGTCCTGGATATTTATTATGCTCGGAATTCTTATTACGGGATTTGCGGCAAGCGTTGAGTTTGGTTACTACGTTCTTCTTGCGGGCGTTGGTCTTTTCGGAATAACTACGCTTTTCCAGCTTGTTACGCTTCCTTGCGAATTCAATGCGTCGCATAGAGCTATAACCGCAATCAGAGCATCCGGACTTTATTCTGATGATGAAATTTCTGCGGCAAAGAAGGTGCTTTCGGCAGCCGCAATGACTTATATAGCGGCAACCTTTGCATCTGCCGTTCAGCTTCTCAGACTTCTTCTTATAGTTTTCGGAAGAAGCGGAAGAAGAAACAGATAAAATCGTATGAGCGTGAATTTAAGAAAGATAACCCTGGAGCTTCTCCGCAGCTACGAGCAGGAGGGGCGGTACGTTAACCTGCTTTTATCCTCGCAGAAGCTCTCGCCTCTTACGGTCGATGAACGCGCTATCGTAACCTCGCTTCTTTATACAACCGTAGAAAAAAAGCTGACGTACGATTACTTTATTTCGCACTTTGCCAAAAGGCAGATAAGCGAGATAGACCCGTACGTAAGAGACGTTTTAAGGCTCGGACTATGCCAGATAATAGATATGGAGAGTATTCCCGATTTTGCCGCTGTCAACGAAAGCGTCAAGCTTATGCGCCACGGTGGTGAAAAGAGCTTTGCCAACGCGATACTTCGTCGCGCGGCAAAGGAAAAGGAGAGCCTGCCGTATCCCAAACGTGAGAAAAATCTTTTGCGCTATCTCTCGGTTTATCATTCCGTCCCGTACGCTACGGTTAAATTCTTCGCATCTATTTTCGGAAATGAGGAGTGTGAGAAATTGCTGATAGCTTTTTCCGAAAAGGAGCGTCTTTCCATAACCGTAAACGAGGAAAAAATCTCGCGAGACGAGTTGATTTTAAAGCTTTCGGATTACGGCGCGCGTAAATCTTCATATACCGAAAACGGTATAATTTTTGATAAGAGCTTTCCGCCTAAAAATCTTCCGGGATTTGACACGGGTGACTTCTTCGTTCAGGATGAGGCGAGCAGAATTGCAATAGCTGCGCTCGATGCGAAAAAAAGCCAAACCGTAATAGACGTTTGTGCAGCACCGGGCGGTAAAAGTCTTGCTGCCGCAATACGCGTAGGAAACAACGGCAGGGTATTTTCGTTTGACCTTCATTCGAGCAAGCTCTCTCTTATAGAGGATAGCTGCAAGCGTCTTGGATTATCAAACGTGAACGTTTCCGCACGCGATGCGCGCGAGCCCGATGCTTCGCTTTTCGGTAAGGCAGACAGAGTTATATGCGACGTTCCCTGCTCGGGGCTTGGAGTTTTTTCAAAAAAGCCCGACTTAAGATATAAGGATATTGAAACTGCAAAAGAGCTTCCGCCGTTGCAATACCAGATACTTACGGCTTCTGCAAAATACGTAAAAGCGGGGGGCGTGTTAATTTATTCAACCTGCACGCTTAACCCTGAGGAAAATTTTGAAATTACGGATAAATTCATATCTGAAAATCCCGATTTTACCTATGAGGGATTTTCTCTCGGAAATCTTACGGCTTCGGACGGTAAAATGACGCTTTTACCGCATAAACACGGCACGGACGGATTTTACATAGCAAAACTGAGGAAAAACAATGACTGAAAAAATCGACATAGCTTCAATGACTAAGGCAGAGCTTTGCGAGTACTTTAAATCAATAGGCGAGCCTAAATTCAGGGCCGAGCAGGTTTTTAGTTGGATTAGCCGAGGCGCATCTTTTGCGGAAATGACTAATCTTTCAAAGGCTTTGCGCGATAAGCTTGCGGAAAATTGCTTAGATACGCTTCCGCAAGTGGAAGAAAAGCTTGTTTCAAAGCTTGACGGAACTGTAAAGTACCTTTTCCGCCTTTACGACGGCTCGTGCATTGAAAGCGTTTTTATGAAATACAATCACGGGAATACGCTCTGTATTTCAAGCCAGGTAGGCTGTCGTATGGGATGCAAATTCTGCGCCTCTACCATTGGCGGAAAAGCGCGAGACCTTCTTCCCTCCGAGCTGCTCGGTCAGGTTATAGCCGCGGAAAAGGACAGCGGTGAGCGTATATCCAATATAGTTATGATGGGCATTGGAGAGCCGATGGATAATTACGATAACGTCATCAGATTCTTAAAGCTCGTAAATGCCGAGGGGGGCTTGAATATAGGCTACCGCCATATATCTCTTTCAACCTGCGGTGTAGTTCCGGGTATACTTAAGCTTGCCGAGGAGGAGTTCCCCTTGACGCTTTCTATATCGCTTCACGCCGCAACCGACGAAAAGCGCTCCGAGATTATGCCGGTCAACAAAAAGTGGAATATATCCGAGCTTCTTTCCGCCTGCGTTGCTTACTATAAGAAAACGGGCAGAAGAATATCATTTGAATATACCTTGATATCCGGGAAGAATGACAGTCAGCCAGATTCCGCCGAGCTTGGTAAGCTCTTAAAGGCGGCGTTTCGTGGTACCGGTGCACCGATACACGTAAACCTCATAAGAGTTAATGAGGTTGCGGAGACCGGCTTCAAAAAGGGAAGCGAGGAATCAATAAAGCTCTTTGCAGAAAAGCTATCCGAGTACGGTATAGTTGCAACCTTGCGTCGCAGACTAGGCGCCGACGTAAATGCCGCGTGCGGTCAGCTTCGCCGTTCTTCTATGAAGAAAAAGCCTTCAAATTAAAAGAAAAAGAGGAATTGCTTTGATAAGCGAAAAAAACGGAAAGATAATAAAGGGACTGGGCGGATTGTATAACGTCAGAGTTTTGGAAGGTGGCGGCGATGTGAGTATATATACCTGTCGCGCCAAAGGCGTGCTTCATAAAAATGAAGAGAAGCTGTACGTCGGAGATAACGTTTCTGTCACGATAGACGACGAAACGCCCGACGGTATAGTTATATCCGATTTTGCAGAGCGTAAAAACTCGCTTATTCGTCCCCCTATGGCAAATCTTGACTATCTGTTTATAGTATTTGCGGCAAAAAAACCTATGCCTGTACTGGAGGTAGTAGACAAGCTTATTGCAATAGCGATACATAACAGTATAACTCCCGTAGTAGTGGTAACCAAGCAGGATTTAGGAGATGGCTTTGCCAAAGAATATGCCGAAATATATGAAAAAGCGGGTATAAAGACCTTTGTAACCTCGTCTGAAAGCAAAGAGGGCGTAGAGGCTCTTTCCGAATTCATAAAGAGCAATATAACACGCGGTGTAACCTCTGCGTTTGCAGGCGCATCGGGCGTTGGAAAGTCAACGCTTATGAATGTGCTTTTTCCCGAGCTTGAGCTTATGACCTCGGAAATATCGAAAAAAATAGAGCGCGGCAGGCACACTACCCGCCACGTAGAGATTTTTGAAATCAACGGAAAGGGTGACAGTGCAGGCTTCCTTGCGGACACTCCCGGTTTTTCGCTCGTGGATTTTGCAAGATTTGACTTTTTTACAGTAGAGGACCTTCCGTCAACTTTCCCCGATATACTTCCGTTCGCCGTCGGCTGTACGTATGCAGACTGTGCCCACGTAGGTGAGGGAATAGCCGATTGCGCGGTTGCGCGCGCCGCCGCTTCGGGCAAGATTTCCGAATCCAGACTCGAATCCTACAGAAGTATATACAGAATATTAAAGGAAAAGAAGAATAAGTTTTAAGACTTGGTTTGCATCTCTGCCGTAGCTTGCGCCGTGGGCAGAGACCTGAATCTTGCCGTTCGTCTTGAAGTCGTGAGTAAATAAACTGCCAGGGAATATAGAGAGTAACGATGAACGTCGTTTAGAAATCGAGTAAAGGCTTTGTTTTGCGTAAATTCTCAGACTAAATGTAACTCTAATTACACTATTCATTTGATTTGAGAATTTACTTGAAAATAAAAAGAAATTTTTTCTGAAAAACTATTGACAAATAAGAAACTATTTGATATAATACCCTAGGTATCCTAAGACAGCAGGTTCCGGTAAAAGCAAAAGCTTTCCTGCCGAGGTGACAACGATAGCATTAATATGTATTTGTTCGTCCTTTCTCGGCTTGCGTTATGCGCTTTTGTCGGAAGGGATTTTTTGTTTTAAATTTTATGGAGGTAGAATAATGCCAAGCAATAAGATTCTTGAAGGAAAGAAACAAGTTGTAGAATCGCTCGCTGAGAAGCTTAAGACAGCTGTAGCAGGCGTACTTGTTAAATACGAAGGCATTAAGGTAGCTGAAGATACAGAACTTCGTAACGCGCTCCGTAAGGCAGGCGTTGAGTATACTGTTATGAAGAATACTCTTACCGGTAGAGCTTGCGACCTTGCAGGTTACGGTGATATGAAGCAGTACCTTAGTGGTATGACCGCTATTGCAGTAAGCCAGGATGATCCTCTTGCTCCCGCAAAGATCATGAAGCAGTTTGCAGACAAGATCGAGTGCTTTGAAATCAAAGCAGGTTTTGTTGATGGCGGTGTAATCGATCAGGCAGGCGTTGAATCCCTTGCAGCGACACCTTCTAAGGAAGTTCTCGTTGCGAAGATGATGGGCAGCCTTATGTCCTCTCTTTATGGATTCGCATACGTTCTTCAGGGCAAGATCGACAAAGAAAACGGCGACGGTGCCGAAGCTCCTGCAGAGGCTTAATTTCTGCAAACAACTATTAATTGCATAAAAATTTTGTTTAAATAATTGGAGGAATCTAAAATGAATGAAAAGTCTACTCAGATCCTTGAACTTGTAAAGGGTCTTACAATTCTTGAACTTGCAGATCTCGTTAAAGCACTTGAGGAGGAATTCGGCGTATCCGCAGCTCCCGTTGCAGTAGCAGCAGCTCCCGGCGCAGCAGCAGCAGCTCCCGTTGAGGAGAAGACCGAGTTCGACGTAGTTCTTAAGTCTGCAGGCGCTAACAAGCTCGCAGTTATCAAGGTAGCTCGTGAGATCACCGGTCTTGGTCTTAAGGATGCTAAGGATCTCGTTGAGGCAGCTCCTAAGACTATCAAGGAAGCAGTTTCTAAGGAAGATGCTGACAAGATCGCTGAACAGCTTAAGGCTGCTGGCGCAGAAGTTGAAATTAAGTAATTTTCTATCTTCTAAAATTCAGAGTGTGGCAAACCTGCGCGCCACACTCTTTTTTTATCCGTGAGGCATATTTAGGCATAAACCGCATAGGCTTTTCCGTTTTCTCGCTTGCCGTAGATTTTCCTACGGCTATCGCTCGATTGCAAAGAATATGAGTTATAAATAAGGAATGACGCTATCCCATAGTGAGATAGCGTCATTTTTAATCGTTATTTTCTTCTGCTTTTCTTTGTTCAAGATACTTTTTGCGAACTTTTGTTAAAAAAGTCTGTACGCGCTCTGACTGATAGTCGCGGTAAGTCCAAGGAAGCTTCTGCCAATTTCCTCGTGCGTAAAAGAGCGTCAGCTCGGTATATATACCGTCTTTGAGGGGGATTCTGAAGCCCGTCTTTTTCGTAGTCGCAAGAAGCAGTCTTCCGTGACTTAAAAATCCCGGGTCAAGATTTATCTTGCGGTTTCCGTCGATACTGAAATCAGCCTCGACTGAATTTGTAAACGTTTTTATATCTGCTTGAAGCACAGGGTCAACAAGTCTTTCAAAGCTTAGTATTCTTCGTCTTGCCTCGCCGCCGAGTTCTTCATCATAATAGCTTGAGAATTCGTTTGTAAACGAAAATTCTTCTGTCATAAAATCTATGGGACCGAATTTGTCCGTCATAATTTTTAAGGCTTTCTCGTAATTCTCATCGGTATTGTATATAAAACCGATAATCAGCTTTTCCTTTTCAAAATCTAAAGCAGCTCCCATAATTATTCCTTACTATATTAATGTAGAAAATCAGTCAAAAAGGTCTGTGCTAAGATATCTGTCTATTCCGTCGGGGAAGATAGTAACTATATCTTTATCTTTGCTTGTATCCCTTTTTGCAACCTCAAGCAGCGCTGAGAGCGCCGCGCCCGAGGAAATTCCTATTCCGAGTCCAAGCGTGGCACCTGCTTCTTTTGCCGCAGAATAGGCAGCCTCGTCTGATACTGTGATAACTTCGTCGTAAATATCTTTGTTGAGGACGTCGGGAATAAAGTTTGCACCGATACCTTGAATCTTGTGAACAGAAGCATTGCCGCCCGAAAGAAGCGGAGATGCGGCAGGTTCGACCGCGATTATTTTCGTGCTTTCCGAGACCGTCTTAAAATATTCTCCGCAGCCTGAAAGCGTGCCGCCCGTACCTACGGCAGCAATAAAAATATCGGGGCATTTTCCGAGGCACTCGGCGATTTCGGGGCCTGTAGTTTTTATATGTGCTATTTTGTTGTTTTCATTGTCAAACTGAGATGGAATAAAGGAATTTCTAATTTTCTCTTTTAACTCGTATGCTTTTTCGATAGCGCCCTTCATACCGAGCTTTCCGGGCGTGAGAACAACCTCTGCGCCGTACGCCTTCATTAAAACGCGGCGTTCCTTTGACATACTGTCGGGCATAACGATTATAGAAGAATAACCGCGCGATGCGGCAATAGCGGCAAGCGCGATTCCGGTATTTCCGGACGTCGGCTCTATTATGGTTCCGCCGGGTAAAAGCTCGCCATTTGCTTCAGCAGCGTTTATCATTTCAAGAGCGGCTCTCGCCTTAACGCTTCCCGTGGGGTTGAAAAGCTCTGTCTTTGCGTAAATTCTGCATCTGAGATTGTATGTTTCTTCAAGCTTTTTTAATCTGAAAAGAGGTGTTTTTCCAATCAGTTGTTCAATGTTTTCAAAAATTTTACTCATAGCTTACCGTTTAATTTAAGGGCTGTCGCTAAATATACGACAGCCCGTGTTGTTTTATCTTGCAAATAAATGTTTATATTTTTCTTTTAATTTGCAGTTAGGGGATTTAATCTGCGGAAGAATCCTTGTCTGAAGCAGTATCAGCGGCACTGTCGGTTGCCGTAAGATCGGGATCCGGACCGATGGCGTCTAATTTAGCCTTTTCTTCTTCGGCCTTTCTTGCTTCTTCATCAGCCCTGAGCTTTTCGCTTTCCTCTATAAAGGTATCTATTTCTTCAATTCTCTTTTCGTGCTCCTCAACGGCTATGCGATCCTTTTCTTCACGTTTAGCATCGCGCTTTGCCTTCTTTGCATCGCGCTTTGCCTGTTTAGCATCGCGTTTCTCCTGCTTCTCAGCTTCAATGCGTGCCATAGCGCGACGCATTTTTTCAAGCTCCTCGTTTCGTACCATTCCGACGGGTGCTACGTTCTCACGGGCATAATCGGAGTGAAGCTCGCTTATAACGCTCTGCTCGGTAACGTATTTGCTGAACGGCCAGAAGGATTTTTTGTAGCTTACTATGCTTCGAGTGGGAGCGCCGAAGTGAACGATTTCCTTGAACTTGCAGGTAGTTTTATCGTAAGACTCGTAATAGGTAAGGCTTTTGGAAACAAGCTCCGTTGTAGAGTCCTTTCTGTTAAGGGGAGTCTTGATGGAATATTTAGCCCCACGGTATTTGCAGAGGTAAATATATCTGTCATTATACTCCGAAATGGCAGCAACGTCATGTGCAAGCTTATGAAGATTCTTGCCCTTGAGGTCAGTTGTATAAAGCGAGTATCCGAGACCGGACGCGTTTTCGTCTGTCGGACCGAGATAGTCACGCTTGAGATAATAAACCTTTTCATTATCTATAATAATGCGTGAAAGATTGTCTATACCTGCTGCAATTCTCGTGTCACCCGTTCCGTCGCTTCTGACAACCTTGAGGTCGCCGTTGGTAGAAACGTAATAAATGTAACCGTTAAGAACCTTGACGAGCTTCTCAAATCTTGAGGCAACGAGCATATTCTTCGAGCCGTCGGTGCTTACTTTCATAAGGCAGGTATTTGCGCCCTCTCCGTTGATGTAGTAAAGCCAACCGGAGCTGAACGTGCATATTCTGCCGGGGTTCTCCATAATTTCGCATCTGTCCGTACCGTCGAGGTTGGCGGAGTAAAGACGCTTGTCGTTCTCAGTTCCGACGATATAGAATACCTTATTACCGTGTGTGGTATAAAAATCACTGATATTTTCATCTATAAGATGAGGTTCCTCGGTCTTGATATCGATCGAGTATATATCCATATTGTATATGCTGGGAACTCGCAGCGAGTAAATAATCTTACCGTCTTTAACGTCGTGAATGACGCAGTTCGAGTTAAGTATCTCGGTGCTCTCCTCGGTCACAATATCGTAAACGCGGAAGGAGGGGAACTGCGAGCCGTGATCCACGGTCGTGTAGAAAATTTTATCGTCGTAGTAGTCCATAATGTCAACCACTTCGGGAAGTATAACCTTGGACGTTACGTTGTCCATATCAACGAGAACTATGGAATAGTTGTTAGATCTGTTGATAGATGGAGTCTTTTTCTTTCTTCTGAAGCAACCGGGCTTAACAGTTTCCTCGCGGAGCTTCTTACGGATAAAGAACTTCGTCTTGTCCGAGGAATAGAAGACCGGCTTCGGATGACGGTTTACGTAGTCCCCCGAGGGTGCCTCGTCAAGTATCTTAACGTTAGCAGAGTAATCAAGACTGTTAGTATCGTAGCAACAGATGCTTACGTCGTTTCTGATGAAAAATATTCTGCTTCCAAAGCTGTGAATAATATCCGAAACCATCGTAAGTGCGGGCGCACCCGAGGGTGTACCGTTAAATATCTCGTAAAGAGACATCGTGCGCGAGGATTCGGTGTTGGGATTTTCGGCGTCGAAGGTATAAGAAGCATCGCGTCTTATAACGTAAAATTTACCCGCCATTTCGGCAAGCTCGTCATTGAACTTGAATATCATCGAATTGTCGTCGATATATTTATCCGAGTCCTTATAACCGTGAATAGCGCAGAAAAGATGAAGCGCGTTGTCAACGTTACCCTGACCTAGAAGCTTTTTAGCCTTTCTGTAGGTCTTTTCGGCATCAATACCTATCTTACGTATATTGGCTGCAAGCTTTGCGTCCTTGAGCTCTTTTGCTTTCTGATAGCCGGGAATTTCTTCAATGTTAGAGGTAGCTCTGACGCTGTTTATCTTTTCAACGAACATTTCAAAGGTACGCTCGAGATCGGCAACGATATGAGGATCTGCACCGAAGCGCTTTGCAAGCATAATATCCTTTGCGAGAGTCTTTAAAATAGACTCGCGTTTTTCAACTATAGCGTGAGTTATGGTTGAATAAAGATCAACGTATTCGAAAAGATCCGAAAGATCGTCGCTCTTATAGTTGTCTATTATCTCGATTTCAAGAACGTCAAGTCCCTCAATTTTCTTCGTTACGGGAATAGCAACGCATCTGAAATGGAGAAGATATGTAATCGGATCGGCAGAGAACTTTATCTTGCAAGCCTCTGCGATAGAATCAAGCGTGGGTATGGAAAGGTTTGGGTTAAGTGCAAACTCTCTCCAGTTATAATCGCTGCAGAAGTTATCAAAGTATATGATTCCGGCGCCGGAGGAGGTAACAGCATCGGCTATTCTTCTGTCATCTTCAGTTTCTCTCTGCTCGTGCTTAGCGAAGTCGAGCGGTCTTAAAATTCTCGTGGGAACGACGTTGCCGCAGGAATAGCAGGTAACGGCCCTTGCATCTTCTGCATAATCAAGTATCGCAGGACAGTAAGGGCATACTCCCGAGAGAATAAGTTTATTTTCATTCATTGGATATTCCTCCTCAAAAGAATGGAATTGATATATAAATAAGTCCAGAGCACACGGCGGATATTTTAATAATGCGCCCGTATGCACGCAATAATACACCTATTATCCATAATTATAGCATTATTATTATTTAATGTCAAGTTATGTTTGATAAAAAAATAAAAATAACGCGTATTATGCGTGTTATCCTTAACGGAGAACACGCATAACTAAGTTTGCCCTTACGGGCAAGTGAAGTTATCCTGCGGATAGTGAAGTTTTGCCTTTGGCAAAGTGGGCAAACTTAACTTCACTTGTGCACGGCACAAACTTCACTGCACAGCAACTTCACTTTTGCGTTAGCAAAAACTTCACTAACAGAAAAGAGAGAACATTTCGGCTATCAACCGATTTGTTCTCTCTTTTTGCTTGTATACGGATTTGAGCTTAGCCCATGTTTGCATTTGACCGGTCAAATGCGATGCTTGCATTTTTGTTAAGTTGCAATTTCTCCGCTACGAACCTCGCCCTTAAATGAAAGGTTGCTTTTCACCGTAATTAAAAAACTCAAACACTTGAAAAATACGGAAAGTTGTGATATACTTCTTTGTAACAATCATTTTAGCAGAGGTATGCAGATTTAAAATGTATAAAATTCTTGAAAAACGCGAACTTAACGCTACCGTAACGATGATGAATATAGAAGCACCGCTTGTTGCAAAGCACGCAGAGCCGGGGCAGTTTATAATATTGCGAGTTGACGAAAACGGAGAGCGAATACCGCTTACCGTTGCGGATTTTGACAGGGAAAAGGGAACAGTCAAAATTATTTTTCAGACAGTCGGTGCAACTACCTACAGTCTTTCCAAGAAAAAAACGGGTGAATTTATTTCGGATTTTGCAGGACCTCTCGGTGTTCCTACCGAGACTGAGGGATTAAAAAACGTCTGCATTGTAGGCGGCGGAGTGGGCTGCGCTATTGCACTTCCGATAGCCGCAAAGCTTCATTCTATGGGTTGTAAGGTAACGTCAATCATAGGCTTCAGAAGCAAGGAGCTCGTGATTTTAGAGGATGAATTCAAAGGGGTATCGGATAGACTTTTTGTTATGACGGATGACGGAAGCTGCGGCAGAGAGGGAAACGTATGCGTCCCGCTTACCGAAATGCTCGGATGCGGTGAAAAATTCGATAAGGTTATAGCAATCGGACCGCTCGTTATGATGAAATTCGTTACTCTCGCAACGAGAGAGAGCAAAATCCCGTGCGTTGTATCAATGAATCCCATAATGATTGACGGTACGGGAATGTGCGGCGGCTGCAGGCTTACGCTAAACCGTGACGGGAAGAAAATAACGAAATTCGCGTGTGTTGACGGCCCCGAGTTCAACGGATACGAGGTTGACTTTGACGAGGCGATATCAAGGTCGTCTATGTATCGCGGCTTTGAACGTCACGCCTACGAGAGCGCGTGCAACCTCTTTAAAAAGGAGAATTCAAATGGCAATCAGTAAAAACGAAAGGCAGCCTATGCCAACGAGAGATCCAAAGGTCAGAAGCCGAGATTTTCTCGAGGTTGCAGAGGGATATACTGAGGATATGGCCCTTGCGGAAGCGGCGCGTTGCCTCGGCTGTAAAAATATGCCCTGTGTCAGCGGGTGTCCGGTTAACATTCATATACCCGAATTCATAGCAAAATTAAAGGAGCTCGACTTTGAGGGCGCATACCGTGTTATAAATAAGTCGTCAAGTCTGCCTGCCGTGTGTGGCAGAGTATGCCCCCAGGAAACTCAGTGCGAGGCAAAATGCGTAAGAGGCATTAAGGGCGAGGCGGTAGCTATAGGAAGACTTGAAAGATTCGTTGCAGATTGGCATAATGCAAACAGCTCGGAGAATATAAGAAAGCCCGAGCCGAACGGTATGAAGGTTGCAGTTATAGGCTCAGGACCGTCCGGGCTTGCCGCCGCAGGCGATCTGGCGAGAGCAGGATATTTGGTAACTGTCTTTGAGGCGTTGCATACAGAGGGGGGCGTGTTAGTTTACGGTATACCCGAATTCAGACTTCCGAAAAAAATTGTAAAGACCGAAGTTGAGAATCTCAAGGCTCTCGGAGTTGAGTTTTTAACTAATATTATCATAGGAAAAACGCTTACCGTAAAAGAACTTTTTGATATGGGCTACAAGGCGGTATATATTGGCACGGGTGCGGGCTTGCCTAGCTTTATGGGTATACCCGGAGAGTCATATTGCGGAGTTTATTCCGCAAACGAGTTTTTAACAAGATGCAATCTTATGAGGTCCTACGAAGATGAGACCTCGACACCTGTAATGAAAGGCGGCAGAGTTGCGGTCGTAGGAGGCGGAAACGTTGCTATGGATGCGGCTAGAGTTGCCGTAAGACTTGGAGCCGATAAGGTCTATGTAATCTACCGCAGATCGATGAATGAGCTTCCTGCGCGCAGGGAAGAGGTAGTGCACGCAGAGGAGGAGGGAGTAGAGTTTATGCTTCTCTCAAATCCTACTGAAATTCTCGGATATAACAACCCCGACGATAAGCGCGACTCGAAAAACGGATTTGTTACGGGCATCAAGTGTATAAAAATGGAGCTTGGCGAGCCCGACGAACGCGGAAGGCGTTCTCCCGTAGCTATTCCTGGCAGTGAATTTGCGCTTGACGTCGACAGCGTTATTATCTCTATAGGCACTTCGCCAAATCCGCTTATTAAGTCAACGACAGAGGGACTTGACGTAAATCAAAGAGGTGGTATTATAGTTGATTCCTCAACGGGTAAAACCTCGCTTGACGGAGTGTATGCGGGCGGTGATGCTGTTACGGGCGCAGCAACTGTAATCTCTGCAATGGGAGCAGGAAAACTCGCTGCAAAGGCTATTGACGAATATTTAAAAGCTAAAATGTAAACTATTATTTTCAAAACGACGAAAAGCAGATAGGAGCTGGTTGCCTGCACCTATCTGCTTTTGTTGTTTTGCTTTAATTACAAAAGGAAAAACTGTGATTGTATAATTCAATTATGGGAGCTTTCGGCTTTTCAAAGCCTTGCAAGTTGCTCCACGGCGTTGCCCTTTGTAAGTCTGCTGTAATGCTCGGTTATGTATGGAAAAAGCTCCTTTGGCACTGCAGTTGAGAATTCAAGCAGAATTGCAAAATCGCAGATTGAGCCGCACCTTGATGCTCCGCGCTCGGTGATTTCAAGATAGTATCCCTCGTTGCTGTCATAAAAAAGCTCGCTTTCCTTTATTGATTTTGAATCCTTAATGATTTTAGATGCCTTTATCAAATCATCAAAGCACTTAAAGCTGTATATTTTACGTTGTGTATCGAGCAAAGTAACGTTTGATGCCCGTGATATAGAGCGCTCGCTTTTATGAGAAATATTTTCGAGCCTTGTCACAAAAAGCTCGGCGCCGCCGTCCCTCGAAGGATAAAACTGAATCAAAAGCTTATCGCCCTCGTGATTGAATCCGTGCTCCTTTTTTACGTGATCAAGTATTTCCCAAACCTTGTTTCTGGTTTTTACGTCATTATAATCGACGTTATCCGTATCGAGCTTGTATTTCTTTATGTCTGATTTTGAAAGCATTATTTTTATCTTGCTTTCGCTTATCTTGAGTACGTCCAATTAAAAGACCTCCTTACTCTCTTTTCTCTGTGGGGTGGTAAAAGCTATATCGTTAACGTATATAGCTGATGCTTATATTTCCTCATAAGCATTTTATCATTTTTTAAAATGTTTTGATACAGGTATATTTATGTATTATACGCATAAAAAGGTAAAAAACTAATAATTTTATCAAGATTTGCTATTTTTTGAGGTAATTTCATAAGTTTTTTAAAATTTGCTTGAATTTTTTTGGTTTTTGTGATAGAATACTTCTCGTTGCCGCTAAATGCTGCGGCACGGGTGAGTTCGAGACCTTCCTCACCAAAGGGCTTAAGCCCCTAAAAAACAAAACTAAAGGAGAAAATTTAATATGAAAAAAGGCTTTTCAACAAAGTCTGTCGTGCGCGGCGCGCTTATAGCGGCAGCGTATGCCACACTCTCTTATCTGTCAGCTCCGCTGACGTTTATGTTCTTCCAGTTCAGACTGTCGGAAGCGCTGTGCGTTCTTCCGATATTCTTACCCGAGGCTATTCCCGGATTGTTTGTAGGATGTATTATCGCAAACTATCTTTCGGGCTGTGTGCTGTGGGATATCGTTTTCGGAAGCCTTGCAACCCTGATAGGCGCAGTGCTTGCAAGAGCTTTATCTAAGCTTCCGAGAAAGCTTATGTTTATTTCGACGCTTCCAACAGTTTTTGCGAACGCGTTTATAGTTCCGTTCGTTATAAAGTATGCGTACGGAAGTCCGGAGTCTTATTTCTTCCTGTTTGTTACGGTGATGGCAGGCGAGCTGGTAACTGCAACCGGTGTGGGAACGCTTCTTTACTATCAGCTTGAAAAGCGTAAATCATTACTGATGTAAAATATAAAAAAGACTTGTATACGGCAGTCTGCTCTGCATACAAGTCTTTTTTAGTTCATTTTTTATTTTTCTATATTCATCATCATATCGACCCTGAGCGCGTGTCTGCCGCCTTCAAAGCAGTTCGAAAGGAACTGGTCAAGGATATCGATTGCAAGGCAGCTTCCGATAACCCTCGCGCCCATACAAAGAACGTTTGCGTCGTTGTGCTGTCTTGTCATTCTTGCGGAGAACGTGTCCGAGCAGAGTGCGGCTCTGATTCCGTGATGCTTGTTGGCGCACATACTCATACCGATACCCGTGCCGCAGATGAGAATACCAAAGCTTCCGTCTAGGTCAGCCTTTACGTTTTCGCAAACCGCGTTTGCAAAGATGGGATAGTGGCAGGATGCCGTTGAGTCGGTACCGCAATCGGTGACGTCGTAGCCTTTTGCTATTAGGTATTCTTTAATTTCTTCTTTAAGGATAAAGCCCGCGCTGTCTGAGCCTATGAATATTTTTCTCATTTCAAATTTCCCTTTATATTATCAATCGTTTTTATTTTTTAGTTTTTCAAGCCTTTCGCGCTCTGCTTGCGGCATTCGGAGATAGGTAGGTAAATGCGATATATCGTCGGTCGTCTTACCTTCGTTATGAAGCTTTATTGCAACCTTTGCTACCGAATAGGCGTTTTCATCTCTGAGCAACTCGGGTGTTTCGCAAACCTTTATACCAAGCCGAGAAAGCTCTCGTACTGCAACGGTGTATCCGTCTCCGACTACGTAAATACTTTTTCCCTCGTAGCTTGAAAGTATATCGGCAAGCTCAGACGTTGAAATAGCCATATCCTCGGTGTGTCTTATCATTTTTTTACCGTCGCATTCGAATATCGCGGTATATAGCTGTGAGCGCCTTGCGTCCATCGCGGGAACTATTATTCCCGTTAGGCAAGAAAGATTTTCTGCAAGCGCTTCAAGGGTTGAGACGGAAGCGCAGGGGATTCCCTTTCCGAAAGCAATTCCTTTGACGAGAGCCGTGCCTATTCTGACACCGGTAAATGAGCCCGGTCCGACAGATGCGGCAAGCAGCTCGAGGTCAGAGAAGGAGAGCTTCAAGGATTTCAACATACTTTCTGCCATCGGCATAAGTAATTCGCTTTGCGTGAGTCCGTTATTTATGCTGTATAAAGCGAGAAGCTTTTCTCCGTCGGTAACGGCAACCGACGCTGTTTTAGCAGTACTGTCAAAAGCAAGTGTTATCATCGTATTTTCCTGATTTAGAATGTTTTTTCGGATTCAATGGATATGGTACGGAGCATTGATTCTTCAACCGATACGTCTCCCGAAAAGGCTCTCGTTAAAGTAACCTTTATTGCTCCTTCCGGCAAAAAGTCGACTATATTTTCAGACCATTCGCCGAGCGAATATCCATCGTCTTCAATAATATCGTCGTAGCCTATGGAATACAGATCGTCACCGTCGGTTATTCTGTAGAAATCAAAGTGGTGGATTTTAGCTGAGCCTCTGTATTCGTTGAGAACGGTATAAGTAGGGCTTTTTACGCATTTTATGCCAAAATATGAGGCGAAGCCTCTCGTGAACGCGGTTTTTCCAACGCCCATCTCGCCAAAAATCGCGATAAAGGCTTGGCGAATGCCTGCATTATCGAGTCTTTTTGCAAGCTCATAGCCTGTTTTTTCGGTTTCTTCAGTGCTTTTTACTTGTATAGTTTCTTTCATTTAAAACCTCAGATTTTACCAATATAATCGTCTTTTCCATCACCCAGAAGGAACTCTAAAAGTTCATTATAGTTTTCCTTGGCAGCTTCAGACGGCTCGTTGCGTAAGACCGCGCGTATAAGAGTATTTTTAGGTGTATCCTCGGGGTCAACAAGCTCTGTTGCGTTTACCTCGTATCCAAAAGCCTCGAGCCTCGCAAGGCGGAGAGCGTCGGTTAAGGAATCGCAAATATTTCTCTTAAGCTTTGGATATTTCGTTACAAATTTAAGTTCGGGCGCGTTGATTTTTGTGGAAAGCTCTCTGTGACAACAGGGAGTTGAAAGGATAATCCGCGCGGAAAGCTTAACCGCTGTGTCAAGAACGATATCCGTTGCAACGTCGCAGGCGTGAAGCGATATTACCATATCGGGCTTTTTGCCGCTTGGTGTATTCGTTATATTATCGGTAATAAAGCGCATACCCGAGAACCCTAGCTCTGCTGCTTTTTCGTTGCAGAAATTCATAACGTCCGTCTTTAAATCAATGCCGAGCATAGAAACTTTTCTGTTTTTTATAGCCGTAAGGTAATGATACACCGCAAAGCTTAAATAGCTTTTGCCGCAGCAAAGGTCGTAAACGCAAAGCTCGTTTTCCCGAGGAAGCTCGGGGTAAAGCTCGTTCAGGTATTCGAGAAATTTGTTTATCTGTCTGAATTTTGCCTGCTTCTTATCGTGAACTCTGCCGTTCTTATCGCTGATGCCGAGAGATATAAGAAAGGGCTCGCTACCAGTGAGAATTCTGTTTTTCTCTCGCTCAAGAGACTCGATTTCGGTAACGAATGAGGGTGTAACTCCGGAGAGCTTTCGGAAAAGCTTGTCCGTGCCGAGCGATACGTATCCCGATTTTCCGAGCTTAAGCTCGGCGTCTCCGAGAAGCGTGAGAAGATTTATCTGCTTGTATTTCGGTAGGTTTTCATTTATGAAATCAACTATTTCACCCTCGCTTAAGTTTTTCTGCGAAACGGTATTACCCGGCAGGAAAAACTCGGCAGCGAGGACTTTACGCCCACGGTGAGCGCATAGTCTTGCCGAAATTTTTTCGGGAGCGTCACCGATAGGACGGGAAAATATTATCTTTTTTAACGTCTCTTTCTTAAAGGATAAAAGAGCAAGTTCGGTTATATCAGCCATAATTTATTTGCCGCTGTCCTCACCGTTCTTCTTTTTACCGCCTATAGAGAGTTTTCTTTCGGTGCCGTCGGAAATTCTCTGTAGATTCTGCCTATGGCAGTATACGATAACGATAGCAAGAATTATCGTGATAAGCATAAGCATTGCGGGTGCCTGAACCCCTCTTATCGAAAAGTGCGCGTGAACTACGATGGGGTATAGAACTGCTACCGAGACCGATCCGAGAGAAACGTATTTGCTCCACGCAACGATACCTATAAAGATAAGCAGAAGAATAGCAAATTCTATGGGGGTAAGCACAAGCGCGATGGTAGCCGTGCAAAGCACGCCCTTGCCGCCCTTGAACTTATAGTATACCGGAAGAATGTGACCTGCTACAGCAGCAAGACCCGCCAAGTAGTTGAGGGGAAGAATAAATGCTTCAGCCGAGCTTATGGGAAGCATACAAGCGCCGCCGATACTGATTCCGCCAAAGTAACCGAATCCGCCGAGCACAGAACCTATAACGATTGCAAAAACGGTTTTCAGCAAATCTCCGAGAAGGGTTAAAAGAGCCGCTTTTTTACCATAGGTGCGAAGCATATTCGTCATTCCTGCGTTTCCGCTTCCGTGACGCCTCACGTCGTCGTTATATAGAAGCTTTGAAACTATTATAGCCGAATTAATGCTTCCGAGAAGATATCCTGCCGCTATAGCAACAAGAGCAAAGGAAAGGGTAAGAAGAATGACCTTCCATGTGTCGAGTCCGTTTGCGGCAACGTTAACAATATAATGCCACAAGCCTTCGTTAAGATTAAACATAAAGCAACCTCCGATTTTTCATTGGGCAAAGTATAAAAGCCCATAAGAATACATAATAATTATAAACTAAAAATATTTGAAAGTCAATAAAAACCTTGAAAAATACTCTGCGGTGAGATATAATAGAGACGTAAGACTGGGGGTATAATATGGATAGAAGGATTACCGATTTTTTTAAAAGTGAAAAAATAGAATATTTTGCAGCACTTGACTATAAGTACTTAAGAGAGATAAATCCCGAGTTACGAGCCCGCAATATCGGAGAAGCAAAAAGCATTTTGATATTCCTTTTACCATATTACGTAGGCGGCAGTAAAAATCTTTCGGAATACAGCGCGGCAAGGGATTATCACCTGATAATAAAGGAACTAACGTCAAAGCTTATTTCAGTGCTGCGAGAAATATATCCCGAGAATAATTTTGTTGGATTTGGAGATCATTCGCCGATAGATGAAAGAGGCGCGGCGCTTATTGCAGGACTGGGAATCCTCGGAGAAAACGGTCTTTTGATAAACGAAAAATACGGTACTTACGTATTTTTAGCCGATATTATTTCGGATGTCTCGCCTGATGAGTTTGGAGTGATAACACCGGTGTCAGTGGTAAAATGTGAGGGGTGCGGAGCTTGCAAAGCAAAATGCCCGACGGGGATTTTGCGAGGCGAGGGAAGCGATTGCCTTTCCGCAATTACGCAGAGAAAGGGTGAGCTTACCGAAGAGGAAATAGCTCTTATGAGAAAATACGGTACTGTCTGGGGGTGTGATGTCTGCCAGTCGGTCTGTCCCCATAATATTCACGCCGCTATGACTCCGATTGAATTTTTCCACGAGGAGCGTATAGAGCTTTTGACTACGGAAATTCTGGATAGCTTAAGCGATGATGAGTTTGAAAAAAGAGCGTTTGCCTGGCGAAAAAGAAAAACAATAGAAAGAAATCTAAACCTCTTAAACCATTAAAATGTAAACAAAAATGCTCAAAAGTAAGGAGAATTGATAAAATGAAACCCAAAGTAACATTTAATCCTGATAAAGAAATCGTTGAAGCTGTAAGACGGGGATTGAAGGAAAAGGACGGATACTGTCCCTGCCGCTTCGGCAAGGATGAAAAGTATAAATGCATATGCGAGGAATTTCGTGAGCAGATAAACGACCCCGATTTCGAGGGATTTTGCCATTGTATGCTTTACTATAAATCCAAAGGGTAGTACGCGAGTTATGCTTGACGTAGAACACGATGAAACTAAGTTTGACCATCGGGCAAGTGAAGTTATTTGAGATAGTGAAGTTCAATAACTAAAAAGAGAATTTGCAGCTTTCGGAATAACAGCCAAAAGCGAGATTGCCATTTTTTCAAGGCAATCTCGCTTTTTGACGTTATTTTAATAACTTTTGATGTCAATTCGATGATAAATAAGCTTTTGTATCACTTATTCGCAATTCTGTATAAATACTCCGCTGCGGATTCTCGGGAGAGCGCTTCGTTTAAATCCGTTTCCTCGGAATCATCAAAAACTCCGATAGAGTACATAGCGCCTACCGAAGCGCGCGCCCATACGGGAACGTCGCTTATACCTTCGATTTCGGAGAATACGGCGCTGTCTGCTTTTATTTCGAGCAGATTTGACATAATGATAGCCGCTTCGCATTTTGTTATATCGTCATTCGGACGGAAATAAAGACCGTCAGTATCGAATGAGCCGTTTACAACCCCTATTCGCGCAGCCGTTGCAACGTATCCGATAAGTGATTTGGGAATTTTTTCGTTGTCGTCAAAATAAGTCTTTGTCAGAGAGCTGTCAGCTTTGATTCCGAGCACCTTCATCGCCATTGCAACAAATTCTGCGCGGCTGACGTTGCCCTCGGGCGAGAAGTACATATCGTCGCCTATTCGGGTACCCGACATAATTCCCATAGCGGTCATAGCAACTGCCGCATTGTAGGATTTTGAGTTGGTCATATCAACGTAAACGACCTCGCTCATTCTTTCGGTCACCTTAAGTGAAACTTTTTTCGGCTTGGTATAATTTCCGTATTCGTCACGCACTACGAATATGAAGGAGTCCTTTCCGTCAAAATCGCTTTTCGGAGTATAGCAGAATTCTCCGAACGGTTCACTGTTGATAGTGAGAGAGCCGTTTTTGGGATAGCTTACAACGATTACCGAAAGTCCGTCCTGCTCAGGATCGGAGGCATCGATTCTTCCGTATACCGAAATACCCTTCTGTGTTGTAACACTGAGCGTTTCGTTGGTATCCGTGTCAATCTTGGGCGCATAATTTATACGGTCAAGAAACCTTATTACGCAGGTGTGTTCGCTTGAATCTTTGGAGTCTATCTTGAATTTGAATATTGCTTCGGTTACCTCTTTGCTATCGGGTGTAAAGGTAAGGGAAGTGAGATTCTTTCTCTTGATTTCCTGACCGATATAGACGCGTCTGTCTGCTAGCTTCAGCAAGCCGTCGCTCGATGACGGAATTTCGGTAATTATAACTTTTTTAAATTCCGCCAGAGCTAGTGCGCTTTTAAAATCAGTGTCTGAAAATTCAAGAGGCTGACCTATAAGTCCGGTTTTGATAAGTGTGACGTCATTGGCTATGACCTCTGCGCCCGTGCCGAAATAAGATGCGCTGGCAACCGTTGTTATTATTCCTAAGGTGATGGAAACAAGCAAGAGTAATAGAAGAACTTTTTTCATTTAACCTTTCCTTTCCAAATGAAGATTTGCGGCAGAAGCTTGTTTCCGCAACACCAATCTCCACGTTTTTCTTCTCCTCTAGTTTTTTCCAAAAATGAATTTTATATACACCGAAAAAATCTATTTTGGTTTTAAAAATCAAAAAATGCTTAAATCCGATGAAAAAGGATTGACTTTAATTTTTAAATATTATATACTATATAAGTAAAACTGCATTCAAAGGAAAGATATGAAAATAAAATTCATAAAAAAGCATTTGCTTACAATCGGGATTCCGGTTTTTGTATTTGTTCTTCTGTCAGCGGCCTTGATTTTATGGCTGGCCTTGAGGGAGGACAGGCTTCCGGAGCGCACGGTCTATATAAGGGGTGATTTTGAGTACACCCTGTTGGATGAAAACAGCGTTGAGATAGTGGGATACGTCGGTGATAGTATGAACGTATCCGTGCCTACCGTATTGCAAAATAAAATCGTTTTGTCCATAGGCGAAAAGGCGTTCGCTTCGTCGGATGTAAATTCGGTTAATCTTGAAAACACTTTTATTGAAAGAATCGGCGATTATGCCTTCGCAGGCTGTAATAATCTTGTTAAAGTATCATTCTCCGAAGAAATTTTAGAAATTGGTAACGGCGCATTTCAGGAATGCTCGGAACTGGATGAATTAAATATACCGAAGCAGGTAAAAAAGATAGGAAATTACGCATTTGCAGGATGTAAAACTCTCAGCTCTGCCGTGCTTCCGGAGCTGCTTGAAAGCGTTGGAAATAAAGCTTTTTCAAACTGTGTAAAGCTTTCTGAAATTTCGGTGTTATCTAAGTCGCTTTCCATAGGAAACTCTGCTTTTGAATATTGCGATTCGCTTACTTCCTTTGACGGTAAGGACGGAGTTACCTCTATTGGAAATCTCGTTTTTGACAACTGCGTCAAATTAGAGAATGCAAAATTCGGCAAAAAACTCGCTTCGATAGGAGCGCACGTATTCGATAACTGCCTTTCTCTGAAAAGCATAACCGTGGACGACGAAAATGAAATATTCGAAGATTATTCGGGAGCTCTTATAAACAAGGAAAAGGGAGTTCTTATAAAGCTTCCGATGCTTTATGAATCGGAAATCCTCAGCGTTCCCGATTACGTAACGGAAATTGCCGATAACGCCGTATCCGAAAACAATAGTATAAGGTCCGTAATTCTTCCTGACGGAATAGTCAGAATAGGTACGTATGCTTTTTACGGCTCGCGCAATCTTAAAAATCTCAATATACCCGCAGGGGTTAATCATATAGGAGGACGCGCGTTCTTCGGAACAGAGTTTTATAAATCTCTTACAGATGAGTTTTCCATACTTGGAGACGGTATACTTGTAAAGTATAATTTACCCTCAGGCGGTAAAGACACCGAGAGCAGTAAGGTTATATACGAAGAAAAGGAAGTAAGCGGAATAACGACGATAGCCCCAATAGGCTATGCAGTAAGTATTCCCGGCGGAGTAAAAAAGGTAAGCTCCGCGTTTGATTCAATAGGTGCGGCAATCGGTTCGGGACTTGATGCTATTCAGATAATTATTCCGAATTCCGCAGTTGAAATAGGGGATTACGCCTTTTATTACGCGAAATTCGTAAAGGAGATAGTAATTCCCGAAAGCGTAAGGGTAATAGGAGCGTCTGCTTTTGATAACTGTCATTCTCTGGAAACGGTAACGCTTCCTCAGTCGCTTACTTATCTCGGCGAATCGGCATTCAGATTTTGCCAACGTCTTACCGAGATTTCAGTTCCGGGCGGTATAGGAGAATTGCAAAGAAAGACGTTCTATGAATGTGTATCCCTTGAAAAAGCGGCGCTTGGCAGCGGTATTCATACGGTGCACGACCATGCTTTTTACAGAAACGTTTCACTGAAAAGCATATCCTTACCCGATACTCTTTTGCGCTTTGGCAATAACGTTTTTGCTTACGCGGGATTTGAAAAGTTTACGATTCCCGATAGTGTAGTATACGTCGGAGAATCACTCTTAGGCTCTGCTCCGAATCTTACAGAGCTAAAGCTTGGGAAAGGTCTTACAGAAGTACCCGTAGCGGTATGTCTTGATGCGGTAAAGCTGAAAACTGTAAAAATTCCTAAAGGTTATACGGCGATAGGAGCAGATGCATTCGGCGGTTGTAAATCCCTTTCTAAGATAGAACTTCCGAAAAGCGTTAAGGTAATCGGAGATAGCGCATTTGCAAAATGCAGCGAGCTTGCAACCGTGTCGACAAAGCGAGTTGAAGTTATAGGATATGCTGCATTCCAAGGCTGTGAAAAGCTTGAGAACTTTAATTTTAACCGCAAAATAAAAGAAATACACCCTTACGCGTTTGAGAGATGTATACTGCTGAAAAAAGCAAATATTGCATCGGTAGAGCTGCTCGGTGAGCGAGCGTTCGACTATTGCGGAAACTTGAAGCGCGTAAATCTTAAATCACTTTATTCAATTCCCGAGTATAGCTTCTTCGGTTGCTACAGTCTTTCAAAGGTTATTTTTTCAGACCATCTTGAAAAAATAGGAGACGGTGCTTTCGGTACGTCTGCTATTGAAAAGCTTAAGCTGCCAAGCGAGATTAAATATATTGGCGCGGATGCATTTTACTCGTGCCTGTCGCTTGAAAAAATCAATTTTAACGAAAAACTTATTTCGATAGGTACAAGAGCGTTCGGCGGTTGTGAAAACATTGAAGAAATCGCACTTCCAGATAGTCTTGAAACCATTGGAAGTAAAGCTTTCGAAGGATGTATAAAACTTAAATTCGTAACGATGGGCGATTCTGTTACCGAAATGGGAAGCTACGCTTTCGGTACCTGCAGATCTCTTATAACCGTAAAGCTTTCGAAATCGCTATCAGCCATTTCCGACTATGCTTTTGCGGATTGCTGGGAGCTTGGCAGCGTTGATTTGCACGACGGAATTAAGGAAATAGGAGCGCACGCGTTCCTTAACTGCATATCGCTTGAATCGGTTGCGTTTCCGGATTCGCTTACGCATATAAGACTCAATGCGTTCGCCGAATGTACTTCCTTGAAAAAAATATCCTGCTCCAGCGATAAAAAATTCTACTCAATCGATATCGAAGAAGGTAACGAATATCTTTTGTCGGTATACGGAAAGTGAGGTTAGTATGGTAATTGCCTTTGCCGGTCTCACGATAGAAATAAAAAACAGATACAGTTATATAGAAAAGCTTGCCGCTGACTATATTTCGGATTCCGAAAATATAGATTTCTCGGTTGAGGTTACTGATGAAGACCTTGACTTCGAAAGAGGAAAGTATGAGGACGAATTCGGTCTCGGATACCTTGAATCTGTGGCAGTTTACAGAAAAATCGCCGAAAAGCTTCCTTTTTACGATGCGGTGGTATTTCACGGAGCAGTCGTAGCAGAGGAAGGCTCAGCGTATGCGATTACCGCAAGAAGCGGTGTTGGTAAAACAACGCATCTATCCTTGTGGAAAAAGGCGTTTTCGGACAAAGTATATATTTTGAACGGCGATAAGCCGGTTCTCAGAATAATAGACGGTGTCGTATATGCTTCGGGAACTCCGTGGCGCGGTAAAGAGGGGTACGGTGTACCCGGTATGCTCCCTTTAAAAGCGGTCGGATTTCTCTTGCGATCGGAAGAGCCGTCGGCAGAGACGATATCAAATGACGGTGCTTTGATGCGCTTTGCAACTCAGATATATATTCCGAACGAACCGCGTGCGGCTGCCTTGTCGCTTGGCGTACTCGACCGAATAATGCGCTCCGTAGGTCTTTATGAGGTGCGCGCAAATATGGATATTCAGTCTGCGTACGTATCTCACGACGCATTTAAGAATAACAAAAAAGCATAAATATTGGCAAGAAAGGAATCACTAAAATGGAAAATCAGAAAAAAGAAAGAGAAATATCGTTGGCGTTTCTCTTTAAAGTCTTCAAAAAAGCGATAGTGTTTATGATAGTTGCGGCAATATTCTTTGGTGCCGTGGGTATAGCGTATTCCGTTGCTGTCAAAAAGCCAAAGTATCAGGAAACAATTTCGTTCTGGGTGGCAAACAATTCCCCCGGAGCAGATTATACCTCTCAGTCACTCGTATATGCGGCTGCAACGATTGCTTCAAGCTGCGTTGAGCTTGTAGAGCACGATATTGCTATCCAAGCGGCTGTAAAGAATCATAATCTTACAGAAAAGCTCGGCTACGAGAGCGATGAGAAGTGTATTGCTGCCGTAAGAAATATGTTAAGCGCGCGTAAAACGGATGAAAACTCACTGTTATTCTACGTGACAATTCAGGCTGATACGCCGAAGGAAGCATTCCTCGTTGCAAAAGCTGTAAAGGAAGAAATGCCCGGCATACTTCGCGAGCTTTGTAGTATAGAGAATCAAACCGTTTCTATGATAAAGGCAACCGGAGGGGCAACGGCAGAGGCTAACGTAAGTATGGTGAAAAACTCCCCCATAGTTACGGCTGGAATTTTTGGATTTATTGCTGCTGTAATCATTTACTGCGCGTTCTTTGTTGCTTTGATTTTTGATACGAATATTTATGATGAAAACACGCTTAAGGATAATTTCCCATATCCCATAGTAGGAAATATTCCGAACTTTGCATCTTCGGAGGAGGAAGCGGAGGATAAGAAAAATAAATATATTAAGAAGTCAAACGGTATTGTCAAGCGTAATTACAAGAATAGGCTTATTACCAATGATTCGCCGTTCCTAATTACAGAATCCTTCAACACGCTGAGAACTAACGTTATTTACGCTGCTGCGGCTGCGAAAAATCCTATATTTGCGGTAACCAGTGATATTGCTGCGGTAGGCAAAACGATCGTTGCTTCTAATCTCGCAATAGCTCTTTCAAATCTCGGAAAGAAAGTGCTCCTTGTAGAGTGCGATATGAGATGCCCGACGTTCTCTAAGCTGTTTAAAGTAAAGAGTGAAAGCGGACTTTCCGAGCTCCTTGCAGGTATGTCCGAAAAAACTTCGGACAGCGTAGTTAAATATAATGATTCTACGCTTGATATACTTCTTTGCGGTCAGATTCCTCCCAATCCCTCGGAGCTTCTTTCGGGATACCGTATGTCTGAGCTTGCTGAGGAGTGGAAGCAGAATTACGATTATATCGTGCTTGATATGCCTCCTATCGGAGAGGTTTATGATGCAGGTGTAGTTGCAAATATCGTAAACGGATATATTCTTACAGTAAGAGTAAATCACTCGAATATCAATGACGTGAAAACAGCTGCCGAAAGAATTGAATCAGTAAACGGCGGTATCCTTGGAATTATTGTTAACGGCATAAATCTTAAGTCGAACAGAAAATATAAATATTACTATTCGTATGGAGAAAAGGGTGCTTCTGCAGCTAAATCGGAAGCAAAAAAGACTGTTTAAGTAAACAAAACTTAGCTTTTTATCTCTATTATGAGCAAAATGGCACTGTGACAAAAGCACAGTGCCATTTTTTATTCAATACGTTTAAATTAAAAGTCATTTTGCCGAATTCAGTGAGCCTTTAAAAGCCTTCGGGTAAATTCTTCGTGTAATGGGTGGCTGCATTCCGTACAATGCTTCAGATGAAATTCTCTGTCCTGATGAAGCTTATAAAGCTCCTCTGTCGCAAGTCTTGCTTTTGCAACCGGAACGTTTGCATCGGGGAAGCAGTAATAAAGCGCATGACTGTCACCGAGACCGATAATGTCACCAAGCTCATACCAGAAGAAATCGGCGTTTAGAGTATATGAGGAGAGAGCCTTCTGACTGTAATCGAGCTTTCCCTCGCATCCTGTAAGATGGAATCCCTCAAGCGTGTGGCTTAGTCTGCCCGTACCTACCATATATAACGCTTTAAAATCATTCATAATTCCGATTTTCACGGGTATATCGAGAGAATAAGTGCCGTTAATAAGCTCTTCTTTTACCTTTTCTCTCTGCCATCTGAACCAATCCGGAATATGTGAAAACTCTGTTTTACCGTCATCTGCCAAAATCTCTCCAAGCTCGGTCATAGTGTAGGATTTACCGCAGGCATCGCATCTTATTTTTATGCCCTCACCGTGCATAAAGCCCTCTGCTCCGCAGTGCGGGCAAAGATACAGCGTGCGTTCAAGACCGTCCGCACGGGTTGTCTCTCTCGTGCATATTTTCTGTTCCTTCTGCCAGGCAAAATTATCAAAGGTAAACGCCATATCGAGCTTTTTATCAAGCTCCTCTGCAGAGAATTTTTCGATTTCTTCTTTCGTAATGAGGGTGGAAACGTTTGCGCTTACGGGAACTTTTCTGATTTTAAGCTCGTTATAAAGGGGGTCTCTTGTGAAAGCACCCTCGGTTTTTATGAAAACAACCGGAACGCCCAGCATTTTTACAAGCTTTCCGAGCTTTGGGATAACGGTTGCCGTGCCGTCAAGCGAATAGCCTGCTTCGGGATACATAAGAACGTTTACTCCTCGAGAGAGCGCGTACTTCATATCGTGGATAAGCGCGAGGTCTGTTATAAACTTTCTCGTAGGTATGCAGCCAAGACCGCGGAGCAGCCACTTTTTGCCAATAAACGCATCATAAGTGCAGACGATGCTGACAGGGCGGGGGAACATAATTCTCTGAGCAATAGGAAGATCAATAAAGCTCGAGTGGTTCATAAGAACAAGACACGGTCCCTCTGATTTCGGGGGAAGCGAGCCGGTAGTCTTGTATTTTGCTTTCCATAAATCAGTCAGCGAAACAAGATTAGCTACCGTACGCAGTATAAGAGAAGGCTTCAATGGCTTCTTATGCTTTGGAAGCTTTATCGTCATAACCTCATCATAGCTTTTTTTCTTAACCTTTAATTTCATAAGTAAAACCTTAAAATTTATTTTCAAGCTTGAAAACGTATGTTTGTTTTCAATTTATTAACATTTTATCATAATTTGTTCAATATTGCAAGAGGGTATAAAAGAAAAAAGTTTATTTTACTGTAAAAGAAAGCAACAAATGGTAATAAGACGCAGAAACGGCGTCTTTATGTATAAAAGGCGAAGCCGTTTTAAGCAGCTTCGCCCTGTCTTCTAAAATAAAAACTCATTCAAAATTTAGTCAATCGATTCATTCTCGTTATCTTCACCGTCCGACTTGTGACGGGATTTTTTCTCCTTAAGCTCTTCTTGCTCGTCATTTTCGTCAAGAATGAGCTTAGTTACGTGAATGTTTTCTATTCTCTTGCCGTTCATTTTAAGAACCTTAGCGGCAAGACCGTCCGCTTCAAATTCATCACCTTCGCGGGGGATTCTCGAAAGCGCATCTATAGCCCAACCGTTTATGGTGAGTGCCTCGGGCTCGTTATCAATGCCTATTTCGTCAAATACTTTACTTGCATTTGCTTTACCGGATATGATATATTCTCCCTCGCCGATTTCGTTTACGTCAATTTCTATATCGTCGTGCTCATCCCAGATATCACCGACGATTTCTTCTATAATATCCTCAAGGGTTACGATGCCTGCGGTAGAGCCGTATTCGTCGGTAACGACTGCGAGATGGAGCTTTTTCTCCTGGAATTCGTTCATAAGCTCGTTAACTTTTCTGTTTTTGGTAACAAAAATAACGGGCTTCATTATGGATTCGATAGAGTCAAACTCTTTGGTAAAGAAGTCCTTGTAGTAAAGAATTCCGTTGATATTATCAAGGTCCTCAGTGTAAACGGGAAGTCTCGAATATCCGGATTCTCTGAATACCTCGCGTATTTCTTCTACGGTCGTTTCGGATTTTACGGCTGTTATATCAATACGGGGAGTAAATATATCGCCGACCTCAAGCTCGTTAAACTCAATAGCAGATCTGATAAGGTCGGTTTCACTCTTTTCAAAGTTGCCGTCTTCCTCGGCTTCTTCGATAATTGAGATAAGCTCTTCTTCTGTGATTCCAACCTCTTCCTCGGTTTTAAAAATGCGCTTCAATAGCTTTTTCCACTGTTTAAATATCCAGTTCAAAGGCGTAAATACAAGCATAAGAGCGTTAATGATGGGAGCAGAGAACATTGCAAACTTTTCGGGCATCTCTTTTGCGATGCTTTTGGGCGAAATCTCACCGAAAATAAGAATTATAATAGTGAGCACAACGGTTGAAAGCGTGGTTGCAAGGCTCTGATTCTTTATCAACTCGATGAAAAGAAGCGTCGAGAGCGAGGATGCGAGAATGTTAACAACGTTGTTTCCGATAAGTATGGTGGAGAGAAGCGCATCGTAGTTGTCGGAAAGCTTAAGGGCTCTTGCGGCCTTTTTGTTTCCGTCCTCCGCCATTGTTTTAAGACGTATTTTGTTGACCGATGAAAACGCTGTTTCGGTAGCCGAGAAATACGCGCTCATAAGGATACAGAACAGTACCGTTATGAGCATGATAATACTGTGTTCTTCCATGATAGGATGTTTTGTGGTTTCCTTTCTTCAAAAGTAATTTTTATCTGATATTAAATTAATTACGGGTTTGTCTTATGCAGAATATGAAAGACAGCAAAAAAAGACCTAGCTACACAATATCACGCGATATCCCCGTCTAGCCAAGTCAAAATATTAAATATATGTAACGTGTTTGGATTACAACAATCCGCGTCGTCGTCCATATCTCCTCCGTAAAAACCACTGAAAACGATTGCGTTGTCAGTGTGATCAATAGATATTATAGCATAAACGTTTTATTTTGTCAAGTAATTTTTTTAAAAACGGCTTTACTAAGCAAAATCATTTCCTTCGTTTTCAAAAAATAAAAAATATTTTTCCATATTTTTCTTGACATTAGATAGATAATAGTATAAAATTATAAAGATATAAAATTTTGGGACGTTATACTTGTGTTCCCACAAAGAAAGGAAAAAAATGATAAAAAGATTATTGTCTTGTGTCCGCGAATATAAAGCGCCTACGATAATTACGATTTTTCTTATGATAGGCGAAGCGGCAATAGAAACGATAATACCGTTTATTACGGCAAATCTGGTTAATCAGCTCCGCGCCGGCGCAGAAATAAAGGACGTTGTAATGACAGGACTTCTGCTTGTGCTTATGGCTGTTATATCGCTCTCCTGCGGTGGATTTGCGGCGGTAACGAGCGCTAAGGCTTCATCTGGTTTTTCAAAAAATCTGCGTAATGATATTTTTGATAAAATCCAGACTTATTCTTTCGAGAATATAGATAAATTTTCGTCCTCGTCATTAGTTACCAGAATTACGACTGACGTTCACAACGTTCAAATGGCGTATATGATGATTATAAGAATTGCTATAAGAAGTCCTCTTATGCTCATATTCTCAATCGTTATGGCAGCGGTAATGGGCGGCAAGCTTGCTTTAACATTCGTTGTTATCGTTCCCGTCTTGACTTTCGGACTTTTGATGGTGGCAAAATTCGCTATGCCTGCATTCAGAAGAGTTTTCAAGAAGTACGATAAGTTAAATGAATCCATAGAGGAAAACGTGCGCGGAGCGCGCGTCGTAAAGGGCTTTGCGCGTGAAGATTACGAGAAGAAAAAGTTTAATGCCGCGTCGGATACAATTAAAGATGATTTCACCAAAGCCGAGCGCATTGTAGCATTAAATACCCCTATAATGCAAATATGTCTTTACTTTAATATGGTGTTTGTGCTTCTTGTAGGTTCTAAGCTGGCTATTGAAGGTAAGGGAACTTCCATTGACGTAGGTCATATATCTGCTATGCTTACATACGGTATGCAGGTTCTTATGTCGCTTATGATGCTCTCTATGATATACGTTATTATAACGATGTCCACCGAGTCCTTTAAGCGTATATACGAAGTGCTTGCCGAGGAGCCTACTATGCAGAATCCGGAAAATCCCGAGATGACGGTGGCTGACGGCTCCGTAGACTTTGAGGGCGTCAATTTCAAATATTCAAAGAATGCCGAGAGATTCGTTCTTGAGGGTGTTAATGTCCATATCCCATCGGGAGCAACCGTCGGTATAATCGGCGGAACAGGCTCGAGTAAATCGACGCTCGTGAGCCTTATTCCGAGACTTTACGACGTAACGGAGGGCTCTGTTAAGGTCGGAGGTGTTGACGTAAGAAATTACGATTTGGACACGCTGCGCGACGCCGTATCAATGGTTTTGCAGAAGAATTTACTGTTTGCCGGTACTATAAAGGATAATTTGCGCTGGGGCAACGAAGATGCTACCGATGAAGAAATAATCGAAGCCTGCCGTCTTGCCGAAGCGCACGGCTTCGTATCCTCGTTCCCCGACGGATACGATACCTGGATAGAGCAGGGAGGAACTAACGTCTCGGGCGGCCAGAAACAAAGACTTTGTATCGCAAGAGCGCTCTTGAAAAAGCCCAAGGTGCTTATCCTTGACGACTCGACCAGCGCCGTTGATACAAAGACCGACGCGCTGATAAGACGCGGGTTTGAGTCCTACGTTCCCGATACAACGAAAATTATTATTGCTCAGAGAATTTCTTCCGTAATGCACGCAGATATGATACTCGTGCTTGACGGCGGTAAGATAACTGCGGCAGGTACTCACGAGGAGCTTATGGAAAGCTCGGATATTTACCGTGAGGTTTACGTTTCGCAGACGGAAAGCGCGGAAGGAGGCACTGAAAATGAGTAACGACAAAAAGAGCTTTGCTCAGGGCGGAAGGCCTATGAAGCCTGCATTTGACGGTAAGCTTCTTCTTCGCGTGATAAAATTACTTTATCACGACTATCCCATTCTTGTTCCGCTAAACGCTTTATGTATCATTTTTGCCGCTATCGTATCTGCAATTCCCGCGGTGTTTATACAGAAAATCACAGCGGTTATCGAAATTTACGTAAAAACAGGTGATTACTCGGCGGCAAAGGAGGAGCTTATTCCTTCCATTATATTCCTTGCTTGCCTCTACGTGATATCGACAATAGCGATAACGCTTGATACTCAGCTTTCGGCGTATATCACGCAGGGCTTCCTCTCGAAAATGAGGATCAGAATGTTTAACGGAATGCAGGATCTTCCCGTAAAATATTTTGATACCCACAAGCACGGCGATATAATGAGCTATTATACCAACGATATTGATACTCTGCGCGAGCTTATTTCAAGAGCCGTTCCTACGCTTCTTCGTTCGGGAATCATAGTTCTGACGGTATTTGGAATCATGATATACTATTCGGTATGGATGACGCTTATACTTCTAGTCGGAGTTGTGCTTATGCTCTTTGTTTCGAAGAAAGCGGGCGGCGGCAGTGCAAAATACTTTATAAAGCTTCAGTCATCCGTTGCAGAGGTAGAGGGCTACGTTCAGGAAATGATGAACGGTCAGAAGGTAGTTAAGGTATTTTCAAGAGAAAATAAATGCGCTGACGAATTCAAGCGTATAAACGGCGAGCTATGCGAGCAGAGCTACAGAGCGCACGCATATTCCAATATGCTCGGACCTATTATTATGAATATAGGTAACGTTATGTACGTTATTATCGCAACGATAGGCGGCATATTTATGCTTATCCCTAATTTCTATAATCTCAGCCTCTCGGCTATTCCGTTCGGAATTTCCATTGTTATTCCGTTCCTCAATATGACTAAGCAGTTTACGGGTAATATAAATCAGCTCTCTCAGCAGATAAACGCTATAGTTATGGCTATGGCGGGCGCAAAGCGAGTATTCGCCCTCGTTGACGAAAAGCCCGAAGTTGATGACGGCTACGTTACCCTCGTAAACGCAGAAATCGACGAAGATGGAAATATTAAGGAAACCGAAAAGAGAACTAAGAGATGGGCTTGGAAGCATCCTCACTCTGACGGAACGGTAACTTATACCGAGCTTCGAGGCGATGTCAGAATGACGGAGGTTGACTTTGAGTACGAGGAGGGCAAGCCGGTTCTTCGGGACGTTTCGGTTTACGCAGAACCCGGTCAGAAGGTAGCCTTCGTCGGAGCTACGGGTGCAGGTAAAACCACAATTACAAATCTTATCAACAGATATTACGATATTGCCGACGGTAAAATAAGATACGACGGAATCAATATCAATAAAATTAAAAAATCCGACCTCAGACGTTCACTCGGAATAGTTCTTCAGGAAACCAATCTATTCACGGGAACTGTTATGGATAATATCAGATACGGTAAGCTTGACGCAACGGACGGCGAATGTATCGAAGCTGCAAAGCTTTCGGGCGCGCACGATTTTATCACAAGACTTCCGAATGGCTATAATACCGAGCTTTCCGGAAACGGAGCAAATCTTTCGCAGGGTCAGCGTCAGCTTCTCGCTATTGCAAGAGCTGCCGTTGCAGATCCGCCTGTTATGATTCTTGACGAGGCTACGTCATCTATAGATACCAGAACCGAAGCAATAGTACAGCGCGGTATGGATAAGCTTATGGAGGGCAGAACTGTCTTTGTTATTGCCCATAGACTCTCTACCGTGCGAAATTCTGACGTTATAATGGTGCTTGACCGCGGAAGAATTATAGAGCGTGGCTCGCACGAAAAGCTAATTGCCGAAAAAGGTACGTACTATCAGCTTTATACAGGCGCATTTGAGCTTGAGTGATAAAAAGTGAAAATGCTTTTCGCATATCGCTTCTAAAGTTTTGTAATTTTATTTCTTTCCGATTCGCAAGAATCAGCATTTTTTTGGAGAATAAGTATGAAGGCGTGTTCTTTTACAGGTCATAGAAATATAAGTTCTGAATGCGTAAATCCTCTCGAAAGGTTGCTTTCAAGAGCAATAGATTTCGTATACAACGAAGGGTGCCGCGAGTTTTATACCGGCGGTGCGCTTGGTTTTGATACTATGGCGGCAAAGCTGCTCATAAGAAAGCGTTTACGCTGCCCCGATATAAAGCTTATCGTCGTTATACCCTGTGTCAATCAGTCTGAAAAGTGGGGGTATTTTGCAAGAGAGATGTACGACTATATAGTATCAAATGCAGACGAGGTTATATTTACTTCGGAAGAATATACGTCCGACTGTATGAAAATACGCAACGCAAAGCTTGTTGAGCTATGCGACGTTTTGATAGCTTATTCCGGCAAGGAATACAGTGGCTCGGCTCAGACTGTGAGAATGGCAAAAAAAGCCGGTAAAACGGTTTATAACTTGTTCGGAAAAGAAAATTCTTAAGAATAGCAGCTTTCCACTGTAGAAGATAAATGCACGCAAAATGACAACTAAAGGTGTCGTTTGCGTGCATTTTTTGTTTAAAATGGCTTTTAAAGTTTTTGAAATCCTATTCCAACATTTTGAAACGTGTAAAACTCTAACTTTTTGATAGCGCCATATAACGCAAAAGGAGAGGAGTAACGCCTTTTAAATCATTGAACGCGCAACCTTGATAAGTGCGAGAATGACCTTTAAAATGAGTATTGAATTTCAGGAAAAACATTTATTTTAATACTTGGTATTGATTTTAAACAAAACCTATGGTATAATATACCTTGCACGATTACTTTGCACAGTGAGGAATTAACAGTGATTGAATTTTTCAAAGCCGTTTTCAGCGGTGCGTACGATTTCTGGGAATTTATAAAAATTCTCGGAGATTTCTTTAACACGGTAGGCGCAACCGTAATTACGGGTGAGCTGACGGTAAGCTCTGTATTAACGTCTCCGGGACTTTATTCTTACATACTTGCCGCTTTCGGAGCTATTCTCCTTTTCTACGGAAGAAAGTTTTTCCCGCTTATCAAGTTTATCGTATTCGGAGCTGTAGGTTATGTTGTCGGTAATGCTTTTGCATACCCGACGGTTATTGTATATATGGCAGGCTCTGCTATAATAACACCTCTTACCTGCGGAATAACGGTGGCTGTTATAGGCGCGGTGCTCTCGCAGTATTTATACGGTCTCGTTTATTTCGGAGCAGGCGCTACCTTTACTTACGTTATCTGCTTTGCAGGCGGTCTGATTCCGGAGCTTCCTACGGTAGGGAATTCGGTCCTTTCTTACGTTGCCGTAGCTATCGTAGTTCTGGCGCTCATTATTATGCGTAAGAACATTTCGAGACTCGGTCTTTCTATGGCAGGCGCATATTTCATTGTTGAAGCCGTGTCTAAAAACTTCTTTAAGCTCGAATCACCTATGAATTTTATTGCTATTGGCGTAGTTGCGCTTATCGGATTCGCTTTCCAGTATAAAAACAGAAAAAAGTACTTCTGATATTCTATGAAGGTCGGTTTTGTTTTGAAAAACCGGCTTTCTTCTTTTTTGGTAATTCTATAGTAAAATGTTGTAATCGGCAGCAAAAAATTCATTTTTCTGACGAAAATAAGGAAAAGCCCCCCTGCGTATTGACTTTCAGCGGAAAATAATATACAATATAAGCGATAAAAAATAAGGAGAAGATTATGGACATTAAGACGAAAACAGAGCTTGAAAAGTTTGCTAACAGCGTGCGTTTCGGAATTGTTGAGAGTGTGTATTCAGCAGGCTGCGGCCACCCAGGCGGCTCACTTTCAATCGCAGACGTTATCACTTATCTTTATTTCAAGGAAATGAACGTAGATCCCGAAAATCCCAAAATGGAAACGAGAGATAGATTCGTTCTATCAAAGGGTCATACCGCGCCTGCGCTTTATTCTGTTCTTGCAGAGCGCGGCTTCTTTGATAAAGAGGAGCTCAAAACTCTCCGTAAAACCGACTCAAGACTTCAGGGGCATCCAGATATGAAGGGTATTCCCGGTGTTGATATGACGACGGGCTCGCTTGGACTCGGAATATCCGCTGCTTGCGGAATGGCACTTTCTGCGAAGGTATACGGTCAGGAAAACCGTGTGTATACTATCGTAGGAGACGGTGAAAGTGAAGAAGGTCAGGTATGGGAGGCGGCTATGTTTGCTGCCCACTATAAGCTTGATAACCTTGTTTGCGTTATTGACTGGAACGGACTTCAGATAGACGGTAAGATTACCGATGTAATGAATCCTGCTCCCCACGATGAAAAGTTCCGAGCATTCGGCTGGCACGCTATAAGCATTGACGCCCATAATTTTGATGAAATAGAAGCAGCCTTCAAAGAGGCGAGAACCGTAAAGGGTAAACCCACCGCTATTATTGCAAAATCCGTCAAGGGCAAGGGCGTATCCTATATGGAAAATGCTTGCGAATGGCACGGTCAGGCGCCTAAAGAGGATCTCTATAAGGTAGCAATAGATGACCTTACCAAGATCAGAGAAAGCATTAAGTAAGAGGGAGGAAAGCAAAATGGCAGATAAAAAAGCAACCAGAGAAAGCTACGGCTCGGCGCTTGCCGATCTTGGCGAAAAATACGATTTCCTCGTTCTTGACGCAGATCTTGCAGCGGCAACGAAAACGGTTATGTTCAAAAAGAAATTTCCCGAGCGCTTCTTCGATTGCGGAATTGCAGAGGGAAATATGATGAGCGTTGCGGCAGGTATCGCAGCTACCGGCAAAACCGTATTCGCATCCACATTCGCTATGTTTGCGGCAGGCAGAGCCTTTGAGCAGGTAAGAAACTCAATAGGATATCCGCACCTCAACGTAAAAATAGGCGCAACTCACGCAGGTATCACCGTAGGTGAGGACGGCGCTACGCATCAGTGCAACGAGGATATAGCTCTTATGAGAACTATCCCCGGTATGACAGTAATATCTCCCGCAGATGCCGATGAAGCTTACGCGGCTGTTGAGGCTTCTCTCAACCATTACGGTCCCATATATCTTCGCTTCGGCAGATTTGCCGTTCCGAATCTTACGAGCGAAATGAAGGACTATAAATTCGAGATAGGTAAAGGCGTTCTTTACCGCGAGGGTAAGGACGTTACCATTGTTGCAAACGGATATATGGTTCATCTTGCCGTTGAGGCGGCAGAGATGCTCGCATCAGAGGGAATTGATGCAGAGGTTATCAATATTCATACGATTAAGCCCATTGATTCCGATATGCTTATAGCATCTGCTACCAAAACGGGAGCTGTAGTAACGGCAGAGGAGCATAGCGTTATCGGCGGACTCGGCTCTGCTGTGTGCGACGTGCTTTCCGAAAACTGCCCCGTACCCGTAATCAAGGTTGGAGTAAACGACCAGTACGGAAGAAGCGGAAAGGTACCGGAGCTTCTTGAAATTTACGGACTCACTGCAAAAAACATTGCCGATAAGGCAAAGATTGCTCTCTTAAAAAAGTATAAGAATATCAAATTTTAATAAGAACGAGGCTGTTGCGGTTTTGCGGCAGCCTCGTTTTACGTTGCGAGGGTCTATCGAGCTTCATTTTTATACTTTTTATACTTTTTTTGAGAAAGACTTTTGTAAATGAGAAAAAATCCACAGAAAATATAGCTTAAATTTGTGCTTTTAAATAAATTTTATAAAATATTAGTAAATTTTTGGAAAAGGTGTTTACAAAATAAGTTTTTTAAGGTAAAATAATAAGCGAAATATAATATGGGGGATTAGGCTCAAATGGCAGAAAAGAAAATCAAAAGAGTTTTACTTAAGCTTTCGGGCGAGGCACTGGCTTGCAGCGGTAATGACATCTATAATACCGATTTTGTTGACGAGGTCGCAAAGTCACTCCTTAACTGTGTCAAGGGTGGCTATGAAGTGGCAGTCGTTGTCGGCGCGGGAAATATCTGGCGCGGCAGACAGGGCGGAGAAATGGACAGAACGGATGCGGACAGAATGGGTATGCTTGCAACGGTAATAAACGCTATCTGTCTTAAGGACGCGATTGTGAGAGCAGGTGGCGACGCTCACGTTATGACTGCAGTTCCGATGTCACCTTTTGCCGAGAATTATCGCGCAGAGGATGCGGTAAAATATCTCGAGTCGGGAAGCATCGTAGTGTTCGGCGCGGGACTCGGTATTCCGTTCCTCTCAACAGACACTACGGGAGCTGTAAGAGCAGCGGAAATCAATGCAGACGCAATGCTCATGGCAAAGAACATAGATTATATCTATACTGCCGACCCCAGAAAAGATCCCACCGCTAAAAAGCTTGAGGTTGTTCGCGCATCCGAGGTTCTCGCTATGAACCTTAAGGCTATCGATGCTACCGCAACGGCGTTCTGTCTTGCGAACGGTATGCCTATACACGTGTTCGGACTTAAGAATCCCGAGGATATCGAAAAAGCGGTAGAGGGAAAGACCGTAGGTACGGTAGTGCTCGCTGAATAAAACGAAATTTAAAATACGTAACATACATAAAGGAGATAAATTATGAAACTCGACACTAAAGAATATGAATCTAAAATGACTAAGAGCGTTGCTTCTTACAGCGATAACCTCTCTACTATAAGAGCAGGCAGAGCAAATCCCGACGTTCTTAAGAAAATAGAGGTTGATTATTACGGATCGCCTACAGCTATATCCTCTATCGCAGAAATCAAGGTAACCGACGCGAGAACTATTACTATCACCGCGTGGGATAAGTCGGCTATGAAGGGTATCGAGAAGGCTATTCTCACCTCTGACCTCGGTATTCATCCCCAAAATGACGGTACTTGTATCCGTCTCGCGTTTCCACCTATGACCGAGGAGAGAAGAAAAGACCTCTCCAAGCAGGTCGCAAAAATGGGCGAGGACGCAAAGGTTGCAATCCGTAACATCAGACGCGATGCTAACGATAAAACCAAGGCTATGAAGAAAAATTCCGAGATGACCGAGGACGAGGCAAAGGCAAGCGATAAGCAAATTCAGGACCTTACCGATAAGTATATCAAGGAAATTGACAATGTTACAGCAGCTAAGACAAAGGAGATTATGGAGATTTGATTTTCTCCTATTCAAAATGATTTGTCGTAAGACTTGCTGGCAGACTTTCATCATATTTTACAGCGGAACCGAATTATACAAAGAAAGGTGAGCTTATTTTGGCAGGGAAAATAAAGGAAACCGTAAAAGCTGACGAGCGTTTGCGCTCGGTTGCCATAATTATGGACGGAAACGGCAGATGGGCGAAAAAACGTCTTTTGCCTAGAACTAAGGGACACGAGCGAGGCGCGGCCATATTAGAGGACGTGCTTAAAGCATTCCGTGATATAGGCGTGCGTTATCTGACGCTCTATGCGTTCTCAACTGAAAACTGGAAAAGACCAAAGGAAGAGGTCGATGCCATAATGAAGCTTGCCTATAAGTATGTGGAGAAGATTCATATGGATAGGCTCCGCGATGAAAAAGCGCTGACCGTCAGATTTATCGGTGATACCTCGGTGCTTCCCGAAAAGCTCAGAGATAAAATAGCCGAGATTGAAAAAATGGAAAAGGACGATACCTTTGTCTGCAATATTGCGCTCAATTACGGAGGCAGAGCAGAAATAGTCCACGCGGCAAACGAGCTTGTGGCAAAAGGTCTTCCAATAACCGAAGAAAATCTTTCTCGAGCAATGTATACGGCGGATACGCCCGACCCCGATCTGATTATCAGAACGGGCGGAGATTTCAGAGTTTCAAATTTCCTCATATGGCAGGGAGCTTATTCGGAATATATGATTCTTGATACTCTTTGGCCGGATTTCAGACGTGAGGATATTGAAAAGTGCGTTCTTGAATTTTATAAGAGACGCCGCCGATTTGGCGGTCTTGACAAGGAGGACGAAAGCTGATTTGTTTCAGCTTGTGTATCTAAATGAAAACAAGAGTAATAACTTCCGTTTTTATTGCGGCTGTTCTTATAGCCGTGCTGCTTCTATCGGAAACTCCGGTATTTTCCGTAGCGCTTTCCATTCTTGCGGTAGTTGCCGCGAATGAGGCGCTGAAAGTACTCGGTCTTGATAAGAGATATCTGGTATCGATACCGGCTTATATTATTTCGGCGGTAATGCCGACTCTGCCATATTTCATACTCAGAGTTTTCGGTTTGCCAGAATATAAGTTTATAGTAGCTCTCGCGCTTGTGCTTTTCGTATTTCTGCTCTATCTTTTCGTTGCGGCGGTATTTATGAAAGGAAAGCTTGAATTTGTGAGTATTTCTGCAGGCTTTATGCTCGTAATGTATATAGTATGCTGCTTCTCGGCGCTTTCCGTTATCAGATATATCGGAAATGCGGGAATCTTCAATATCGGAATGGTATTCATAGGCGCTTGGGTAAGCGATATATTCGCATATTTTTCGGGCAGACTTTTTGGCAAGCATAAGCTCATTCCCGAGGTAAGCCCTAAAAAGACGGTTGAGGGTTCAGTGGGCGCTATTATCTGCACTACGCTCTTTATGCTCCTTTACGGACTGATAATATCTCTTTCGACGGAGCTTTCGGTAAACTATGTCGTGCTTGCAATTTCCGGCCCCATACTTTCTGTAGTGGGTCAGATAGGCGACCTTATAGCCTCTTTTGTTAAGAGAGAGCGTGGAGTTAAGGATTACGGAACGCTTCTTCCCGGCCACGGTGGAATAATGGACAGATTTGATTCCATTCTTACCGTTTCGGGTGCAACTATGATAATCGTGCTTCTTTTCGCGCCGTTCATTTAATAAATCAAGCATTTTACTATTAATATTGAGGGCTGTTTCGATTGCTTCTTACGAAACAGCCCTATAAAAAACATTTCAGAATTTAATGAATTTCGGAAAACCAAGTACATAACGTGCCGTAAAAACAAGCTTGGAAATTATTTCTGAAAAAGTCATAAAAATGAGGCTTAATATGGGTAAAAATATAGCTATTCTCGGTGTTACCGGCTCGGTAGGTATGCAGGCGCTTGACGTTGCAAAAGCGCGGGGATATAAGGTAGACCTTATAAGTGCAAATACAAATGAAGATAAAGCAGAGGCAGTTGCGCGTGAATTTAAGCCGAGGTTTCTCGCTATGGGAAACGACGAGTCGGCAAGCTCAATGAAAATACGCCTTGCCGATACGGATATAAAGATATTTTCGGGCGAGAAGGGAATTGCCGACGCGATATGCGAAAGCTCTGCCAATACCGTCGTAAACGCAATTCTCGGTGAAGCGGGACTTATCCCATCTCTCGCTGTTGTTGAGTCGGGGAAGCGCCTTGCTCTTGCAAATAAAGAGTCGCTTGTTATTGCAGGAGATATATTAATGAAAAAGGTACGCGAAAAGGGTGTCCAATTAATACCCGTGGACAGTGAGCATTCTGCCATTTTCCAATCCTTGAGAAGCGGACGGCAAAGCGAGATAAAAAGACTTCTTCTTACTGCTTCGGGCGGCCCATTCTTTGGAAAAAGCAGAAAAGAGCTTGAAATGGTAACTATTGCCGACACGCTTTCGCACCCTACCTGGAAAATGGGAAGAAAAATAACGGTAGATTCGGCAACTCTGATGAATAAAGGCTTTGAGGTGGTTGAGGCGGCGCATCTTTTCGGCGTGTCGGCAGATAATATAAGAGTTCTTGTTCATAGGGAGAGTATATTGCACTCTGCCATTGAATATATTGATAACAGCGTTATAGGCGAGCTATCCGTTCCCGATATGAGAATGTGCGTTCAGTATGCGGTTGATTACCCGGATAGAATGAAATCCTCATCAGATGAGCTCGACCTTGTAAAAATCGGAGCGCTTACCTTTAAAGAGGTTGATTCCGAGGCGTTTCCGCTTCTTTCGCTTGCAAAGGAAGCATATTCTCTCGGGGGCGGCTCGTGCGCTGTTATGAATGCGGCAGACGAGGTTGCGGTCGCGGCATTTCTTGATGGAAAAATCGGTTTTACAGATATTTTCGATACGGTTATTCACACCGTACACAAAATGTCCGATGCAAAGGAAGCCAAAGCCTTAGAGGAGATTATTTTATGCGACAGACGCGCTCGCTCTGTTGCAGATGCGTATATTAAGGAGATTTTAAATTGATAACAGTTATCGTTTCTATTCTCGTGTTTGGATTTCTTATTTTTATTCACGAGTTCGGACACTATATAACCGCGAGAATTTTTAAAGTAACCATATCCGAGTTTTCAATCGGAATGGGACCGCGCCTTTTCTCGTGGACGTCAAAAAAGACCAATATCAGATACAGTATAGCTCTGTTTCCTATCGGCGGCTTCGTTGCAATGCCCGGAGAAAACGGAGAATATAACGAGGATGCGTCGGGTAGCGGTGAAGAAGATCCTTACAGGGACGATCCGAATACCTTTGGAAAAAAGCCTGCGTGGCAGAGATTTATTATTACTGCGGCGGGTGCTACCATAAATATCGTTTTCGGCTTTCTCGCTATGATAGTTCTCACTTGTCTGATTAACATAGGAAATACAAGAGTTGCGGAGTTTCACAAGGCAGAGGATTTAGGTACTGAGCCCATAAGTATGAATACCGGGCTTGCACAGGGCGATGAAATACTAGCAGTTAACGGCAAGCGCGTGCGTATACTTGACGAGCTTTCATATGAGATTATGAGGAACGGAAACGAGCCGATTGACCTTTTGATTAAAAGAGACGGTAAGGAAATGCTGCTCCCCGGAGTAGTATTCCCGACTCAATCTGAGCAGGGACAGAGCTTTGGAATAATGGACTTCAAGGTTAACCGCATAGACAAAACCTTTGGATCTGTTTTGCGCTTCTCGTGGAGAAAATCCGCGCTTATAGTCAGAATGGTATGGGAGTCTCTGTACGATCTTATAACGGGACGTTATAGCTTTGCTGCAGTTTCGGGCCCCGTCGGTATTTCATCTGCGATAGGAAGCGCCGCAAAGGCAGGATTTTCGTCACTGCTTTATATAGTGGTGCTTATAAGCATAAATCTGGGAGTAATGAATCTTCTCCCGATTCCCGCCTTGGACGGCGGAAGACTTTTAACTCTGATAGTTGAAATGATAACCCGAAAGAAGCTTCCCGCAAAGGTTGAGGGAATGATAAACGGAATAGGTCTTATGCTTCTTTTAGGTCTCTCGGTTATTATTATGGTAAAGGACGTATTTCAGATTATTTTCTAAACACGATAATTGAAAATGCGTAAATAAGGACGTTAAAATGGATTATAACTCTATAAGAAGAAAAACGAATGCTATAACGGTCGGCGGCGTGGGAATCGGCGGTTCGTATCCTTTGAGTATTCAGTCTATGACTAATACGGATACCCACGATATAGACGCAACCTACCGTCAGATAACTGCGCTTTCCGAGGCGGGATGCGATATAGTGCGCCTCGCGGTACCCGATATCGAAGCGGCAAAAGCATTTGGTGAGCTTAAGAGAATGGGGGTGAAGATACCGCTTGTCGCGGATATTCACTTTGATTATAAAATAGCTATTGCCGCCGCTGAGTCGGGAGCTGATAAAATAAGAATTAATCCGGGGAATATCGGAAGCCGTGAAAAGACAGAGGCTGTTGTAAAGGTGTGCCGAGAGCGAGGATTGCCTATCAGAATAGGTGTTAATTCGGGCTCGCTTGAAAAGCATATTCTGGAAAAATACGGCTCTCCTACGGCGGAAGCTATAGCGGAGTCTGCGTTATATCACGCATCTCTTCTTGAGGCGCTGGATTTTTCGGATATAGCTATTTCGGTTAAAGCGTCAAACGTACCTACGATGCTTCGGGCAAACAGAATTTTGGCTGAAAGGACGAGCTATCCCTTGCACCTCGGAGTTACCGAGGCAGGCGCAAGAGAGGGAGCTGTTATAAAGAGCAGTATAGGAGTCGGCGCGCTTCTTTCCGAGGGAATCGGAGATACCCTGAGAATATCTCTTACCGATGATCCGATAGAGGAAGTAAGAATAGGAAAGAAAATACTTTCAGCGCTTGAAATTACCGAAAACCGCGGTTTAAATATAATATCTTGCCCGACCTGCGGAAGAACTAAAATAAATCTTATCGCGTTGCTTTCCGATTTTGAGCAAAAAGCTAAAGAGGCAGGCATCACGGATAAAAATATAACCGTCGCGCTGATGGGCTGCGCCGTAAACGGACCTGGCGAGGCAAGGGAAGCCGACATCGGTATTGCAGGCGGTATAGGTGAGGGACTGCTCTTCAAAAAAGGAGAGATAGTCCGTAAAATTAAAGAGGACAAGCTCGTTCCCGAGCTGATAGATGAGATAAAAAAAATGTAACCGCAGAGGTTGCAGAGAGGTTTAAAATGGCAGAAAAGAAATTTTTGGAGGTATTCCAAAGATATAATCCCACGAAAGAGAAAAGAACGCTTATCGAAAGCGCCGTAGGTACTAAGGTTAAATACCAGAGAGAGCCTATGCGATTTGAGGTAGAGATGACGTTTGATTCTCACGTTGATGCAGAGCTTATATATGAAATAGAAGATGACTGCCGTATTCTTTACGCTGCCGAGTCGTTTAAAATACTGCCGCACTTTCCGTCGGAAATCTTTGATATAGGATATTTTTCGGAAATAGCTGCGGAAGCGGCGCTTTGTGGAGCTATAACCAACGGCTTCTTTTCCGGTGCGGAATTTTCTGATAACGGAGAAGAAATAACCATAGGCATACCCTATTTCAGCCAGGCGGTAAGCTTTGTGACAGACGGAAATACGGAGTCAATTCTTTCGAATATTCTCCGTTCAAGGTACGGAGTCGAAAGAAAAATCCGCATAGTAGAGGGTAAGGGTGCCGAAGAAAGATACAGGGCGATTGAGCAGAGAAAGCTTGATACCATAAAGCGCGCGGAAGCCGAAAATAAAGAAAAATTCAGAGAGGAATTTCGCGCAAAACGCGCAGCAGAGGAAGCTCTGGAGAGAGCGAACGATCCTCACTACGATTTTGATAAAAAGGCAGGCATTTCAAATATGACGGGCGTCAGCGAGGATATATCCGATACGCTTTTCAGACGAGGATGCGTGACCTATAAAACAGACGACCCGAGTGTGATATTCGGTGAGCCTTTTGAGATAACGGAGCCGTCGCCTATTTCTGATGTGGAAAAGGTGAGAGGGCAGGGGATATTTCTCGGTACCGTATTCTCCTGCGAAACCAAGGAATCAAGAGCAGGCGACCGAGTTACCGTAACGATAGGTATATCCGACGGTGCTTCGGGAATTTACGTAAAAAAGAGTATGCTTCCGGATGAAGCGGGATTTGTCAAGGCATTTAAGGCTCAGCCTGACGTGGCAGTGCTTGCAAGACCGATGCGCGATAAATTCACCAACGAGCTGTTTTTATCTTTGAAATCCATAATGAAGATAAAAAGAGTATACAGAATGGACGATGCTAAAGAAAAACGCGTAGAGTTGCATCTTCATACGAATATGTCGCAGATGGACGGCTTGACAAAGCCTAAGGATATTATCGATACTGCGATAAGGTGGGGCCATCGCGCAATAGCCGTAACCGATCACGGAAACGTGCAGGGCTTCCCTGAAATAATGCTTGAGCTTGAAAAGCACGAGGATACGGACCTAAAGGTTCTATACGGTATTGAGGGATACTTTGTTGACGATACCGCGAGATGCATTTTCGGCAGTAAATATCCTGCATTTGACGATGAAATGATAGTTTTCGACTTGGAGACCACAAGCCTTTCAAACCGCACGGGTAAAATAATCGAAATAGGCGCGGTTAAAATAAAGGCAGGAGAGGTTATCGAGGCGTTCAATAGCTTCGTCGATCCCGAGGAGCCTATAACCGAGCAAACCACAAAGCTTACTTCCATAACAGATGAAATGGTAAAAGGAGCTCCAAAGGAAAAGGAAGCGGTACGTGCATTCCTTGATTTTGCAGGTGACAGAATGCTTATTGCACACAATGCAGGATTTGACGTCGGATTTATGCGAGTTGCGTGCGAGAGATGCGGATATCATTTCTCAAATACGTATCTTGATACCGTAGGACTTTCGAGATATCTTAATTCAGAGCTTAAAAATCATAAACTTGACACAATAGCTAATTACTATAAGCTTGGTGATTTCCACCACCACAGAGCGTCGGATGACGCGGAGGTGCTTGCGAGAATCTTCTTCGAGATGCAAAGAAGACTTAAAGCGGAGGGCGTTGTAACCTTTACGCATCTTCTCAGCCTTATGAGTGAAAAAGCAGACCCGCTCCAGCTTAATATACGCCATATAATCATTCTCGCAAAGAATCTTGAAGGATTAAAAAATCTTTATAAGATTGTTTCCTTTAGCTATCTTGATTATTACAGAAGAAAGCCGAGAATCCCCAAAACCGTCCTTGAGCAGTACAGAGAGGGACTTGTTCTTGGTTCCGCTTGCGTTGCAGGCGAGCTATATAATGCCATAATAGAGGGTAAAAGCGACCAGGAAATCGAGGATATAGCATCATTTTACGATTACCTTGAAATACAGCCTCTTTGCAATAACAGATTTCTTATAGAAAAAGGCGTAGTAGCAGATGACGAGGGCATAAAGGAGCTTAACAGGCGCGTATACGCTATCGGTAAAAAGCTGGGGAAACCCGTCTGTGCAACCTGTGACGTTCATTTTCTTGATAAGGACGACGGACTTTACCGTCAGATTTTACTTGCGGGAATGAAGATGGACGACGGTGACGGAGAGTCCGACCTCTTTCTCAGAACTACCGATGAAATGCTTGCCGAGTTTTCGTATTTCGGTGATGAAATAGCTCACGAAATAGTAATTGAAAACCCGAATAAAATTGCCGATATGTGCGAAAAAATCAGACCTATTCCAAAAGGACGCTACGAGCCCGATATCCCCGGGGCAGCCGATGAGCTTACCGAATCCTGCTGGAAAAGAGCGCACGATTGGTACGGAGACGTGCTTCCGGAGGTGGTTGAAAGGCGCCTTGATAAAGAACTCACATCTATAATAAAGAACGGCTTTGCCGTGCTTTATATGATTGCCGTAAAGCTTGTTGCTTACTCCGAGAGTCTTGGATATCTCGTAGGTTCACGAGGCTCAGTCGGCTCGTCCTTCGTTGCTACGATGTCGGGTATTTCCGAGGTTAATCCGCTTCCGCCGCATTATAGATGTCCTAAATGCCGGCACAGTGAGTTCTTCCTCGACGGCTCGGTCGGCTCGGGCTTTGACTTGCCGGATAAAAACTGCCCCGAATGCGGAGAGCCTATGATAATGGACGGTCATGATATCCCGTTTGAAACCTTCCTCGGCTTCTACGGTGATAAATCTCCCGATATCGACCTTAATTTCTCGGGTGACGTTCAGGGTAAGGTACATAAATATACCGAGGAGCTTTTTGGTGAGGGACAGGTGTTCAGAGCAGGTACTATCGGTACTCTTGCGGATAAAACCGCCTGGGGATATATCAATAAATATCTCGAAGAAAAGAGAGTTTCAATTCCTAGAGCGCAGGTCGATTATATGGTATCCGAGCTTGTGGGTATAAAGAGAACGACGTCTCAGCATCCCGGCGGTATCATAGTTGTTCCTACAGAATACGATATATACGATTTCTCTCCGATACAGCATCCCGCTGACGATCCTAATTCGGATATTATAACAACACACTATCAGTTCTCATATCTTCACGACACTATATTGAAGCTTGACGAGCTTGGACACGATATGCCTACCAAGTATAAGATGCTCGAAAGATACACGAATACGAGCGTTCTTGACGTTAAGATGAATGATAGATCGGTTTACGAGCTCTTCCATTCGACAGCGCCCCTTAAGATAACCCCCGAGGATATCGGCGGCGTTCAGCTCGGAACGTTCGGAATTCCCGAGATGGGCACGAGATTCTTGCAGAAGGTACTTATGGATGCAAAGCCCAAGAACTTTGCCGACCTGCTTCAGATATCGGGACTAACTCACGGAACGGGCTGCTGGCTCGGTAACGCCGACGAGCTTATAAAGGCGGGTACGTGTGATATTTCCAACGTTATCGGATGCCGTGACGATATTATGAATACCCTTATAAGATACGGACTTGATAATTCCGCGGCGTTCAAAATTATGGAGAGCGTACGAAAGGGTAAGGGGCTGACGCCTGAGTGGGAAGCGATGATGAGAGAGCACGGAGTCCCCGAGTGGTATATGGATTCCTGCAAAAAGATTAAATATATGTTTCCGAAGGCTCACGCAGCCGCGTACGTTATGTCGGCAATAAGACTTTGCTGGTATAAAATATACTATCCTATGGAGTTCTACGCAGCATTTCTTACGGTTGCTCCCGGCGGCTTCAACGCCGAGATAGTGGCTAAGGGCTATAGAGGCGTATCCGATTGTATTGCCGAAATCGAGAGAAAGCAGAACGAGGGCAGTGCTACAGCAAAGGATAACGAAATGCTTGCAACTATGCAGCTTGTAAGAGAGGCTATTGCAAGAGGAGTTGAGTTCCTAGGGGTCGATCTGAAACGCTCGGATGCAAGTGCATTTCTCCCGGAAAACGGTAAGATAAGAATGCCGTTTAACTCGCTCCCCGGCCTTGGAGATACAGCAGCTGAAAAAATATTTGAGACTATGAAGGAAAATCCCGACTTGTTTTCTATTCAGCAGCTTCGCGAAAAATCGGGAATATCCAAGTCGATAGTCGAGCTTCTCAGAACTAACGGAGTGCTTAAAGGACTTACGGAAACAAATCAGCTTTCGCTGTTTTGATTTTTGCACGTAAATCGCGCTGTTTGTATTTACTAAAGCAATCGTATAATAATAGCCGACACTCTGAAATATATCAGTTTGCCGGCTATCAAATCAAAATAGCAATTATGTAATCAAAGATTTACATAATCAGCTTATAAATATTAAAGCAAGCAGTATTAACGCACATTCCTTGTCTCCCGATTTTGAGAAAAACAGAAGTATAGCGAGACCTAAAATTATAATTTCTTCAAGCTCTATTTTTGGAACGAGATTACCGAAATCCAATCTGTTCGGAATGATTTTAGAAATAAGCTTTATCGGTGCAAAGGAAAAAATTCCTGATTCTTTACTTTCCTCATTTTCATTGGAATAATCTTTCACCTCGGAAGAAGTCTCGCTAGATATATCACCGGGAGATATCTTAACCTCCTTTTTACCCGTATCGGAAAATACGGGTATAGAATAAGGATTAACCTTTTCGTCCTCGGTGGGTATATCTATTAAGGCAGTTCCGTCGTATTTTTCGGGAATTTTAACGTCCGACGAAGGTATACCAAAACCTCTTGAATACATAGCTTACCTCGCTTTCATTATGTCGAGGACGTCAATAACCGACAGCATCGTATCAATCGCTTTTCCGCGTCCTTCCGATACGTAAGGCTTGATTGCGCAGAGCAGGTCGTGCCGTTTCTTTTTAGTGTTTACGGCAGGCTTCGCCGAAGTCTCAATACTCGTATTATCAACGTCTTTCGGTAAATCGCTTTCGGGCGCATCGGAAATTTTTACGGCGGCAGATTCCGACGCTTCTTTTGTATCTTCATTTTTCGAAGTTGCGGCAAGGTCTTTTATCTTTTCTATTATTTCCGGATTTTCCATAATAATTCCGAGTATTTTCGATATATCTGCCATCCCATCCATCACTTATCTCCCTTTTTCAGATTATTTACCATTCTCATGGCAGTAGTAAGGCTCAGTTTGTCTGCTTCGGAAAGTGCTTCCCGAACCTTTGAAAGCTCGGTCGGGCTGGGCTGTCTATCGGGCATTTTTACTCCGTGAGCTTCTGCTACGGACTTTATCTCTGCCCATAATTCCCGGTCGGAAAGTTTTGCTATAGCTTCCAGCTTTGATTTATCAATTTTCATCATCTTTCTCCTGACGTGTTTATTTAAGACAACTCTCCTTAATAAATATATTCAGGAGCGAAAAAAACGTGAAAGGTATAAAAATGAAGTGCCTCGTATTTTCAGATTCACATAATTATCCGTATTTTATGGAGCGAGCTATACGGAAAAATCCCGATACCGACGTTGTGTTTTTTCTCGGTGACGGGCTCTCGGATATAGAGGAAATGTTCTATAAATTTCCTAATATAAAATTTTTGGCGGTTAAAGGAAACTGTGACTTTCGTTATATCGTATTCGGTGAAGCAGTGCAAAAAACGTCCGAGATATTTATAGCGGGCAAGAAAATAGTATATACACACGGCGATCTCTACGGGGCAAAGTACGGTAAGGCAGGGCTTTCCGATTTGGCCATCTCACGATTTGCCGATATAGTCCTTTTTGGACATACGCACGTACCCGAGCTTGAATATGTAAATGAAAGCGATAGTCCGTTTTATCTTTTCAATCCGGGAAGCGTAGGAGCAAAAGAAGGAAATTTCGGCATTATTACGCTAACCGAGGGGCAAGAGCCGCTGTTTTCGCACGGCAGCTTTGCTTGATTAAAGCTTAATACGGATTTATAAAAGAGTATAACAATAAATAAAAACTCCGTTCTTCTCTGAATCTGAGAGAACGGAGTTTTTATTATTCAGAAATGATAGCTTTTATTTTTTCGCTAAGCTCGGCCGAGAGCGATGCAGCGAGAGCTTCATCCAGGCTTTCTACCATTATTCGCACTACAGGTTCCGTGCCCGAGGGACGTACGAGAATTCTTCCCGTATCCGAAAGCAGAGCTTCCGCGTTTTTGATAAGCGACAGAATGCGCTCGTCGGATTTGATTTTTTCTTTTTCTTCGTTAGTAGCTTTGATATTTACCATATGTTGAGGAAATCTTTTCATTATCTTGGCAAGCGAGGATAATGATTTTTTCGTTTCTGCCATTCTGGAAAGGAGATAAAGCGCTGTGAGCTGACCGTCACCGGTGGTTGCCGCTTCTCTTATTATCGTGTGTCCCGATTGCTCTCCCCCAATAGAATATCCGGCGGATTCAATTTCTTCCAGCACGTATCTGTCACCAACCTTGGTAGGTATGAAAATGTAATTGTTGTCATTTGCAAATTTGCAAAAGCCGTAATTTGTCATTACAGTGCCAACGATTGTTTGCATATTAAGCCTTTTCTTCTCGCGAAGGCTCTCTGCTAATATTGCTAAAATAAAGTCACCGTCTATTTCGTTGCCCATTTCATCTATTGCGAGAAATCTATCTGCATCACCGTCAAAAGCAAGACCTATATCTGCATGAAGCTCTTTTACTTTATCAGAAAGAAGATTAAGCTTAGTTGAGCCGCAGTCTTTATTTATATTTTTGCCGTCCGGAGAAATGCCTAGGAATACCGTCTTTTCCCCAAGGAAAGAAAAAATTTCCTTGGCAGTTGCAAACGCTGAGCCGTTTGCACAGTCTATAACCGCAAAAATGCCGGTGTCTTCCGTGGGAGCATAATTTTTCATATACTCAATATATTTATCTCTTAATTCAGGTGTATATATTACCTCGCCCTTTGAATCGGTTTCGGGTAAAAAGGGAGCGGCGTATATCATCTCTTCTATTTCGTTTTCTTTTTCGTCGGAGAGTTTGAAGCCGCCCTCGGCAAATATTTTGATACCGTTATACTCGTACGGATTATGAGATGCAGATATCATAATACCTGCGTTAAAATCGCATTTCGCAGTAAAATATGCTATCGCGGGAGTAGGAACAGTGCCTACTACCGATACGTTTACACCGCAGGCAGTCAATCCATCGGAAAGAGCCTCGCATAACATATTATAAGATTCTCTCGTATCGCCGCCAATTACGACACGGGGCGCATCATTTTGTCTTTTTAAGAGGATTCCCAGTGCTATGCCAACCTTTCTTGCAAGCTCGCTAGTCAGAAACTCGTATGCTAATCCTCTGATACCGTCGGTACCGAAAAGCTTTTTCATAAGACGTCAACCTTTCCTATGTACAACTTAAAATATTATAGAAAACGCAATATATTTTTTGAAGCAGTTAATGTTCCTCACGTGAAGTGATTATTCCGCCGGTATGAAGTATTGAAGACTCCTTTATAACACCGCGGACAGAGCTCAAAGGGTATATTAGGCAGTTTTTTCCGATTATCGTTCCGGGCAAAATAACGCTGTTGCAGCCAACCTCGGAATAATCACCGAGAATAGCTCCGAATTTTCTTAACTCTGTATTTATCTTTTCTCCATCGGAAGTGATGTTTACGTTTTTGTGGTCAAGCTTAAAATTAGAAATAATCGCGCCTGCGCCCAGGTGAGAGCGGTATCCTAAAATTGAGTCGCCAACGTAGTTATAGTGAGGAAGCTGAACACCGTCAAAAATTATAGCGTTTTTAATTTCAGTGCTGTTACCGATAACGGAATCGTTACCTATAAGAACCGAGCCCCTGATAAACGCTCCCGTGCGAAGTTCGCATCTATGACCGATTATCGTAGGCGGCAATATTGTTGCGCTTTGTGCAACCGTTGCATCGTTAGCTATAAATACGCCATCCGAAACCTCGGTATATTCGTCTTTGGGAAGCGTTTTTGATAGCGAAATAATAAATTCTTTTATTTTAGGCAATGCAAGGTAGGGATAGTCAAATTGCGATAAAAAATCGCCTGCCAAGGAATAAGACAGGTCAAAGAGGTCTTTTGTTAAAGGTAAATTCATTGTTCCTCCGCGGATAACTTTCCGTTTGTTTGAATTTTTACACATTTACTTCGTCCATATTATATTATAGGAAAATAAAGAAAAATGTGTTTTTACTGTAAATGGCCAACCCAATATATTGTATCATATTTTTTATATTAAGTCCATTGATAAAACAAACATATTTATATGTGCAAAATTAACAAAAATGCAGAATTGAAATATCTATAAAACACAACTTGTGTAGAAAAGCTTAAAGCGCCACGTTCTAAAATACAAATTGTTTGCACTAAAATACAAAATCAACAAACTGAAGTATTCAATTAATTGCAGTCTTAACTATTGCAAAAAAGCGAGTTATATGTTAGAATGCAATTATAAAAAATATTTTAAATACTAGTTTGAGGTAAATTTCAGTATGGCAAACAAAAACCGATTTTCCAGTGTTCGGAAGCCTGTCAGTGACGGAGTACCGCCTCCTTCGCGTTTAAAGGAAGTTCCCGTATACCTGTTACGTCGTATAAAGGGCTTTGTTTCACGCCTTGGGTACATTATAAGTCTTGTATGGGAAGCATCTCCTAAAATGCTTATTGCTATGTGTATGCTATGTATTTTTGACGGTGTTTTGCCTGTTATAGGAGCATACATATCAAAATATTTGATAAATAATATAGCGGCTCTGCTTGCAGAGTCACCCTTAACCTCTGGAAGTGTGGTGGCAGACGTTTACGAAACGCTTGAGCCGGTAATATTCCTCTTGATTTTAGATATGATTTACCTATTTACAAAAAGAGTTCTGACTCGTGTAAACACCTGTGTTACTTCAATCGCGGGCGAGCTGGTTGTAAACCATATCAAAGTAAAGATAATAAACAAGGCAAAAACGGTAGATCAGCGTTCGTTTGACGACCCTAAATTCTACGAAAGACTTGAAAATGCAAACAGAGAAGCGGGAATGAGGCCGATACATATTCTAAGCGCAACGTTTAGAGTAATAAGCTCCGTGTTAAGCGTAGTATCGTTCATCGTAGTTCTTGCAACACTGAGTCCGTTTGCTCCGCTTGTGGTTATAATCGCTTCGATTCCCGGTGCGGTGGTAAATTATTACTACCGTAACAGCAACTTTAAATATATCAGACGTCATTCTAAGGAACGCCGTCAGATGAATTACTATTCATCACTTATGACGAATAAGGATAACGCAAAGGAAATAAAAATATTAGGCCTTGCCGATACGTTTAAACAAAAGTATGACGATGCGTTTAAGGTATACTACAAGGGGCTGAGAAAGATTATTCTGCGCGAGTCGTTTATGCAGATAGCTGTGAGCCTTATATACGTTATCGCAAGCGGTGCTTTGTTCGGATTCGTTGCGTATAACGTGGTATTTTCGGGTAAGGGCGAGATAGGGGACTGGTCGCTTTATACAGGCGCGCTTACCTCTATAACAAGTTACGTTTCTACTATAGTTACGTCTACTGCTACGATTTACGAGGGGACGCTCTTTATTGAAAATATGCTTGATTTTATGAAAGAGCCGTCCACGGTTGTTCCGACAGTAGAAAATCCGCTTATTCCCGTACGTAATTCTCATCATACTATAGAATTTAAAAACGTAAGCTTCAGATACCCGGGTACCGAACGCGACGTAATCAAAAACGTTAATCTTAAGCTTGAAACTAACAGATCGGTTATCCTCGTAGGACTCAACGGTGCGGGCAAAACCACTTTACTTAAACTGATTATGAGGCTTTACGACCCTACCGACGGCGTGATATTGCTTGACGGCAGGGATATAAGAGAGTATGACGTAGAAAAGCTTTACGCTATGTACGGCATCATCTTTCAGGATTTCGGCAAGTATGCAGATACTGCTGAGGAAAATATCAGATTCGGTGACGTTAAAGCAGAGCATAGTGAGGAAGATATAATTGAAGCCTCTAAATTCGGTAATGCGCACGAATTTATAGAGAAGCTTCCCGACGGATATAACACTCCGCTTACGCGTATGTTTGAGGATAACGGAATCGAGCTTTCGGGCGGTCAATGGCAGAAGCTCTCGATTGCAAGAGCCTTTTATAAAAAGTCGGATATACTGATAATGGACGAGCCAACAGCTTCTCTTGACCCTCTTGCCGAGCAAGACGTTCTCGATCGTTTTGCATCTCTTTCAAAGGGGAAAATATCAATTTTTGTATCCCATAGGCTCTCGGGCGCAAAGGTTGCGGGGCAGATTATCGTCCTTGAAAACGGTGAGATTGTCGAGGAGGGAACTCACGACGAGCTTATGGAGCGCTGCGGAAAATATCATCTTCTTTTCACAACGCAGGCAGATAGATATTCCGATGCCGAAGCTTAAAATGTTGCTCGCAGCAAAAAACTATCAAACGGGAATTTATAGTAATAGCTTCAGTAAAACGCCGTTATGAAGATAAATATGGATTTATTTCTCTAAATGAGTATACCAAATAGAAATGCCGGGCGAAGATGCGTGTATTGCATCTTCGCCCGGTTTGGTATCGATGAAATTATACGGGGGTTAATTTTGCTGATTTACGCGGCGTTAACGTTGTTTTCAACGTCATTTTCCTCGTAATAATTTTTGCCTAGAATAGCATTGTATATATCGTTTGCGATAGTACGTAGATAGTTCTTTTCAAAAGGAGACGTCAAGCCGGATTTTTTTAATGACTCCTTAAGCGATAGATTTTCTTCATAGGTTCTGTCAACCAGCTCTCGATAGGCGTCAAACCCGGCTCCCTCGGTTTCACCTTCCATAAAGTATATTTCAAGTGCAGGCGCTATCGATACAGCGTAAGACTGAACGTAGAACGGGTAAAGGTAAAGGTGCGGAATCGAGTATAGATAGGTAATATCTATCATTTTGCTGTTGAGTCCGAACATAGCAGCCGCGCGCTTAATTTCTTTATTTATATTGTCAACGCTTATATCATTATAGTCAAGCGCATAGATAAGTTCCTCGCATTTTGCAAAGAATCCCTGTATTACAAGAGTTTCAAGAGCTCCTCTGAACATACTGTACTTTAAATACAACTGGTCCTTTTTCGAAAGCTTTTCATCTGTAAAATGCAGCATCAGATATTCAAGGCCTTGAGAGGATATTTCTTTCTGATCTATAGAAGTATCGGAATTATAATTGATGTACGCATCGTAGAAATGACCGAATTCGTGGAACAGAGTCGAGTAGTCTGTAATATTTTCAGATGCGCTCATAAATATGAACGGAGCATTATAGGTGTCAAGATAGGTTGTGAAAGCTCCCTGCATTCTGTTATCACATTTAAGCTCAACGTCGTAAAGTCTATGCTGGAGCATATAGCTGTATATATCATTAAGCTCACCGTCGACGTCACCGAAAAGATAGTAGCAGTTATTCATTAACTCATCGAGCGTAATTCTCGTAGCCTCAACGGAAGGCTTATCCATTCCGTCGGGATAAAAATAAGGGATAAAAGCAGAAATGTAAAGGATATTGTAAACGGGAACAATATATTCGGATATATCGTCAAGATATTTCGAAGCTTCCTCGCTGGTATAATCTCTGCCAAGAGTCTCATAGCCGTGGTCCAGATACGAGGCGTTTCCAAGCTCTATTGCTATTTCCTTTCTTATTTTTATAAGCGAAATGAATATTCTCAGATACTCTGCATCAATCTTCTCGCGATATTTCGCTATAATAAGAGAGGAGTGACTCAGATATTCTCGTGATGTTTCTCCGTACGTTTTAGCGTAGTAATCAAGAAGATTATCGAGAGTGTCGGTAACTCCGTTGTAGGTTATCTTGACACTGTCAGTCGAGAGGGAAGAATATTCGGCTTCAAGCGCTTCTTCGTCCGCCCAAAGCCTAATCATAGCATCGGTAAATTTTCCGCCGTCCTTGTATTCCTCAATAAGACCGTCTCCGAAGTATTCTTCCTCAAATTGCTCTGCGTGCGGCGAATTTGCCGCTGCGACGAACATATCCTCGATTACTTCAGCAAAGGTGGGATAATTCGAGGTTACGTATGCGTATTCTGTGTTCCAAAATTGCAGAGACGCATCCTTGGAATTATAAATATTTGCGATTGCATACATAGTAAGAATATTATTATATTCGTCCTCAAGGTCTTTGATTTTCTGAAGCTGCTTATCAAAAGGAATCTCGTTTTTCTCGATAATAGAGATAACCTCGCGGAAAGATTCAAGTGCGCCGCTATAGTTCGGGCGCGTATAAGACATATCCTTGAAATTGATAGTATCTCTCTCGTAATCCTTGTACTCGGGAACTACGATTTTATTGTGGTAATCATTTTGACTGTCGTGCAAACTGTCATTATCGGGGTCTCCGCCAAAATTACCGTCTTCGTTTACGTTACCGCCCTTCATAGCGCAGGACATCAAGGTAAAAACAAGAGAGAACGCTAAAGTAAGACATAGAAGTATAGATAAAACAGATCTTAAAATGCGTTTCTGCATAATAGCTCACTTTCGTTAATAAGGAGAAAACAATAATTTCTCCAGGATAATTAGTAACGTTGATATTATACATTATTTTTGCTTGAAGTTTGGTAATAAATAATAAAGTAATTGAAAAGAATTTGTTAATAAAATCGGATTTAATTCAGAAAAAGAAGTTTTTTCTTCTTGAAAAGCCTTTTATAACGAAAGAGAGACATTGATTTTAACCAATGTCTCTCAATCACCTTAATACTATTTAAGCGACCGTAAAATTATTTTCCGAGTCCCGCAGCGCCTATAATTCCTGCGTCATTTCCAAGCGTAGCGGTAACGATTTTTGCTTTTTTCTTATTAGTTCTTGTATACTGATCGCGGTTTACAAGCTCAATAAGAGGCTTCGTGAGATATTCCTTTTCATTACATACACCGCCGCCGATAGAAAGAACTTCGGGCTGGAATATATTTATCATATTGGTAATACCTTCCGCAAGGTAGAAGATATATTTGTCAACTACCTCTTTTCCGGCAGCGTCACCGCGCTTCATAGCGTTAAACGCCGTTCTTGCAGAAACCTTACCTGATTTTTGCACTTCGTCAAAGAGAAGAGAGTCAACGCCCTTTAACCGAAGCTCGTTCATCTTATCGTTTGTCATATTTGTAAGACCGGTCGCAGATGAATAAGCCTCCCAGCATCCCAGTCTGCCGCAGGAGCACTGTCTTCCGCCGGCAACGATAACCGTGTGTCCAAGCTCTGCGCCTGCGCAGTTTACACCGCCGTCAAAAATCTTACCGTCGATAATAACTCCGCCGCCAACGCCGGTTCCGAGAGTTATCATAACCGAGTTCTTAGTACCCTTGGCTGCGCCTGTAAGAGATTCTCCGAGAGCTGCAGCGTTGGCATCGTTTGCAATTATAACCTTTGAAACGGGTAGATAGGACTTGAAGATATCTGCTATAGGGAAATTGAGGAAAGGAATATTGTTTGAGTACTCAATTATGCCGGTTTTTGCATTAACCGTACCGGGGGCGGCAATTCCTACGTATTCAATATCCGAAAGCTTTAGTCCGTTTCTTTCGATAATAGTATTGGCAAGCTCTGCCATATCCTTTATAATAAGCTCGGGCTCCCTTGCAGCCTCGGTGGGAACGGAGTCCTTATCAACAATTTTGAGATTATCATCGCAAAGACCTATAGCAATATTAGTTCCGCCAAGATCAACACCTATGGTATACATTATATTTCTCGCTTTCTTATTGTTTTTGCGCCGTGGCAATAATGCTCGGTTCAAAGTGATAACGCAGCGTAATCAAATAAGACTTTTCGCCGCAAGGATAATTATACATTATTTGAAAAGGAAAGTCAAGAAAGTTTTCCAACGTTTATATTATTTATTTGCCCTAACGGGAAAAAACAGGTTTCGTTCATAAAAAATTAACATATTTCTTTCATAAGATATTGAAATCTACACCAAAATGGTATACAATAAATAGGGTATAAAAAACGACAAAATAAATATAGGAAAAAACGGAAAAATGAAAAGATTTGTATATGCTGATAACGCGGCTACGACAGCTGTCAGCCGTGAAGTAATAGAAGCTATGGCGCCAATATTCAGCGAGCAATGGGGAAATCCCTCGAGCCTTCACTCAAAGGGTAGAGAGGCAAAGGAATTGCTTGACGGCGCGAGAGAAAGAATTGCCAGGGTGTTTTCCTGCTCCGCAAACGAGATTTATTTTACCTCTTGCGGAAGCGAATCGGATAACTGGGCAATAAGAGGAGCTGTAAAGCGGCTTGCAAAAAAAGGCAGAAACCATATCGTAACGTCTGCCATTGAGCATCCCGCTGTTCTTAATACCTGCCGCGAGCTTGAAAAAGAGGGATATCCCGTGACCTACGTGGGCGTTGATGAGTTCGGCGTTGTTAAGATGGACGAGCTTGAAGCGGCAATTACCGATAAAACGGCTATCGTTGCAATAATGTTTGCAAATAATGAGGTTGGAACTATTGAGCCCATCGAAGAAATAGGCAGACTGGCTCACGAAAGAGGCGCGCTTATGTTTACCGATGCCGTTCAGGCTATCGGAAATATAGATATCGATTTATCCAAGCTTCCCGTTGATATGCTTGCACTTTCGGGCCATAAAATCCATGCTCCCAAGGGCATCGGAATGCTTTATATCAGAAAAGGCGTGGTTATTGATAATCTTATCTCGGGCGGCGGTCAGGAGAGAAGAAAGAGAGCAGGAACTGAGAATCTCCCCTATATAGTGGGGCTTGCTAAGGCTCTTGAGATTGCCAAAGAAAAGATTCCCGCGCTTGATAGAGTAAGAGCGATGCGAGATAGACTTATTTCGGGACTTGAGAAAATTCCTTATTCGAAGCTTAACGGTCACAGAACGGAAAGACTTGCAGGCAACGTAAATATCGGATTTGAGTTTATAGAGGGCGAAAGTATGCTTCTTTGGCTCGATATTTCGGGAATATGCGCGTCGACGGGCTCTGCCTGCTCCTCGGCATCTCTTGAGCCGTCTCACGTTCTTATATCTATGGGAGTTCCGCACGAGAAGGCTCACGGCTCGGTTCGTCTTTCAATAAGCCACGAAACCACAGACGAGGATATCGACTATATACTTGAAACTCTGCCTCCTATAATTGAAAAGCTCAGAAATATGAGTCCTCTTTGGGAAGAAGTAGTTAAAAACGGAAATCAGAATTAAAAAGGATAAAGGATAAAGAAACGTAATGCAGTACAGTGAAAAGGTAATGGACCATTTTATGAATCCCCGCAACGTCGGTGAGATAGAGAACGCCGACGGTGTAGGAATGGTAGGAAACGCAAAATGCGGCGATATAATGAAAATGTATCTCAAAATTGAGAATGACGTTATAGTTGATTGTAAATTTAAAACGTTTGGGTGCGGTGCGGCTATCGCAACCTCGTCTATGGCGACGGAGCTTATTAAGGGCAAAACCATCGAGGAAGCGCTTACACTCACAAACAGCGCGGTAGTTGAAGCTCTCGAGGGACTTCCTGCAGTTAAGGTGCATTGCTCCGTTCTTGCAGAGGAAGCGGTAAAAAGCGCGCTTGCGGATTACTACACCAAGATAGGCAGACCCATCGATTTTGAGGTTGAGTCGGACGAGCACGAGGACGAGGAATAATCGAAAATATAAAGCCGTAGGAATATCGTAAATTTCGTATATTCTTACGGCTTATTGTAAAATCGATTATAAATCCCGTATTATCGAGGCTTGTATTTTGAATTTACTTATAGAAACAAAGTGAGAGGTAATTTTATGAAGGTGCTTCTTGGGCTAAGCGGTGGAGTTGACTCTACTTATGCAGCAATGAAGCTTAAAAATGAAGGGCATACGGTTGAGGGCGCAGTAATACTGATGCACGAATATACGAGCGTTGATGAGTCGCGCGAATCTGCCGACTCTTTAGGCATACCGCTTCACGTCATAGATGCAAGAGATGAATTCGGTAAAATAGTTAAAGAGGATTTTATTGAAGAATATCTTAATGCAAGAACACCAAACCCGTGCGTGATTTGCAACAGTGAAGTGAAGTTTATAAAGCTCCTAGAGTACGCTGAGAAAAACGGGTTTGATATGATTGCTACCGGGCATTACGCGGATATAGTCAAGTTCAGCGATAAGAACGGAGATTATTATGCGGTAAAGCGCGGCCGCGATGCTAAAAAGGATCAGACTTATATGCTGTGGCGACTTTCGCAGCGCGTTCTTTCAAAGCTTCTTCTTCCGCTTTCGGATATGGAAAAGAGTATTATACGCTCTGAAACCAGAGACGCGGGGCTTGCCGCTGCCGACAGGGGTGACAGTCAGGAGATTTGTTTTTTACCCGATACCGATTATGCAACTTATATTGAGAGCGTAAGAGGCTCATCAAAAAAAGGCAATTTTGTTGACGAGAACGGAAATATCCTCGGAGAGCATAAGGGAATAATTCATTATACGGTGGGACAAAGGCGAGGTCTCGGTATAAGCGCAAAATCGCGTATATTCGTAACGAAAATTGATTCTAAAGAAAATACCGTTACTCTTTCTCCCGATGATTCTGTGGCAACGCGGGTCTTCGTCGAGGGAATAGTTTATTCGGGTATGCGCGAGCCGGAAGGATATTTTGAGCGCGATTTGTATGTAAAACTTCGTTATGCAGCAAGGCCAACCCTTGCCCGTGTTAAGTTTTTGCGTGATAAGGCGGAAATTATCCTTACAGAGCCGGTAAGGGCGGTAACGCCCGGGCAATCAGCCGTTATTTATGATAACGACGTGGTAGTTGCAGGCGGATTCATAAATTCGGCAGAATAAAAAGCTTTAATAAACAGAGAAAACCATAGGCTTTTAACATTGATTTCTGTTTTTTCTAATACAAAAGAGGCACTGTGCTAGCAACACAATGCCTCTTATTTTTTATTCGGTATGCTTAAATACGAAAGTCTGTTGAATTAATGCAAAGCATTGTTGTCAAAAATGAACTTTTGCGGAGGCAATTTATTGGTTAGATTCCTCGACAGGTTCATAATACGGATAAAGCTTAACGTCGCTTGCAAATTCGTAAGTATCAAGCGAAGCGCCTTTTTTATCAGTGCAACGAGTTCCGTTGCCATTGGGGGCGGTATAATAACCCATAAATTCCATATCGAATTTCGGATATACCTTAACTTTATAGTGGTTTCCGCCGGTAACCTCAAATTCAAGACAGTCGGGGATATCTGCATATGCTCCCACCGGCTCGGTAAATCCGTCAAATTCAAAGTATACGGATACCGGGTCTCCGTTGGTTTCTGCGGATAAATGAAGAATATCTCCTGCTTTAAGCTTGATTTCGTTTACGGAGGATACCGTTCTTCCTTCGCTGAGCTTGCCCGATATAATAGTTTGACCGCTTGTATAATTGTAAACGCCGAAGTATATCTCCGTTTTGCTGTGAGGAAGGCTTGCGTGAACTACAATCCTAACGGTTGCATCTTCAGCAACGACGTATCTTTTTGTTGTATTGGCAGAGCTGTTTGCGGAGAATATTGCCTCGTTTTTACCGCCTCTTATTACGCCCGTCATATTTTTCGGTATTTCCAAAAATCTCGGATAAAGTGTAATATTAGATGTCAGAGTTTGAGAAAAATCGTATTTTTTTCTGAATTCGCTATCCTCGTACCAACCTGAGAAATAGTATCCAGAAGGTATATCGTGAGGATAAACGTATTCAAATTTCTTCGCTTCGGTTGCGATTCTCTCTACGGGAAATCTGGTTTCTTTTCCGTAGGCATCCATATAGGTTACGGTAAAGCTGTTTACAAGGTTGTCATTTTTGACCGCTATCGTATATTTTTCAGCCGTAACGTAGTGGGCGTACAGATTTATTCTATCCGAATACTTGTCGGTTTCGTTAAGGAGTGACCAAGGAGCTAATGATTCGCCCTTTTTATCGGTAAATTGCGTTCCCGCTCCGTTATCCTCGGAAAAATAGCCGACAAAGTTATATCCTTCGCGTTCCTCGTAGTTAAGAGTGTAGTTATTGTCATACTGTAATTTTTGATATGTACCGTGGCTTGATTTTGCCGTATCATAAAGAGTTATTCTTACGTCGAACGGTACGAATTTAGCGTAGTATACGGAATCGAATTTTTCCACGAGTATGTCTTTGCTGGGAAAAGATCCGTCCTCGTAAATGCTCCAGCCGCAGAACTCATATCCGTATTTTTCGGGAACAAAAAGCTCCCCGTGACCCAAATAATCAAACATCTTTACGTTATAGGTTTTTGTTTCACCCTCGTATACAAGAGTCAGAGTCGTATCTGCAGGGTCGCACTCGCGGTATATCGAAACCTGAGTTGGCTTGTTTTTCAGAATATATTGCTTGAATCCATCGGTAACCTTTCCGTTTTCATCGAAAGCCAGGATACCGTTTCTGTTTTTCTCGGTAAAATATCCGCAGTTTACGTATCCGTAATCAAATGGGAAGTACATATTGTCCAGATAGGATTCGATCGAAGCGTCGTCGTAAAAGCTAGTGTTGTAATTAGTGCCTGTTGTGTCTTCATCCGAATAGTAAGCAATAATCGTGAGATTGTATGTTTCCGGCTCGGTATTATTGTTGCTACTGTTTGTTCCTCCAATAATATCACAAGCACAAATAGAAAGAATTACTGCACATACCGAAAACAGAATAGTCAAAAGTTTTGTTATTTTATAAGAATAGACAGTATTCTTCATTTTCTATCTCCAATCGCATAAATGTAATTGAATATTCACAGCCTTGTCGGTTTTGCGAGTCATCTTTTTTGTTTTGTAAAAGTGTTACCCTTATTATATCGTCAAGGCATTTCTTTGTCAAACGCTCATATTATAAGAGAAAAATTTAAGTATCGGCAGTGAAATCCAGGGGTAGAGATTTTATTCGAATTAAGTAAAAAAGTTAAAGTAAACGAGTGAGGTAAGCAAAACTGCTGTCATAATCACTGCTGTGATTAATTTAAGTTTAAAAACTCTTTTTTCGTGTTTTTCGGCAATAGCTTCCTTTTCTTCGAAGGATGCCTTTTCGGGTATTTCATTTCTGGGAAGAATTATCTTCGCGCCCTTCCAGTTTATAGCTTTCGCGGGGCAAACGGAAATACATTCACCGCAATTTATGCACTCTCTGTCTCCGACTTCTTTTATATCCATCTTGCACTTCACAACGCAGAGTCCGCAGTCGATGCAGCTTTTCTTTTCGAGCTTTATTCCAAGCACCGATATTTTGTTAAAAAGACCGTAAAAAGCGCCGAGTGGGCAGATAAATCTGCAGAATAGTCTGTAAACGAAAACGCAACCGACAAGAATACTCACAGTAAGCGCGAACTTCCAGGTAAACAGAGGACCTAAAAGGGTCAAAACGTCAGAATTGCTCGAATGAAGAAGCGCGATAACTCCGCCGAGAGTTCCCGCGGGGCATATATATTTGCAAAATGCGGGAAGTGGAAAATCCTTGAGCATATACGCTAGAGGAATAACGATTACGAAAAACACGAGAAGCACGTATTTAAAGTGTGAAAGTATTCTCGTAATCTTATTTTTCTTAAGCTTCGGCGTGCTTATTTTGTGCAGTAAATCCTGAATAAGCCCGAAAGGACAAAGAAATCCGCATATCCATCTGCCCAGCATAATACCGTAGAGCAGGATAATTCCGAATATGTAGTAGGGAACTGTTTTCTTCGTAGAGGCAAGAGCATTTTGCAAGGACCCCAAGGGGCATGAGCCTATAGCGCCGGGGCAGGAGTAGCAGTTGAGTCCCGGAACGCAGGCAGCTTTTGTATTGCCCGTGAAAATCTCTCCTGTTGCAAATCCCTTGATATTGGCATTTGCAAGAAGCGCGGCGTAAAGCTGAATCAGCCGTCTTTTAAAGGTAATTTTAGATTTTGTGTTTTTTCCTTTTTTCATATCACTAAATACCTATACATTCACTGCAAATTTGTACGGCTTTGTTAAGTACGTCTGAAATACCACCGTTAAGTATACCGAGTACAATAAATGTTATTGCGGTAGAAATAAGTAAAATACGCACAGTATTGATGAAAAAACGCCCGTTTCCCGTTGGTTTCTGCTCGTCCGACGAGGGAACGTCGGAGTTTGCTATGACGAGAAGGCTCTTTATTGCATCAATCTCTCGCTTGTAGCTTTTATTGAAGATAATATCTCTTTGGTATATTAAAGTACCGCTTACAAGTGCAAGAGAAAAGGCAAACGCAGAAACCTTGATAACGTACCCGGCAGTGCCTTTTATGGAATATTTTGTAAGGAACGCAAATAAAAGCGCACATATTGCCAAAACCGAAATTACGGCAAATAGTCCGATATTTATATTTTTGCGGAATTTTTTCTCGCGATTTACGGTTTCGTCTGTTAGCAAGAGAATTCTATCTCTTTTTGCAAGCTTTTCGGTGAGCTTCTTCTTTGTAACAAGGATATTGGGCTTTGAGCGCGCCTTGCTTTTTTCGAGGGGAAAAGAAAATTTAATAGCTATGCCGAAGATAATAATTTCAAGCATAGCGACAGCCTGAATCATAACGTATTTTAAGTAATTTCCGATAGATTCTCTGGAAAACGGGGAATCTGCGTCGCTATAGCAAATAGCAGTACAGCAAATAATAAGCGAGAGTCCCGTTATGGCAATTATTATCCCCGTGATAAAATTGGTAATTTTATGTAAACGAATTCTTTTTTCCAAAGTATAGGCTCCAATCTTTTTGATAAATTTAACTCAGCTAAATTTATATCAAAACGAAATGTACGCTTTATTTTATCATAAACGCAAATATCCGTCAAGTACCGTCTTTGAAATGCCAAAACTTCGTCTTATGTATTAAGAGATTGACAATCGCTTTATTTTACTGTATACTATAACTGAAAAAATATGTTTTACAGTCTTTTTCTTAATGCGAGGTATTCTGATGAAAAAGAAAAACAGCTTTCTTCGCTCTCAGCTTTTACTTCTTAAGCCGTTTATTTCGGGATGCTCGTTGCAATCCGTAAGAAAATGGCAGGATAAAATAGGTGAGCTTATGACGGGTATTCATAAGAATTACGTCGATTCTAAGGAGATAAAAGTAGGCGATATAACTTGTTCGATGCAAATACCGCGAGACGAAATCTCGTCGGGCGTAATATTATACCTTCACGGCGGCGGTTACGTAGCAGGCAATCTTTCCTATGCCAAGGGCTTCGCTTCCGTGCTTGCTTCAAAGTGCGGTATACGCGTGCTTGCGGTTGAGTATAGGCTTGCTCCCGAGCATACCGCGCCAAGCGCGCTTGACGATTGCCTTGAAGCATACGGCTATCTTTTATCAAACGGCTACGACCCATCTCAGATTTTAATTTGCGGTGAGAGCGCGGGTGGAGCACTATGCTATGCTTTGTGCCATAAGCTTCGAGACAAGGGAAGAACTCAGCCTGCGGGCATTATTGCGATTTCTCCTTGGGTAGACCTTACTCTTTCGGGAAATTCATACGTAACTAATGAAAAAAACGACCCTTCTATGACGAAGGGCAGACTAAAATATTTTGCCGACCTTTATACTTACGGCGCAGTAAGAGAAGGGAAAAAGCTGCGCCCGAGGACCGAGCCTGACGAAAAGCTCGATATTGAAGCTAAAAGCGATATAAGGATTTCTCCCTTGTTTGCCGAGCAGGATAAAATGCCGCCCTCTCTGATATTTGTCGGCGGAGACGAAATTCTGCTTGACGATTCTATAATGATGCACGGAAAGCTTCTTGAAGCAGGCTCGGAGAGTCAGCTCGTTATGAAGCCTGATATGTGGCACGGCTACGTTCTTTATTGCCTCAAAGAAAACGAAGATGATTTTGACAGAATATCTAAATTCATCAAAAGCAGAATTCCCGCGCAAAAGAAGCTTCGTTGGATGGGGCTTGATAATGCCGCTAAGATTTTTCCTGCCGCAAGAAACCGTCATTGGAGCAACGTTTTTCGCCTTTCCGCGACTATGAGCGAGCCTATTGACAGAGAGCTTATGCAGACTGCGCTTGACGTAACGGTGAGAAGATTTCCGTCTATTGCCGTAAGAATAAAATCAGGCTTGTTCTGGTATTATCTTGAGCAGATACCGAAAACGCCTGAAATACTTGACGAAAAGCCTTATCCGCTTGCGAGAATGCCGTTTGACGATATAAGAAAATGTGCGTTCAGAGTTCTTATATATGACAAAAGAGTAGCCGTTGAATTTTTCCACGCTTTAACCGACGGAAACGGCGGGCTTATATTCTTAAAAACGCTTGTATCCGAGTATATCTATCAGAAATATTCGGTGAAGGTTCCTCTCGGTGACGGAATACTTGATAGACTTGAGGAGCCTAACGACGAGGAGCTTGAGGATAGCTTCCTAAAATATGCGGGAGATTACCCGGCGTCAAGAGCCGATAGCGACGCCTTTCGAATCGTGAGCAAGCGCGAGGAGGACGGCTTCAAGACTAATACCACGTTTATTCTGAACGTTGACGAGGTGGTCTCCGAAGCTAAAAAAAGGGGAATAACTGTAACTGCATATCTCGCGGCGGCATTTATCGTCGCAACGGTAAGAGTTCAGGAGCAGCGTATAAAAAATAAAGCAAAGTATAAACCGATAAAGGTTCTTATACCCGTTAATTTAAGGAAAATATTCCCATCAAAAACGCTTCGAAACTTCGTGCTTTATTCGTCACCCGGTATTGACCCGAAGCTCGGAAATTTTACATTTGATGAAATATGTGATATAGTCAAAAGCCAGATGAAGCTTCAGATTACCGAAAAGAATATGGCGGCTATGATAGCAACCAACGTAAACGATGAAAAAAATCCGGTGCTTAAAATCGTACCGCTGTTCTTGAAGAACATAGTTATGAAGCTTATATTCAACGCCGTGGGCGAGAAAAAGACCTGCTATAGCTTTTCGAATCTAGGTGTTGTTAATCCCCCCGATGAATTCAAGCGATACGTTGAACGCCTTGACTTCGTAATAGGAAATCAGGCATCTGCTCCGTATAATATTTCGTCGCTTGCATATAAGGGGAAGATTTACCTAAATATCATAAGAAATATCAGCGAGCCTGTTCTCGAAGCCGAGGTGCATCGCGTGTTTCGCGAACTCGGAATAGGACATATCGTTGAAAGTAATACAAGAGAAAGGAGCGAATGATGTACTGTATTAAATGCGGAACGGAGCTTTCCGAGGGGCAGAGTATTTGCCCTATTTGCGAAACGAAGGTTTATCATCCCGATTTCGTTATCCCCGAGGATAAAAGCACGTATCCGAAACGTGAATTCAACTCCGAAGAATTTAACCGTAAGGGACTTATGCTCGTAGTTACTATAATTTTTCTTATACCGCTTCTTTTACCTATGATACTTGAGCTAAGCTGGCATCACACGGTAAGTTGGTCGGGCTACGTACTTGGCGGAGTACTTCTGTTTTATATTATATTTATGCTCCCGTCCTGGTTCAAGCATCCGAATCCGGCAATATTCGTGCCGTCGTCGCTTGTTGCGTCGATAGCATATTTGTGGTATATATGCTTTGCTGCCGGAGACGATTGGTTTTATACGTTTGCTCTCCCGATAAGCGCTGCCTTTACCTTGATAGCTACTGCGGCGGCAACCTTGCTATATTATATCAAGAGGGGTGTTTTGTATATCTACGGCGGATTTTTCATAGCAATAGGACTCTGGACCTGCCTTATCGAGCATCTGATAAGGGTTGTATTTTCGGTAAATTCGCACGTTTATTGGTCTACGTGTACCTTTGCCTTGATGTTTATTGTGGGAATGTTACTCATTATAATCGAAATTATAAAGCCTGTAAAGGAAACTTTAAGAAAAATATTCTATATTGGATAATATCGGAATGCTATAGGAAAACTTAAACGATAAAAAAGAATGCCTTTAACTCAGCGTTACGGCATTCTTTTTTGTTAACCGTTGATTAACTTCGAATAAATAGCTTCGGCAGTGACTTCTATTTGTTCTTCGTTTGTTACGCCGGGAGTACCGTCGCCATTCTGCGCTCCATACATTCCGAAATATGCGTGGCAGCCACCTTCTATAACTATTTCGGTGAAGTTCTCGGGAAGATTAACCTTACATTCTTCATATTTTTTTCTATTCATAACCATATCCTCGCTTCCGTAAATCGATATTACGTCAATATCGCTGTCGGCAAGATTTGCCGTGGAGTATGAACCTAGGAGAAAAAGGCCGTCGAAATCATTGGAATGCTTTGAAAGGTAAGACGCCGCCATAGATCCTCCGAGCGAATGCCCGCCTATGTACCAGCTTTTAATTTCGGGGTATTGCTCGCGAATTCCATCTGCAGCATTTACGTCAAAAACAGCGAGGTTGAACGGCATTTCAACGAGCACACATAGAATTCCGTGCGAAGCGAGCGCAGCCATAAGAGGCTTGTAAGCATCACTTTCAACCTTTCCGCCGGGATAAAATATAAGTCCTGCGGTAGATTCTTCAGGTATAAATACAACGTCACCGTTTTCAAGAGTATAAAATTCCGATTGCTGCATTGGCAGAAAAGCCGTTATTGCATTTTCATCTGCTCTGTAATAATCGGAAAGATAAATTGCGCAAGCGCCGAAAATAATTGCCAGAGTAAGAGCTGTTGATATTGAAATAATAAGAAATCTTCTTTTGATTTTATTGTGTGAAGTAACTGATTTTTTTGAATTTTTTCTGCTTTTCATACTTGCTTCCTTTTATTTCGAGCTTGTATTATTCTAACACATAACTTAGAATAATACAATAGAATGATTTTGTTACTGTAAAAGATTCGGCGTGCAGATTTAAAAAAACAAAGCCGCACCGAATGTGATAGGGAGGGGGATTCGTTTACGCGAAGATTTATCGCTCCGCAACTGATGAGCAAGCTCCCCGATGGCTTACGCTCAAATGCGCATACCGCCTTGTGCGGTATCTTGCCTGGCGAGGAGATGAAATTTACCAAAGATAATAAGCGGAACAATCATCGCAACCCATATCCCGAGCGGCAATACCCTCGCACCTTCGGTGCAGTGTTCGAGACCGACCGACTGTGAAAATAAATAAACGGTAGGAAAAAACCGACCGATACGACAACGGGAGGGGTATTCACCTATGGTGAAGATACTCACACTCTACGCCTGACAAGCGAGCTTGCCGATCTCCGAGTGGAGTATGCGAACCCTCGCACCTTACGGTGCAGTGTTCGAGACCGACCGACTGAGAAAATAAATAAACGGTCGGAAAAAACCGACCGTTTATTTATTGGCGCGCCAAGAGAAACCTAAATCGAACACTATGTTTGGTTTAGGTTTTTTGTTTTGCCTTTTCGCCGTCGGTGCTGACGGCGGTTTATGCCGCGAAAGACTCTTGACACGAGTAGGAGTGTGGTAGGCTTTCGCGCCGAGGCAAACAAACAAGCCCCTCGGGGCTTGGGCAGTTGGCTTCTTTGCCTTGCACCCACGCTCCGAGGAGGCTCGTGTCAAGAGTACCGTGGAATAAATAGCCGTTTGTCACATTGACAAATTTATAGAAATATGTTATACTATTGTTAAGAGCAGTGTCCTCCATAATGGGTGTGTGGATTTTCCTATCCCCACGGAGGATGCTGTTTTTGTTTTTTTCACCATAGATGTGGAAAGAATACTGTTACACTTTGATTTCTATGGTTGTATCTCCCATTTTCTCCGTATAACCAGAAAAGCCCTGATTATCATCAGGACTCGTTCTTGTGGGCTTATTAAAGTGTATTTCTATCTTGTCATCAT
>JAZNKD010000053.1:0-2039 GCA_045578385.1 Eubacteriales bacterium | reverse complement strand
GTCGTATAATTTTGGAGAGAAAAAGACGGAGTATAACGCCAAGCTCGGCAAAGAGTGCGATGTATGGCAGAGTCCGAAATATCTTGAGGCAAAGAAAAAGGCAATCGAGGCGCTCGAGTCGGATATATATAAGGGGATATTATCCGAGGGCGACTTTTGGATCCTTATGAACGCCACAAAGTCGGGTAAAATGGCTTACACCGGTCTTATTATCTCGCATAACGGTTGCCTCAAGATAAACGACGCTCTCCCGGTTGAAAAGCGCTTTAAGCCCTCTTGTATGGCTCTTGATAAGGACGGTTATAACAATTCTCTCGTATATTCTTACTGTAATGACGAGCAAGGGATATACGAGGTCGGAGAGGTATCCGCCAAGAATTGCACAAACGCCTATCCTTACGCAATGGCGCTCAAGCGCTGCATGGATCGAGTGATACTCAAGAGCTCAAAGCTTGCTTACGCCGGGATATATTCAGACTCGGAGGCTGAGGAGTTTAAGAACGAGCCTAAAGAGGAGACCGCTCCAAGCGAGACAAAAGCCAAGGCTCCGGCAAAAGCCAAGACTCCGGCAGCAGATACAACCGGCGCGGAAATGCAGCGAAAGCTTGTTGAGTTATGCAAGGATCACGGTCTCAACCTCAACGATATTTGCAAGCAATACAAAATCAATCGTAACTCAACCGTTGAGGATATCGCGGCGGCTTACTATGATCTTAATAATAAGGTTTTGAGAGGAGATCTTTAATTATGAGTAAGAATACAATCAATATCGACGGTAAAAAGCTCAAGATCATTATTGAGAACGATCTCGGAATGAGTATTTATGAGATTGCAACGGATAACGGTTACTCTCGTAACTTGGTTGCTCAAGCAATAAGGACGGGTAAAGCGTCTCCCGTCGTACAAACTCTCTTAAAACTTTACGATATAACGCCGTGGGAGTACGAGATCAAGAATCCGGAGCCTCCGACTAATGACAGAAAGCAATTGTCAATCGACGATTATAATTGTTGGGATCGAGAGTCCTTAAAGGCGTTAATCAAAGAGGCTCTTATCGAAGTATTAAAGGAGATTAACAAATGAATAAAGATAAACACATGAAAAAGGCTCAAGAGTTTATTAAAGAGGGATCGTCTTATATTCATTGTGAGGTTAAAGACGGCGAGACAAAGCTTGCGGTCGGAGGAGATACACGAGGGATCATATACGGAGCTTATCGGACTCTCAAGAGGACGAGCGAGTTAAGCGGTATGCCCGTCGAGTTAATGCTTAATATATTGCAAGATATGAACGATATCGAGGAGGGGCGCGACAATGCAAGAAACAGTTAACAAGGATCGAGAGAAGTATATCGGAGGCTCGGATATCCCGGTCATAATGAATATAAGCCCGTTTAAGAGCCGTTTTGACCTTTTGCTCGAAAAGGCGGGATATAAAGAAAATGACTTTACGGGTAACGTCTATACAGATTACGGAAATACACTCGAGCCCAAGATTCGCGATTATATTAACGAGAATATAACCGGGTTTATCAAGGATCCTCTTTGCGATAATGTCAATCAATATAAGTTTACTGAGGGCAAGCACGTCAGAGAGGCAGCGGAGGACGAGATAATCGGAGTCCGAATCCATACCGACGGAGAAAATCCTCAAGCGATACTCGAGATCAAGACAACGTCTCAGATCTTCGAGGACGTGAACGATTACAAGATTTATCTCGTACAACTCCTTTATTATATGATCCTTGCGGATCGTAAGCTCGGATACCTTGCCGTATATGAAAGACCGGAAGATCTTAACGAGGAGTTTGATCCCGAGAGGTTATATACATACGAGATTAACCTCGACGATTACAAGGCTCTTATCGAGGAAATCGGAGACGCAATCGAGAGCTTTATCGAGGATCTTAAAAAGGTTAAGGATAATCCGTTTATTACTGAGGAGGAGCTCTTGCCGGCAGAAATACCCGAGATTACAAAGAGGATCCTTGCTTTCGAGTATCAACTTAAGCTTATGAAAGAGACCGAGGAGAAGATCAA
>JAZNKD010000052.1:0-6644 GCA_045578385.1 Eubacteriales bacterium | reverse complement strand
AAGAAGCCATTCGATACAGAGAATAGAATTTTTCCAGTGGAGTATATCAAGGCAGCGAGTGCAGCAATAGAAATCGAAAATCCAATGGAAGCAGAAAAATATCTAAACAGTTACCGCTTGGAAATCTTAGAAACGTTAAGACCTATGGATAGTTTTTCTGAGGATTATATTTTCTATTACGGACTAAAATTAAAATTGCTTCTTCGCATAAGGCAGTTTGATACAAAGAGCGGAGAAAAAGCATACAAAAATATATACGACTCCATTTTAAATGGAGACAGGTTGGAGGCAACACAATGACCGAAAATAAAGGAAAGGTAGTAAGCATAAATGGAAACTTGGTGTCGGTAGAGTTTGACGGCAATGTTTCTATGAACGAAATATGCTATGTTTTTGTGGGTGATACTGCCCTTAAAAGTGAAGTTATCCGTATAAAAGGCAACGTAGCGCAAGTGCAGGTTTATGAAATGACCGATGGCATTCAATGTGGTGATACTGTTGAATTTACGGGAGATATGCTCTCAGCAGATCTTGGCCCCGGATTGCTCGGTCAGATATATGACGGACTGCAAAATCCGCTTCCTGTTTTAGCAGAGCAAGCTGGCTGGTTTTTGGAAAGAGGAATTTACGCAGATGGGCTTAATACAGAAAAGAAATGGGAATTCACGCCAACTGCCAAGGTTGGTGACATTGTTCGTGCAGGTGAACACATCGGCACAGTTCCCGAAGGTCCGTTTACACATAAAATTTTTGTTCCATTTTATCTGCTTGGAAACTATACAGTAAAATCCATTGCTCAAAAGGGCGAATATACCGTTAAAGAAACTATTGCGGTGGTAACTGATGAACGAGGCCGTGAAATACCGGTAGCTATGTCGTTTAAGTGGCCTGTTAAACGTGCGGTAAAATGCTATAGTGAAAGATTAGCGCCTATCCAAACAATGGAAACCAAGGTGCGACTTATCGACTCTTTCTTCCCTGTAGCAAAAGGCGGAACCTATTGCACTCCGGGACCGTTTGGTGCCGGTAAAACGGTACTACAGCATACCACATCAAAATATGCAGATGTTGATATCGTTATTATCGCTGCTTGCGGTGAACGTGCAGGTGAGGTTGTTGAAACACTTACGGAGTTTCCTGAACTGACCGACCCTAAAACCGGACGTTCGCTTATGGAACGCACCATTATTATATGTAATACCTCCTCGATGCCGGTTGCGTCTCGTGAGGCTTCGGTTTATACCTCAGTAACACTTGCTGAGTACTATCGACAAATGGGTCTTCATGTTCTTTTGCTTGCGGACTCTACATCTCGTTGGGCGCAAGCACTCCGTGAAATGTCGGGCAGACTAGAGGAAATCCCCGGTGAAGAGGCTTTTCCTGCCTATCTTGAATCCTATATTGCAGCATTTTATGAAAGAGCAGGCTATGTCCGTTTGCCGGACGGCTGTACCGGTTCTGTTACCATTGGCGGTACGGTATCCCCTGCAGGCGGCAACTTCGAAGAACCTGTAACGCAGGCGACCTTAAAGGTTGTAGGCGCTTTCCATGGTCTTTCCCGTGAACGTTCAGATGCAAGAAAGTATCCTGCAATCGACCCACTTATTTCTTGGTCAAAATATAACAGTGTAATTGATAGTGAAAAGTTAGAATTTTGTAAGAACATTCTTCATCTTGGTGATGAGATAGGTTCTATGATGAAGGTTATCGGTGAAGAAGGTACTACTCTTTTAGATTACATCACCTATTTAAAATCGGAAATGCTTGATGCTGTATATCTGCAACAAAACTCCTTTGATTTGGTGGATGCAAACTGTTCACGAGCACGTCAACGTTATATTACCGATAAACTTGTATATATTTTAGGCAGTGATTACGCTCTTCAAAATAAAGATGATGCAAGAGGCTTCTTTAACCGTATGCGTCAAAAATTCATCGACTGGAATTACACCGAATTTGAGAGCGAAGCGTTTAAAAAAGCAGAAACTGATATTGATGAATTGTATTGCAAAGGTGACGGTAAATTAGCCGCAACGATTGAAAAACTGTTAAAGGACGGTGAATGAGAGTGAATAAAGTATATAATCGAATAGAATCCATTACCGGTAATGTTATCACTGTCCGAGCGAATGATGTTAAGTATAAAGAATTGGCACAGATTAATACACGCTTCGGCAAGTCTTTGGCTCAGGTTAATAAAATTGAGGGAGACATTATTTCACTACAGGTTTTTGCCGGCGGTCAGGGTGTTTCTACAGGAGATGAAGTGCGTTTCCTCGGCCACGAAATGCGAGTATCTTTTAGTGAGGATTTATTGGGTCGTATATTCAATGGTTCGGGTGAGCCGAGAGATAAAGGCCCTGCACTTACAGAAAATATGAAATCCATAGGTGGCCCTTCTGTTAACCCTACCAAACGTATTCTTGCCAACCGAATGATGAGAACCAACATTCCAATGATTGATATGTTCAACACCTTGGTTGTTTCTCAGAAACTGCCCATTTTCTCCATTTCCGGTGAGCCGTATAACCAACTTCTTGCCCGAATTGCAATGCAGGCAGAAGCAGATGTAATAGTTCTTGGCGGTATGGGCCTTAAATATGATGATTTTCTGTATTTTAAGGATGCACTTTCCAAGGGTGGAGCGCTCAGTAAAACCGTTATGTTTATTCATACCGCTTCCGATCCCACCGTTGAATGTATGATGATTCCCGATATGGTATTGGCTGTAGCAGAGCAATTTGCACTTCAGAATAAAGACGTGTTGGTTCTCCTTACCGATATGACCAACTTTGCTGATGCTATGAAGGAAATTGCTATTACGCAGGAACAGGTTCCTTCCAACCGTGGATATCCCGGTGATCTGTATTCTCAGCTTGCAGCCCGTTATGAAAAGGCAGTTGACTTTGCTGATTCTGGCTCGGTTACCGTTTTAGCTGTTACTACAATGCCCGGTGATGATGTTACCCATCCTGTTCCCGATAATACCGGATATATTACAGAGGGACAGTATTACCTTAAAGGTGGTCGTATAGAGCCGTTCGGCTCTCTTTCCAGACTAAAACAAAATGTAAACGGTAAAACCCGAAAAGACCATCGTGCACTCATGGATGCGATGATTCGCCTTTATTCTTCTTATAAAGAAACGCTGGAAAAGAAAAATATGGGCTTTTCTATGAGCCGATGGGATGAAAAATTGCTGAAATACGGTGGACTTTTTGAAAGCAAATTGATGTCGCTGTCCGTTAATCTTTCCCTTGAAGATGCACTTGATTTAGGATGGGAAATTTTAGCAGATTGCTTTGAAAGGCAAGAAACCGGAATCAAATCAGACCTTACTGATGAATTTTGGCCTAAAGTTTAAGGAGGTCTGTAGTTTTGGCAAAAATCAAATTAACTAAAAATGAGTTGAAGGTACAAAAGGACGCACTTAAAATGTACCGCAGATATTTGCCTACTCTGACACTGAAAAAACAACAACTCCAATCGGAGATCCGCACAATTGAAGCTAAGGCAAAGGCTGTGAGAAAAGAAAGAGAAGACCTTGAATTTGGATTTCGTGAATGGATTGCTGTTTTTAGTGAAAAGGATGCCTTCCCAAAAGGAATTATAACTGTCAGCAATATTCGAAAAGGAAAAGGTAATATTGCAGGTGTTGATATTCCTACATTTGAGGGTGCAGATTTCTCACGAGGAGATTATGATTTTTACGAAACACCTCTTTGGGTGGATATTGCCGCAAAACATATGGAGAAGGCAATGTCCCTTGATTTAGAGGCTGAAGTGTTAGATGAACAGGTCAGACTATTAGAGATTGAGTTGCTCGCATCGTCCCAAAGAGTAAACCTGTTTGAAAAGGTTAAAATCCCCGAAGCCGAGGAAAATATCAGAAAAATATCGATTTATATGGCAGACCAGCAGGTTAGTGCCGTAGTGCGTTCAAAAATATCAAAACGCAAGATAGCCCTTCGTAATGCTGTGGCTTCCGAAAAGGAGGTTTATTCATTATGATAGTACCTATGAAAAAGGTGTCTCTTGTTATTAGAGAAAATAAAAAGAATGAAACCCTGAAAAAGCTTCGGAAATTAGGAATTGTCCACGTTGAGATAACGGAAGGCTCAGGTGAACGACTTACCTTTCTTAGAGAACAAATTGCTTTACTTGAAAGTGCAATTTTTACAATCGGTAAAAATAAAAACGTAGAGCAAAAAGATGTGGACACTGCACAGGCTTTATCTGTTGCAACGAAAATTCAAGCCCTTGATACCGAGAAAAAACAGTGCGGTGCAGAGCTAATCACACTCAACTCCGAGCTTGATCGTTTAAAAAGCTGGGGTGATATTGATCCGAGCAGCATAAACGATTTGGAATCAAAAGGTTATGAGGTATCATTTTACGAGGTGCCAAAGAGGGAATATGAGCTTCTTACCGAAAGCATCAGAACTGTTAGAATCGATGAAACAAAATCGACTGTTAGATTTATGCTGCTGAAATTTAATAAGGAAGAGCTTGACCAAGCTGCTTCATCGTTGAATGTATACCGTTTTGCATTACCGCAGCTTTCTACAAGCGAGATGAAGCAACGGCTTTTGGAACTCAGCACTCGTATAGAGGAAATCGACGAAACGATTTCCGCCAATGCTTGTTATGTCAAAAGCATTAAGAAAGCTGTTGGGGCTACCCAAAAGGAAATTGAATTTGAAACCTATGCTACGGGTATGGTAGATGAAAATTTATCAACCGAAAGCGAAGCGCCACTTTCCGTTTCCTATTTCACAGGATATATAGAGGCTGAAAACCTTGATAGACTCAAACAAACTGCTAAAAGCAATTCGTGGGGGCTTCTTGTGGAAGAGCCTTCGGTTGAGGATAACGTTCCTACCAAACTTAAAAACAATAAGTTTGTCAGTCTTATTTATCCGCTTACTGACTTTTTAGGCACCGTTCCCGGATATTTTGAATATGACATTTCGGGTTGGTTTTTGGCGTTTATCCTCATATTCTTTGGCATTATTTTTGGTGACGGTGGATACGGATTGTTTATTTGTGCTATTGCGGCAATCCCGATTATAAAATCGCTTGTTTCCAAAAAGAAGATTTCACCTATGTTTTTGCTTGTGGGACTGTTTGGGCTCTCAACTGTTCTGTGGGGAACGCTTACTTGTACTTGGTTTGGACTATCTCCGGAGCAGTTACCCGCATGGCTTAAAAGTTTGTCTATACCGGTAATTTCAAACGTGTATGCTGATAAGATATGGTATCCGTTTTGGTCTAATGGCACCGCAGGACTTACTACAGCACAAAATTTGCAGATATTCTGCTTCTCATTAGCTCTAGTACAGCTTACTGTTGCTCATATCAAAGGCGTTTTGAGAAATAAAGGATCTGTTAAAATGCTTGGTGATATCGGCTCAATATTACAGCTTTTAGGTATCTACTATTTGGTGCTCAGCCTTGTTGTAAATTCCGAGGTATTCAGCTTTGGGCTTATTATCGGCGGCATTCCTGTAGGAACGGTTGCTATTGCACTGATAGGTGTGGGCTTTGTTCTAAGCTTTGTATTTTCAAACTATGAAGGAAGCATTATTAAATCTATACTTTCAAGCCTTACTAATATCGTATCGGTTTTGCTTGGCGTAGTAAATGTATTTTCAGATATAGTTTCGTATATACGACTCTGGGCTGTCGGGCTTGCAGGTGCTGCAATCTCTGCTACCGTTAATGAGCTCGCAGGGCCGTTACTTGGAAATTTTATGTTTATGATTCTTGCCATCATTCTGTTGGTGTTTGGACATGGACTGAATATGATTTTAAACATTCTTTCAGTTATCGTTCACGGAATCAGACTTAACACCTTAGAGTTCTCTTCGCATTTAGATATGTCGTGGAGTGGGCATAAATTTAAACCATTTAAAGAACAAATTGATTAAAGGAGAATTATTATGAATTTAGGATTATTAGGAACAGCATTAGCAATGGGTATTGCAGCAATCGGCTCGGCAATCGGTATCGGTATTGCAGGTCAGGCTTCAATTGGTGCTTGGAAAAAGTGCTATATGAGCAATAAGGCTGCACCGTTTATTCTCACGGTTTTTGCAGGTGCGCCTCTCACACAGACAATTTACGGTTTTCTTTTGATGCAACAGATGAAGAGTTCCTCTGCCGATCCTGCTTTTTTGCTCGGCCTTGGAATTGCATCTGGTGTAGCTATGGCATTTTCCGCAGTATTTCAGGGTAAAGCAGGTGCAGCAGGTGCAGATGCTTTAGCTGAAACAGGAAAAGGTTTTTCACAGTACATCACTGTTGTCGGTCTTTGCGAAACCGTTGCGTTGTTTGCGCTAGTTTTCAGTATGGTAGCGTTAGGATAATATGAGAAAACAGCGGCCTTTGATATCAACAACACATATCATATTGTTGAGCTTTTTAATAGTGATATTGATAGGTGCATTGTTACTTTCTCTTCCCATAAGTTCAGCCGATGGAAAACCGACTTCTTTTTTAGATGCGCTTTTTACTGCAACCACCTCCACCTGTGTTACGGGTTTGGTGGTAACACCTACCGTTTCCTCTTGGAGTGTTTTCGGACAGATTGTGATTTTGATTTTGATTCAAATCGGTGGTCTTGGTGTTATCACCATTATGTC
>JAZNKD010000051.1:0-12191 GCA_045578385.1 Eubacteriales bacterium | reverse complement strand
ATGTATTTGCAAACCTCTCGTTTACAATACAATCTCCAAAAGGTTGGTGTTTTTCAAAAAGTACACTCCGATAAAAATATTCAAGCCCGAGGCTTGTAAGGATATTATATCACAAAAATGTGAATAGTTCAATCATATTATGGATTTTATCATCAGATAGCAACAGCGAGTTGCTTGTCAATTCCTCGTGGGTATGGTACAATATAATCACAACGGAAAAGGCGGTGATTTTATGGAAACTAAGGATATAATCTATGAACTCCGAACGAAAAAAGGGCTCTCGCAAGAGGAACTTGCAGAAAAGGTGTTTGTTACTCGTCAAGCGGTTTCTCGATGGGAAACGGGCGAAACGATACCGAATATCGATACGCTCAAGCTCCTTTCAAAATTGTTTGATGTGTCGATTAACACGCTCCTTGGTTCTCCGAGAGAGTTGATCTGTCAATGTTGCGGAATGCCTCTTGAGGACTGCACCACGAGCCGTGAGGTCGACGGCAATTTCAACGAGGAATACTGTAAGTGGTGTTACGCTGACGGTGAGTACACCCTTGACATTTGGAAGCGGTATGCCGAGATCGGTGGAAAGGAAAAGCTGGAAGAATTCAAAGCAAAGCTGATCGACGAGTTCAACACGCTTTTGCATATCGAAGGACTCCCAAAGGTAGAGAATTTAAACGTGCTGTCGGGTGAATTTATCAATATGGAATACACACTCCCGAACGGAGAAAAGGTGAAATTCCTTGACGATAAGCAAACCTACCTCGGCAGTCAGCTCGAAAGCGAGTTTGGCGGCAGATGCTTCGGTATCGCTGCAAACATGGACTTCCTTTTGGTATGTACCTACGAGGAAAACGGAGAAAATCCCGAACTGGTGATTTACAAGAAAAGATAAGAAAATGCCGATGAGGAATCAAAAGAAACCTCGTCGGCATAATTTATTTGCGTTTAATTTTGCTTCTCGTTAGGTCATAACTAATTCCGAGAAGCCAAGAGATTGTATCATTATCGCACTTAGAGAGAGCAACAGTCAACCAGTGTGTTTTATTCATATGATACGCGCGATAGATACCTGGCTCAATCCCTGCGAGCGATTCGATTACCTCGGGAGCGCATTTAAGGTTAACTACGTCAATCTTTTCGTCACCGTCGTGTCCGATTTTTCTTTCCCCGATATTCATTGCAAGTGCAAACCACTTGCCACTCTCGTGCCGGAAAACACCCGTAACAAAATCGTCCTCGAAAGGATAATCTGCTCTTACGTTGTATATATCGAAGACAAGTTCTTCAAATTCTTTACGAGTCATAAAAGTATCCTTTCAAAGTTTAGTAAAACAATTATATCACAAAAGATATTCTTCTTCAATAACAAATGCGCATTTTGCAAATAGTACGAAACCTTAAACAAAGAAAAATCTTGAATAACATTTAGTTTTATGATACAATAACCATAAGAAATAGTTTCACACGGAGTGTAGGAATGAATAATCATTATGTACCCAAGCTTATATTACGCAAATTTAGTGATAAACTTTGTTTGTATAATGTGAAAACCAAAGAATTAAATGAAGATGTATCTGTTGAAGAGGCTTACGCCACTACAGATTACTACGATGATAAAGATCATTCTACCGAGAAAAAGTTGAATGAAAAAATCGAATCTCAATTCGGGAACTTCTTGTCCAATTATATTTTAAAAGCAGATAGCGAAATAATTTTAAGGCCCGATAAGTTAAAGTTAATAAAGAAGTTTTTACTCATATCTTTAATGAGAGTGTATGATGAAAAATTTATTGAAAAAGAACGAAATTATTATGTTACTAAAAAGCAGGTTTCAAAACAATACTGCAAAATTAATAACATTGAATATGAAGAAAAATATGATCAGCCTCCTTTTGAGGAGAAGCAAATTGAGGGAGAAACACTGTATCAATATTGGTTGCGTACATTAAATGTTATTCTTGATTCTGATGGTTCACCTGAAGAAATTTTAAAAGTTCCTAACAAAACGTATGCTGCACATAGATGGGCGTGTGTTGTAAAATATGCATACTTAGCCTTTTGGGATGCACCCAAAAACAGCAAAGACGAATTTATAATAACTGATATCGGTATGACTTCGGAAAACGAGAAAGGTTGGAATGAACTTATTGGTAATCACAAAAAAATAGATTGGCTAACGTCTTTGCTAGAAAAAACGAAAGATGAAAATGTCCAGGAAAGCATTTTAAAAGTAGCTTTACAAACAGCCTATTTTCATGAAAATTTTCAAATGTTTCCTATTTCATCAAGGCGGATGATTGTTCTTATCTCTCCATTTTTCAAGATGAGGCGGGAACTGCAAAAGCATGGACATACAGTACCATCATTGGAATATCTTACGGCGATTCCCAATGAAGAGCTTTTTGCGCCCAACAGAAATCATTATGAGTTGCCGCAAGAGGATGGCTTGAAATACAGTGAAAATGATAGATATATATATGATATAAAATCTTTGAATAAAACAGAAATACGCTATTGTAATTCGCTTTTCCTAGATCGTATTGATACATATCTTGGTTTTTCGTCTTTGGAAGCTGCAGTGGGTAGTATTATAAACTACAAAAAGTTAACAACAGAAAAATATGATTACGCTAGAAACAATTACAGTCGGCTTTATGATATCATAAGAAAACGAGGACCGTGGGAAATTTAAAAATTGATAGTCGCTATTGATTTTTACTTATAGTTATGTTATAATAAAACCACATATTCAAAACCTTTGGCGCACTGCGTTGTCTATGCAAAGGAGGTTTGCGAATATGAAAAATGTAAATCGAAAAATCGATTACGAAATGGGCAGATTTATCTGGAGCATAGTAGACAAATCGGAACACTCGCAAGAGAAGTGGGCGGAGATGTTAAATGTTTCTACTCGAACGATGGGTTATTACTGTTCTGGAGAAAGAAAGCCTTCTCAACGAAAGCTACTGCGGCTCATTAAAGTTGCTGGTGGCATCAATGCAGAGGATATCCCTTTTTAAGGGGTATCCTTTGTTTTTTGAACCATGTGGTTCATGGACACCTCCTTTCTTATATGAGATAATATAAATGGAATCTAAGAAAGGAGGTACTCAAAATGTCGAAGTATCGAACTATAGACGTGTGGAATGAGCGTTACGGCAACAAGGAAAACGTGTGCGATTACGCAGGACGGTTGATGAAAAAGTCGGCCTGCGGAGATCCTAACAGTGCTTACCATCCAACACTCGACCACATAAGACCTTTGTCAAAAGGCGGGTGTGATGTTCCTGGAAATATCGAAATTTGCCATCGTGATACCAACGAGGAAAAAGCGGATAGCTTTCCTCACTGGAAGGCGAATGGTAGAAGATTCCGTGCGGAAAGAGTCACAGGAACAAGAACCGATTACAAGATAGTGGAAATCTGAAAGAACGGTTCTGTAGAAAACGTGGGCAATAGAATTACTGTTGCCCATTTTACAACTAAAAACATTGAATTGCCGTAGATAATATGATACAATATTTTCTACGAAAGACATTAGAATTTTTAGGAGAATTTATGATAAATAAAATTAAAACATCATTGTCTAAAATCAATTACAAGTTATTTCTAGCACTACTTGTACTCGGACTTGCACCGACAATATACACAACTGTGCGTGTGTTTTTCCTCGGGCAATTGCCGGGTGAATGGTCGTTCTCAATTGCAGGTCAGCTCTCGTGGGTGAACCTGCTTTACGAAATACTTAGCGAAGCAATTATACTTCCGCTCTTCTACTTTGTTGGAAAGGTTAAAGACGATAAAAAGGACTTCGCAAACAGAGTAAGAACCGGAATGCTTATCTCTCTCGGAGTGTATGCTGTTCTTTCTGCAGCAGTACTTATCTTCGCAGAGCCTATGCTAAAACTGATGGCAACAGACACAAGCATCATAGATGCTTCCGCTTCTTACATACGCATAGAGAGTATTGCGAACATCTTCTCTATACTTACTCAGTTCGCACTAGTTGCGCTTGTTACGGTCAACAAGAGCAAATACCTCTATGCTCTCACAGGCGCTCGTCTTGTACTGTGCCTCGTGTCTGATACATTCCTCGTTTCCACCTTGCCCGTGTCAGCAAATCTCGGTGTAAACGGTATTGGTTATTCCAACATTATCGTAAACGTGCTTCTGCTTATCGTATCGCTCGTGCTTCTTGCCAAAGAAGAAATCAACGTGTTCGCAAAAGACAAGCTTGATTTTGGCTGGGCTAAAGAATTCTTCAAAGTAGGTAGTGTTTCCGGCTTTGAATCTCTCGTACGCAACGTTGCGTATATGGTGATGATTGCACGAATGGTTAACGTTGTTGGTGAGCAAGGAACTTATTGGGTTGCAAACAATTTCATTTGGGGTTGGTTGCTTCTCCCTGTAATTCAGCTTGGAGAACTGGTCAAGCAAGAAGTCTCAACCGATAAAGAAAATGTCAGAAGAAATTCGCTTGGTTACTTTAGCATTACAGCGGTTATTTCTGTATTGTGGTTCGTAAGCATTCCTGCGTGGAAACCGTTTATGACTCACGTGCTTGGATTCAGCGACGTAGATAAGCTGTTCGAGCTTGTAATGGTGCTCGTTGGATTTTACGTTCTGTACGCAATACAAAACGTATTCGATGCAACATTCTATGGACTTGGAAAAACAAACTATATGTTGTTTGAATCGGTAGTAACCAATACCATTTATTATGGAATTGCATTCATACTTTACGCGACGGGAGCTTGGACACCTACTCTAATCGGAATCGCGCTTCTGTTTGGAATTGGAAACGCATTCGATAGCATCGTATCACTCGTAGCATATACGTTCCTACTGAAGAAAGAAAAGATCAATATTTTGGATGTCGAACGATGAAAAAAGCAACACTTGGTAAAAACGGACGAATCGTTATTCCAAAGTCGTATCGTGATGAGATGCATATCGAAGAAGGTTCGCCGCTTATAATAACATTCGAAAAAGGTGACGTTATCGTCAGGCACGATAAATCCACTTGCGCACTTTGCGGAGCAATGCTAAAAAGCAATAGAACTTTGCGCCTGTGCGATAAATGCGTATCGGAAGCCGTAAAATTTGAAAGTCGTAAATAAGAGTTGTTTTTCTTATAATATTTCAATCTGTCCTTTAAATCGTACACCTTTTGTGCTATAATATTATCACCAAGCAAAAGGAGGTGCAAAAATGAAACTCGACAGGACTTTAATTGATAAAGACGGTGCTCCAACCGTCAAAGAAACGCAAGAATACTTTAAGAAAAACGATTACACAACTGCGCCAAATCCTTTTGATGTTGACTCTGCTACGCAAAAAGAGTTAAACGTGTATATGAAATCGCGCGAAATCTTTAGAAAGACTTGGCTCGAAAAACAGAAAAAGTTTGGCGGTAAAGATTCGTTCTTAAACTTCTCTGAAAATTATCCTCTCGCGGTTCTTGAAAAAGCAAATGAAGAATTAATATCGGGTGCGGTTACAAATATTGTTTCGAATCCGGAATTATATGCACAAACAATTGATGCTTTCTTTACTAATTTGCAACCGCAAATTGAATTAGCTTTTGAAACGTATTCAAAAAAGTTTGATAAAGATCTTGATAATCTTACCGATGAAGAAGTTGCATTTGTAATCGATAAATTCGTTGATTTGTTTCTCGGTGAAATGATGAGTGCAATGATGAAGTCACAAGGTGTTCCAAAAATAATTAAAACAGCAAGACAACTTGCTGCTCACGAAGATTTTAATAACTTCATTTCGGAAAACTCTTCTCGCGCTGATTTTTATCGCAAATGGGATCACACAAGAACTAAAATCGGTAAAATCTTTACGTTCAGTGAAATCACCGAAGATGCAGAAGCACAAGCTGAATTCGAAGAAAATCTTACCGAAGCGCATACACTTGGATATAGTGAAAATGAAATTGCAGAATCCGAAACAATGTTTATGAAATTCGAGAATGTATATTTCTCGATGCTTGACCAGGAAGAAATACAGATATATAAATCAAGAATGCGCGGTTGCACAACGCAAATGATTGCAAAAGATTTAGGTTATAAAACGCACAGTGCAATAGTTAAAAAGCTTAAAAAGATGCGCAAAAAGTTTGATGAGATGTGCAAAGCAATAAACAAAACGAAATAAAAAATGTCCCTTGGGAATTCATTTTCTCAAGGGATTTTTCTTTCTCAAAATTTTTTCAAAATTTTTTCAAGAAAGTGGAACAATTCGATTTTCTTCTGTCGGGTAATATATAGAGGCGAAAGCGTCTGCTCAAAAAGCAGGCGTTTTTTAATTCGTCGAAGTGTATGCTTCGGCACAATTGAATATCAGAACGCAGTGGGAACTCCCACTCTCGTCCGGAAGGACAAGCTACCGTGCGCGAGCGCCATGACCTTATTGAAAAATAAGCGAGCGATAAATCGCGCGAATGGATTGCACCGAGTATGGCATGGTGCAAGCAGCGATGACAGAGAGTGAGGTGAATAATGATACTCCCGTGTTGGACACGGCTCATGAAAGAAACTTAAGAGTAGTGAGATGCGGATACTCAGGCTGGAACTTGATGTCTGTTATAAGCATGTGATGTTCGTTCTCCGAGAAAATGGATTCGGAGATATATGCTGCGAAATACATTGCGTTCTTAGGTCTCCTAATAGTATCAGCCTTGGCTATCTTTTTTAGGTCAACAACCTTGGTTGTTGCTATTAGCAAGCATAGCGCTCGGCTTTCCTGCCGAGCACGAAAAAATGCGGGAGACCCGCACCCCTTATTAAAAAACCAAAATTAAAACAAAAAAGAAAGGAAAACAATGAGAACAAGAAACAAATCAATCCCAATTCGAGTTACTGAAAAGGAACTCCTAGCAATCGACGAAGCTGCGAAGAAAGCGAAAAAGAACCGCACTGAATATTTAATAAGCGCAGCTCTCGGCAAAGAAATCACGGTCATTGAAGACCTGCGCGAAATGATCGTGCAGCTGAAGAAAATCGGTAACAACCTCAATCAGTTAACGCGCAAAGCAAACGCTCACGAGGTGGAAGTGGTTGACCTCACCGAAACGAATAATGCTATGGGTGATATCTACCAGGCGATATTCGCACTAGCGCGAAGAGGAGATAATTGATGGCATACGTAAAGGCGGTTGATTATCATTCGGAAGGTAATAAAAAAGCCTTGTGGCATACTGTAGCAGGTATTGGAATCGTATTAAACTATGCCATGCGAGGCGAGAAAACAAAGGACGGAAGCGAGGTCGTACACCACGTAAGCGGTATAAATTGTAATCCAATGTTTGCAAAAGATGAATTTTTAGCTACGAAGGATTTGTACAAGAAACGTGACGGAGTAATGTTCTATCATTACATACAAAGCTTTGCAGAGGACGATAATCTCACTCCCGAAGAAGCTCACCAAATTGGTTTGGAGTTCGCTGAAAAAGCGTGGCCTGGGTTCGAGGTTGTGGTAGCAACGCACACCGACACGAAATGCATACATAACCACTTCGTGCTCAACAGCGTGAATGCCGAAACAGGTTATAAATACCGCACTAAGAGAACACATCTTGATGAGCTAAGAAAAATCAGTGATGAGTTTTGTCTCGCGCACGGATTCAGTATAATCGAGCCGAGCGAGGATAAGAAAACAAGCGGTCTCGGTAACAGAGAGTATCAATCTGCAAAGAAAGGCGAGAGCTGGAAATTCCGTTTGCGTTCAACAATACGCGCTGCGATGGAAAAGTGCGGAACGAAGGAAGCATTCATAAATTACATGAAAGCTGCAGGATACGAGGTCAGGTGGAACGACCAATACAAAAACATCAAGTACACTTGCACGAAAGAAAAGAAATTCAAAGATGGGAAATATCCCGAAGTAAACGACGATAAATTATCGGACGAAAAATATTTAAAGGAGAATATGGAATATGAATTTGAACTCAGAAAAACTGACAATGGAACAGTTGGAAACGCTCAATCAAACAGAACAACCGGAAATACTTCCGGAGAAAGTGGTAATGGAACTGCCCGAAGAGGAACTACTGGCGATGCAAGATACACAAGCGGCAACGCTGAAGCTCGTTCGGCAAATGGCAACCGAAATGCCGAGGCTGACGAGAGAAATAGAACTGCAGAATTTCACACGGGTGCTTTCGGAGAACACGGAGCTGAAACGGAAGAACGCACTGCTCGAGCAGGAAAGGAATCTCGCGAAAACCGAAGAGAAAATTATACAGGCTGGGAAAACGAGCGAGAGAAGTATCGAGCAAACCGAGATGCGTATCGAGGCGGAGCTGGACGAAATAAGAAGTCGACTGGCAAATCTATGGCAGGTAGTGTTCGTAACGATCGGAAGCTCGGTAGCGCTCGCTACGATAGTCTCGGCAATCTTCTTCCTACTGCTCCGCTAATCGAAGACGATAACAAAACGGCAGAAGAAATCGAAGCCGAAGAAAATGCAAGAGCAGACCAGGATAACGTACTTGGTGCAATTGGTTTCGTTGCCGGACAAGTTATAGGCAAGATTGAAAACGCAAAAGCCGAAGCAGCCAAAGCAAACGAAATTCCCGAAGAACCCAAGACCGATAACGTGCCCGATGATGACGAGGACGAAGGTCACGGATTCACACAAACAATGTAAAGGAGGTGATAAATATAAGATTAAGGGCAAATATCTTCGCAAACTATCCCGATGCAATGAGCCTCACCGATTTGGCTGGGGCTCTCGGCATCTCAACCAAGCTCGCCTCGCGCCTCGTGCGCTCTGGCGAGATATTCGGTGTAAAGGTCGGACGTGAGTACCGTGTTGCAAAAACGAGCGTTATGGAATACATAGAGGACGCACGAGTTGCCTACCCGAAAAGACGCAAAAAGTAATTGTGTCTAGACTGATAATTCGAACCCACGGGTCTGGACTTTGACTAAGTGGTGTGATATTGTGTGTGCTAGGACACCCTAAAAACTAAAAAACAAAACATAAAAAGAAAGGAAAAACAAATGGCAAGAAGATACGACAAAGGTGTCTCGGGAAGCGTACAAGCGAGAAACGGTTATCTGCATCTCGTGGTTGGATACAAAGATCCCTTGACACAAAAAAGAAAAGTAAAATGGATGGCGATGGACTTACCCGAGGACTCGCTCAAATCGGTAGTGGAAAAGCGGAAGCGAGATATGATAACCGAGTTCGAAGCAAAGTACGCTCGAATGATCGACGGCTATGATGATCCCGAAAACTACCCCTTCGTAGCATTTATGCACGAGTGGCTCGACGAGGTGCACCGCCACAAAATTCAAGAAACGACCTACCTCGGCTACAAAGGCAGAGTGAACGGTCACATAGCGAAATTCTTCGGAGATAAAATAACCCTAGCGGATTTAAAGCCGAGAAGAATAAACGCATTCTACGACTACCTACGGAGCATCGGAGACAACGAGCAAACGGTGCTCCACTACCACAACCTGCTCCACGCAATGTTCGAGTACGCAATCAAGCAAGAGCTCTTCGAGTACAACCCGATGCAAAGAGTGGACAGACCTACGGTAAAGAGGTATCCTGCGAGCTTCTACTCAGTGGAAGAAGTGCAAACGCTCCTCGCCTTCGCAAAGGACGATCCCCTCTATATACCGATAGTTCTCGCAGTGTACTGCGGTATGAGACGAAGCGAAGCACTCGGCATGACGTGGGATTGCGTGGACTTCGAAAACGACAAAATTTCGGTGCAGAAAAAGGTGATTGAGATATCCAAGAACGGCAAAAAACAAATCATAGTAAGCGACGAGCTGAAGACCGAAAGCTCGCGCAGAGTCTTCGCAATGCACCCCGACGTGAAGAAGATACTCCTAAAGCACAAAGAAAGGCAAGAGGAATACCGAAAGCAGTTTAAACGCTCCTACTCAAAGAAATATCTTAACATGGTATGCGTTGACCAGCTTGGTGACCTCATACGACCAAACTTCGTGACCGAGCACTTCAACATACTGCTCAAAAAGCACAATCTGAGGAAGATACGCTTCCACGACCTACGACACACCTGTGCCTCGCTCCTCGTAGCACTGAACGAGAATATGAAGGTAATCCAGGCGTATATGGGACACAGCACGATGAGCATAACGGCAGATACATACTCGCACCTTGACACCCGTGCAACGAGCATTGCGGGTATGAAGCTCGGCTCACTCATAGGAAATAAGGACGAGTAAAAACGGCAAAGGCGGTGAAAAATTACACCGCCTTAAACAAAGAATAAGGGCTAGAAAAAGGGGTACGGAATAATGAAGAAAAGCGGTGAACTCTCACTTGAACAGTTAAGGCAGAAACTACATATAAGCAAACGCAAAGCAGCTTGGATGCTACAGAACGGTGTCATACCGTGTAGAATTGTAGATACTCCAACGCATCTGAGGTATTACGTTAGCGAAAAGGATTTGGAAAGGTATTTAGCCAAGTCTCCAAGTGAGCGTTCAAGAGAAATTCCCGTTGGTGTCTTCTCCTCCCGTAAAGAAAATTCTCTGCCACTCGAAATGGGTGGCAGAGACCATAATAACGTAAATATTGTGTTGACGAACAACGAAAGAGAGTTATTCGTTCAATTACTAGAAAAGCGAATGGAGATATACCCAGATGCAATGGATATCAACCGAGTTGCGAAGATAACCGGTTATTCGAGAACCACCATACTAAGAAGAGTGCAAAATGGTGACATGTTTGCTGTAATGATGAATGACGAATATGTAATCTCGAAAGAGGGGGTAATAGAGTTCTTCGCAAGCGACAAAGCGTTTAGGATATATAATAAGTCAAAGTGGCATGAGAATTCTATAAAACATTATGGTAAGTATCAAGAAAAATAATTATCTCTCAACGATTTGAAAAAGTCATTTACGACCGTATCAAAATTTTTGCTTAACTCATACCCTCCTAATCGAAAAATATGATAGCCTAAAAATTTCATTTTTCTATCATAAGCAACTTGATCTGAATATTTTTTAGAATCTGGTTTGCCATCACTTGAATAGTGTTCTACCCCATCGATTTCGACTATGATTCTGTTATTATTGTATAATATCAAAAAATCCATTCTTTGAAAGGTTAAACGTTTCTTTTTTCCTTCAATTTCAACCAACTGCGTTATGGTTTTAGGATCATAATGTAGATGGACTTGAGAAAAAAGAGCAGGATCAGTCTCTTTAGAGAACTGCTGATAATATGCTTTGCAGAACTTTGCCTCAATTTCATTGAGTTGTTCACATAAATAACCAACGAACTTTTCATTGGCGGTGTGATCTTTTTGCCACCAAGTTTTTATATCGTGTATAGTTACAGTTCCTTTATTTATAGGCTCATCATAAATTAAAATCCCCTCGGTTTTGTTTGCGATTTCTATCCTATTATCTAAACCATCGGTTATATAGATATCGGGTTTGGTTTTTGAGCCGAAGATTACATTTTTCGCATTTGTAAATAGCGAAGATGTTAATTCAAATATTGGTATATAGCAGTCAATGTGAAACTCTGTATATGTTTCTGGAATAGTAGAGCCATTAGAGGTTTTTAAAAACGATTTACAAAACTCAATTTGGTTTTGATATTTTTCATTTACTTTTAATGTAATGCTCAGATTGTTTAATCCGTCAATTAGATTCTCTATAATATCAAATGTCGTTAACAAATTTCTGCTGTTTTGAGCCAAGTAATAAGGTTTAACTTTTTTTGCTCTTTCGTTCATCTCTTTGAATGATTGATTTAAAAAGCTATGAAGACGACGGCACAAGTCATTTAGCTTTTCAATATGAAACTCATACTCGTATGGGCAAAAATGAGTAATATTTATTTCATAAGTATCCGGAAGTTGCATAAGCGCATTGTTAATAATTGTATCGATATTAAATGCCATACCGTCCTCCATTGTTTTTATAAGAACATTATATCATACGAATATGTTTTTTTCAACACTGTCTTTCATTGCGGGGTATTCGCCTCTGGCGAAGATTTTTCGCTCCGCCACTGGTGAGCAAGCTCACCGATGGCTTACGCTCAAATGCGAACCCCATTCTGCGACTCTGCGAGTCACAGAGGGGCGTTAGAATCCTATCGTACCGGAGCCAAATAAATAAAAAAACAACCGAGCTTTTTGGGCTCGGTTGTCCTTTTATTTGGCGCAGGAAGAGGGATTC
>JAZNKD010000050.1:0-17588 GCA_045578385.1 Eubacteriales bacterium | reverse complement strand
ACCGCTTGGCCTCCGACTTGCCTCGGAGCACGGCGGAGCGCCAATTCTTGGCATTTGCAAGCCGGTCATTAAGGCGCACGGCTCGTCTGATGCGAAGGCTATCAAAAATGCCGTGAGACAGGCGATATTCTTCGTTGAGACAAAGATAAACGACGATATAGCGAGCTTCGCTGAATACTATGACGACAAAAAGCTCATAGCCGATGCGGAGAAAATGTACGGAAGTATATAAATTTTGAGGGGTGAGGGAAGTGGCAATAGGAAAGGAAGTCTTGCTTTTAGAGCAGTCTATAGGATATCATTTTTCCGACATTGGCTTTCTTGAATGCGCCCTGACTCACTCGTCATATTCAAACGAGCAAAGAGCAAGGGGCATTGAGCTAAAATCTAACGAGCGCCTTGAATTTCTCGGCGATGCAGTCTTACAGATGGTGATATCCGAGTATCTTTACTCGAATTTCAAGAAATACCGTGAGGGAGCGCTCACTAAAATGCGCCAACAGCTTGTATGCGAGAAAACTCTGGCAAGTATCGCCTCGCGGATATCTCTCGGTGATTATCTCAACCTCGGACGGGGCGAGGAGCTTACCGATTGCAGAACTCGTCCGAAGATTCTTGCCGATGCGCTCGAAGCGCTTATTGCGGCGGTATATCTCGATTCCACACCGAAAAATTCCTATCGCGATGTAATTTTATCGCTCTTTGAGGATGAAATTAATTCGGTAGGCGCACAAAGAAAGACCGACTACAAAACTGCACTCCAGCAATTGATAGAGAAGGACGGGTCGGCAACGCTCGAGTATCGCGTAACCGACGAGTCGGGTCCCGAGCACGACAAAACCTTTACCGTAGTTGCATATATAAACAATAACGAGGTCGGTAAGGGAACGGCTCCTACTAAAAAGAGCGCAGAAATGCAGGCGGCACGCGCAGCACTCTCCCTCTTTGGAGTTACAGTATGAGACACGTAAATATTCCACTATTCATACCTCACCTTGGTTGCCCAAATCAATGCGTTTTCTGTAATCAGCGCACCATATCGGGAGTGAGTAATATAGACACCTCGACCTTTTCGAGGGTCATTGAGAACGCGCTTTCTACGGTTGGCGACGACGATGAGGTTGAAATTGCCTTTTTCGGTGGCTCGTTTACAGGAATTGACCGCGCAGAGATGATTTCGCTTCTCGAGCTTGCACACTCCTACGTAAAGGATGGCAGAGTGAAATCTGTTAGGTGCTCCACCCGTCCTGATTACATTGACGGGAAAATTCTTGATATACTGCAAAAGTACGGAGTTACAACTGTCGAGCTTGGACTGCAAAGCGTGTCGGACAAGGTACTTTCCATAACTAGACGTGGGCATGGCTTTTCGGAAGAGGATCGCGCTGTGAGGATGATAGTCGAGCGAGGCATTAAGCTTGTCGGACAGATGATGATAGGTCTACCCGGCTCGTCACTTGATGACGAGCTTGCGACGGCTGAGTTTATAATACGTTCGGGCGCAACCGCCGCACGTATATATCCAACTGTAGTCTTTCGCGATACCGAGCTTTGCTTCATGGCAGAAAGTGGAGAGTATACACCGCTCTCCCTTGACGAGGCGGTTGCCCGTTCTGCTGCGGTGCTTCGTCGCTTTGTTCTGGCGGGACTTCCCGTTATCCGCATAGGGCTTTGCTCCTCGGAAAACCTTCTATCGGACAGTACTTATTTTGCCGGTCCGAACCATCCGGCGCTTGGAGAGCTGGTTGAAAGCTATCTTTATTTTGACCTTATATATGCCGAGGCGAGCAGAACTTGCGCCTGCGGCAGAGATATTATAAATGTTTCAGTCCCACGCGGCGAGCTTTCAAAGGCTGTGGGACAAAGGAAAAGGAATAAATTACTATTGGCACAGTCGCTCGGTGTAAAGGACGTTAAGTTCTCCGAGTGCGATACACTTGCGCGGTACGAGGTACGTGTCTTTTAGGAAAGGAAATCTAAATGTACTTAAAATCACTTGAACTTCACGGCTTTAAGTCATTTCCGAATAGGACTGTTTTGTCCTTTGAGCGTGGGGCTACGGTCATAGTTGGCCCTAACGGAAGCGGAAAGTCTAATATTTCCGACGCAATGCGTTGGGTTCTCGGTGAGCTTTCGAGCCGTAATATACGCGGTACAAAGATGGAGGATGTTATATTCGGCGGAACCGACGACAGACGCCCTATGGGCTTTGCCGAGGTTTCGGTAACATTTGATAACTCCGACCCCGAGCACCGTCTCGATTCTGAATTTGACGAGGTTGTAGTCACCCGTAGATATTACAGAACGGGAGACAGTGAATATCTTATAAACCGCGAGCCTAAACGTCTTAGGGATATTTACGAGCTCTTTATGAATACCGGTGTCGGTCGTGAGGGTTACTCTATAATCGGACAGGGCAAGGTTGCTGAAATCGTATCTAAAAAGAGCGATGAAAGGCGTAATATATTTGAGGAAGCTGCAGGCATTTCAAAATACCGTCACAGAAAAGAGGAATCCGAGCGCAAGCTTAAGAATACTCAGGAGAATCTCGATCGTGTTAAAGACATTTTAACCGAGCTTGAAAATCAGGTAGGACCTCTTGAAAAGGAAGCGGAAAAAGCTCGTAAGGGTCTTGCGATATACGAGGAAAAGAAGCGCGCCGACGTTTCCATATGGCTTTATGATACCAAGCAGATTCGTGAGGATATAGATCAGGCTGAGAACGCACTTAAGCTTTCGCGCCATGAGCTTGAGATTGTTGAGCAGGTAATCAACGACCTCAACGCCCAGAATGACGATATATTCAACCGCCTGCAAGAAAATAAAATTACTTCCAGCCGTATTTTTGATAAAATCAGAGAAACGACCGAGGCGCTTCATAAGCTTGATAACGCTTTGAGAGTTGCAGAATCCCAGTTTGCTCATTCCGCAGAGCTTATAGCTCAGTGCAATGAACGTATTGACGAGATTTCCAAGAGCGAGGCAAACGTCAATCAGACCAAAAAGACTTATGATGAAAGACGTCAGGAGCAGATAGCAGAGCATAAGAAATTTATGGACCAGCGTCTTGAATTTCTTACTTTACAGCAGGAGTTATCACAAAAGATTGATACTATCAAGCGCGAGCTTGAAGAGGCTCTTGATGAGCTTACCGTTGAAGAAAACGGCGCAACCGACCTCAAAGTAAGAATCGACGTACTTAAAAGCTCCAAAATATCTGACGGAACTAAATCTCAGGATCTTGAACTAGAGATAGAAAAGTATGAAAAAGAGGGAATTGCGCTCAAAGAGGAAGCTGACAGATGCGAGGCTAATGCTGCAGGCTTTAAATCAAAAATAGCCGAAAAGGATGAGATTATAAAGACATCTTCCGAAAAGGCAGAAGCGCTTACCGAGGAAAAGGCAGAAATTACCGAGACATTGAATACCGTTAAGCTTCAGCGAGACGAGCTTCTTCAGAGAGCCAGCGTCCTTAAGCAGATGGTAGAGCATTTTGAGGGATACAGTGAAAGTATTAAGTTTGTTATGCGCGAGTATAACAGCGGTAATATTGACACTACCGGTAAAATTCACGGTCCTCTTTCTTCACTTATAAACGTTGATAAAACATACATAACGTCTATTGAGACCGCGCTCGGCGGAAGCTTGCAGAATATAGTAGTTGATGATGAAGCAACGGCTAAGGCTGCAATTTATGCGCTTAAGAAAGCAAATGCCGGTAGAGCAACCTTCTATCCGATAACAGCGATTCGCCCTTCGAGCGAAACCGATGAAATTAAAAAAGCAAAAACGTTTGAAGGCTTTGTCGGCAGAGCGGATACTCTTGTAGCCACAGATTCGCAGTATAGATCTATAATTGAATTTCTCCTTTTAAGAACCGTAGTATTTGACAATATTGATAATGCGTCTGTTGCCGCTAAAAAACTTAACTACAAGGTTAAAATTGTTACGCTTGACGGTCAGGTAATAAACGCAGGCGGTGCGTTTACCGGCGGTAGCGCGAAAAAAGACAGCGGTATTCTTTCCCGTCTTACCGAAATAAATGCTCTCAAAGAAAAGGGCGAATCGCTTAACGGTAAGATTGAAGAATACGAAAATGCTATAATAGAAATAAACACGGAACATAAAGAGGCGGTTGAGGCTGTAAAAGCGGCAGAACAGGAAAAAGAAATTCTTCTTACACTTTCGAGAACTCAGTTTGCAGCTCTTGACAATGCTGTCGCTAAATATAATGCGAACAGAAATATCGTTGAAAAGCTGAAATATGATTATAATAATCTTATAGGTCAGCAGTCGCTTGCAGAAGAAGAGATTGTTTGTCTTACGGAACAATACAATGCTAACCTTGAACGTATAGAAGCTCTTAAAGAATTTAGAGTAAAGCGTTCCGAGGAAATGGGCGTTCTCGATGAAAAGCACGATGAATATTCTCAGAAAGCAACCGATATATTTGTAAAGGCAACTGAAGCACGTAAGGATATCGAAAGTCTTGATCAAATGATAGCATCTATTGATGAAAGACTTGCCGATCTTGCAGAAGAACGTGAAATTCAGAAAAGAAGAATTGCCGATATCGAAAATAAACGTGATTCAATAGACGAAACCAAGGAGCAAAACGAGATAGAGTCCAAGGCTCTTGAGGATGAGCTTCTTAAGTTGAACGATGAAAGACGCACTCTTGAAGCAGGAAACGATGAATTTGACAGAGTTCTTGCTGAGATAAGAGTCAAGCTCAAGGAAAGATCTTCTAGCAGAGACGTTTGCTATCAGGCGGTTCTTAACGACGAGAATAACGTTACTCGCTTGAAGGAGAGACAGGAAAAGCTCGGTGCGCAGCTTTGGGATGACTATGAGATTTCATACGAGGATGCAGTTGCATTGGGTTATCCTCCCGTAACGGCCGAAAACCGCGAGGAAATCGGTCAAATTCAATCCTCAGCAAGAGCAAGACTTCGTGCGATAGGAAACTATAACCCCGGTGCAATCGAGCAGTACGCCGAAGTTAAAATGCGTTATGACGCACTTAACGCTCAGTACGTTGACCTTACAAGTTCCTACGACGAGTTAGTTGGAATTATCGCAAGACTTGAAGATGAAATGAGAAATAGCTTCATCACTGCGTTTGAAGCAATCAACAAGAATTTCGGCATTACCTTTAAAGAATTATTCGGCGGAGGTAGCGCAGAGCTTAATCTTGTAGATCCCGAAGATGTTTTAACGTCGGGAATTGAAATCAAAGCAGCGCCTCCCGGTAAAATTATCAAGAGTATGTCGCTACTTTCAGGTGGTGAGCAGTCATTCGTTGCTATAGCGCTTCTGTTTGCTATTCTTAAGGTTAATCCTACGCCGTTCTGCATTCTTGATGAGATAGAGGCTGCACTTGATGAGGTTAACGTTTTCAGATTTGGTGAATACGTTAAAAAATTAGCTACCGATACGCAGTTTATTCTTATTACCCACCGCCGCGGCACTATGGAAGTAGGAGACAGACTTTACGGTGTAACAATGCCGCAGAGAGGTATTTCTCAGGCGATTGAGCTTAACGTAGGTGAAATCGAAGGAAAACAGAAGGAGTTACTTAGTTAATGGGATTTTTTGATAAACTCAAAAATGGACTTTTAAAAACTAAAAATGCAATCGTTGGTAAAATTGATAGTATTTTCAAATCTTTCAAAAAGATCGACGAAGATCTTTTTGATGAGCTGGAAGAGCTTTTGATTTCTGCCGACGTAGGTGTGAATACAACCGAAGATATTCTTGATGAGCTTCGTGAATTCGTTAAAGAAAACAAGATAAAAGACGGTGACGAAGTCAAGGATGCGCTTCTTAATATCATGCGTGGTCATATTGGCGAGCACGAGCCACTCGATTTATCAACTAAGCCTTCTGTTATACTGATAGTTGGTGTTAACGGAGTCGGTAAAACGACTTCTATAGGAAAAATCGCGAAAGAACTTAAGACACAGGGCAAAAAAGTTATTGTTGCCGCAGCAGATACCTTCCGCGCTGCAGCGGCTGAGCAACTTTCTGTGTGGTGTGACAGAGCAGGAGTTGATATCATCAAGCAAGGAGCAGGCGCGGATCCTGCAGCGGTTGTTTTTGATGCAATCGGCGCTGTGAAAAGTAGAAATGCCGACGTTTTGATTATAGACACAGCCGGCAGACTTCATAATAAGAAAAATCTTATGGACGAGCTTGCAAAAATAGATAGAGTAATCGCAAGAGAGCTTCCCGATAGCGCAAAGGAAACGCTTCTCGTTCTTGATGCTACAACAGGACAAAACGCAGTTCATCAGGCTAGAGAATTTAAAGAGACATCTCATCTGACCGGACTAATTCTCACAAAGCTTGACGGAACGGCAAAGGGCGGCATAATTCTTTCTATCAAACGCGAGCTTGGTATACCGGTTAAGTTTATTGGTGTCGGAGAGCATATCGATGATATGAAGCCTTTTGATGCAGAAGAATTTTCGTCCGCACTGTTTGAACCGACTAACTAATAAAAAGGAATATATATGATAACGAGTAAACAAAGGGCGTATCTTCGCTCACTTTCACAGGAGCTGGATACGATTTTTCAGATAGGCAAGGGCGGGATAACCGATGAAATATGCAAGCAGATTGCAAACGCTCTTGAGGCAAGAGAGCTTATAAAAGCGCGCGTCCTTGAAAACAGCGGATATACCGCTAAGGAAGCATCTTCCGTAATTGCAGAAGCTATCGATTGCGAAGTGGTTTCCTGCGTAGGAACAAGATTTGTTCTTTATAAGGAATCCACAAAAAAGAAAAGAATCGAACTTTAAGGAGTTTTAATTTGATTTATTGCCCGGAAAAGTTAAATGATTTAAGAAAAAAAGTTTCTGAGAGAATATCTGAAAAGCGTTTTTTGCACACTCTTGGTGTTGAAAGATTTGCGGTATTTCTTGGGAGACTTTTGTTGCCCGATATGGTTGATCAACTTTCTGCTGCGGCACTTTTACATGATATATCAAAAGAGATGCCTTACGAAACACAGATAGAGCTGATAAAAAAAAGCAATTTTAACCTTACGGAAGAAGATATAATTACTCGCGGCGTTTTGCATTCTTTTTCGGCTCCGATGGTAATAAAAAACGATTTTCCTGATTTTGCTACGGAAAATATACTTTCTGCAGCTTTAAATCATACTGTGGGCAAAGCGGATATGAGTATTTTTGAAAAAATAATATTTATATCCGATTATTGCGAGGATACAAGAACGTACGAGTCCTGCTTGCAAGTACGCTCAATGCTTATTGATGATATAGAGTCTTTATCCTACGAAGAGAAAGTAAAAAGACTTGATGAGGCTTGTCTTATGTCAATCGACGGAGCGCTTGATTCTTTGAAGCGGTCCAATATGTCAATTAATTCAAGAATGTATCTTACCAGAAATTCGCTTATCAAGAAGTAATTTCAATCTTAAAATACAAATGTTTGCATAAACTAATTAAAATTCGTTTTGGAGGTTTATGCAAATGAAAAAAATATTGGTTTCAATTCTTTTGCTGCTTTCCTTATCTATGGTGTTAGTTTCTTGCGCGCCAAAAGCAAAGGATGCGATAGGGGAATGCAAAAAGGAAAAATACGTTTATCTTGTAGTTGGATTTGACGAGGCTGCTGAAAACACTGACGTTTTATTTACTATGAGCTATGATGCGAGAAGCAATACGGCATACGTCGCTCAGATTCCCAGAGATACGTATTACAGATTTGGCAACGGTCAGAACAAAATAAATCAATTATACGCTACACTGATTTCTCAAGGTAAAGATGCTAATGAAGCAATGAAAATAACTGCGGGAAAAATTGAAGCACTTTTCGGTACCGAGTTTGACGGATATCTTGGAATAACGGTTGATACTTTCAAAAAAGTAGTTGATGCTATAGGTGGCATCGATCTTGAATTGAAAGAAGATATGACTCTTTATTTAGACGATGATAATCCGCTTTATCTTAAGAAAGGTAAGAATCGTATAGATGGAAATTTAGCGGTTAGTTTCGTTCGTTTCAGAAGCGGATACGTAATGGGAGATCTTGGCAGAATCGATGCTCAGAAATTGTTTTTGAATTCGCTTTTTTTAAAGCTTTCAGATGGCGTCTCATTACCGCTTTTATTTAAGCTTGCGAGTGCTTTTCAAAACAGAATTATCACAGACCTTAAGCTTTTAGATTTGCTATCTCTTTATATTGATGCAATAAATTCAAAATGTGAAAAAAGTGTTTGTTACGTCACTGTTCCGGGGTGTCCTGCTGAAAACTCAAAAAATGTATCTTTTTATATTTTGAACAGAAAAAGCGCGGCAGAAATAGCAAAAAAATATATGAATGCCACGGAATCTTTTGATACTGATAAGTTGTGCCTAAATATGAGCGAGCCGGAGTTTGTTCAAATCTATGAAGATAATGCAATAGCTTACCGAGAATATACTAATAAAAGTTTAGACAATATAAAAATCATACAGAAGAAATAGACGCCTTTACGGAGGAAATAAATGACAATAGAAAATACTAGTGAATTATGCGGAGCTGATGGCAAGGTTTTGGCAGAAGAAGCCGTAAAGCTTTTAGTAGAAAAGCTCGCCGAAGACGTAAGTATGTTTGACGTTGCAGCCCATACGTCTATAACTGAGTTTTACGTTAACGTCACGGGGCGCTCTCACTCGCATATGGCAGCTCTTGCAGATGAGCTTGCAGATAATTTTGGATCAAGAGGATTATCACCTAATCGAATCGAAGGTAAGAAAGGTAATTCTTGGATTTTGGTCGATTTTGGCGCTTTAATAGTTAATATTTTCGATTTTGAGGGCAGAGGATTTTACAGTTTTGACAGGCTTCTACCCGTTCAGTCAAAAATCGATATTAATTATCTCATTCAAGCAGTTGATGATAAATTCAATATAACTAAGAAGGATTAATAAAATGCAGTACGATTACAGAAAAATTGAGCCCAAATGGCAGAAAATCTGGGATGAGCGCAATCCCTTTGCAGCCAAGGAAGATTATACGCTTCCTAAGTATTACACTCTCGTAGAGTTTCCTTATCCTTCGGGACAAGGACTCCACGTTGGTCATCCGCGCCCTTACACTGCTCTTGATATAGTTTCAAGGAAAAAGAGAATGCAGGGCTTTAACGTTCTTTTCCCGATGGGATGGGACGCATTTGGACTTCCTACCGAGAACTATGCTATAAAGAACAAAATTCACCCCAAGATTGTTACGGAAAGAAACGTTGCGAGATTTAAATCGCAGCTCAAGGCACTCGGACTTTCTTTTGACTGGAACAGGGAAATTAATACAACAGATCCATCTTATTACAAGTGGACGCAATGGATATTCCTTCAGCTTTTCAAAAAAGGTCTTGCATATAAGAAGGAAATGGCTGTTAACTTCTGCACTTCCTGTAAGGTTGTACTTGCTAATGAAGAAGTTGTTAACGGTGTTTGCGAAAGATGTTCTTCTGCAGTTATAAGAAAGGTAAAGAGCCAGTGGATGCTCAAAATTACCGAGTATGCAGATAGACTTATATCCGACCTTGACGGTCTTGACTACATAGAAAGAGTTAAGACTCAGCAAATAAACTGGATAGGCAAGTCAAAGGGTGCTGAAATTGATTTTGATACGACAGCAGGAGACAAGCTGAGAGTTTATACGACACGATGTGATACTTTGTTCGGTGCTACTTATATGGTAATAGCCCCCGAGCATAAAAACCTCGAAAAGTGGAAGTCGATTATCAAAAATTACGATGAGGTAGAAGCATACCAGCTTGCTGCAGCCAAGAAATCCGATTTTGAGCGTACCGAGCTGGTTAAAGATAAGACGGGCGTAAGACTTGACGGAGTTAATGCCATAAATCCGGCAACAGGTAAGGAAATTCCTATCTTTATTTCAGATTACGTTCTTGCAGGATACGGCACGGGCGCTATAATGGCAGTTCCCGCGCACGATGAGCGCGACTTTGATTTTGCAAAAACCTTCGGTCTTCCCATCGTTGAGGTTGTAGCAGGCGGAAACGTAGAAGAATCAGCATATACCGACGTTGAAGAAGGTAAACTCATAAATTCCGGATTCCTTAACGGTCTTGAGGTTACAGATGCAAAGCGAGCTATGATTAAATTCCTTGAAGAAAAGGGAATCGGAGAAGAAAAGGTTAACTTCAAGCTAAGAGACTGGGTATTCTCACGCCAGAGATATTGGGGTGAACCTATTCCGCTTATCGAATGTGAAAAGTGTGGCTGGGTACCCGTACCCGAATCGGAACTTCCGCTTGAGCTTCCCGACGTAGAATCCTACGAGCCTACCGAAAACGGAGAATCTCCTCTCTCTCTTATGACAGATTGGGTAAACTGCAAATGTCCCGAATGCGGAGGCAGAGCAAGGAGAGAAACTGATACGATGCCTCAGTGGGCAGGATCTTCCTGGTATTTCCTTCGTTATTGCGATCCTCATAACGATAAAGAGCTTGCTTCTAAGGAAGCACTTCAATATTGGATGCCTGTTAACTGGTATAACGGCGGTATGGAGCATACAACGCTTCATCTTCTTTATTCGAGATTCTGGTCCAAGTTCCTCTATGATATTGATATTCTCGATAAGAGCGAGCCTTATGCAAAACGCACAAGCCATGGTATGATTCTGGGTGAGAACGGCGAGAAAATGTCAAAATCTCGCGGTAACGTAGTTAATCCCGATGATATCATCCGTGATTACGGAGCTGACACGATGCGTCTTTATGAGATGTTCATAGGTGATTTTGAGCAGTCTGCACCTTGGAATACCCAGTCGATTAAAGGCTGTAAGAGATTTCTCGACCGTGTTATGAATCTTGTAGATATCGCATCGGGAAACGGTGTAACTCCCGAGCTTGAGAAGCCTATGCATAAGCTTATTAAAAAGGTAAGCGCAGACATAGATAATATGAGATTCAATACGGCTATAGCCGCAATGATGGGTACTCTTAATACTATATACGATGCGCGCAAGCTTACTAAGGATGAGCTTATCACGTTTGCAAAGCTTCTTTCTCCTTTTGCACCTCACGTTGCAGAGGAAATTAACGAGCTTATGGGCGGAAAAGATCTTATTTCCGTAGCTGAATGGCCGAAATATGACGAAAGCAAAACGGTTGACGATAACGTAGAGCTTCCCGTGCAGATAAACGGCAAGGTTCGCGCAACAGTATTAGTTCCAAAGGATGCTGATAAAGATGCAATTCTCGCTATTGCAAAATCGGAAGATAAAATAGCAGAAGCTGTAAGCGGGAAAACAATTATTAAAGAGATTGTTGTTCCGGGCAAGATTATTAATATTGTTGTAAAATAAATAACCTTAGAGCGCTGTTAAGGTTTTATTTTAAAGTTTGGGTGTACTGATTTTCGGATTAGTACACCCATCAAAAATTTAAACTAAAAAAATCAAAAAACTTTTTAAAAAGGTATTGACAAATAATACTTCTTGTGGTATCATATATAAGCTGTTAGGACATATGCGAGTGTAGTTCAATGGTAGAATTCCAGCCTTCCAAGCTGGTCGCGTGGGTTCGATTCCCATCACTCGCTCCAATTTTGCGCCCTTAGCTCAGTGGATAGAGTGCCCGGCTACGAACCGGTAGGTCGAAGGTTCGAATCCTCCAGGGCGCGCCACATAAAAAACACCCCAGTTTTTTGGGGTGTTTTTTATGTTGTACGCCCTGTCGTAAGAACCTTGCACGAAGTGTGAAGGTTCGCATATCTTCGCTTGCCGAAGATATCCGGCGTATTGCGTGGGAATAGGAACGTAAAAAAAGAAAGCCTACGAATTGTCAGAGATTAATCGCACGCTAGCCGTACCCTCCAGGGCGAAATTTCAGGAAATTAACGGCTTCGTACACCCCAGACTTTTGGGGTGTTTTTTATTTTGTACGCAGTACCATAGCGATTAACATAAGTTTTCGATAAGTCCGTGAGAATATTTTCCAAACTTTTTCTTTACAATAAATAAAGTATATGGTATAATTTAAGCGGAAACACTTTAGCTTTATCAATTTAGCGCGTTTTAAAATAACCGAAGACCAGAAAGGTGCCTAAATATGAAACATAAAAGAATCGTTTGTATCATTTTGAGCTTATTGCTGTTCTTTTCAATTTTATTTAATATTACTGCTTGCTCTATAAAAATCCAAGCAGAAGATATGATGCTTGGTGTTAGACCGCGTAATACCGCCTCGCTTGACGATCTTTCTTCGGGAAACGCTGCTAATACAGATTTTGCAATTCGTTTGTTTAAAGAGTCGTATAATAGTGATAAAAATACGCTTATATCACCGTTATCGGTTCTGTGCGCGTTGGCAATGACGGCAAATGGCGCTGGGGGAGAAACTCTTGAACAGATGGAAAACGTGCTGGGGGTTAGCAAGGATTATCTTAATCTTTATCTTTACACTTATATCAATTCTTTGCCGCAAGGCCATAAGTATAAGTTGAATATGGCAAACTCTATATGGTTTAACGAAGATCAACGTTTTGAAGTAAATTCGGCATTTCTTCAGACTAATGCAGATTACTACGGTGCAGATGTTTATAAGGCACCGTTTGATAAGCAGACGCTTAAAGATATCAATAATTGGGTAAAACAAGAAACTGACGGAATGATACCTAAAATTCTTAATGATATTCCAAATGAAGCGATTATGTATCTTGTTAATACGCTTGCTTTTGAGGCTGAATGGACGCAGTTTTACGAAAAAGATCAAGTCCGTGACGGAAAATTTACAAAAGAGGACGGTACCGAGCAGAAAGTAAAGCTTATGTATAGCACAGAGGGAAGATACCTCGAAAATGATAGCTCGAAAGGCTTTATTAAATATTACAAGGGCGGCGAATATGCCTTTGTTGCGCTTTTACCAAACGAGAATATTTCTGTGTCCGATTACATTAATACTCTTGACGGTAAAGCCGTTTCTGAGCTTTTGGAAGCAGCAGAAAGCAGACCGGTTGAAACAGCAATTCCAAAATTCGAAACCGAGCAGGAGGTGCAGATGGCGGAGGTTCTGAGGGCTATGGGAATGACCGATGCTTTCAATCCCGATGCTGCAGATTTTTCAGGATTAGGAACTTCCGAACAGGGAAATATATTTATAGATAGAGTGATCCACAAAGCGTTTATTAAAGTCGGTGAAAAGGGAACGAAAGCTGGAGCTGCAACGGTAATTGAAATGTTAGATAAGTCGTCTGCTTCACCGGATGAAATGAAATATGTATATCTCGACAGACCGTTTGTTTATATGCTTGTTGACTGTAAAAATAATGTTCCGTTCTTTATCGGAGCAAATACGAGCATTGAATAAATCAACCGTAATTATTTAAAATTTGACAGTTTTTCTGAATATAGAGTATTCGGATAATATTGAAAGGCGTTGGAAGTATATGTTTACTTTAGTACCTGATTTCAGATTTGATACATTTGAAGAAGCAACACCCGAGTTCCTTATTGAGAACGGAATAAAGGGGATTATTCTTGATATAGATAATACCCTTGAGCCTTATGAGCATTCGCTTCCCGGAGAGCACGTTAAAAAATGGCTTTCCGATCTCAGAAATGCGGGAATTTATGCAGCTTTCGTATCAAATAACAATAAAGAGCGGGTTGAACTTTTTAATAAAGAGTTAGGCTTGCCTGCGTATTATAAAGCAGGCAAACCCTTTAAGAAAAACGTACTGCGCGCTATGGCAGATATCAGCTCTGTCAAAGAAAATACCATTCTTATGGGAGATCAGGTGTTTACTGACGTATGGGCGGCGAGAAATACCGGAATTAAAGCGGCATTAGTTCCACCTATTAATGATAAAAAGGATATTTTTACAAGATTTAAAAGACTTCTTGAAAAACCGATTCTCAAAAAATACGATAAGAAAAACGGTGTAAAATAATCAATGAACAAAGCATTTTTTGGTCCCGGCGGAAACAGTGATGCGTTTCGTCTAGCCGGATATAAATCTACTTTTTATGCGCCTGCTTGGCTATCTGGTATAGGTCTTGATGCTTATGAATATGAAGCAGGTAACGGCCTTGCTGCCGGCGCAGATATGCTTAGAGCTATCGGTAACGAGGCTCGGATACATAATATTCGTATGTCATATCATACTCCGTATTTTATTTCTCTTTCCGGTGTTGTCACCGAAACCAGACTTAAAAGTATCGGATATATAAGAGAAAGTATAGATGCGGCTCATATTCTCGGCGCAAAAACCATAGTAGTTCATTGCGGCTCCTGCGCTAAAATTTCAAGAGATGAAGCTATGCGTCTTGCTGCGGATACGCTCATAAGAGTTCTTCACGAGGTTCCGACACGCGGTATCAAGATAGGGCTTGAAACTATGGGAAAGAAAAATCAGCTCGGGACGCTCGATGAGGTGCTCGAGCTTTGCAGAATTGACAGTACGTTTGTTCCCGTTGTCGATTTTGGGCATCTTAATGCCAGAGAATGCGGCGGTGTTTTCAATACGGCGGATGACTATATTTCCGTTTTCTCGAAAATAGAAAGAGCTATGGGCTCGGACGTCGCATCTAATCTTCATTGCCATTTCTCCAAAATCGAATGGACGGATAAAGGTGAAAAACGGCATTTGACGTTCGAGGACAATACTTACGGCCCTGATTATAAGCCGTTTATAGAAGCTATAAAAACAGGCGGATATACACCGACTGTTATCTGCGAGTCTGCGGGAACGCAGTCTGACGATGCACTGACAATGAAAAAATATTACGGAGAATTAAAATGAACAGAGTTGAAAAAATCAGAAAAACATTAAAAGAGAAGGAAATTGATGCGCTTATCGTTCTTGATGAACTTAATCAGCACTATCTTTCGGGATTCGCTTTTACCGACGGACTTCTTTTGATAACTATGAACAGAGCCTTACTTATTACCGATTTCAGATATTATGAGATGGCTCAGAATGAAGCGTACAAGGAATACGAAGTAATTATACCTGATAACAGAGTTGACGTAATAACTAAGGTTTTGAAGGAAGATAGCTGTAAAACGGTAGGCTTTGAGGGAGAAAGCGTATCATTTGTAACGTATAGAAAATACTGCGATACTTATCCTTTTTGTAAATTTGTCAATATAGAAACTATGATAGAAGAGCAGCGTCAGATTAAGGACGACGAAGAAATCGCGCTTATGCAGAAAGCTCAGGATATTACCGATGCTGCATTTTCTGAAGTAATAAAGCATATCACTACAGGTATGACCGAAATTGAAGTTGCGGCAGAACTTGAGTATTTTATGAGAAAAGCAGGTGCATCAGGTCTTGCCTTTGATACTATTGCTGTTTCTGGAGATGCTTCTGCCCTACCACACGGAACTCCAAGAAACGTAAAGCTTCGAGAAGGTTTTTTAACAATGGATTTTGGCGCGAAATACAAAGGATATTGCTCGGATATGACAAGAACTATTGTCATAGGTCGCGCGGATAATAGAATAAAGAAACTTTACAACACGGTGCTTGAGGCTCAGCTTGCCGGGCTTGCAGAGATTAAAGCAGGTGCTGATTGTGCACTTTGCGATAAAGCAGCAAGAGATATTATAGATTCAAATGAGGAATACCGCGGAGCTTTCGGACATTCTCTCGGACATGGAGTCGGTCTGTTTATACACGAAAGTCCTCGACTTGCAAAATCTGTTTCGGGTAGGAGGTTAAGAGTTGGTGAAATCGTTACAGTTGAGCCCGGAATTTATCTTTTTGGAAAATACGGTTGTCGAATTGAGGACATGGTAGCAGTTAAAGAAAACGGCGTTTATAATTTCACTCATTCAACGAAAGAATTGATAGAAATTTACTAAGTTTGAATTATTTTTCAAAATTATGTAAAAATATTTCAATTACCTATTGCAAAATTTGGAGAAATATAGTAAAATAATTACGTTATGATGGGTTAGAATTAGCTCATACGATTGAGCGGTTGTGGCGGACTGCTTGTATAATACTTTAAATATCGCCAAGAAAAGGAATATCAAATGATTACAGCAGGTGATTTTAAAAACGGTCTTACCTTCGAGATGGATGGTAAAGTTTATCAGGTTATCGAGTTCCAGCACGTTAAGCCCGGTAAAGGTGCAGCGTTTGTAAGAACTAAGTACAGAGACGTTGTTACCGGTGCTATCCGTGAGGCTTCTTTCAACCCCACAGCTAAGTTCGAAAACGCTGTTATTGAGCGTAAGGATCTTGAGTATCTCTATAATGATGGAGAGCTTTACTACTTTATGGATCCCGAGTCATACGAGCAGATTCCTCTTAACCAGGATAAGCTTGGTGACAACTTCAAGTTTGTTAAGGAGAATACAACTTGCCGTATTTCTTCATGGAAGGGTAACGTTTTCTCCGTTGAGCCTCCTACGTTCGTTGAGCTTGAAGTTACCGAAACTGAGCCCGGCGTTAAGGGTGATACAGCTACTAACGTAACCAAGGCTGCTACACTTGAAACGGGTGCGGTTATTAAGGTTCCGATCTTCATTAACGAAGGTGACGTACTTAAGATTGACACCAGAACCGGTGATTACATCGAAAGAGTTTAATTTTAAATGCAAAATGCCTTCCCGTGTTTGGGGAGGTATTTTGTCTAATAGAAAAGAGAGGTATTTAAAATGGAAATTAAGTCAAATGCAGCGTATATCAAGGGCTTGGCGGAAGGCCTCGGCGTAAGCAACGATACGAAAGAGGGAAAAGTAATCTCCGCATTAATAGACCTTGTATCAGATATGGCAGAGAAGATTGACGATCTTGAGTCTGAATGTGCAGAGCTCCGCGAATATATTGAGGAAATAGACGGAGACCTTGGTCTTGTTGAAGATGATCTTTACCTTGAAGATTCCGAAGATGATAACTATGATTCGGATTTTGAAGATGATTTCGATAACGATTTCGAAGATGACAATTCAGGTTACGACGAGTTTGTATGCCCTGCTTGCGGAGAAATCATTTGCGTAGACGAAAATCTTGATATTGCCGATATATCTTGTCCCGCTTGTGGAGAAAAGCTTGGTGACATAGAAATATGCGATGGAAATTGCGGTGATTGCGACGGTTCCTGTGCAGACGATTGATGAAATTATTTATAATTTAATAAATCTAAAATTTATTTCTAAAATCTATTGACAATTTAGCTTGTTTGTGATATAATACAACGACGCTTACTGATAGGCTGGGAAGTTTGGCTTTTTGCCAACGCCTATAGTAGCGATTTCTTACTGAAAGTGAGGTGCTTTTTCATGTTCGCTATTTTCGTAACGGGTGGAAAGCAGTACAAGGTTGCCGAGGGTGACGTTATCTTCGTAGAGAAGCTTGGCGTCGCTGAAGGCGAGAAGGTTACTTTTGACAAGGTTCTCTGCGTTAACGGCGAGACCCTTTCCGTAGGTACTCCTTATGTAGCAGGTGCAACTGTTGTTGCAAGCGTTGTTAAGAACGGCAAGTCCAAGAAGATCGACGTTATCAAGTATAAGTCCAAGAAGAACGAAAAGAAGAAAATCGGTCATCGCCAGGACTATACTAAGATTCAGATCGAAAAGATCGAAGGCTGATTAAATG
>JAZNKD010000049.1:0-39977 GCA_045578385.1 Eubacteriales bacterium | reverse complement strand
TTTCTCCGATTTTAGAAATAACAATTTTTACGCCAAATGTCATACCGTCCGAAATAGAAGACATTTCGATTGTGCACAAATCATCTTCGATTGTTATTTTAACATTTTCGTAATCTTCAAAATCAACATCGTCTTTTTGTTTATAGGTGTTTTCCTCTCCCTTAACTTTATCGTAATTGTCGGGATCGAAAAGTTTATTTAAAGAATCGTCTCCATAAATGCTCGAAGAATCAACCTCTGTATCTTCGACTTTTGTTTTTGTCCATTTGCCAGAGCCATCTTTTGTGTATTTATATTCAACATCACCGACGGTTTCAGTATATTCCTCTTCGTTAAACATCACGGCAGGAGTATATTGGATATTTCCATCGACCTTAGTCGTCATTGTAAATGTGCCGAAATAGGCACATCGGACATAGTTATCGATATTTGATAACTATCTGCTTTTTCCATTTTTTCTTTAAATTCTTCAACAGGATGCTTAGAAGAACACGAAGTTGCCAGCATAAGCATCGACAGGCACAGTGATACGATAATCAGAAAAGATAATGCTTTTTTCATGTTGTCCTCCATAAAAATAAAAAGTGTGCACAATCGAAATTGTGCACACCGAAAAACGCAAACTCCGATTGCTGCTACACAAACTAAATTAGAATCAGGGTATTAACCATAATCATTTAGTAGAGCTTGCGATTTTACCAAGTTCAAAAATGATTATGGCGAAAAAAGGGTATAATATCCCCATAAAGACAAAAATACCGCTAATTCCAATATTCAGTTTGTGTAGCATACTTATTATATCATGTTCTGAACGAAAAATCAATACAATTTTGGGGTAAAAACCCAAAACGGATTCGATTTTAACGATTCACCATAAATTTAACAAAAGAAAAAGCCCATCCACCGAAGGCGCAAACGACCTTGGAAGATAGGCTTATAAATTATATTAAGTATTTTCTTTCAATGTTTTACAACTCGAAATCAGCATTCGTCTAATTCTCCCGCAAAGATTGCGATAGATCTTGAAGGTTTCTTCGTCTATGGCGTTAGTGTTAAACAATAGCTTTAACCAGCCTTCTGTTTCACTACATTCTTTGAGAGCAATTTCAAACTTTGAAACCATATCTGATTTGCTTTGCCCGTAATTTGCTTCATGAATATTAGCAAAAATGCTGCTTGAGCTTTTACGCAGCTGAAAAAGAGTGTTAGATGGTGTTTATATTTTGACAAAGTAATTCAATATCGGTCGCAAGTTGTTCAGAATATATCAATAAATAGTTTTTTGACATAATATCACCTCTTTGAAGGTATTATATCAAAAAATCTAACTAAAATCAAGGCGTGAGCCTTGTATATCATCCGCAATTTATTGCGGTATATCATCAATGCGGAGCATTGTATATCATCAAACCGCGGGGAAATACACTCTAACGAGTGATGATATACAGCTCAAAGGAGCTGATGAGATACACGCTGAAGCGTGATGATATACCAAACCTGCGGTTTGGATAAAAAAATACTGCAGAAAATGTATCCTTTCTGCAGTATTTTTTGGTGGAGATGACGGGAATCGAACCCGTGTCCAAAAACCACTTGATATAACTTTCTCCGTAGGCAGTCAGTCTATTGAAATTCCCACATCAGAGCGCCGATTGACAGGCTCTCGTCAGGGTAGCCTTTTTGTGCATGACCGCTGCAAAGGCAACTTGCGGTTCATGTTCACTACTGATTTGACGCACGGTGAGAGCCGTAGTCCTCTCTCACGGTACGGGCGGCTTATGCCGCGTCACAGCTTACGCTGCAAGAGCAACAGAATTGTTGTCGTTTATTATTTAAGGTGGACATTTTGACGGGATTATCCGGCCCGCTACGCTTATCATACCTCACAGTTCCTGTCGAAACCTTTGCACCCCCATATAAGTGTGTGAGTAATAATAGTATACACGTTTTTTTGAATTTGTCAACAGCAAATGTATTATCGACGGGAAAAACGAATTTTTTTCTTGCGAAGCCGAAGCTTTTACTATCGGCATCGGCTCCGCATAGAGTAGGGAATTTTAAAACTTTCTTTTATTTTTCTGCATCAAAGTTCTTCGGAACGTGGCCGCCGTTCTTCTTCCTCTGCCTGACGCACTCGGTAAGCAGATATTCTATCTGCCCGTTGAGCGAACGGAAATCGTCCTCAGCCCATTCGGCGAGCGAAGAATAAAGCTCTGCGCTAAGGCGCAAGGGAACCTGTTTTTTTTCACCCTTATTCATATTAATAAAGACTTCCCGAATTTACTATAGGCTGAGCGTCCTTATTTCCGCAGAGAACTACGAGAAGATTGGATACCATTGCAGCCTTGCGCTCCTCGTCGAGAACAACCGTGTCGTTCTGAGAGAGTCTTTCGAGTGCCATTTCAACCATACCGACAGCACCGTCAACTATCATTTTTCTTGCGTCGATAATAGCGGATGCCTGCTGACGCTGAAGCATAACTGCGGCAATCTCGGTAGCGTAAGCGAGGTAGGTAATTCTCGCTTCAATAATCTCGATGCCCGCGTCTGCAACCTTAGTCTGAATTTCATCTCTGATACGGGATGCAACTACGTCGCTTGAGCCTCTTAAGCTTCCGTCGTCGGCAACGCCGTCACCCGTCGTATCAATACCGGGAGCAACGTCGTAGGGATAGAGTCTTACGATGTTACGAAGCGATGCGTCGCACTGCAGGGAAAGGAACTCCTTGTAATTATCAACGTTGAAAACAGCCTTAGCCGTGTCAACTATTCTCCAGGTTACAGCAATTCCGATTTCAACGGGATTACCGAGGCAATCGTTTATCTTCTGCTTGTTATTGTTGAGAGTCATTATCTTAAGAGATATTCTCTTGTCAAAGCCTGCCATAGCGTTTGCAGTGGCAGCTACGGGGGATTCAACCGTGTTTACGTCGCCGCTCTGATTGAGCTTCGTTTTAGCCGCAGGGTTTACCGAGGAGCAGAAGGGATTAACGGCGTAAAAGCCCTCGCCTTTTATAGTACCTACGTACTTACCGAAAAGGGTGAGTACGAGAGCTTCCTGGGGCTTAAGAATTCTGAGACCGAGCAGGGGAATCCAGCCTACACATAAGCCGATAAGTCCAACGGCAAATATAATTCCGCCGAGAATAAGAATACCGCTGTCGTAGTTTTCCGAAAGAATAGCAGCGCCTGCAACCATTACCGCAATAGCCGCAACAAGCGCCAAAAGCGTGATTAGAAGCACGCGCATACCGTGCTTTTTGTTTTCTAAAATCTTTTCCGTCATAATAACCTCCGAAAAGTTAAGTGAAATTTGTTTAAACCAATTTGCTTGGTATAAATATGATATCATAATGATATCGCTTTGTCAAGGACTTTTGAAAGAAAAATACAAAAAATAAAACGGCTTTCAAAGCTTCGGGCAAGCTTATGCCACGAACCTAAAAGCCGTCTTTTAAGTAATTTATTTTTATAAATCAAGTAACGCTGTAATTTATTGAATTCAAATCCTGCTTGAACATTAATCAGTTTCCAAGCTCTTTTGTGCGGTTATACGCTGCAACGATAGCGTCGATTACTCTATCCTCAAAGCCTGCCGCTTCAAGCACCTTTACGCCTTCTATGGTGCTTCCGCCGGGAGAGCATACGTTTTTACATAAAACGTCGGGCGGGTAAGGGGAGCTTTCAGCCATAAGAGCCGAGCCGCGAAGCATTTTTGAAGCGTAAAACAGCGCACGGTCGTGGGTTAAACCGCATTTTTCGCCCGCTTTTGCAAGCGCGCCGATAAACATATACGCGTAAGCGGGACCGCATCCCGCAATGGCGGTAAATGCCTCGAAATCTTCCTCGGGAATATTTGCAAGAGTGCCTGTGAACTTCATCATCGTTTCGAATACCAGAGACATATCGTCGGTAACGGAATCGTTTTTACAAAAAGCGGTCATACCCTCGCCGTAGGTTACGGGCGTGTTGGGCATAATTCTTATAATCGGAACACTGCCGCCCAGCGCTGCCTCGAGCTTAGCGAGCTTCACCCCCGCTGCCATTGATATGATTGCCGTTTCGGGATTAAGCTTTCCGCGAATGCTTTCGCATACTTCGGGGATTACGTTTGGCTTAACGCCGAGGAAGATAAAATCTGATGCCGAAAGCACGTCGTCAAGCTCGCAAGCGATAGCATCAATTTCATTTGCCAAAGCTCTTGCTTTTTCGTAGTTTGTATCAAAAATGTAAACATTTATATGCCTATAATGGTTTATTATGCGTGCAAGCGCACCGCCCATATTTCCTGCGCCGATAAATCCTACGTTCATTTTTCGCCTTTCTTTATATGTTGTTATCTTATATGGCCGTTTCCGGTGATTATATATTTATAGGTGGTAAGCTCTCGGATGCCGAGAGGACCTCTTGCGTGCATCTTCTGGGTTGAAATTCCCATCTCGCAGCCGAGACCAAACTCTCCGCCGTCGGTAAATCTTGTCGATGCGTTTACGTAAACTGCGGCGCTGTCAACCGACCTTGTGAACTCGTCTGCAGCGTCTCGGTTTTCCGTTATTATCGCCTCGCTGTGATGCGTTGAGTGCAAGGCGATGTGTTCTATGGCATCCCGTGTTGAGCTTACGACCTTTACAGCCATTATATAATCTAAAAATTCGGTGTCAAAGTCTTCGTCTGAAGCCGCCTCGCCGTCAATTATGCCGAGCGCTTTATCGCAGAGCTTGAATTTTACGGGAATGAGCCCTTTTTTAATTCTTTCGTCAACAAGCCTTTCTCTAAGCTTCGGAAGAAAAGCGTTTGCTATTTTTTCGTTTACGAGGCAAACCTCCATAGCGTTGCATACGGAGGGTCTTGAGGTTTTTGCGTTTTCAACTATCGAGAGCGCTTTTTCCATATCCGCATCAGCGTCAACGTATATATGGCATATACCCGTGCCGGTTTCAAGGCAGGGAACGGTGGAGTTTTCAACGCAGGCGCGTATGAGTCCCGCGCCGCCTCTCGGAATTAGCAAGTCCACGTATCCCGAGGCTCGCATAAGATCGTAGGAGCTTGCGCGCGTCGTGTCGCTGACTAGATTTACTGCATCCTCGTCTATTCCGACTGAAAGAAGTCCCGACTTCATAGCCGCTACTATTGCAAACGAGGAATTATACGCTTCCTTTCCGCCGCGGAGAATACATACGTTTCCGCTTTTCAAGGCGAGCGCCGCCGCGTCTGAGGTTACGTTAGGTCTGCTTTCGTATATGATAGCTATAACGCCCATCGGAACGCTTACCTTTTCAATATTAAGACCGTTCGGGCGCGTGCTTTTTTCAAGAGTAATGCCGAGCGGCGAGGGAAGCTTTGCTATTGCTCTGATACCGTCAGCCATTCCCGAAATGCGCTCTCGAGTCAGCCGCAGTCGGTCAATCATCACCTCGGAAATTGTTTCCTTTGCAGCTTCAATATCCCTTGCGTTTGCGAGTAATATGCTTTCGCTTTCGTTTACTATAGCATCTGCCATAGCCAGAAGCGCGGAGTTGATTTTTTTATCATCGAGCCTTGCAATATTTGCGACTGCCGCTTTGGCGCGTCTGCAAAGTATAGCGGTAGAGCTTAAGTTTTCCATAAAGATATCCTCAGTAGGTAGTTTTATTTTTTAGCGTAAAATCTTGTACCTATCTTCACGCCGTCGATAATCGAATAGAGGTTCTCGGGATTATCACCGTTCATAATTATCATATCGCAGCCTGCCTCAGTAGTGATTTTTGCCGCTTTCAGCTTCGTTTCCATACCGCCCGTTCCGTGCTTTGAGCCTGCCTTTCCGCCGAGCGCCATAACCTTTTCGTCAATCTCGTATACGTCGGGAATGAAGCTTGCGTCAGGGCTTACTCTCGGATCCTTGTCGTAGAGTCCGTCAATGTCAGAGAGGAGAACGAGAAGATCGGCATCAGAGCTTACCGCAACCTTTGCGGCGAGAGTATCGTTGTCACCGAACTCTATCTCCTCGGTGGCAACCGTGTCGTTCTCGTTGATTATCGGAAGAGCGGAGAGCGAAAGCAGTCTTTCTACGGTATTCTGGAATTTTTCGCGTCTGTCGTCATTCGCAAGGTCCGGCGCAGTAAGCAAAATTTGCGCGACCGTATGATTATATTCTCCGAAAAGACGGTCGTAGGTATACATCAGCTCGCACTGACCGACCGCCGCGCACGCCTGCTTGCCTGCAATATCCGAAGGGCGCGAGGAAAGATTGAGCTTTCCCGTTCCCATAGCGATAGCTCCCGAAGAAACGACTATAAGCTCGTGGCCCGCGTTCTTAACGTCGCTCAGTACGAGAACGAGCTTCTCGATATGGCGAAGATTCAGGCATCCCGTGCTGTAAGTAATATTTGAAGTTCCTATTTTAACAACGACTCTCATTATGTAGCTCCAAGTAAAATTTAAAACAAATATATGACATTATAACACAAAGTTTATCGCTTTACAAGACTAAAGTGAAAATTGTTTGGGTAAATTTTAATATAAGCAGTTAAAACGTCCGATTATGCGCCGCGCTTTGCGCGTGATGATATACATCCGCAGGGCTGATAATATGCAAGCTTACGCGTGATGATATACCAAGCCTATGGCTTGGATAAAAAAGATATTTTTCGTTGTTTTCTTAAAGATTTGAACTCTTGCTCATTTTAATTAAAATTGCTTTTCTACTGTTGGGAGAAAAGCTACGCCCGCACCTATTCGCTATTACTTACTGCTTGCCAAAAAATCGACAAGAGTTTTTAGTGAAAAGTGAAGAGTGAAGAGTGAAAAAGTAAAAAATCGACAAGCCGACGCTTGCCGATTTTTTGGCAGAGCTACTCTCGAGCTGTTCGAACACTCTGAGGAGGTTGGCAGTTCATCAAGGTCGGAGAGCATATCAATATAGCTTACTTCGCTCATACCATTTATATTATAATATATAACTACTTTATCATCGAACAGATAAATGCAGTTAATTAGCGTATTTATCAGACGTCTGCGGAAATCTTCATCAAACAGATCTCCGTCGCGTAAATTCTTTAAATACGCTTCTACTTCGTCTGTGGTTAAACGTAATTTTTGATTTATGCGAAAACGTGATATTTCTGTTTCAACGGATTTTTGTTGAGCTTCGAGCTTTTCGACCTTATCATTGATGCGTTTTATTAAAGCAGTTGAATTTGTTTTGATGAGTGCATCGGCAGCGGCATCTAACTCACGTTCGATTTCAGAGAGCTGTTTTTCTAGTTTTATGAGTTCGCTTGAGCCGAGCTCCTTCTCTGAGAGGGAAACGACGTTATCTGCGATTCTCTCAATATTTTTATCAGTGAGTATGTTTTCAACTGTCTGCTCGCAGACGTACCATTCGATAAAGTCCTTCTTTTCGCTCTTTTTATCGCAGGAGCGTTTTTTCTTTTTCTTGGAGCAAGTGTAGTAAAAGTGAACTTTTCCGCTTTTACTTGTTCCGCTGTCGCCTAATAGTGTAGCGCCGCAGTGTCCGCAGAATAGTTTTCCCGAGAGCGCATAATAAGCGGTAGTCTCTTTTTTTCCGTATAACCGTTTTTCTTTTTTCTCAACAGCATTCGCTCGTTCCCAAAGCTCCTCTGATACGGTAACGGGGATTTTAATTTCTATTCCCGCGTGAATAACGATACCTTTGTAAGCAGGATTGGTTATAATAGCAGCTATCGAATCGGAAGTAAAAAGTTTACCACTTTTGGTTCTGTACCCTCTAGCATTGAGCTCATCGGCAATAGCTTTCTTTGCTATACCCTGAGAACGAGCTTCAAAGCTATATTGAATGGCAGGAGATATTCGCTCGTTGAGCACTATTTTATCATCTACGACCTTCAAGCCGTGGGAGAGATTTCCTCCCGTTGATAAGCCTTTGAGGGCTTTTTCTCGCATTCCTTGCTTTACGACTCGTGAAAGCCGACGAGAGTATGCCTCTGCCATAGCTTCATAAATGCTCTCGAGTATCATACCCTCGTCGCCGGTGCCGATACTTTCCTCGGTGGAGAGAACGCGAACGCCGTAGCTTTCAAGCTCCTTTTTATATATCGCGCTGTCGTAGCGGTTACGAGCGAAACGGTCGAAGCGGTAAACTATAATAAAGGCAAATTGCTGTTTTTTAGAATCCTTTATCATTCTTTGGAAATCGGGACGGTTGTCTGTAGTTCCGCTGATTGCGCGGTCTATATACTCACCGACAATTTTGAGCCCCTTCGCCTCTCCGTAAGCATATCCTGCGCGAAGCTGAAAATCTATGCTGTTTTCCGTCTGATTATCTGATGAATAACGCGCGTAAATAACGGCGTTTGCAGCGCATTCCTCAGGAACGGAGCGGAATTTTGCCAATGCCATAGTATAACCTCCTTTCACCCTTTTCGCTTATATAGCGGAGAGGGATTTTTATTATACTGCTTCAGATGTTGAGCGTTTATTCACGTGAGATAGGACTTCATCGCAAAGCCGAACAAATATTGCTTGAGTACACTCTACATCGTCCATTGCTCTATGCGTTTGAGATTTTGCAATAGCATAATGTGAAATTAAAGTTTCCAATTTATGATTTTCAAGTTCAGGCAGCGCCTTGCGTGCGAGCGGAAGCGTGTCTATGCATTTTAATTCAACTTTTCGAGGTTCAAGTGCTGTTGTTAAAAATCCCATATCAAATTTTGCATTATGAGAAATTAGAACATTTTCGCCTATAAAAGCTACCACATCATCGGCGATGGAAGAAAAGGAGGGAGCCGATGAAAGCATTTCGTTTGTTATGCCTGTTAATTTTTCTATTTTAGAGATGATCGGTTGAGACGGCTTTACTAAAGATTGATATGAATCAATCTTTTCTCCGTTTTGGATTTTTATCATAGCAATCTCAATTATTTCATTTTTGTACTTTGAAAGTCCAGATGTTTCAAGGTCAAGAACTATGTATGAATCAGAAATACGGAATTCTTTTATTGATTTTTTTGTATCAAGCCATTGATATTTACACGTTGCATTTTGAGGACAATCAGCACGCTCGCTCTCTTTTTCAGAGGTATCAATAAAAGTATAGTTTATGTGAACCTGTGTAGTAGCGGTGTTTTTTTGAGAAGTAGTAGATTTCTGTTTCTTACCACAATACTTTACAATTAGATAAAGAATTCCAATAGGATAAAAAATAATAAGTAATGCGATTTGCCATCCTTTGAGTTTTTTCTGCATAATAGCCTCCTATATGATTAAAATTTTGCTCTGAGTTCTACTACCTTACCTAAAATACGGACAGGTAGGTCTTCTATTTGTTTATTTGAATAAAACATCGGTGCATAAGCCGTGTTAGTGGATACGAGCATAATACCTTCGGTGGTCTTCTGAACTCGTTTGCAGGTCGCCTGATCTCCATTCACTAGAACAATTGCAATATCCCCGCTATCAACGTCGGACTGCAGGCGAACGACGACAACATCCCCGTTTGTCATTCGAGGCTCCATAGAATCACCGTGTATGCGGAGAGCAATATAATCACCCGAAACTGCCATTTCCTCCGTAATTTCTTCCCAGTCCTCAATATCGGTAACTGCGTCGAGAGGGATACCTGCAGCTACATTGCCATATACAGGTATTCTAACGCCCTTGTTTTTAGAGGATGCTTTTCCAACTAGATAATCGGTGCTAACATTGAAAATAGCCGAAAGTTTATTCAATGTATCGAGATCCGGCTCGGATTTTCCAAGCTCCCACATTCTGACTGTACTTTCACTTTTGTATAGCTTTTCTGACAATTCTTTTTGCGTTAAATTGTGTTGCTTTCTCAAAAATTTGATTCTATCCGCGATATTATCGGATAATTTTTTTGTTCTGCTCGCCATAAAAACCTCCTAAATCCGCAAAATAATTGCGGGTTTAAGTATATTATAGCAAAAATATTGCGGTTTTCAAGAACTTTTTTAAAAAAACTATTGACAGCAACAAAATTGCGGTGTATAATAAGACAAACCGCAACATAATTGCTGAAAAGGAGAATAAAATGGAAAAACTGAAGAAATTTAGAAAAGATGTTGGGTTGTCGCAGGAGTCTATGGCGAAAAGAATAGGCGTCACTTTATCGATGTATGAAAAGGTAGAGCAAGGCAGGGCTGGCGCATCAGCCGCATTTATGAAACGCTTTAAAACGGCTTTTCCTGACGCAAGCATAGATGCTATTTTTTTTGCGTCCAACCGCAATGATGTTGCTGATAGCACTTCGCATCTTCTTGTAACCGCTTAAATCAAATATCAAATTTTATAGATAAACGGAGGGATTCTATTATGAATGAAAGAAACACAAACAAAAGTCCTTTTTTGACGCTCGGCTTACCCGATGAGATCTACGTCAACGGAAGAAAGATTCCGAGACGTAAGAATGATATATCGGTATCGTTGCTCGAGAATTTTAAAAAGGCAGTAATGGCATTTACCGTAGCTCGCATTAACGGAAAAGTAAAGCTTTCTGTCGCTACATACAGCGATAAGGAGCGCGCTGAGCTCTTCGGTAATAAGTACGGAGTCGATATTGAGAATTACTGTACGCGCAACGCTTGTCTTGATTGCGAATACTTTAATCCGATTCTCCTCTCTGATATCAACAGAGATTGCCCGCTTTTTGCTCAAAAGGGCAAGGCGCTTGAGATTTGCTATATTGATTCGGCTCTCACTTCGCTTTACGCGGATTTTTAAGAAGGAGGTGAGAGATATGATGAACGAAGAAAAAAGAAACATCTCCGATATTGCTGCGGATAAGCTTTCCTCGGAAAGCACCGAAGCTGCAGCAAAGTTTTCGGGAACTACACCTATTCAAAGAGTGCAGAAGGTTCTCGCAGAAGAAATCGGCAAGATGCTTACTCGATTTTGCTATCAGAACGAGGAATTCGCGCAAGCCGTTGACCGTTGCGATAAGACTCTGACGGATATCGTTGAAGGGATAACGAGTACGACGTCGGGCAAAGCGGCACTTTCGGATGTAGAAGCTTATGCCGCAGCGGTGAAATATTATCTCCCGGCGGCTCAAGTTATCGTAAGCTTCAGAGTGAATTTACCGAATGAGTTTGACGATGATCTCATAGTAATTGAGGACGACGCGAACAGTGCGGAGTCTCAAGCAATAATCCTCGATTTATTTAATACGGAGGAATGAGCTATGGGAATGTTCGTTTATAAAATGTTTCAAAAAGGTCTCATTTGCCGCGGATATAAATTCAAAGTAGGTGTAAACGAGTGCGAGCATGCAACCTGTGTTCAGGAAGGCTTTCACGCAGCGGAAAATCCTCTTGACTGCCTCTCATATTATCCCGATTTTGATAAAAGCGAGTGTTGGCTTTGCTATGCTGACGGAGATATTCACGAGGACGGCAGCGATTCTAAGATATCCTGCACTCGTCTTGAAATTTTTAGACGTCTCGAAAAGCACGAATTTGTTACTGAAGCCGTCACCTATATGCTCGAGCATCCAAAGCGACCGCTTAATTCTCTGATTAAACGTGACGAGGCATCTACCGATGACAACGGAATAGCTATAGTTATCGGTAAAGAGCCTAAAGCTATAGCAAATGAAGACGGCGGTGTGATAGCCCTTATCCAAACTAATGTTAAAGATATTCCCGAGCGAATACTCTTGATATACGGCGATCAGGTAAAAAAAGGCTACACGTATCAATTGGATAAAAAGGAGACTCATAATGGTACAGGAAACTAAAATGGATCGCGCGGGCATATGGAAGTGGTTTACTTCGCAGAATATTCCAAAGTATAATCTATCTCGCAAAAAGTCTGAGAGGGATAATGACAAATATCAAATACGGTACACCGCTACTATTAACGGTGACCGCCTAATAATCGGTCTTTGGCGCGGTCACAATGCGGATCCTGTCGGTGTATATTACATGACCCCCGCAGGCACCGGTAACGTCTGCACCGACGGCAAGAACTGGCACAACGGCAAACTCGAGTGGATCTCCGCGGGAGGCTATAGCTATTGGGGCTGCTCCTACGGTTATAAATATAGAATTCTCGACGGCAAAGATGAGGCTATTGCTTGGCTGAAAAAGCACTTTTCCGACAAAGACCATCCGTGGTATTGGGAGAATTACGATAAGGTAAACGATATGATAGATTCTATCGAACAAAACATCGGATACATAAAAAGAAGGAATGCTCGCATCCGTAAAGAAACGAAGATATCGAACTGGGCGAACTCTCTCCCGGCATTCCCTTCGGATTTTGACAAATGGCTACATAACACCGTTTTCGGAGATATTCACTACGCCTTTGGAAAAAAGAAGTCTAACAAGTACTACTGCACCGCATGCGGCAAGGATCACACCGCTAAGGATTGGAAGCATCGCAAGATATACGTGTGTCCCACTACTGGCAAAGCAATCAAGGTAGATAAGTGCGCGATCTCGCATACGGCACGAGAGCGTGTTCTGCTCATTCAGAGCCATTATGACATAGATGGAAACATCTGCTCCGTCGCGCGTCATTTTACCGCAACTGCAAGTTGGAATCTCTCAAGTTATACTCAAAGGATATGGCCCGATGAGATCATTCCTCTGCCGCTTGATGGCAGCACGGTAAACTGCTATCAGATCGTATATAACCAGGGCAGCGACAAGTGGAGTGACAGAAACAGATATATGTATCAGCATTCTCGTGGGTATTGCTATCCTGATGTGTCAGCGCTGCAAGGCACGGCATATTCCAACATAGCTATCAATGTCGCTGCATCTAAAGGATGGAAGCTCGACTATAACAACCTTATGCGCGGATGGTATGACGATCCAAGAATGGAATATATCATAAAGGGCGGTTTTTACGGTCTTGTGGATGATCTGACACAGTATGTCGGTGATGGATGCGGACGTTTAAATCCCGGTGAAAATATACAAGATGTCCTTGGTATAGATGGCCAAGCGGTCAATCGTCTGCGTCAAAACAACGGAGGCGTCTACTATTTGCAGTGGCTCAGAAGCGCACACGTGTGTGGATACAAGATTCCCGAGGAAACGATGCAATATTTCTGTAAGCACAAGATCTCACCGAGGAATATCGCCTTTGCACTTCAATGCGGTATGAGTCCTGTGCAGGTGGCTAATTACCTTCAAAAGCCTCATGAGTATAGCAATAAAGCTCGCTATTCCTTTTACAGTAGATCTAAAGTAGACGTTACTATACATCAGTGGTCAGACTATATAGATATGGCTAAAAAATTGAAGCTTGACGTACAAAATCCGGCAGTACATAAACCAAAGGACCTTAGATATAGGCACGATGAACTCACCGAGATATTCAATGCTCAACGAGACGAACTCGAAAAGGAACGCATCGAGAACGAATATCCAAACATACGCCCCGTATGTGAGAAAATCAAAGCTATGTATGAATGGGGAGACGGTACATATGAGGTTATCGTTCCAAGCGGCGCTGCCGATATTATGCGAGAGGGACGTCTGCTCAGTCATTGCGTTGGCTCCTCGGATCGTTATTTTGACAGGATAGCAGATGAGGAGAGCTATATAATGTTCCTTCGTAAATCTGCGGAAAGAGACCGCCCTTGGTACACTATGGAGGTAGAGCCCGGCGGATGTGTCCGTCAGCTTCGTACCATCGGAGATGCCGAGGGAGAGGATCGTGTCGAAGCTAAAGCTTTCCTTACGAATTGGCGTAAGGAAATAGCTCGGAGAGTTGGACCTGCCGAAAAAGCAGCTGCGGAAGTGAGTCGCGAAAAGCGCCTTCTTGAATTTGAAGAGCTCCGACGCGGCGGTAATATTATCAGAAACGGAAGACTCGCAGGTAAGTTGCTCGTAGAGGTTCTTGAAGCAGACTTTAAAGAATATAACCAGGAAGAATATTTGCAGGGTGCGTCCTGAACGTTCCTTAATAAACGATTTATGAGAGGTATAAATATATGAATAACGAAATACAGGCAGTAAGAAACATATCAGTTATAGCAGACGAAATCAATGCTATAAAATCGCAGACGTCAGGAATTCTGACAGCTGCGCTTTCGTATGCAAAACGCTCTTGTTTTGAAATCGGAAAAAGGCTTGAAGAAGCAAAAGCTTTAGTTAATCACGGAGAGTGGGGCGCATGGCTTCAGAATAATTTTGAATATTCAGAATCTACCGCCGGCAATCTGATGCGTATTTATCGCGAATTTGGAAGCGAGCAGATCAATCTGCTTACAGGCAAGTCACCCGCTGAAACATTTGAAGGTTTATCTCAGTCGCAGCTCGTGGAGCTTTTCGCTCTTCCTAAGGAAATGAGGGCGGAATTCGTTGAGACTCACCGGGCAGAGCTTCAGGATGGAGATATGTCTATACGCGATATGCGCGAGCTCATCCGTCAGCAGAAGGAAACGATAGACAAGCAGGAGGAAGCGATTCGCGAGAATGATGAAAGCTATGCTGAGCTTGTTGAAAAACTTCGTGATGCCGAAAACGAAAAGCAAAGATATGAGGAGGAAGCTGACAGAGCTGAACAGAACGCAAGGGATCGTCAAATAGAATTCGAGGCGCTTAAGAACGAATTAGACGAGCTGAAAGCTTCGCCTAAGGAGGTTGAAACGGTGACCGAGACCGTTTACGAGCCCTCCAAAAAGCAGATAAAGGAAATACGCGATAAGGCGTTTGAAGAAGCTGAAAAGAATCATAAAAAAGAGACCGAGAAGTTAACTGCCGAGCTTGGCGAAAAGGATAAGCTTCACGCAAAAGCTATAGAAGATCTTCAGGAAGAAAATATGAAAAAAATCCGTCAGCTCGTTCAAAAATCGGATCCTCATTCGGCGCGTGTATCTTACTGTATGGAAGCGATCGGGCGTGCGTTGAGTGATATTAACGCAGAGGTATCCGCTATGGAGCAGGAAACGCCCGGAAGCGGTACGAAAATGCGTATACGCTGCGAGTCAAGTCTCCTCGGACTTCTTAACCGTTACGGATTGCAGGTGTGATATGAAAATCACTAAAGATAATTATGTAGAGGAGCTTATTAAAATTTATACAGCTGTAGATGAGCTTTGTCATTTTCAAAAACTGCATCCTTTTAAGGCATTTTGCCTTGGGCGCTGTAATGGAAAAACTAGAGGTGCATATCTTTTTTTAAAATATTACACCTCGATAAATGAAGCATACAGCAGAGCGGAAAAGAAAATCACTCGACCGTCTGTTTTTCGCCGCTTAAAATTCTTTATAGCTCGAAATAAAATAAAAAAGTCTGCAAGTTACGGCTATACATCAGATGCTTTATATACTGATGAATTGCATACAGCAGGTGCCGATCAAAATTACGAGATATCGATAAAAGCAACAGCGAGCGAGAGAAAGGAAGATGACAATGGATAAAGCAGAAGCTTTTCTTGCTGTTCACCTTAATTCGATATGCGAAACCCAAGGGATTCAATACTACGCCGTGGGGCTAGAATATATAAAAGAAATCGGCAAACCTGTGCGTGAAACTATTGTCCTTCACGATATGAAAGTCAACAGCCACACTCACGTACCGTATGCGTATACAAAAGTTGTAGATTGGAAGGCTCCCGATTGGCTCGTTGAGAAAGAGTTAAATAAAATCAGATCCAGGCTAAACAAATAAAAAATAAAAAGGAGGTGCGCGAATATGGCGCTCGTTCAGGTTGGAATTATGGCCCGACGTTCCCCATCGGGTGATTTTCTCCCGGCGGTACCTATATACCGTGATTCTGAAGAAATAGCGAATAAGAATAGCGAATATATCCCTTTCGACGAGCTTGCCGAGATATTCGCGCAAAAAATCAAATTACATAAGGCGGCTGAAGAGCGCCTAAAGATAACGGAGGTTACACAATGAATAAAATATCCAAATTTAAACGTTGGCTCGCAAAGCATTTTTTCAAAGAGTATACCGTTCACTATACAAGACGGATAGACGAGCTCATGAGCGAGAATGAGCAGATTCGTGCTGAGAGAGATAATGTTTTCTCCAAGAATGAAACACTTCTTGCTAGGCTCGATGCATCCGAGTATGCGTATAAGCTTCTCTCGAGTGAGAAAAAGAAGACTAAAAGCAAATCAAAGGATCCAAGAGTTTGTATTGTAGAAGGTCAAAAAGCATTATTTCACAGGTGGGCCGAAAAGGCTATTCCTATCGCAAAGATAGATGCATTTCTTTCTGCCGAGGATATCCTTAAATCAAAAAGAAGGCTCGAAGAGTCTTTGCCCGTAATACCGGCAGGAGCTAATATATTTATGCAAAAATCCACGCTTGCTATAGTAGAGTTTGAGGACGGTACCGTTAAAGAGGTAATGCCCGATAAGGTGCAATTTGGAGATAATAAGGTAAAGGAGATTTGGCGTATATGAAGATCAGTTCAATACAGCAGATATGCAAAAGCGCAAAGCGAATAGAGCTGTTCTCTCCGTCTGCAAAAATATCACCTGCACAGTGGCTCAGCGACGGCTACGCTTTTTATCCTTTATACAATCTCCCTGAGCTTGAGGAAGAAAACGTTCTTGCGCTCTTCGATATTCCCGAAAGTAAGCAGAAAAATATATCCTTTTCCCATAGTTACGTGCTTCCCGAAACAATACAATTCAAGGACACCGTAAAAAACGAACAGGAAGTTGAATTCAGTAATATATCAATATCTACGAGAGGGATGCTACTTCTTCCCTTAAAAACATCTCTCGGTATCATCTACATAAATCAAAAGCATCTCAAACCGTTCTCTGACGCAGAGAACGGAGTGCAGCTATATGAGCGTTATACTCCCGGAGGAGAGATCTATATAGCTGTCAAGGAAGGCTTCCTCTTAACCGGAATAATACGTCCTTATGATAATATTATCACCGAAGAATTTATAAAAGAATTGGAGCGAATCTACAGACTTTCGGCTCTCACAGCAGAAAATAAGGGGCTTCATTTGAGCAAAGAAGATGAAGACGAGCAAATCTCTATCGAAGGTTATAACGATTAAAATACGAAGAATAAAGGCGGCTCCGTTTGTTATCGAAGCCGCCCGAAACACACCCTTACGTTTTAAAAACTACATTTATATTATATCTTGTAACAACCGAAAAATGAATAAAATCCACGCAAGAGCAGGGGGCTCTTTTTAAGGCTCGTATTCAATCTTAACTCAACGACCAAAAAGAGACCTCAGAAGGAAGTGAGGAAATATATGAATACTAAAAACGATAATAACGCTTCTCTTAGCAACGAATGTCAGTCTCGTCCTGTCCGTCCGTCTTTCCGCGAGGCTTTTTGCCGAGCGGCTAAACAGGTTAACCTGGAATGCTGCAGATTAACTGATAGAGATCAGATGCGCGAGCTTTGCTATATAATCGCAGAAGTTTACATAATAGATCCCGATTCAAAGATAAACATAGCCGACGAATCTCTTGATGCATACCTCGTTCAAGAGATATTCGGGGAGCTTGAACTACATCATCTTGAGCTCGTTCTTGAAAATTTCAACAAAAAGACCGAAACCATACATAACAAACGCGCTTATCTCAGAACAGCCCTATATAATTCGGTATTTGAATTCGAAGCGCACTATCAGAATTTAGCTAACCGACGGGATCTTCCGGGGTGGCCGATATGAGATGTTTATATCGAGAGCGCCGTTATTATTGCGGTGACTATTTGGAGGTAGATATTTTTCCTGTTTTCAAGAAGCAAAACGGGAGAGGCAAAAAAGCAAAGCCTACGAGTGAGGTTCAAGCGAAGCTCAATCAACACAATGCAGAGCAAAAGCTTATTCGTATTTTGAACGAGAATTTTACTCTCGACGATCTCGAAATACATCTTACATACAGCGACGAAAACCTACCCGAGACGCCCGAGGAGGTAATAAGAGATTATCAGAATTACCTCCGAAGGGTAAAAAGGCTACGCGCAAAGCTCGGGCTACTGGAGTTCAAGTACGTAGTGGTCCCCTCGGGAGGCTTTGAGGAAACTCGCTTCCACATTCATATAACAATGACCGGAGGAGTCGATCGCTCGACGCTCGAGGATCTATGGGGTTACGGCTATGCTAACTCGAAGCGCCTACAATTTAACGAAAATGGCGTCGAAGGGCTCGCTCGGTATGTTGCTCGGCAATCTGTAGTACACGAGGGAGAACTCCCATTCGGTAAGAGGTGGAGTGGTTCAAGAAATCTTGTTATTCCACTACCGAAGGATCGAGACGGAAAGATCTCGCAAAAGAAAGCAAAAGAGCTCGCTACCGTGGATTCTGACAGCCGAGAATCGTTCGAGCGACTTTATGATGGTTATCGGCTGTCAGCGGTTCGTCCGTTCTATAACGAGGTGAACGGCGGCTATTACCTACACGTCAAACTATATCGGGACGGAACCCGATTCGCGAATAATAGAAAACGAAAACGGAGGAAAAACGAATGAACATAGATTATTTCAGAGCTGCAGAGCGAGAGATCTCAAGCTTGCCATTACTCAAGCGTTCGCTGCCTATTTTGAAAAAGCGACTCGATAGATTGATAGCTGCGGGCGCTCCGAGAGAGCCCGGCGGAATCGATTTCTCGAAGCCTTACGTAGATTCTCATCACGTAAACGATACGCTCGCTGACCTTTGCTCTGTTGCGGAAACGCAAAAAGAGATAAATAGCACCGATGCGAAGATCCGAGAGATTGAGTATATTCTTGAGTCTATTCCTGAAGATCAGAGGACTGTTTTGAAGCTTTTTTACATAGACAAGCTTTCGGCCGAAAAAATAGCGGAGCGTATTTACGTAGAGAGCGAAAAGACTGTTTATAATCTGCGTAACAAAGGGATCGCAACCTATTCGGTGCTTTATTACGGAGCGCTTGCAAGCGGTTCGAATAACGGCGGTAAAAAATAATACCTTCAAACCTTGCTTTTTGCGTGATATTATAATATCGTGAAAAACTACGTAGGAAGCGGTGCTCTTGAGAGTTCCGCTTTTTGTGTAGAGTTGGGTAATATATATCATTCGGAGGCAAGGGGCGGGAGCCGGTATATGAGAGATTTTGCAAAAACCTTTTACGCGTCTCGGGCGTGGAAAAAGATCAGAGAGTATGTCTTTCTCCGAGATATGAAATTGTGTGTACGTTGTGGGAAGCCGGGCGAGATAGTTCATCACAAAGAACATCTCACACCCGAAAATATAAGCGATCCATTTGTATCACTCAACGAGCATAACCTTGAAACTCTATGCCGCGAATGTCACGCTATAGAGCATGAGGGCCAGCCGATAACGGAGCGAGGACTCGAATTCGACGAGGAAGGAAACCTCGTAGAAAGGAGCGAGTTTTCGTAATGGTGGAAATTACTATATACACGTCGCAGGGCGCCATCACTTATACGGTAAAGAAAACCGTAGATGATTATGAGAAAGTTCTGACAAGTGCGCTTGCAAACGGCAACGTAACGACCGTTGAAACGATTGAGGGCTCTAATCTCACGATCATTCCTTTAAACGCTGTTGCTATCGAAGTCAAAGAGCTTTCCGAGAAAGAATAATATCCCCCCGGTTTCATTTTCGATTTTTGAAAAACATAGAACCGCGGCACAGAGCCTTTTATGACCGCCCCGGGCGTACATAGAGGGGGGGTAACAAGAAAGGAGGGGGATATTTTGGGAAGAACAAAAGCAAAAAACACCGATTTGTCGGTAGGAGAAAGAATTAACAAGGCGGAGAAAAAATTAAAATCTTTTTTCGCGGAATTAGATGAAGCAAAAAGAAAATTTCTCACAGATCCTATTCATCAACTCGCAGTTGCTCAGGTCATACTCGAAAGGCTTTCCGAGGAGATTGAAAAAGGAGATGTAATTGAGCTTTTTGAGCAAGGAAAACAGAAGATTCGGCGCGAAAATCCTGCAATAAAAAGCTATAATACCACCTTAAAAAGCTATTCATCATTGCTTAAACAACTCCTAGAACAACTCCCTCAAAGCGAAGCAAAAGCGGCAGGCGAAGCTCTTATGAACTTCGTAATGAACGGTAATAGAGCGAACAAATAAATGAGCTTTATAGAAGAATATTACGCCAAGCTTGAAAGCGGCGAAATAGTTACGAGCCGTCGCGTAAAGCGGGTATATTCTCGGCTTGTTGAGGAGATAAGAAATCCTAAAGAAAATTCGCCTTATTATTTCGACGAAGAGCTCGGCGCGCGTCCGATACTTTTCATCGAAACGTTTTGCAAGCAGTCCCAGGGCGACCTCGGTGCACCGTTAAAGCTTGAATTATTCCAAAAAGCATTTATACAAGCACTTTTCGGTTTCATAGAAAAAGAAACAGGATACCGTCGTTTCCGTGAAACTCTATTTTTATGCGGTCGTAAAAACGGTAAATCTACACTTCTTTCGGGCATAGCACTTTATATGCTTATCGCTGACGGAGAGGGAGCGGCGGAGATTTATTCCGTAGCTACCAAGAAGGATCAAGCAAAGAAAGTCCTTAACGAAGCGGTAAATATGATAAAGCAGAGCCCCGAGCTTCGCGCAGTTCTAAAAAAACGTCGCAACGATGTTTATTTTTCTGCAACCTCTTCAATTTTTGAGGCTCTTGCCTCGGACTCAAATACGCTTGACGGCTTGAATGCTCACGCTGTAATAATAGACGAGCTTCACGCGATCCGCGATCGTAATCTTTATGAAGTAATGAAGCAGTCTACCTCGAGCCGCCGTCAGCCCCTCGTCGTTATGATCACAACAGCGGGAACCGTCCGCGAGTGCATCTTTGACGATATGTATAATTATGCGGCGGATGTAGCTGACGGAATAATAGATGATGATAGCTTCCTTCCGATACTCTATGAGCTTGATGAGCGTTCCGAATGGATTGATCCTAAAGCGTGGATAAAGGCAAATCCCGGTCTTGGTGTTATTAAGCAGTATAAGACTCTCGCTGCATTTGTTGAGAGAGCAAAGAATAATCCTGCGGATCTTCCCGGCGTTCTTTGTAAAGATTTTAACATCCGTGAAAACAGTTCGCAGTCTTGGCTTTCCTTTGATGAGATAAATAATACCGCAACGTTTGAAATCGCAGACGTCTACGACACTTACGCTATCGGTGGCTGTGATCTTTCGGCAACTACCGATTTAACAGCGGCAACGCTTATGATACGTAAGCCCGGAGATGAAACCATATACGTATTACAGCAGTATTTTCTTCCCGAAACACGAGTCGAACATGTCGAGGAAAAGAACAAAAAGGAAGCGCCTTATCGTCTTTGGGCAGAGCGCGGACTTCTAACGATATGTTCTGGAAATCGTGTAAATTATTCCGACGTGACCGCGTGGTTCGTCAAGATGCGCGACGAATACAAGATAGATCCCGTAAAAATCGGTTACGACCGAGCACTTGCCGGCTATTGGGTTGAAGAAATGAAAAATTCCAATTTCATAATGGAGCAAGTCGCGCAGGGCCCCTTCACATGGGCTCAACCAATGCGAGAAATGGGAGCCGCTATCGGAGCTCATATCGTCAATTATAACAATAACCCGATATTAAAATGGTGCCTCTCAAATACAGCCGTTAAAAAATCGGGATTAAACAATATCGAACCTAAAAAAATCACCGAAAAGCGCCGCATAGATGGAGCAGTTTCTTTGCTTAACGCTTGGGTAGTTTACGTTCGAGATTACGAAAATTATATGTATTTTGTGGGGTAATCAAAATGGGATTATTTAATATGATTTTCGGCAAAAAACAGCAACCTGAAAACGAAAAGAACCTTACAAGCTTTCAGCTATTAAATAGCTATTCGAGTACATTTACTCCGTTCTCGGGGAAAGCTTGGTCCGATGATAATGTCAGAGCTTCGGTGGATTCATTCGCTCGCAGGGCCGCAGTTGTTAAACCGAAACATATAAGACTGAATGATGGTAAATCCATAGAAGTCAACGACTCTATAAACCGTATATTACAGTTTAAGCCGAATCCGTACAATACAGCCTATAGCTTTTACTATAGACTCGCAGCAAATTACAAAGTATACAACGGAGCTTTCGCTTTTCCAATATGGGATGAGCTGACGGGCGAACTGAAAGCGATTTATAACATAAACGCTCCTGCACTTGACTTGAAAGAGTACAAAGGTGAGCTTTTCGTGCTTTTCAGATTTGCAACCGGAAGGCAGTACGCTCTTCCATTTACGGAGATAGCGTTTATAGGTTCGCACTTCCTTGATCACGATATCTTTGGTTCAAGTAATAAGCCTCTGATACCGGTTCTTGAGACGGCAAATACCTTCAATCAGTCTATGAGCAAGTTTGCCGAGCTTGTATCCGTAGTTCGCGGAATCCTCGAGGTGCAAGGAAGCGTTAAGAATGACGATCTTAAAAAGCGCAGAGATGATTTTATAAGAGATAATCTCGCGCTTGAGAATAACGGTTCTGGCGTAATTGTAACGGATAGTCGATATAAATATACGCCTATGTCCGACAAAATAACTCCTATTCCCGATAAGCAGTTGGACTATGTAAAAAGCGGTATTCAAAACTATCTCGGCACCAATGAAAAAATAATACAAAACAAAGCGACTCCCGATGAAGAAATGAGTTTTTATACCGGCGAGCTCCGTCCGTTCTTCGTTCAGCTTTCTCAGGCACTTACCAATTGCCTTTTCACTAAAAAAGAACGAGGCTTCGGAAATCAGATAGATGCAGATATCAACACTTTGGAATACGCAAAACTTACTGATAGGCTCGCAGCCGTAAAGTTCCTTGCGGAAATAGGAGGCTTAACGCTCGATCAGGCACTCACAACGATAGGATATCCTCCCATTGGTGGAGAGGAAGGGCGCCGCAGGGTGCAGACGCTTAACGTTGTCAATGCAGAAAAAGCCGACGAGTATCAGCTCGGAGATAAATCTGACAAAGTTGATAATACAGGTGAAGAAAAAGATACCCGAGAGGGAGAAGGAGAATAAAATGCCTTTTAAGCCTAAAGAAAGAGAGTACCGTGCTTTCGGTACATATAACCTCGGAGAAAGCACCGAGGATGAAAATAAACTTATAATACGCGGTACCCCTGTAGTATTTGACACTCTTACTTGTTTATATGAGTTTGATGGTATCAAATACTATGAAAAGATCGCTCGCGGTGCTTTTGATGGAGCAGATATGAGCGATTTTATATTCAATATGAACCACGAGCTGACACCTTACGCACGCAACAAAAACGGATCACTCAATTACAGCATAGGAGATAAGTTTGATATTGAGGCAATCCTCGATGGTACGGATGAAAGGCACAGACAGCTTTACGGTGATATAAAGGCAGGAAGAATTGACAAAATGAGCTTTTCTTTCTCAATAGCCGAATCGAGTTACGACGAAGAGACTAGAACACGAACAATCATACGCGTTAAGAAGCTTTACGACGTCTCGGCGGTTACGTTCCCTGCCTATGAGCAGACCTCGGTTTCTGCGCGAAGCTTCTTTGAGGAGGAGTACAAAAAGGAGTTTCAGTGCTTGGAGAGAGAACGCCGCAGAAAAGAGCTTATACTCAAAACATTACTTTAAAAAATAAACAAAAAGAAAGGAAACCCACAATGAAAGAAATTCTTAAAAGAATGAAAGAAATCAATGACCGCAGAGCAGAAATCCGTGGTCAGCTCGAGCAGAGATCCGCAAACCTCAATCTTGACGAGCTCGAAACCGAGCTTACCGACCTCGCCACCGAGTATGCTGCTCTCGAACAGAGAAAGAGACTCCTTGAAGGTATCGGTAACGGTGCAGTACCTGCAAACAACGTCGATAATCCTCTCACGAGAAGCGAGGATGATACCGTATTTACTCGTGAAACCGTACTCTCTACGCCCGAATATCGCAGCGCATGGGCAAAGACTCTTATGAGGCGCGCTCTCACTCCCGTAGAGCAGAGAGCGCTTGATACCGCGCTTACAACCACTGACACCGCATTTGCGGCTCCTTCTGCAGATGCAGACGGTGTAAATAACGGTGGACTCTTCGTTCCTACGAGTATCAATCTTGCACTCCTGGAAGCAGTTTCTCAGACGTCTCCTCTTTTCAAGGATGCAGCAAGAACAGCAATCCCCGGACTCATCAAGTTCCCTTACAAGAAGAGTTCCACGGGAGCAGAGAGCAAGAAGGAGAACGAAAAGAACGCCGATGCTTCTTATGAGTGGGCGGATCTCGTTCTCGGTACCTCGGAGATCTCCGAAACCATCCGTGTTTCCTGGAGACTCGAAGCAATGTCCGTAGATGGCTTCATCGACTACATTCAGAACGAGCTTGTCGAGCAGGTTCGCGATAAGGCAGCAACCGAACACATTTACGGAGACGGTGAAAATAAGATGAAGGGCGTCACTCTTGGAGCGATTCTTCATTCCTACAGCGGTAAAGCCCTTGACGCTATCGGAGAGGCTCTCGGTAAGCTTTCGCAGAAGCAGAAGGTAAACGCAAAGATATACGTTGCTCAGTCTATCGTAGAGGAAATATCCTTCTCCAAAGATGATAACGGCAACTACATCTTTACGCCTATCAACGGTGTCGGCGTAAATTCTATTGCTACCTACAAGGTAGAAGTAGATCCTTATCTCAATCCCGGTGATTTCGTTATCGGAAACGTACATAAGTATTCCCGTATAAACATCGTTGAGAACGTTTCTCTTACAAAGGACTCTTACGGCTCTAAGAGAGCCAACGATTATACCGCATTTGGTATTTTCGGCGCCGCAACGCAGCCTGATTCGCTTGTTTACGGTAAAAAGGGAGCTGCGGCGGCTTCTGAATAATCGGAGGATATAGATAATGGCGGACACATATAACAAATGCGACGTATGCGAAAGCGAAGTATCGGAGGAATTATTATATGCCGCCCGCCTCGCTGTTCGCCGAAATAGAACGAGTATCTTTGATGATGAGATAAAGGATCTTATTCTCGCGGCCCGAAAAGAGCTTACGAGAGTGGGAATACTCCCCGCCAAAGCATACGATGATAACGATCCGCTTACAAAGCGAGCTTGTATCATCTACGTAAAGGCAGAGTTCGGCCTTGACAATCCCGATGCAGAGCGATATCGTGAAAGCTTTGAATCTCTCAAAAATCACTTGAGCTTGTCAAGTGAGTATATCGGGGAGTGAGCGGCATGTATTGGAGCGATATAGGTTTTCTTTGTAAAGAAAAGCAGACCTTCGACCGATTTAACCGTCCGCAAAAGGTCGGTTTTGAAAAACGAGAAGTGATTTGCAACGATAAAGGCGTTAAGCGTTCTGAATTCTATCAAGCGCAGGCAGCGGGAAAAAAGCCCGAGCTTTGCGTTGAGATAATGGCGTACGAGTATGAGAACGAGAATTACTTCGAGTACGAGGGAGTAATGTATAAGATTCTTCGTTCTTTTCCTGCAAAGGAAGAAATAATAGAGCTCGTATGCGAAGGGTTATCGGCAGGAAATGGCTAAAAAAGCTACCTCTTCCGTTACCTTCGTAGACACTTCCACGGAGGCGAAAAAGACTATGCAAGGGCTTTCAAAAACAGCTTTACGCGAGAGCGGAAAGGTCATTAGAAAGCTCATACGGTCGAAAATCGCCTCCTCCGGGCTCGTACATTCTAACCGGTTCAAGAACCATATAGGAACGTGGGCGTTCATAGATAGGCAAACTGGGCAACCTCAACTACAAGTAGGATTCTACTCGAGAGCGAAGGTTCTCAAAAAGGGTAAAAAAGCTTCCCGAGCTTCTCCGCATTGGATAGAGTTCGGTACGAAATCCCACAAAATCACCTCGGACGGGCATTATATGCGCTACGAGGATAATATCTATGGCTTTAACGTTCAGCACCCGGGACAAAAAGCAACGCACCTCTTGCGCGATACGGTTCAAAACAATATCGCGGAAATTCGCAAGGCTCAAGAGGAATACCTCGCTTTGCTCAATAAGACGCTCGAAGAGGCGGGCGCAAAAATATATGAAGGAGAGGAGGATGAAAGCGATTGAGCTCCAATGTAGACACTTCGTCTTTCATAGAAACGCTTATTAAAGAGATATGCACAATGAAGCATGGCTTTACGTGCTATTACGATAGAGCTCCTGCAAATGCGCTATTTCCTTATTCGGTAGTGAGTGGAATTACCGCATCGGATCTCGCTACCGGAGACCTATCTATGTTTGACATAGATATATGGACCGACGATAAGCTGCCTACGGCTACCGAAGAACTCGAAAGCCTTTGTGACGAACTCCGGAATTTTCTTCATAACAAAACGATCTCTCGAGAGGGATCGTTCGCCGGACACATCGGCTACGAAACTCGAGATCCCTCCGATGACCGTGAAAAAGATATTTCACATCGCCGCCTAGTTTTTGCGGCACGTTTATTCTATTACAATTAAGGAGGAGGCACAATGCCAAACGTAACAAACCTTACCAAACAGCAGGTTGAAAATATTCAGATCGATGAAGGTCTTGTTTTTATAGATTTTGGTGAAACGACCGAACGCAAGCTCGCGCCTACTCGCGGTGGCGGTGAATTCAACGCTACCGTTAGTATCAGAAACATTGAGTTCGATGGCAGAACGGGCCCGACAAAAGGCACGCAGGTTATCGAGGAGCAGGATGCAACACTTAAAGTTGTATCACTTTGCATGTCTCAGGAAGAGCTCCTTCTTGCTATGCCTTATGCAAGAGTTAGCGAGGAGGGCGAGGGAACCACCAAGGCCAAAGTTATCAAGAATCCGAAATGCGGTATAATTGCAGATAGCGCATACTGCAAAAACATTACTATGTTTGCTAAACTCATCTCGGGTAAATACAAGAAAATCACGATTTACAATCCGATGAGCGAGAACGGTCTTGCTATAAAGGCAGCTCCTAAAGCCGAAGGCGAGGTTTCTCTTGAGATCAAAGCGCATCAGACTGTCGAGGACCTCAACGGTGATATTTGGGAAGTAAAAGACGTTTCCGAAATTGCCGGAGCTACAGCCGCAGCAACCGCTAACACTGAAGCAACAGAAGAATAATAAAGCATAACAGGAGGAAAAACAATGCTTAAAATAAAAACTATTCCCGTGCTTTCTCGTATCGTTTCAAAAATTGACATCAAGCCCATCGTTACTTCTTTGAAAAATGCAGATGTTTTTAAAGAAACAAAAGGAAAGAAGGATGCGCTCAAGCAGCTTTCCGGCGAAAAAGCCGCAGAGCTTGGGTTTGAAATTTTGCCTTCGATTACTAATCAGATCGGCGTTATAGGTGAAGATATTCCCGAGTTTGTTTCGCTTTATTATGGCATTAGCCAGGAAGAAGCAAACGAAAAAGATATCGGAGAAGTTATCAATGATCTTATTCACGACAATGGAATAAGAACTTTTTTCGCTACTGCCTTACGGAAAAAGGCAGGGCACATACATTAAGCCTTTTATCCAAATATTACAGTTGGCAACTCGTCGCAGAACTTCCCCTCGAAGATCTCGGCGGGTTGCTTTCTTATGCTGAAGAGCAAGAATTAAAGCCTCTTTGGATAGCGAATTTTGTTGCTTCAAAAATCAGCAATAAGGAACCTATATCATACGAAGATTTTATCAAATCGGTATTCGGTGATGAAGAATCTACTACAAAAAACAAATTAACATCCCTCGAGTCTATCGAGGATGAGTTTATGCGGATTGCTGATATTGAAAGAGCAAAGACGGCAAAGGAGGTATAAATCTTGGCAAATATATTTCAGCTTTTTGGACAGATCTTTATAGATAATTCCGAAGCGGATAAAAGTATAGATAATACCACAAAAAAAGCGGAAGCCTCAGGTTCAAAAATAGGCTCCGCTTTTTCATCTATTATAAAAGGAGCCGCTGCGGTAGGAACTGCGGTTGTCGGTACTGCCGCTACGCTCGGTGCTGGCGCTTATGCGATGGTAAATTCCACAGCGACGCAAGCCGACACTATAGATAAGCTTTCGGAGCGAACATCTATCAATCGAGAAGAACTGCAAAGATGGATGCATGCGTGCGATCAAAGCGGCGTAAGCAGCGACGTTCTAGCTAATGCAGTGAAAAAAATGTCTACAACACTTGACGATGCTGCGGGCGGTTCTGCAATAGCTATTGATTCGCTTTCGCGTCTTGGACTTACGCTTGAAGATCTCGAAGGATTATCTACAGAAGAAAAGTTTGACAGAATAACTGCGTCGCTTGCGGATATGGAGGATGGTACCGAGCGAAACGCGCTAGGCGCCGATCTTCTCGGAAAAGGTTATACCGAGATGCTTCCACTTCTGAATGCAGGCTCCGAAGGGATTGCTGCGCTCAAGCAAGAAGCCGATGACCTCGGTATAGTTATGTCAGAGGACGCGGTTAAGGCCGGCGTAGTATTCGGCGATACTATAGCAAACATAAAAGCCGCTGTTGGTGGCTTTATGAATCAGCTGGGCAATGCGCTTATGCCTGTAGCTCAATCGGTTGCCGATCTCGTTATAGAGGCTCTTCCTAAGGTTCAAGGACTTTTTGAACGGCTCGCACCTGTGATTCAGCGAGTATTCGAGAGCTTGCTGCCGTCGCTATTCTCACTTGTAGAGACTCTATTCCCGCTTCTTATGGGCTTTATAGAGACACTTTTACCGGTTCTCGAAAGTATTATATCGGCGATTCTTCCGGTCATCATCTCTCTCATAGAGATGATCGTTCCGATAATATCGGAGCTTGCGAGTAGCCTTTTGCCGCTTCTCGTTGACATGATCACGGCTATGATGCCGCTTATATCCGACGTAATAGGAACGATCCTCCCGGCGCTTCTCGCCGTAATTCAAAAGCTTTTGCCCTACTTTGTGAAGATTGTAGAAAAGATTCTCCCGGTGGTAACAAAGCTTATACAAAAACTTTTACCGCAGATATTGCAGTTCGTCGATAAAATCCTACCTTCAGTAATGAATCTCATTGATGCTCTGCTCCCTGTTCTGCTCGAAGTTATTGAAGCGACACTTCCGATTCTAATTCAACTTATCTCTACATTATTACCCCCGATATTACAAATTGTTGAAAAGGTATTACCTATCGTAATCAGTTTGATTAACGAGTTAATGCCGGTAATAATCAGGTTGGTAGAATCCGTATTACCCGTAGTTATCACAATTCTCGAGACGTTAGCACCGTTACTTTTGCCTCTGCTCGATATTGTAATAGCTCTGCTCGTTCCACTTATCGAACTCGTTAATTTGATACTGCCTCCGCTGATAACTCTATTTACGCAACTTATAGAGCATATCATGCCGAAGCTTCAAGAGCGCTTTTCTGTCGTAGCCGAATTTCTTCAAACGACCTTTAAAATCGCCGCGGAATCGATAGGACCGCTATTTGAAAATATCAAGAATATTTTTTCTAATATTATAGATTTCGTTAAGAACGTATTTACGGGAGACTGGGAAGCTGCGTGGGAGAACGTCAAAAACATCTTTGCTTCTGTTTGGGATAATTTAAAGACTCTGGTAAAGGCTCCTATAAACTTTATCATAAATGCGATAAATACTCTCATTGACGGCATCAATCTGATATCGTTTGATGTTCCTGATTGGGTACCTGTAATCGGAGGAAAGTCTCTAGGCTTCGATATACCGAATATTCCTCAGCTCCGCCGCGGTCTCGATTACGTTCCGCGCGATAATTATCCTGCGCTCCTTCATAAGGGTGAGCAGGTACTTACAGCCTCGGAAAAACGTGAGAGGGATAAAGAACTTGAAGAAAAACGCGAGGCACCAAAAGAGAAAGCTAATATAATCGTAAAGGTTGATATTCATATTGAGCACTTAGAAAACAATTCCCCTTCTGACATTGACGAGCTTGCTGAAGAGCTTATGCACGTTATTGATGAGAAGATTCGCGAAAAAGAGGAGACTTTTAACTAATGTCAGGGCTTAATTATTTTATTTTTAACGGAACAAAATCACTCGACGAGCAGCTTATTGTCGTAGATAAGAGCACCTACAAAGGTGCAGCTCGAGATATAACTTTTACACAGATCCCCGGGCGCTCCGGGGATCTCCTCATAGATAACAAAAGATATAAAAACGTAAAAATAACGTACGATGTGACGGCATTGGAGGGAACGAACACAATTCCTGAAATTGCACATAGGCTCAAGAGTTGGTTGCTTTCGGAGGTTGGATATTTTCAGTTATCCGATAGCTACGATTCAAGATATTTTCGGCTTGCATCTTATAGTGATGAATTTGACCTCGAGCAAGAGCTACCCGCGCTTGGAAGGTCGTCTATAGCGTTTAACTGCAAACCGTTTAGATATTTGAAAGACGGGCAAAATGAGATCACTCTTACGTCAGAGGCAACATTGACGAACCCAGAAGCTTTTTCTTCTCTTCCGTATATAAAGATCGAGGGAGAGGGAGATATTACATTGAATATAAACGGAGATACTTACGTATTCCGAGACGTCGAGGAATATATAGAGGTCGATTCCGAGAAAATGATAGCTTTCAGAGGGACTCAAAACGCAAATTCTAAAATGTATACTCACGAATTTCCGAAGCTTTATAAAGGTGATAATAGTATTTCGTGGAGCGGGACTGTAACAAGTGTAAAAATCATACCTAGGTGGTGTTGCCTATGATTCCAATTTTATATTCAAAAAGCGCTCAGAATTTTGAGAATAACGGTATAGGTCATCTTAGAGATGCTATTTCGTGTAAAGTGAGCGAGGAGCGCAACGGCGCGTTTGAGCTTACTCTTCAATATCCAATCACGGGAGCTTGGTATAATGACATCGCAGAAGGGTGCATAATTAAAGCAAAAGCGAACGAAACAAGCGATTTGCAGCTGTTTCGCATATATAAATCGAGCAAACCTATAAAGGGTATAGTAACATTTTATGCGACACATATATCTTACGATTTAAAGGGAATCCCGTTGGCCTCATTAACAATAGAAGATACTACTCCTGAGAACGCACTGAATGTAGGATTTTCAGCGGCATTGCTACCTCATACATTTACAGCTCGAAGCGATATATCGACGTCAAACAGTATCAATATAAGTAAGCCGAGAAGCCTTCGCAATTTTTGCGGTGGCGAAGAAGACTCGGTTTTAGCCGTTTGGGGCGGTGAGTATGAATTTGATAATTTCACCGTCAAGCTTCATAAATCGCGCGGAGCGAAGAACGGAGTTGTAATCAATTACGGAAAAAATCTTACCGATGCGAAGCAAGAAAAAAATATAAGTGAATGCTACACTCATTTTTTACCGTATGCAATAAAGAAAACGGTAACCAAAAACAGAGCCGGTGAGATAATTGAAAACACCGAGGAGCTGATTCTCTTATCTGAGAAAACAATAGAACTTATAAGCAGCGAAAACATCGGTCATACACGTGCGTATATTCTTGATATTTCCGATATGTTTACGCCTGAAGAGGATATTGATGAAACCAATCTTAGAGTTCACGCTGAGGAATTTATAGAAGCACACAAATTAGGCGTACCTAAAATAAATATAACGCTCTCTTTTATGCAGACGTGGCAGAGTCCTGAATATAAAGACACGACCTTAGTTGAACGTGTAGCCTTATGCGATACTGTAACGGTATATTTTACAGAACTCGGTATAGATGCAGAAGCGAAGATTATAAAGACTGAGTATGATAGTTTGGCCGAACGGTTTTCAAAAATAGAGGTTGGTGATGCCAAGAGTAATCTCAAGGATACAATAACGAGCATCAAAGAGAGTATCTCTGAAACACAAAAAGATGTTGCAGACAACGAAAAAAATGCTTCTACAGACCTTCAAAATGCTATTCTCAGAGCAACCAATCTTATCACCGGTAATAGTGGAGGTCACGTAGTGCTGTATCCGGCGAATTCCCCTCAGGAAATTCTCATAATGGATACAGCTGACAAGGATACTGCAAGAAAAATTTGGCGCTGGAATGCTTCAGGCTTGGGTTATTCATCCACGGGATATAATGGCAAATATGGAACCGCTATTACGATGGACGGTGCAATCAATGCGGATTTTATTACCGCAGGAAGCATTAACGCAATAAATATAACAGGCTGTTCTATTAGCGGTGGATCTCTTAATATCAATAATAAATTTAAAGTTGATAGTAGCGGAAACGCAACTATCGAAGGCTCGGTAACAGCTACTTCGGGAACGATAGGTGGATGTGATATCAAAGACGGGAAACTTAAAATCCCTGCTGCTAATATAACAGGTCAGTTGACTGCTTCTCAAATAAATGCTAATGGTATCAAAGCTGATGATGTGAATATCACAGGTAGTATTGTTGCAACAAGCGGAAAAATCGGCGAATGGGATATTCGAGAAGGAAAAATCGTAGGAAACTACGGTATTACAAGCGGATCATATGTCGAATTGACACCAAATAATTTAACTGCTTTTGAAAAACAAGATAGCACTACTGCATTAACTAAAACTTGGTATCAAATTCTTTCAGCTGTTTACTTCATTGATAATTATAAATCATCAATACTGAATTGTATAACAAAATTAGCAGCTGGCGTAAGTAGAAGCACATATACATACAGAACTACCGGTACTAACCAAAAGCTTACATTCACTGATGGCTTGCTAACAAAAGCTGAGGATGCTTAATTTCTAAAGGAGAACCGTATGAATTCAGAACCGAAAAAAACTCGATGGGACCGCCCCATAGTTCTTGAACTCGAGGAAATGAAAAGCAAAATTGAGATTGTTTTGAACGAGGCATTCTCAAAAAATATACCCTGCTATTTTCTTGTAGATTTTTTTGACAATATTACCAAACAGCTTAGAGAGGGAGCTTCAAGAGAAATCCTCGCCGCAAAAGCTTCAGAAGAATCCTCGAAAAAGGAAAACAAATAATTTATAGGAGATCGTTATGATAAAAGTAATTGGCGGAACCTTGTATCAGTGGGATACAGGACGATATGTTCATATTACTGTAAAAAATACAGAAACAATTACAGAAGTTCACTGCTACAGTAGAGGTGATAAAGAAGCTTTGGTTGTAGAAATACAGCTCAAAGATGATAGTGTCATAGCCCCTATTCCAAATATCCTTATGCAGTCATCTCGTGATTTAATTGTTTGCGTTATGAGAGAAACTGATAACGGTGAACAGACTGAAGAAAAGGCTAACTTTCATATTATTGAACGCCCAAAACCATCTGACTATGTTTATACCGAAACCGAAGTCAAGCGGTGGGAGGATCTCGAAAAAAGAGTAAATGATACTCTCGCTAATTGGGAGACCAACGCTATAGACCGATTGTCTGAAGCCGCGCTTAAAGCAGCAACCGAAGCCTTCAACGACGAGCTTACTGCACTGAAACAGGCTGATGAAGATAACGCAACGGAGCTTGGCAACCTTCGCGCCGAATATGAAAAAGCCCTTGAGAAGCTTCAAGAAGCGGATGAAAGAAATGCAACAGCAATCAAAGAGTTAACCGAAGCATACAATGCCAAGGTTAAAGAGCTTGAAACTGCCGATGCCGAAAATAAGAAGGCGATTGAAGACCACATCAAAGCCTATAATGAAAAGGTTATCGAGCTCAACGGAAATGCACACAATGCTTCCTTGGCAGCTTCAAACGCGCAGACGTCTGCGGTTGCGGCCCAGACTGCCGCAAACAATGCTCAAAATTCAGCTAACGAAGCGCAGGAGACAGCAAACAATGCGGTAGAAGCAGCAAATGCAGCACAGGACACTGCGAATAATGCGCTTGATATCGTGAATGAAGCGCAAAACATCATTAATAAACAGAAAGTTGCTTATGATGCCAAGGTTGCGGAGCTTGAAGCGGCAGACAAGGCAAATTCCGATGCACTTGAAACACACAAAACGACATACAATGAAAAGGTTTCGGAAATTGACGCAAGGCTTGATGAAGAAATTGCCCGTGCTCAGGCAGCCGAAAAAGCAAATAGTGATGCTATTGAACTTTTAACAAACGGCATAAGTGTAGAAGAAATTGACAGCGTTAAAGACCTTATTAATTATACAAACGAGCATGGTGCAGAAGTTACTCAAATGAAAAGAGATATTGCGTCAAATAGTGATGCTATTGAAGCAACCAACAAATTTCTCGCAAATCATATAAAGTCTTGTGACGCAAAGACTACAGAGCTTCAGAAGGCAGACGCAGACAATGCAATGGCAACTGAAGAGCTAACCGAAGCATATAATGCCAAGGTTGCGGAGCTTGAAGAAGCAGATGAATCCAATGCCAAAACACTTCAGGAGCTTCGCATCGAGTATGAAGAAGCCCTTGCGGAGCTTCAAGAAGCAGATGAATCCAATGCAACGGCAGTTGAGCAAGTTGATAAAGAGCTTAAACAGCTTATAAAAGGGTTGTATGAAATTTTACCCCCGACACTAATTAACGAATTGAGCTATGTGCCACTCGCTCTGATAGAGGGATATACATACATTGTTGTCTGTGACGGAGTGGAATACACTTGCGTTTCAAAAACTCTGACACATAATGAGCAATCCATAGTATACCTAGGCAATTTATATAAACTTAAGGAAATGCTTCCTGAAGATGAAGAATTGCCATTTGAAATCGAAGATACAGGCGAGCCGTTTTTGATTAGCGGTATGCAGACCCTTCTTGATAAAAATAAAAGAGCAACTCTTTCCGTTTATGCTTACCTTCATAATGTTGGCGAAATTTTACCCGAAACTTCAATCGACAAAAGAATTGTTAATTTTACATCTCCGACTTTGCTTAAAGAGGGAGACGTTGTGTATGCAACTATTGACGGAGAGCCCCGTATGGTGCAAATGGAAGTTCAAGACATCAATAATGGGGGCGATGATGGATGGACGGAAGAAGACGGATTGTGCATTCCCGATGGAACTTATCTTGTAGCCGATTTCGATTTTCCCGATTTTAAGTATAAGAGATTGGTTGTAAACGGCACTAATTGCTATTTCCAAAACGATTATTATCTGGATGATTTAAAACCAAGAACCGTTGAAATCTTCAAATGTGAGAAGGGTGATGGCACTATCCCTGAAAAGTATCTGCCAAAACCCGATGATGCTTTAGACCCTGCAAGTGAAAGACCTGTTCAAAACAAGGTTGTGGCAAAGGCAATAGATGAAACAATTACCAAGCAAAATGTGTCGGTTGATGCGGTTGGTGGGCTTATACCTCGCAGAGACGAGAACGGCAATATAAACGCACCAAATCAGATTACACACGCTCCGTCTGATGACCAGTATATTTCAAGGAGATACTTTGAAAAAGTAGCCGATGAAAGATATTTGAAAATCGAAGAAAACACTTGGGGTATGAAGGCGGTTTATGCACAACACCCTAAAAGTGGAGCGAACAAACCAACCAAAATTGGTGCAACTGAAGAAGCGATTGGCGGAGCTTTGGTAGTGCGTACTGTGAACGGAAATATCACTGCGCCAGACCAGACGGATTACGATTTTGCTCCTAAGCCGAGGGAGTTTATATCCAGAGAATACTTAGAAAGTGTAGTGCCTTATTCCGAAAGTATTATTTTACCTGCCGGCACTTCTATATCGATGCCATTAAGAAAGGTATGTGGCATTATAACTCTGGTAGGAAATGGAGAAACTGTTGTTGAAATTACGCAAGTAGTTGAAACCAGCGGACTTGTTACAAAAACTGTTAAAGCCTCAAAATTACATCAGTTAAATATTACAAGGGACCCACATAGAAAAGAGTATTCTTTTTGGATATCTTCGGTACGAGATGGAACACTTGGAATACCTAACGTTGAATATATGATAAAAAATGTAAATGAGGACTCACTTCTTACTATAGGAGTAACAACGGCTTCAAATATGACATTATTGTATCAACCTGTTCGAGCTAATTTGTCATCGACATCATATATTTACAGCATTGAGGTTTAAATGGGAAGAAAAACATTTATGATACTATTATAGATTGTCATACTTATCAATTTATAGACACTAATCCTTTTGATTAGGGAGAAAAATATGAGAGGACCAATAATTGCAAGTGAGGGCAAAATCCTCACAAACGGCGAGATTTACGGCTCAACGATTTATCTTGCCGAGGGTGTTGATGCAAGCACTTTTTATGAGATTCCTGTTGAGGAATATAATAAAATGCTTGAAGAGCGAGAGCAAAAAATAATTTAATTCAATAATAACGCACATCAAAAAAATCCGTATGGGTTTTCAAACTTAAATCCATCAAAGGAGCAAAAAATGATAACGGAAATAATAAAGTGGCTTATATCTTTTATATTAGGTGGGACAGTGACTTTTATCGCAGCTCGTTATAAGTTTTATCGCAAACGTGATAAAGCCTTTCAGGAAGGGCTCCAAGCACTTCTCCGTGCTGAAATCATAAGACAATACGAGAAGCATATAGCTCGCGAATATTGCCCGATTTATGCAAAAGAAGCATTGAGGCGTGAATATCACGCGTACCATACTCTTGACGGTGACGACGTCGCAACAGAGCTCTATCATAAATGTCTAAAACTCCCTTCAGAACCGCCACATCATCACGAAAATAAAGGAGACAAAAAATGAAAGAATTCATTATAAACAATTGGATTTTGCTACTTATAGTTTTAACTATAATAGGAGTCCTTGTTTTTCTCGCTTTGCGCGGGAAAAAGGAAATAATAGCTAAGATCCTTTACACCCTCGTTACAGAAGCCGAGAAGCATTTCGGCGGAGGGACAGGCTCGTTGAAATTCGCTTATGTTGTAGAAAAAATATATTCGTATCTTCCTTCTTTCGTCAAGATGTTTATTACATATAAACGCCTAAAAACAATGATAGAAAACGCTCTTGATAAAGCAAAAAAGAAATGGCTCGAAGAAACGGGAATATCAAATTATTTGAAGCCTCCCGATGTTTTTGCAGGTGAGCTCATAAGTGTCGGTATTGACATCCCACCCGATAATAATGAAAAGTAATATTTTAATAACAAAGCCGCCCGGAATCAACTATACCGGGCGGCTTTTTTTGATTGATTTCTAATAAAAAAATGAAAAAATTCAACTTTTTTTAAAAAACCTCTTGACATACTTATAGAAGTATGGTATAATATATACAGAAAGGGGGTGATACAGATGAGAAAACGAAAAAAGAAACTCACCACAAAAGAAATTGCTGAAATCGTTCTTGAAGCGCTGGTTGCAATAGCCGCTTTGATTACCGCAATTCGTTGGTGGTGAGCAAACCAAGAGGGGCGAAAGCCCCTCCCCCTCGGGGGGATTTGGTATAATTAGTATAACACAAAGAAAGGAGAAATTCAATAGGTTATGAAAAAATTTTGGTTTATTACTTTATGTGCATTCTTAATTCTTGCTTCTACAATAGGTTTAAGCATACCTCTTAGAATTGCAATTGGAGCAAATGCAATATTGATTTTAATAGATTTGGTAAGAAGAATTTGGAGGTTAAAAAATGGAAGAACAGAAGAGAAAAACTAAAACTTCATCAGAAGTAAAAAATCGCTATAATAATAAAGTTTATTCTCAGCTCGCTTTTAAGCTCCCGAAGGATTTGGTAAGTGCTTTTAAAGATAAGTGCGCTGCGGAAAATAAATCTCAAGCGGAAATAATCAAAAAAGCGATAGAAGACTTTTTGAAGCAGTAATAATCACGATAAATGAAAATGGGCGGAGCCGTTTGACTCCGCCTATTTTCTCATAATGACTACCCCGAAGCCTCCACTTTTATAAACAAAATGTTCGGCTAGGTGGTACTTTGGCAGGGGTAGAGTGGATCGAACACCCGTAAACGGAGTCAAAGTCCGTTGCACTAACCGATTGTGCTATACCCCTTAATTTTGTAACGGAGAGATTATACCATAAAAAACGGCTCGTGTCAATATATTTTTTTCTTTTGTGCGCGGAAAAAGTAAATCGCTTGACACTTTTTTTAAAATGTGATAAAATCAAGTGGAAAATATTCTTAGGGGATTTGTAATATGCAAAGAAAACATGAGGAGCTGCTCGGAACAGCGCCGATAGTGCCGCTTATATTCAAGATGGCTCTGCCGACGGTTTTGGCGCAGCTTGTAAACCTATTATACAGCGTGGTAGATAGAATTTATATAGGTCATATAGACGAAGTAGGCAAGGATGCCTTAGCAGGTGTCGGCGTTGCGGGTACGGTAGTGATGCTCGTTGCCGCATTTGCGAATATAGTTGCGGGCGGTGCCGGGCCTCTCGCCGCAATATCTCTCGGCAGGGGGAACAGTGAGAGAGCCGAGCGCATTCTCGGAAACGGAATGACTCTTATTTTCGTTTTCACCGCCGTTTGTATGACGTTTTCGTATAGCTTTATGAATCCTCTTCTGCGTTTTGCCGGCGCATCCGACGTTACGCTCCGTTATGCAAAGGAATATCTTACCGTATATCTTTTAGGCACCGTTTTCGTGATGGTTTCCTCGGGACTCAATGCGTTCATAAGCGTTCAGGGACGCCCTGTCATAGCTATGACCTCGGTAGTTATAGGCGCCGTTCTTAATACCGCCCTTGACCCATTGTTTATATACGCTTTCGGTCTTGGCGTTAAGGGCGCGGCAATAGCTACCGTAATTTCTCAGGCAGGCTCGGCGGCATTCGTGCTGATGTTTCTTACCGGAAGGCACGCAACGCTGCGACTTAGGCTTTCGTCAATGAAGCCGAATGGCGAAATAATAGCTAAAACCTTAGCTCTCGGAAGCTCGCCTTTCGTTATGGCAAGCACCGAAAGCCTTGTAGGCTTCGTACTTAACGGCTCACTCTCTGCATTCGGTGATATATACGTCAGCTCGCTTACCGTTATGCAGAGCGCGATGCAGATTATAAGCATTCCTCTTGCGGGATTTACTCAAGGCGTAGCTCCCATTATCAGCTACAATTACGGTCACAGAAACAATCAAAGAGTCAAGGACGTGTTAAAATATACCTTTATCATCGGAGTAGGCTTTAACCTTATCGGTATGCTTTCAATGATTGCATTACCAAGAGTTGTAGCAAGGATATTCACCGCAGATGCGGCTCTTGTTGAAATCGTCGGAAGGTATATGCCGATATTCCTTATGGGTATGACTATATTCGGGCTGCAGCGCGTCTGTCAGAATACATTCGTTGCAACGGGGGATGCAAAGGTCTCTCTCTTTATCGCGCTTTTGCGTAAGGTTATTCTTCTCGTTCCGCTGGCGATTATTCTCCCTAATTTTATGGGTGTTACGGGTGTATATGCTGCGGAAGCGATTGCGGATGCTGCCGCGGCTACGCTTTGTACCGTTATTTTCTCGTTCAGATTCCCCGTGCTCCTTAGAAGAAATCTTGAAAACGAGGATAAGCATAAGTAACTATATAAGTCCATCGCATAATACAACAAAAACAGCTCGAATACTGAAAATAATGCTCGGAGCTGTTTTTTGTTGCTTCTTAGCTTTTAATTACTTTTCTTCAAGATAAAAGGTTTCCGTTCGATTATCAAGATAAGGAACCGCAGTTTTATCCTTAATAATAGAATATAATCAATAATATCAAAACAAAGCTGTGAAATTCCATTAATGCGCGTCGTTAAAATAAGGCAAAACATCGCTAAATTACGTGAGCTTTACGTTTTTAACGGTCGGACGGTATAATGATAGTTTGTTCGCAGGCGAAGTAAATACGCTAACAATTCTAATAAATTAGAAAAATACAAGAAGAATTGTTAATACTAACTAAATAAAGCTTGTAATTTTGTTGAAAAATGCTAAATTCAGCCTCAAAAAAACATTGAGAATGACGATTGAAAAGATAGGAAAAATATATTACAATATATATGCTAAAAAATAATTCAAAGGAGAACTAATCCAATGGCAGGTTTATCCCTCAGACACATTTACAAAAAGTATCCCGGCGGCGTTACCGCTGTATCCGACTTCAACCTTGAAATCAAGGATAAGGAGTTCCTTATCTTCGTTGGTCCTTCCGGATGCGGTAAGTCTACCACCCTTCGTATGATAGCAGGACTTGAGGAAATTTCCGAAGGCGAGCTCTACATAGGCGATAGATACGTTA
>JAZNKD010000048.1:0-84017 GCA_045578385.1 Eubacteriales bacterium | reverse complement strand
CAAGGAGCAGCTCCTCGGCGCAGTTAAGGCAGTATTCCGCAGCTGGGACAACCCCCGTGCAAACGTATACCGCCGCGACAACGATATCCCCTACAGCTGGGGTACTGCCGTTAACGTACAGGCAATGGCATTCGGTAACATGGGCGATGACTGCGGTACCGGCGTTGCTTTCACCCGTGACCCCGCTACCGGTGAGAAGAAGCTTATGGGTGAGTTCCTTACTAACGCACAGGGCGAGGACGTTGTTGCAGGCGTTCGTACTCCTATGCCTATCGCAGAAATGGCTAACAAGTTCCCCGAGGCTTACGCTCAGTTCGTAAAGGTTTGCGCTATCCTCGAGGATCACTACAGAGATATGCAGGATATGGAGTTCACCGTTGAGCACGGTAAGCTTTATATGCTTCAGACCAGAAACGGTAAGAGAACCGCTGCTGCAGCTCTTAAGATTGCTTGCGACCTCGTTGACGAGGGCATGATCGATGAGAAGCAGGCTGTTCTTATGATCGACCCCAGAAACCTTGACACTCTTCTCCACCCCCAGTTCGACGCAAAGGCTCTCAAGACTGCTCAGGCAGTTGCAAAGGCTCTCGGCGCATCTCCCGGAGCTGCTTGCGGTAAGATCGTATTCACCGCTGAAGAAGCTAAGGAATGGAACGAGAGAGGCGAGAAGGTTATTCTCGTTCGTCTTGAGACCTCTCCCGAAGATATCGAGGGTATGAAGGCTTCTCAGGGTATCCTCACCGCCCGCGGCGGTATGACCTCTCACGCAGCAGTTGTTGCTCGCGGTATGGGTACTTGTTGCGTTTCCGGTTGCTCCGCAATCTCCAACTTTGACGAGGATAACAAGACCTTCGTTCTCGCAGGCAAGACCTACCACGAGGGTGACGTTATTTCTCTTGACGGTTCTACAGGTAATATCTACGACGGTGCAGTTCCTACCGTTGACGCTACTATCTCCGGCTATTTCGGCAGAATTATGGCTTGGGCAGACAAGTATCGTAAGCTTGGTGTTCGTACCAATGCTGATACTCCTAAGGATGCAAGAAAGGCTCGTGAGCTTGGCGCTGAGGGTATCGGTCTTTGCCGTACCGAGCATATGTTCTTCGAGGGTAACAGAATAGACGCATTCCGTGAGATGATCTGCTCTGACACCGTTGAAGAAAGAGAAGCTGCTCTTGAGAAGATTCTTCCCATGCAGCAGGGCGACTTTGAGGCTCTCTACGAAGCTCTTGAAGGCAACCCCGTAACTATCAGATTCCTTGATCCTCCTCTCCACGAGTTCGTTCCCACCGAAGAGGCTGACATCGCTAAGCTTGCTGCTGCAAAGGGCAAGACCGTAGCGCAGATTAAGGACATCATCAATTCGCTCCACGAAGCTAACCCCATGATGGGTCACCGTGGATGTCGTCTTGCAGTAACCTATCCCGAAATCGCAGCAATGCAGACTAAGGCTGTTATCCGCGCTGCTCTTAACGTTCAGAAGAACCATCCCGATTGGACTGTTGTTCCCGAGATTATGATTCCCCTCGTTGGCGAAATCAAGGAGCTTAAGTTCGTTAAGAAGGTAGTTGTTGAAACTGCTGACGCAGAAATCGCAGCTGCAGGCGCTAGCCTTAAGTACGAGGTTGGTACTATGATTGAGATTCCCAGAGCTTGTCTCACCGCTGATGATATCGCTAAGGAAGCTGAGTTCTTCTGCTTCGGTACCAACGACCTTACTCAGATGACTTACGGCTTCAGCCGTGACGACGCAGGTAAGTTCCTCGATGCTTACTACGAGACTAAGATCTTCGAAAACGATCCCTTCGCTAAGCTTGACCAGACCGGTGTTGGTAAGCTTATGAACATGGCTTGCACTCTTGGTAAGCAGGTTCGTCCTGAACTCCACGTAGGTATCTGCGGTGAGCACGGCGGCGATCCCTCATCCGTTGAGTTCTGCCACAAGATTGGTCTTACCTATGTTTCTTGCTCGCCCTTCAGAGTTCCGATTGCAAGACTTGCAGCAGCTCAGGCAGCACTTAAGGACTAATCAAATACAAACTTTAAATTTAAAGAGGCTCTTTCGGGAGCCTCTTTTTTTCTTTTTCATTCCAGCAATATTCACGTAGACATTTGTTGAATGATGCGTACTGCGTACGTGGTACGCTCTGCGCGCGTTGAACAAAAGTGGCGTTAATTTTTTAACAGGCAATCAAAGCCTGACTTACGTAAGCTGCCTGAGATAATTATTTCTTGGTTTTCACATTTTAGATTAATAATTGTTATTTTTTTATCGAAAAGGTGTTAGAATATTGACAAATAGGATACAATATGTTATAATGTGTACGCTTAAATAAGCAATAAAAAATTTTTATGGAGAAAAACAATGAAAAAAATCGTAGCATTACTTATGCTTCTTGCTCTTACGCTTTCCGTTATGGTTGGTTGCGGAGATAAGAACAAAGAAAAGGATTACACCCTTGCGATCGGCGTTTCCGTTGTTTCTGATGAAACAGAAGTTTCTAACACAGTAGCAGCTATCGTTACCGATGCTGACGGCAAAATCGTTCTCTGCCGTATTGACACTATCGCAGTAGCTCCCACTATGAAAGACGGCGCTGTTGATGCAACTGTTACCTATAAGTCTAAAGCAGAGCTTAAGGACGACTACAACATGGTAACATACGGCGGCGCTATTGCTGAATGGTACGTTCAGGCTAAGGCTGTTGAGAGCTTCGTAGTTGGTAAGACTCAGTCCGAGGTTAAGGCACTTGCAGTTGACGAAAACGGCAAACCTACCAACGCTGATCTTTCCGCTTCCTGCACTATCGACGTTTCCGAATTCAAGAAGGCTATTGACAAGGCTTTTGCAAGTGCTCACAAGGTAAGCTTCAAGAGCGCTTCCACTCTCACTGCAGGTCTTGCAGTAAACGCTGACGTTGCTCAGGAGAATGCTGACGTAAGCTATACCGCCGACTTTGCTGCAACCGTATTTGCCGACGGCAAGATAGTCGCTGCCATTATCGACTCAAACGAAGCTTCCGCTAAGGTTGCTGACGGTAAGGTTGGTACAATTACCCTTGACGTAACCAAGCTTGAGAAGGGCGATGCTTACGGAATGGTAGAATACGGCGATGCTATCGCTGAGTGGTACCAGCAGGCTCAGGCATATGCAAACACCGCAGTTGGCAAGAATGCTGACGAGCTTAAGTCTCTCGCTACCGAGGGAGTTTCGGGCTGCACTATGTACGCAGGCGGATATAAGGCTGCTCTTGAAAAAGCTGCAAGCTATAATAGATAAAAATAAAACTCTTAAAGTTTCTTTCAAGGCGGAGTCTTTAACGGCATCCGCCTTGATTTATCGAATTCAACGTATTTAAAAGGGTATTTTCCTATGAAGATTATAAAGCTCATCGCTTTAACGCTTTCATTTTCTATATTTCTCTTTGCGTTTTGCTCCTGCAAGCCCTCTAAGGAAGAACCGAAAACGCAAGCCGAGTCATATTATGATTTTTTTGACACTGTTTCGTATATATTCTCATATAAGGGTGACACAAGAGAAGAATTTAATGCTAACTGCTTAGCGGTTAAAGACGTTCTTTCCCGTTATCATAGGCTTTTTGATATATATTACGAATATTCCGGAGTAAACAATATTAAGACCGTAAACAATAATGCAGGTAAAGCTCCCGTTGAGGTAGATTCCGAGCTTATAGATTTCCTTCTTTACACAAAAGAGCTGTATACTCTGACTAATGGCAAAACCAATATAGCAATTGGTGCGGTTACAAGGCTCTGGCACGATGCGAGAGAGAAGGGTATACGCGACCCCGAAAACGCCTATATCCCATCGGCATCGGACCTCGAAAACGCTGCTCTGCATTGCGACATAAGCAATCTCGTTATTGATAAAACGGCCGGAACCGTGTTCATTTCCGATCCAGATATGAGCCTTGACGTAGGCGCTATCGGAAAAGGATACGCAACCGAAAAGGCGGCTGAGCTTCTTATAGAGCGCGGCGTAAGCTCTTACGTTCTTAATATCGGCGGAAATATCCGCGCCATCGGAGAAAAAACTACAGGTGACGGTTGGACTACGGGCATAACCAATCCGGACAAAAGCTCAAGCGAGAGCTTCGTTACCCGAGTTGTCATTAAGGACATCTCTCTCGTTACGTCCGGAGACTACGAAAGATTTTACACGGTTGACGGTGTTCGCTATCACCACATAATAAATCCCGACACAAATATGCCCGCGAATTACTTTTCTTCGGTTTCGGTATTCGCCAAAGACAGCGGACTTGCAGATGCGCTTTCCACGGCATTATTCTGTCTCTCGTATGAGGATGGGCTCGCACTCGTCAATAAAATCGGAGACGTTGACGTAATATGGGTTTATGCTGACGGTGCTCTCAAATCAACCGAAAATATTGAATTTTACGCCGAAAATTGACATAATTACAAATTTAATATAGTTTTGTTATAAACTGCGTCTTGACATAGGCGCAGTTTTGCGTTATAATTAAGTAGTATTTGGTTAAAATATTTATTTTTTTTGCGCAAAATATTGGATAACTTGTTAAAATTATAACAGAGATTGCCGATTTTCGCTAAATAAAAAACGGAAGGAAAGTATTTATGTTTGGGTTTAAATTCTTAGGCAATACCCGTATTCCCCACCATAAGAATACAGCCGATATGAAGCCTGTGCGAATGGAGCCTCGCTCTGAGATAATATTACCGACGGTTCAGCATATCGGTGCCCCCGCAGCTCCCATCGTCAAGGTAGGCGATGAGGTTAAGGTAGGACAGCTTATCGCCGAGGCATCAGGGTACGTATCGTCCAATATTCATTCCTCGGTTTCGGGCAAGGTTACGAAGATAGACAGTTATTTGAGACACGACGGACGTAACGTACCGATTATCAGAATTGAAAACGACGGGCTTATGACTCCCGACGAAAATATAGCTCCCCCTAAAATCAACGACCTTTCATCTCTCATTGAAGCTGTAAGAGCATCCGGACTTGTAGGTCTTGGGGGCGCAGGATTCCCTACTGCTGTCAAGCTTGACGCAATTAAGGCGGGAAAGATTAATACGGTTGTTATCAACGGCGCGGAATGCGAGCCGTACATCACCAGCGACGCTCGCACTATGCTAGACGATTCAGAGCTTTTGCTCGCCGGCATAGAGCTGTTCAAGACGTTTGCGCCCGAGATTGAGAAATATATTTTCGGAGTTGAGGACAATAAGCCTCAAGCTATCGCTGAGCTTCGGAGAATTTTCGAAGGTGACGAAAAGGTATGCGTAAAGGTGCTTCCCTCTCTTTATCCTCAGGGCGCAGAGAAGGTGCTGGTTCACAATACTACGGGGCTGAAAGTTCCCGAGGGTAAGCTTCCTGCAGACGTCGGAGTTCTTATTCTGAACGTAACCTCGCTCGCCTTCATTGCAAAATACGTTAAAACAGGTATGCCGCTTGTTGAAAAGTGCGTTACGGTTGACGGAAGCGCAATAAATAAGCCTAAAAACGTAATTTGCCCTATCGGAACGACGATAAGAGATCTTCTCGATTTTGTTGACGGTCTTGCAGAAGAACCCGGCAAGGTTCTTTTCGGCGGTCCTATGATGGGATTTCCCGCTTGCTCGCTTGACGAGCCTATTATAAAGCAAACCAACGCCATTACGGTTCTCACGGAGCGCGATGCGAGAGAGAGAGAGGCTACCGCTTGCATCCACTGCGGACGCTGCGTTTCCGCCTGCCCGCTTAATCTCGTTCCGACGGCTTTCAGCCAGGCACTTAACGTCGAAAACACCGACGAGAGAATGGCAAGGCTTGAGGATTACAGTATTATGCTTTGTATGGAATGCGGCTCCTGCTCGTTCGTTTGCCCCGCAAACCGCCCATTGATACAGAATAACCGAATGGCTAAAAACGCACTTAAAGAATACAAGGCTCACAGAGCCGGATTGAAGTAAAGGAGAGATAAAGTGGAAAAGTTAATAGTATCATCATCTCCCCATATACACACCAAAGTAACGACACAGAGCATTATGAGAGACGTTATTATAGCTCTCTCTCCTGCAACCGTTGCCGGCATCGTTTTCTTCGGGTGGAAAGCACTTCTCGTTATTCTCACCTGCGTTGCGTCGGCAGTGCTTTCAGAATTTGTTTTCAACCTTATCGTTAAGAAAAAGCAGACGGTAACCGACCTTTCGGCTGTAGTAACGGGCTTACTCCTCGCGCTTAGCCTTCCCGCAAAAGTAGGAATCTGGGAATGTATACTCGGCTCTGCGTTTGCTATCGTGGTCGTTAAATGCCTGTTCGGCGGTATCGGCTGCAATTTTGCAAACCCTGCAATAACAGCGAGAGTTATGCTTCTTGCTTCCTTTATGTCGGTAGGCGGCGGCTCTCACACCGTTTTCCAGAACGTTGACCTCGTAGGCGGCGCAACTCCCCTTGAAATTCTTAAGGGCGAAGACCTTACCAAGCTTCCAAAGCTTCTCGATATGCTCATCGGTAACAGAATGGGCGCTATCGGTGAGACCTGCGCTATCGCTCTCATTCTCGGCTTCGTTTACCTCGTTGTCAGAAGAGTCATTAACTGGGAAGTACCGGTTATCTTCGTAGGTACGGTATTCGTTCTTTCTCTCATAATCAAGTTTGACTTACATACAGCACTTTATCAGGTGCTTGGCGGCGGTCTTCTTATTGGAGCTATCTTTATGGCTACCGACTACGTGACGACCCCCATTAACAGACTCGGAAAGATGATATTTGCATTAGGATGCGGTATTCTCACGGTTTTATTCCGCTTCTTAAGCAGCTTGCCCGAGGGCGTTTCCTACGCTATACTTATTATGAACATTCTCACTCCATACATTGAGAAGCTTTGCACAAAGACTCCTCTCGGAAAGGAAGGTAAGAAAAATGAAGAAAAGTAATTTGATGCCTTCCGTTGTACTTTGCTCTATATGTCTCGTAGCGGCGCTTCTTCTTTCGGTTATCAATATTTTTACAGCCGAAAAAATTCTCGACAACCAGGATAAAAAAACTAACGCTGCATTTACGGAGGTTCTTCCCGGCGCTGCCAACAAGGAGACTCTTACGATAACCGAAAGCTATCCCGCAGCCGTTACCGAGGGGTATAAATTTGATAACGGCTTTGTATTCAAAATGAGCGTTTCGGGCTATAAGGACGGTCTTATAATCCTATGCGGTATCGACCTTGACGGTAAAATCACCGGCGTTAAGCACATTCAGACCAACGAAACCTACGGTATGGAAACCGAGCTTAACAACGCTTACGTCGGTGATACTATAGATTCGCTTGAGCTTGTTCTCGCTACCGGCGCTACCAAGAATTCAAAATCATCCAAGGCTTACTATGACGCAATGACGGCTGCACTTAACGCTTACGTCGTAGCAAACGGCGGAGAGGCCGATAACAGAACACCCGAAGAAAAGCTTAAGGATAACTGTAATGCGGCTCTCGGCACGACCGACGTTGACTTTACGAAATGGATTGGCGCAACGCTTTCGCTTGAATGCGAAATATACGTTGCAAAAGATAACTCGGGCATTGTAATAGCAGTAGGCGATACGTTTATCGGTTACGGAAGCGACGGAGTTGAAAAGGAAAACGCCGCGGCGGCAGACGATAAGGCTAAAGCAGGCGCAGCTTACGAAATATACGCCTCTGCCGAGCAGCTCGACCTTTCGGCTTACGACGGCATTGATACCGATCTCGTAAAGGAAATCTGGCTTCTCGATGACGGAAGCTACGTTGCTAAGGTTGAAGCTCGCGGCTACGGAACTGAAGCAAGCGGAAAATACTCCGGTAAATCGGGTAAGCGAATATTTATCGAAATATCTATTGACGGCGACGGAAAGATAATTTCCTGCGTAACCACAGAGCAAAACGAAACGTCGTCACCCAAAGGTCCCATGGGTACGGTTTGCGGCGAGCCTTCCTATTACGAGCAGTATAATAACAAGACAAGCGCAGATATAAAAGACGATTTTGCTCAGATTGCAGGCTCAACTATCACGTCAAACGGATACAGAGATGCCGTTCGCGCTGCTATAAATGCAGTTGCCAAAGTAACGGAAGGAGGTAATGGCTAATGAACAAAAATAAAAGACTCTTAATCCTCCTCAAAGGTATTATTCAGGAGAACCCCGTTCTCATTCTCGTCCTCGGTACTTGCCCCACGCTCGCTAACACGACCTCAATGTTCCAGGCAGTATCTATGGGACTTGCGGCAACGGCAGTTCTCGTATGCTCCAACTTCGTTATTTCGCTTCTCAGAAACATCATTCCCGACTCGGTAAGAATCCCCTGCTATATAGTTGTTATAGCTTCGTTCGTTACAGCCGTTTCGATGCTGCTTGAAGCGTACGTAGAGCCGGTTTACTCGATTCTCGGCGTTTGGCTGTCACTTATTACGGTTAACTGCATCGTGCTCGGCAGAGCTGAGATGTTTGCAAGAAAAAACGGCCCTATAGATTCCGCAATAGACGGTCTCGGAATGGGTCTTGGTTTCCTGCTTGCTCTCTTGATTATGTCAACGATACGTGAGATACTCGGCGCGGGCACTATACTTTCGGGTATGACCGATTTCGGAATTGAAGCAATTAAGATTCCTCTTATATACAGCATCAGAATTCCCTTCCTCGTCGAATCCTCGGGCGGCTTCCTCGTTTACGGTATTCTTATCGCGATAATGACTAAGCTCACCGAGAAAAAAGGCGGACTTAAGCGCAAGGACTTCTCCTGCGAGGGCTGCCCCTCGGCGCATCTTTGCAACAGGACGTCCTGCTCGGAGCTTACAGAGCTTGCCGCAGACGCTTCAAACGGTAATAACGCAAACGAAACCAACACTGAAACGAAGGAGGTATCGGATAATGCCTGAATTAATCGGCTTGCTTCTCGCAGGTATTCTTACCGACAACTACGTTCTTGCAAGAACGACCGGTATCTGTCCCTTCCTCGGAGTTTCAAAGAAGTTCCACCAGGCGCTCGGTATGGGTATCGCGGTTATATTCGTTATACTCTGCGCAACTGCTGCGACCTGGCCCATTTACACCTATCTTCTCGCAAAATTCAAGCTTACTTATCTTAAAACCGTTGTATTCATTCTCGTTATAGCGGCTCTCGTTCAGTTCGTTGAAATAGTTCTTAAGAGATTCATTCCTCCGCTTTATAAGGCACTCGGAGTTTATCTCCCTCTCATCACGACCAACTGCGTCGTACTTGGTATCGCGGAAGAAAACATAATGAAGGCTCGCAGCTTTGTTTCCTCTATGACTGCTTCTCTCGGAGTAGGCCTCGGCTTCTTGCTTGCAATGATTTTATTTGCAGGCGTGCGCTCGAGAATTGAGAACTGCCCCTCGCCTAAGTCATTCAAGGGCATTCCGATTACTCTTGTTGCCGCTGCTATCGTAGCTATGGCGTTTAGCGGATTCAAGAGCTTTGGTGCATAAGGAGGTATGAAATGCCGGTATTAATTCCTGTAATTATTCTGTTTGGTATCGCATTGATTTGCGGTATCGTTCTCACCCTTTCTTCCGTATTTTTCGGAGTTAAAGAGGACGAAACCTTTACCGCTATCCGCGACTGCCTTCCCGGTGCAAACTGCGGCGCTTGCGGATACAGCGGATGCGACGGCTATGCAAGGGCGCTTTCTGAGAGAAATACCGATTCAACGAATCTCTGCGTCCCCGGAGGTGACAAATCCTCAAAGGATATTGCCGCTATACTGGGAGTTGAGGCTGCAGACGTAGTTGAAAAGGTTGCATACGTTGCCTGCAACGGAACCTGCGAAGCCGTACAGAGAAAGTATGACTACAGAGGTCAAAAGACCTGCCACGCAGCAAATCTTTCGTATAACGGAGACAAATTCTGCACGTTTGCCTGTCTCGGATACGGTGACTGTATGAGAGTTTGCCCGAGAGATGCTATTTACATTGACAACGGTATCGCTCATATAAATCCCAAAAAATGTATCGGTTGCGGAATGTGCGCGAGAGAATGTCCCAATAATATTATTAAGCTTATAAACGACACCACAAGAGTCGTTGTTGAATGCTCTAATCACGATAAGGGCGCGTCTACCCGTAAGTATTGCAAAAACGGCTGTATCGGCTGTATGAAGTGCGAGAAAACCTGCCCATCGGGTGCAATAAAGGTTATTGACAATCTTGCAACTATCGACTACTCGCTTTGCACCAACTGCGGCGAATGCGTTGCAGTTTGCCCCGTTCACTGCATACACGAGGGGAATTTTATCTGCGGAGCGCACTTCTGATAAAATAGCTCCGATATTTGCAAAATTCGAAAAAATCAAAAAATCTGACTATTCCAAAGTAAAAAAGGCTGTCTCATCTGCAAAACGCGCTTGAGACAGCCTTAAAAAAAGGAAGGAGAGATACTTTATGAATACGGCTTTAATGGAAAAAATCAAAAAGCACCGCGCTGATATAATAGTTATATCGGTGATACTCGTTATATCTCTTCTTGTTCTTCTTTTAATTTCTCTTACTAAAAAGGAAGGCGCTTTTGCGGTAGTAGAGATAAAACAAAAAGACGGTACGGTAACCGTTACGGAGTATTCCCTCGCGCTTAACGGAGAATACGAGCTTAACGGAGGCACTAACGTGCTTGTTATTGAGAACGGCGAAGCTTATCTTAACTATTCAAATTGTCCCGATCACACCTGCGAAAATACGGGTAAAATCCGTTACGTCGGTGAAACTATAATCTGCCTTCCTAACCGTTTATCCATAACCGTTAAGGGAGATGCCGAGGGCGGCGTCGACCTCGTTTCATAGGAGGTATTAAGTGAGAAACAGTACGAAAAAGCTGACAACGCTTGCTATTACCGTATCGCTCGCGCTTATTCTCTCTTTTATCGAGAGCAGAATACCCGCGTTCGTTGCAATTCCCGGTATAAAGGTCGGTCTTGCAAATATAGCGGTAATATTTACTCTATATAAAATCGGTTATAAAGAAGCCGTTTTAGTTTCGGTAATCAGAGTTTTACTGGTTTCATTCCTTTTCGGTACGCCGGTCAGTCTTATTTACAGTATTACGGGAGCTATATTCAGTCTTGTAACTATGATGCTCCTTAAAAGGTTTACTCCGCTTTCAGAGGTAACGGTCAGCGTTTCGGGCGGGGTTATGCACAACGTAGGACAGATAACCGCGGCGTCATTTATGCTCAGCACAAACGTGGTTATATATTACCTGCCGTTTTTGCTTATATCGGGAACTATAGCAGGAATCGCTATAGGCGTTGCATCGGCAATACTCGTTAAAAGAGTGAAAATAAATCTCAAACCTTAAGGCTTTATGCCTTTTTATAATTTGTATTAATCCTTTTAGTATCATAGGTAATATTACAAAATTAAAAAAAACGGAGAAAAGAAAAATGCAGCTTACTTATAAAGTGAACGACAAGCCCAAATTCAATCGCGTACTCCTTTTCGCACTCCAACAGCTTCTTGCAATACTCGCGGCTACTATCGCTGTTCCCGCAATTATCGGCAACGGAATGTCTCAGTCTGCGGCGCTCTTCGGCGCAGGTGTCGGAACCTTTGTTTATCAGTTCTTCACCAAGCGTAAGAGTCCCGTATTCCTCGGCTCGTCATTTGCGTTCCTCGGCTCTATGGCTGCCGCATTCGCGGGCGGTGTTTCCGCATCGGCTGGTCACCTCGGACTCATAATCGGCGCGCTTTTTGCAGGACTTATTTACGTAGTTATCGCTGTAATTATAAAGTTCGTTGGAGTTGACTGGATAAGCAAAATTATGCCTGCGGTCGTTATCGGTCCTACCGTTGCGATAATTGGTCTTTCTCTTGCCGAAAATGCGATTTCCGACCTTAAAAAAGGCCCTAATACCTATCTTGCAATCCTTTGCGGTCTTATTACTCTTTTCACTGTTATGGCAGCCTCGGTTTACGGCAAGAAAATGATGAAGATGATTCCCTTTATTATCGGTATTCTCGCAGGATATCTTGCCGCTGCGCTATTTACCGTTATAGGTCTTATAGCCAAGGTTCCGGCAATGCAGATAATCGACTTCTCTATCTTCAATAATATGCAGTGGATTCCCGACTTTACCTTTATAAAAGCATTCTTCGGCGAAAAGCTCGCCTTTGGAGAATACGGAAGCTTCTTCGGATATCTCGGCTCTATTGCCGTTGCATATATCCCCGTTGCCTTCGTAGTGCTTGCAGAGCATATCGCAGACCATAAAAACCTTTCGACAATTATTGAATCCGACCTACTTGAAGAGCCCGGACTTTCAAGCACTCTGCTCGGAGACGGCGTAGGCTCTATTACAGGCGCATTATTTGGCGGATGCCCCAACACAACTTACGGTGAGTCGGTCGGCTGCGTAGCTATTTCGGGTAACGCTTCAACCATAACGATAACCGTTACCGCTGCAATGGCTATTCTGTCATCCTTCTTTGCTCCATTCGTAACCTTCCTCGCAACTATACCGAGCTGCGTTATGGGCGGAGTTTGTATTTCGCTTTACGGCTTTATAGCCGTTTCGGGACTTAAGATGCTTCAGGGCGTTGACCTCGGTGACAATCGAAATCTATTCGTCGTTTCGACTATACTTATCTGCGGTATCGGCGGACTCGTTCTTGAAATCGGCGCGCTCAAAATAACCGCAATCGCTTGCTCTCTTATTCTCGGTATTATCGTAAATATTATGCTTAACCGCAAAAAAAGTGAGAATAATGAAAAAAGCAAATAATATAGAACCTTTTTAATTAAAAATAAATTTCTTTTACAATTTATAAATTGAAAAACACCTTAAAATCTATTTATTAGTTTAAAAAATCCGACTCGGTAAGATGATGAGTCGGATTTTTATTTGTTTTGCTGATTGTTATTAGCATTTTGGGGATTTATTCTGACATTTTGGGCAAGCAGAATCTTCTTTTCTCATACAGCTTATTCAAAAGCGGCAGCTTTGGCATTTTCATTAAAATATCCGTACGTTTCGCAAATATAATCGGTAAATTTTCTTATAATTCTATATTCAATTCAACGGGGCAATGGTCGCTTCCGAATATATCGGTACGGATTTTAGAATCGGTGACTTTTTCCATTAAAGAATTCGAAACGAGGAAATAGTCGAGTCTCCAGCCTGCATTGTTTTCTCTCGCGTGGAATCGGTATGACCACCATGAGTAGCATACCGTATCGGGATAAAGAGCTCTGAAGGTATCCGTAAAGCCTGCGGAAAGAAGCTCTGTCATCTTTGCTCTTTCTTCATCCGAAAAGCCTGCCTTCCCTCTGTTAGCCTTAGGATTTTTTATGTCTATCTCGCAGTGCGCGACGTTAAGGTCACCTGTGTATACTACGGGTTTAACCTTATCAAGCTTAAGAAGATAGCTTCGCATATCGTCCTCGAATTGCATGCGGTAGTTAAGCCTTTTAAGCTCATCCTGCGCGTTTGGCACGTAGGCCGCTACGAAGTAGAAGTCATCGTATTCGAGGGTTATAACTCTGCCCTCGTCAAGATGCTTACCCGAAATTCCGTAGCTGACGGAGAGGGGCTCTTTTTTTGCGAATATAGCCGTTCCCGAATATCCTTTCTTCTCAGCGTAAGCCATATAGGAATAATATCCGTCAGGCGCAAAATCCGCCTGGCCCTCTTGCATTTTAGTTTCCTGTAAAGCGAAAAAATCAGCGTCAAGCGCATCGAATATCTCTTTAAAGCCTTTTGATAAAACAGCTCTGAAGCCGTTTACGTTCCAAGATACGAATTTCATTGTTATCTCCCGAAGTTATATTTCCAAATAAAATATAGCAGAAAAACCGTTAAAAATCAAGCTTTTAAGGCTATTTTGTAATCTTTTTAGTATATTCCGTACTGCATATGCGTATCTTACCCGGATTTTGCGGATTTTGCATTTTTTGCGTAATTTTAGCAAAAAGTAACATTTTACTACTATTTCCAAACGTTTTTACTTTGATAAATACCATTTTAAGAGCTGTTTTCTATAAAAATATAGTCTTACTTTTTATCTTTAATTTTTCGGCACCGTAATTACAAAAAGCTTTGATTTATACAATATTTTCCGACATTTTTGTATATTAAAGGGCATAAAATTTATATTTTTGCAAAGCATAAAAATATCTGTAAAATTTAAACCGTTTTTTCATAAAATATAATTATTATTTTTAAAAAAGCGTTGATTTTCATACTTGTTTGTGATAAAATAAATTAGTACATTGACAGAGTAGGACGGTAAGCGTTTAAGTGCCTTGCGGACGGGGAGTTGCCGCAAAGACGAAGTGAGCATTCTAAAAAATTGATAAAAGCTCGATGCTCTACGGTTTATCATCCGCATCCCACTGTTCCCAAGGAATAATACTCAGAGCTTATTCGCTTTGTAAAACCGAACGGTTTTTCACTTTGCCGATAAAAATTCTGCGCCTCCAAGGACATAAGATGTAAATCTGTTCTATGGAGGTATTTTTATTTTGAAAAACAAAACAATCAAAAGTAACGTTTTCGCTCTCACCGTGACCTCGGTTATGATAGCTATGTCCGTAGTCTTTTGCAGATTTATCGGATTTTCCCCCGAGGGGACGCCTTTCCGATTTGAAATAGGATTTTTACCGATTGCGTACGTCGGATATATGCTCGGCCCATTATATGCGGGACTCAGTTATCTTATAGCTGACATTATCGGCTCTCTTTTCTCGGGTTACGCCCCTAACGTATGGATATCCGCCTGCCAATTTTTAAGCGGATTTATATTCGGTCTTTTTCTTCATAAGAAAAAAGTCTCCGTTATTCGCACAATTCTCTGCTTCGGTACGGTGGCAATCTTCGTTGATTTTCTTCTGAAATCTCCTATATTCGTTTTTATGTACGATTGGACGTGGGGATTTACTCTTGGTATGAGAGCAATCAATTCGGCTATAAATCTCGCGGTACGAATCGTTACCTATTATATACTCGCTAAGCTTCTTAATCCTCAGATTGATAAGCTATCAAACAAACTTTGATTATTGCGGTGGATAAAATGACAACGTCAGATTTTAAGTCTTATGCTAACAGCTTTCAGGCTGTTACAGTTCCCGGTCTTGAGAGAATTTCAAGACTGCTCGATTATCTCGGGCATCCCGAAAATAAACTGAAATTTATTCATATTGCAGGAACCAACGGAAAAGGCTCCGTCTCTGCCAATATGGCTTCTATCCTTGAAGAAGCAGGTTATAACGTCGGTAAATATATTTCTCCGAATCTTATTCGCGTAAACGAAAGAATAAGTATCAACGGTACGGATATTTCAGACGGCGACCTTACCCGAATACTGAATTTAATAGAGCCGTTTTCAAAAGAGGTTGAAAAGGAGCTTTCGCTCGCCCCGACGCAGTTTGAAATCTGGACGGCTGCGGCTTTTGTATACTTTGCCGAGAAAAAATGCGATTACGTGGTGCTTGAGGTTGGACTCGGCGGAGAATTTGACGCAACTAACATAATTTCCGGCAACGAGGTCGCTATAATAACAAGGCTTGGAATAGACCATACGGGGTATCTTGGAAATACCCTTTCGGATATCGCGCGGGCAAAAGCAGGAATTATAAAGAAAAATTCAAGAACGGGCGCTGTAATCACAGTAAACCAGGAGCCCGAGGCGCTTGAAGTTCTTAAAAACAAAGCTGAAGAAAACGGTTGTACGCTTGAGGTCGCATCACCCGTATCGCTATATCCCACCGGCATAAGAGAATGCTTCTCTATCGGTAATCTCGACCGTTTGGTAACCGGAATTTCGGGATACCATCAGATTGAAAACGCCTCGCTTGCAGCTCTTGCAGCTAAAGCGCTGGGTATAGAGGAAGCCTTTATCAGACGAGGAATTTCAAAGGCGAAAAATCCTGCAAGATTTGAGCTTATCCGCAAAAACCCGACCGTTATATACGACGGCGGTCACAATGAAAACGGAATTGAGGCTTTGACGAAATCGCTCGACCGTTACTTCAAAAAAGCAGATAAAACCGTAATTTTTGCCTGTATGAAAGACAAGGAAATCGCAGACTCTCTTAAAATGCTGAATGAAAACAATACGAAGTTCATTTTCACTACCGTTAAAGATAATCCCCGTGCCGCAGGCGCGTCCGAGCTTTACAGAAAAGCTGAAAAGCTCGGATATACGGGACTTTGGTTTGACGAAATAAGCGAAGCGTACAAGTATGCTCTTTCACTCGGGAATCTAGTTGTAGTTTGCGGCTCGCTTTATCTCTATAAGGATTTTGCTGAGTGCAAAAAGCTTTGATTTGACCACTTAAATTTACTTTTTTGTATCTAAAGGAGAAAAATATGCCATTTATTGATTTGAAAACATCGGCTAAAATATCAAAAGATAACGAAGCTGTACTTAGAGAAAAATTCGGAAAAATTATCACTCTTATCCCCGGCAAAACGGAAAGATGGCTTATGCTTAATTTCAGTGACGAATGCAGAATGGCTTTTTCGGGAAACGCAGATGCCGACACCGCGTATATTAACGTCGAGCTTCTCGGAACTACAACCGACGCGGTATACGACAAGCTTACAGAGGCTATATGCGACACCGTTTCAAACACGCTTGGAGTACCTAACGACAGAATATACGTTAAATACGAGGAATGCGAGCATTGGGGCTTTGCCGGAGAAAACTTCTAAATGAAGATTATCGCACGAATTTATAACGATTTTAAGGAAAAGTTCGGCATACCTAGACAAAGCGGTATACTTGAAAGCTTTAAATCAAAAATAGTTTTCGAGCCGGAATACAGAGCGAAGGAAGCACTCCGAGGAATTGACGGCTACTCTCATTTATGGCTTATATGGGAATTCTCCGAGGCTAAGCGTGACATATTTTCTCCGACGGTAAGACCGCCACGCCTTGGCGGAAACAAACGAATGGGCGTTTTCGCTACGCGCTCCCCCTTCAGACCCAATCCGATAGGTCTATCATCCGTCAAGCTTCTTGAAGTAAAGGAAACGAAGGACGAGGGGTGCGTGCTTATAGTCAGCGGAGCAGATTTGCTTGACGGAACGCCCATCTACGATATAAAGCCGTACCTGAGCTTTACCGACAGTCATCCCGACGCAATCTGCGGCTTTGCCGATGAGGTTCGCGAATACTCGCTCAAGGTGAATTTCCCCACAGAGCTGAAGAATCTTATTGAAGAAGAAAAGCAAGAGAGCCTCATTCGCTTGCTTGCAGACGACCCAAGACCGTCTTATATAGAAAACGAGGAGCGAATATATACGTTTTCATTTGCCGAATACGAAATCTCCTTTAAGGTTTTCAAAAATACTCTTACAGTTACAGGCGTAGAGAAAGGGCGAAACACGTAAATGAGTATACAAAACGTAAAGAATTATTTGAAAAAGTTTGGCGCAGAGGATAGAATTATGGAGTTCGAGGTTTCCTCTGCTACGGTTGAGCTTGCAGCAAAAGCGCTAGATACAGAGGGCGCGCGTATAGCAAAAACGCTTTCATTTATGCTGCCCTCGGGACCTATTCTCGTCGTTATGGCGGGAGACGTTAAGGTTGATAACTCGAAGTACAAGGCTGCTTTCAAGGCGAAGGCAAAGATGCTAACTCCCGAGGAAGCGTCATCGCTTATCGGTCACGCAGTAGGGGGCGTGTGTCCTTTTGCGGTTAATGATGGAGTTGAAATTTACCTTGACGAATCAATGAAACGATTTGAAACCGTTTTCCCCGCTTGCGGAAGCTCGAACAGCGCAATAGAGCTTACAATACCCGAGCTTGAAAAATTCGTCGGCAAATTTATATGGGTTGACGTATCAAAGCCCTACGAGGTTTGATTTAAAAAGTTTTCGCTCTTGAAAAACTCTGAAATCATACAAATACAACTGCAACAATAACAAAAAGACCGCTGAATGCATTTTAGCACTTGACGGTCTTTCATTTTTTTAGATATTTTTATCAGATAATGCTGATAAAATCGCCTTCTATATAGAGCGTGGAAGCGAAAAATTCTGAAAACAGCTTCTGCATTCCCAAGAAGTCGGAGATTGCCATAGTTTCGTTTGCAGAGTGCATTGCAAGCTGCGGAAGTCCTATATCAACCGTTGCAACAGAAACACGAGTATCCGAAATTGAGCCGAGTGTTGAACCGCCGGGAAGGTCGGCTCTGTTATAATAGCTCTGAAGCTTTACCTTTGCTTTGTCGGCAATTCTGCGAAGGAGTCCATCCGAAAGAGCATCGGTTGCATATCTCTGATTTGCGTTATATTTAACGACTACGCCGCCGCCGAGCACGGGGGCGTTATTTTTGTCTGCAAACTCGGGGTGATTTGGGTGAACGGCGTGAGCGTTATCCGCAGAAACCATAAACGACGAGCCCACTCTTTCGAGATAATGCTCCTCGCTGTCGGATATACGTCTTAAGGTATCTCTTAAGAAGGTAGAGCCTGCTCCCTGCTTCGTTTCGGAGCCAACCTCCTCGTTATCAAATACCGCGAATACGGGTGTTGAAAGTCCTGCATCCATACCCAAGAATCCCATAAGCGCAGCATAAACGGATGAAAGATCGTCAAGTCTCGGAGAGAGCAGAAATTCGTCTAATGCTCCGAACACGCGAGGCTCTTCCGCAGACACCAAAAACAGCTCGTGAGATACGATTTCCTCTTTTTTTGCGCCTACTGATTTTGCCACAAGCTCAAATATATCCGCACCGCCCGAAAGAGATGCGAGAGGAAGAAGGTCGACTGCGGGATTCAGCTTAAGCGAATCGTTTACCGTTCTGTTCATATGAATGGCAAGGCTGGGTATTACGACCTCGGTCTTACCTATATCGCAAAGCTTCATAACTACGCCCTTTTCGGTTTTAAGCGCGAGTCTGCCCGCAACGGTAAGCGGTCTGTCAAGCCAGGTGTAATTTATCATTCCGCCGTATTTTTCGGTATCGAGCTTCACGTACGCGCCCGACGCGATATTTTCCTTAACTCTGAAGCAGGGTGAATCGGTATGAGCCGCAGAAATCATAAATCCGCCAAAGGTATTTCTCCAGGCTATAAGAGACGAGCCGTCGCGCACCACGTAATAAAGCTGACCGACGGAAAGCTCCCACGCCTCGTGCTCGTAGAGTCTGACGAAGCCTGCTTCATCAAGCATTTTTGCTATCTCCGAAACAGCGTGATACTGCGTTTTGGCGTTTTTTAAGAACTCGCAAAGTCCTTTAATATCTTTTTTCATAATAACTCCATAGAAAGTTTTTTAATTATTTTACAACTTTTTTCATTAAAAGTCAACTTTACTGTTGAAATTACAGTAAAAATAATATAAAATAGTAAATAAGTAAGCCTTACAACCGTTTTTTCTATTCTCACTCATACAAACGCGGCTTATGGGAAAGGAGTATTTTATGATAGATTTCAGCGATTATAAAAACGCCGAGGCAGTCTTTGGATATTTTCTTGAAATTTCAAGGATACCTCACGGCTCGGGAAATACTGCTCCTATTGCAGATTACCTCGTGAGCTTCGCAAAGAGCCGCGGTCTTGAATATTACCGTGATGAAAAAGACAACGTAATTATAAAAAAGGCGGCAACGCGCGGTTTTGAGGGCCGACCTGCCGTAATAATTCAAGGACACACCGATATGGTTGCGGAAAAGCTTCCCGACTCGGCGTTGGATATGACGAAAGAAGGACTTGACGTTTACCGCGACGGTGATTTCTTAAGAGCGCGCGGAACGACGCTCGGCGGTGACGACGGAGTTGCTGTTGCATATTGCCTTGCACTGCTCGATTCGGATGAAATTCAGCACCCTGCGCTTGAGGCGCTCTTTACCTCGGACGAGGAAATAGGACTTCTCGGCGCCACTGCGCTTGATACGTCAAAGCTTAACGGAAAAATTATGATAAACGTAGACTCCGACGACGAGGGTATATTCACCGTCGGATGCGCAGGCGGAATACGTACCGATATTACCCTTCCCGTAAACTACGAAATGTGCAACGGTAAAAAATATAAGCTTACCGTTTCGGGACTGCTCGGTGGTCACAGCGGCGTTGAGATTGACAGAGGCAGAGCCAACGCCATCAAGATTCTTGCAAAAGCTCTTTCGGATATATCCGACGTAAGAATCGCTTCAATTCACGGCGGCAACGCAGATAACGCTATACCGAGAGACTGCACAGCGTATTTCGTATCGAATGGAGACGTAGAATCGGCAGTTAAGTCCGCGGAGAAAAGATTTACCGAAGAATATAAGTCCACCGACGGCGGTATTAAGCTTACCCTTGAAGAAAGCGATTTTGAGTATCCCATTCTTGAAAAGGCCTCGAGCGAAACCGTTCTTTCGATTATCAATGAAACCGAATCGGGCGTTATAGCTATGAGCCGCGAAATCGAGGGACTCCCCGAAAGCTCGGAGAACATAGGTATCGTAAGAATCGACGGCGGCGTATTCCATATGACAGTTTCGGTTCGCTCGGCAAAGGCTGCGTCAAAGAAAGCCCTTGTTGATAATCTTCGTGCCGTAGCGGAAAGGCATAACGCAAGCTTCTCGTCAAGAGGTGATTATCCTGCATGGGAATACAAAGCAGATTCTCACATAAGAGATATTGCCTGCCGCGTATTTTACGAAATGTACGGCAAGGAAGCAAAGGTTATCACTATTCACGCGGGTCTTGAATGCGGTATCTTCTCGGATAAGATAGAGGGACTTGACTGCATTTCCCTCGGCCCCGATAATTACGATATTCACACAACAGAGGAGCATTTGTCTATAAGCTCTACCGCAAGAGTATGGGAATATCTCATAAACGTTCTTAAAGAAATTTAAAATATAAGAGAAAGATACAAGGAGACGAAAATGAACAAAACAAGACTCAAAAAATACGCAAGACTCATAGCCGAGCAGGGCGCGGCTGTTCAAAAGGGACAGGAGGTTATTATTTCTGCGGAGCTTGACCAGCCCGAATTCGTTAAGCTTCTCGTTGAGGAGTGCTACAAACTCGGCGCTAAAAAGGTTAACGTTGACTGGAGCTATCAGCCTCTTGAAAAGCTTGCTATCAGATATCAGAGCGCAAAGACGCTTGAAACGCTCGACGATTGGATTATGAAAAAATGGGAGCATCAGCTCGAGGTTCTCCCTGCAAAAATATACCTAACCTCAGAAGACCCCGACGGACTTAAGGGCGTTAATCAGAAAAAATACGCAAAGGCAAGAGCTGCAAGAGCGCTTGCAATAAAGCCTATAAGACGTAAGATGGAAAACCGCTATCAGTGGTGTATCGCAGGAGTCCCCGGTCCCGCGTGGGCAAAAAAGGTGTTCCCCGGTATGAGAACTTCGGTTGCCATCGAAAAGCTTTGGGAAGCTATTCTTGATACTTCAAGAGTTTACGACGACCCTTCTGCCGAGTGGGATACTCATAACAAAAACTTCAAGGAAAGATGCGAATACCTCAATTCGCTTGAGCTGAGAAAGCTTGTTTATCACTCCGAAAACGGAACCGACCTTACGGTAGGCCTTATTCCCGAGGCGCTGTTCTGCGGCGGCGGAGATACAACCGTTTCGGGCATTTACTTCAATCCTAATATTCCCACCGAGGAAGTATTTACCTCTCCCAAGCGCGGCGAGGCTGAGGGTATCGTATATTCCTCTCTCCCACTTTCCTACGGAGGACAGCTTATTGAGAATTTCTGGATGAGATTCGAGGGCGGTAAGGTAGTTGAGACCGGAGCTGAAAAGAACGGAGAGCTTCTTACCGAAATGCTTTCTATTGACGAAGGTGCAAGCTACCTTGGAGAATGCGCTCTCGTTCCCTACTCCTCACCCATAAGACAAAGCGGCGTTCTGTTCTACAACACCCTTTACGATGAAAACGCTGCCTGCCATCTCGCCGTAGGTATGGGCTTCACTAACGTACTTCGCGACTTTGAAAAGTACACAGATGATGAGGCTCACGCTATGGGCATCAACGACTCTGTAAGCCACGTAGACTTTATGATAGGTACGGCAGACCTCTCCATCATCGGAGTTGACAAAGACGGCAAAGAGCATAAAATCTTCGAAAATGGCGAATGGGCTTGCTGATTCATCTCATAAAACCCGTTTTTGATAGGTTAAGTTTACAAAAATCAAGCTATTTTTTTAATGAAAACAAAAAAGCTATCTCTCCCGAGATAGCTTTTTTATTTTCATTTCAATGGTTTTTTAACTCAAAAATGATTTTTTCGGCGCATCTGACACCGTCGACGCCCGAGGATACGATACCGCCTGCATATCCCGCGCCCTCACCTATAGGATAAAGACCGCGCAGAACAGGCGAGTTATAATTTTCATTCCTTAAAACTCTTATAGGAGAGGTTGAGCGCGTTTCGGCACCCGTTATAAGCGCCTCAGGATAATAAAACCCTCGCATATAATCGTCATAATCGGTTACCGCCAGCCTTAACGAATCGGTTATGAAGCTCGGCAGATATTCCTCGCAGGATACAGGCAAAACTCCGCACGGATAGCTGGCTTTCACAGAATCCGAGAGCTTTGGCGAGCTTTTTTTCATAAAAGCTTCAAGACTTACCGATGGAGCAGTATAGTCCCCGCCCCCTGCAACGAAGGCTGCTCGTTCTATTTGTCTTTGAAGTGCAAGCCCCGAAAGAATATCGTCCGAGCCGAAGTCGCTCGGCGTTACCGAAACGAGATGCGCCGCGTTTGAATTATCGGCAAGCCTTGCTTCCTCGCTCATTCCGTTGGTTACGACTCCGCCGCATTCGCTCGACGCGGCAACAACCGTGCCGCCCGGGCACATACAAAAGCTATACACGCTCCTGCCCGAAGATAAGTGAGTGACGAGATGATAGCTTGCCGTACCTATTTCGGAGGGCGGCTCTTTTTCGCCTAAAACAAGGTCGTTTATATACTCTCTCGGATGCTCTATACGAACACCGATACCAAATCCCTTTTGCTCCATCGGAATTTTTTGCGCTTTCAGCATCTCAAAGCTGTCTTTTGCACTATGCCCCGTAGCTAATATAATACGGTCGGTGGGTATGACCTCGGTTTTACCGTCTTTTTCATATCTTGCGCCCGTAACGCTGCCGTTTTTATTTTCGATATAAACAAGCCTTGCGCGATATATAAATTCACCGCCGAGAGAAATAATTTTTTCCCTTATACTCTTTACGTAAGCAGGAAGCTTGTCAGTTCCCAAATGCGCTCCGACCGTATAAAGAATATCGTCGGGCGCACCGGCATTTACAAACTCGGAAAGCACCTTATATTTATACTTATCCATTCCGCCGACTTTGAGCTTGCCGTCGGAAAACGCGCCTGCGCCACCCTCTCCAAACTGTATATTCGACTCGGCATCAAGCATTTTTTCGCTAAAGAATTTTGAAACTTTTTTTCGTCTTTCTTCGACACGGTCTCCGCGCTCTATTACCATAGGACATACTCCTGCCTCAGCAAGTGTTAACGCCGCAAACAGTCCTGCCGGGCCTGCGCCTACTACGACGGGGCGCACGTCCGTCTTAAGCTCGGGTAACGTCAATTCAAAGCCCGAATATTCCGAAACCTTTTTTCTCATTTTGAGAAGTCCGGATTCTCTCTCGGGCGAAAGCTCTATTCCGACGGACAGCGAAAAGCTTTTTTCTTTATCGACTTTAAGCTGTTTTTTTATTATTTTTATTTCGTGTATTTCTTCTTTTAGCACGGGCAAAGCGCGGCATATAGCATCTTTTATATCTTCGGTATTATACTTTATTCCAACCGTTATATCTGTTTTTATCACCGCTTCGCCCCCTTTTTTCGTTTTTTAATCTATTTTATCACATAATTGCACCATTTGCAAGCGACGAGTTGAATAAAACACGAAAAGTTTGAAAAAAATACTGTTAGCCAAAAAGCTTCTTGCTTTGATTTAAATATCGGCTGAAGGGAGATTGAAAATGAAAAAAATCATTTGTCTACTATTAATTTTTGCTTCTTTGACGCTATGCCTTACATCCTGCGGCGATAAGGGTGACGGTGAGGTTTCCGTATTCTACTACACTTACAGCGACACCTATATTTCCACCGTGCGCTCCTCTATCGACAAAATGCTGAAATCTGCAGGCCTCAATTACAACAACTACGATGCAAACAGCAATCAGACTACACAAACGGAGCAGATAGACACCGCTATAGCCAAGGGCTCTCGTATTCTTATAGTCAACATAGTTGATACCGGCTCGGACGACGCTGCAAAAACCGTAATAAACAAGGCGAAGGCTAATGATATTCCCGTTATTTTCTTTAACCGTTCTGTCAGTGAAGAAGTCATTTCAAGCTACGATAAATGCGTATTTATCGGCACGGATTATGAAATGGCAGGTCATATGCAGGGCGAGCTTATAGGAAATTATATATTAAAGAATTATAATGCCTATGACCTCAACGGCGATGGGAAGATTTCTTACGTTATGTTCAAAGGACAGCAGGGTAACGCAGAAGCCGAGGCGCGTACAAAATTCGGCGTTGAGGATGCAGATAAAATTCTTAGCGCAGCGGGTAAACCGAAGCTCGTTTTCTACGATGCTAAAAACAGCGGAAAATACCTCGTCGACCAGGGCGGAAACTGGTCTGCTCAGGCGGCAAACGACTATATGAAAACCATTCTTTCCGCATATAGCGAAAAGGGCGGCAATATGGTAGAGCTAATTATTGCAAACAACGACGAAATGGCACTTGGAGCAATCGCTGCGCTTCAGGAAATAGGATACAACAAATCCGGCGGAAAGACTATCCCCGTATTCGGAATTGACGCAACCGAGGGCGCAGTTTCCAAGATTAAGGACGGTTCTATGGCAGGAACGATAAAGCAGGATGCCGAGGGAATGGCAGACGTTATCGTAAAAATTGCACAGAATATGTTAAGCGCGAAATCGCATTTTGAAAATATAGATAAGGATAACGTAGTCGGAGATTGGAGAGTCAATATTCCCTACTCCGCATATACGGGAGATAACACTGACGGTAATGAAAAATGAGCCGCTTCTCCGAATGGAGAATATAAGCAAATATTTCCCCGGTGTGCGAGCGCTTGACGGGGTATCCTTTGAATTAAAGAGCGGCACGACTCACGCTCTTATGGGCGAAAACGGTGCTGGTAAATCCACGCTTATGAAATGCCTTTTCGGAGTTTACGTAAAAGACTCCGGCGAAATATATCTTGAGGGCAAATCGGTGGAATTTAAAAACTCAAAGGATGCCCTGACACACGGGGTAGCGATGGTGCATCAGGAGCTGAATCAGGCGTTAAAGCTTACCGTTGCCGAAAATATGTGGCTCGGCAGATTTCCGAAATACGTAGACTCGCTTCCGTTTGTAAACACAAGGGAAATGATTAAAAAAACCAAGGATATTTTAAACTCCTTAGGTATTAATACCGACCCCGAAATGAAAATGGAAAAAATGTCGGTATCCGAAAGACAAATGATAGAGATAGCCAAAGCAGTATCGTATAACGCAAAGGTTATTGTATTCGACGAGCCCACCTCATCGCTTAACGGAGAGGAAGCGGAAAACCTTTTCCGTATCATAGAAAAGCTCAAGTCGGACGGCTGCGGTATCGTATATATATCGCATAAGATGGAAGAAATCCTGCGTATATCCGACGAGGTTACCGTTATGCGAGACGGAAAGCATATAGCTACAAAGGACGCAAAAAGCATCACCACCGATGAAATTATACGTCTTATGGTAGGCAGAGAGCTTACCGAGAGGTACCCGAAAAGAGAGAAAAGCATCGGCAAGCCGCTTTTCGAGGCAAATGGCATAACTGCAGAATACTCTCATCTTGAGGACGTTTCCTTTACCCTTCATCGCGGTGAAATACTCGGAATTTCGGGCCTTGACGGCGCGGGAAGAACCGAGCTTCTCGAAAATATTTTCGGTACTGCAACGAGAAAGAGCGGAAAGCTCTATCTTGACGGAGAAGAAATATATAACAGGAATCCGAGAGAAGCTATCTCAAACGGTTTCGCATTCGTCACTGAGGAAAGACGCTCGGCAGGTATATTCGGAATACTCGGTATAAGAGAAAACACGGTTATATCTTCCCTCAAAGGCTTCTTACGGGGACCGTTTCTTTCAAAAAAGCTAATGAGCGAAAAGACCGTCGAATATATAAAAAGGCTGAATATAAAAACTCCTAATGAGGATACGAAAATACGCTCGCTCTCGGGCGGAAATCAGCAAAAGGTAATATTCGCAAGGTGGCTTCTTTGCGAGCCTACCGTACTTTTGCTCGACGAACCTACAAGAGGTATTGACGTAGGCGCAAAATACGAAATATATCAGCTTATCGGGGACTTGGCGGAAAAGGGCTGCGGAGTTATCCTGGTCTCCTCGGAAATGCCCGAGCTTATCGGCCTATGCGACAGGATTATGGTAATGTCCGGAGGAAAGCTCGCAGGAACGGTAGAGCCCACCGCTTCTCAGGAAGAAATAATGAATCTTGCAACGAAATACGTCTGAGTTCAGTAAATAATATCAGGAGTTCATATGGAAGAAAAGAAAAGCTACCGAGAAAAAATTGCGGGTGCATTTCACGGTATGGGAAATAACGTAAAGGATAAGTTTCAATCCTTCGCTTCCCTATCCCGTGACGATAAGCGGAAAAAGATAACCGATACCCTGCTAAATAACGCTATGTTTATAATGATAACCCTTGCAGTTATCATTATTGCAATAATGAAGCCGAGATTTTTATCAACCGCTTCTATTATAAATATCATATCTCTGACAGCCGCAAGACTGCCAATAGCACTCGGAATTGCGGGAGCTATAGTTCTCACGGGTACGGATATTTCCGCAGGACGCGCGGTAGGACTTACCGCCTGCATTACGGCGGCGCTCTTACAAAGCGCGGGATATTCCGCAAAAATTTTTCCAAATCTTAATCCCCTGCCTATTCCCGTAGTAATTCTGACTGTCATTCTGGTCGGCGCGGCAATAGGATTTGTAAACGGATTTTTCGTCGCAAAATTTAAGCTGCACCCATTTATCGTTACCCTCTCAACGCAGCTTATTATTTACGGCCTGATTCTTCTTTTTCTTCAGATAGGGTCTAACGGCGGTCAGACCTTATCCGGTCTTGACGGAAAATATCTCGATTTTATAGCGGGTCCGCTTTTCAAAATAAGCGGTATTGCCGTTCCGAAATACGTTCTTTATTCGGTAATTCTCACCGCTGTTATGTGGGTAATATGGAACAAAACAACCTTTGGCAAAAATATGTTTGCTACCGGCTCTAACGAGGAAGCCGCAAACGTTTCGGGCGTTAACGTCTTTCTCACGGTTATAGGAGTATTCGTGCTCGCGGGAATAATGTACGCCATAACGGGATTTATAGAGGGCGCGCGAATAGGCTCTGCGGCATCGTATACAGGACTTAACTACGAAAGCGACGCTATTGCCGCCTGCGTTATAGGCGGAGTTTCATTCGTTGGCGGTACGGGTAGAATAAGCGGTATAGTAGTTGGCGTTCTGCTTTTGCAAATAATTTTCGTCGGCTTGAATTTCCTCTCCGTAGATCAGAATTTGCTTTATATCATAAAGGGATTGATAATTCTTCTTGCCTGCGCTATTGATATGAGAAAATATCTGGCAAAAAAATAAGGAGCTTTATGCCTAAAACGAAAAAATTATTAAAAAGCATAAAAAAAAGTTTGAATAATATAAAAAAGCGGCTGTCCGAAATCAGATTCGCAACAGCCGCTTATACGGGTGATGAACAAAATGACAGAAAACAAAAACGAAAAACAGCCAGGTAAAAAAACTATCTACGATGGGATAAAGCTCACCGAAAAAGGAGCTAATATTATCGTTATAGCACTCTCCGCGCTTCTCATTCTGTTTCTTATAATCGGTGTTATAAGCGGATAACTTATAAAATTTACCCTCTAACCTTGAATCAATATCAAACGAGTCTTAACCGATATCAGTCGGCTACGACAACGTCCTTTCCGTGCCTTTCAATTATAACGGAAAGCGCATCCTCGTCGGCATAAACCTCAACGTTTTCGGCAAACTGAAGAATAGATGCAGGAACTCTCGGGGTAACCTTTCCGAAAAGGGCAGCTTCGAGAATTTCTGCTTTTGCTTTGCCGTTTGCAAGAAGGATTATCTTTTTGCTGCGAAGTATCTGACCGATTCCCATAGATAGTGCCATAGTAGGAACGTCGCTCTCTGATTCAAAGAATCTCGAGTTTGCTTTTATAGTTGACTCGGTAAGCTTTACAGCGTTCGTGCCCTTCGTAAATTCATCGGACGGCTCGTTAAAACCGATATGTCCGTTAAGACCTATTCCGAGAACCTGAAGGTCTGTGCCGCCCAAGGTATCAAAAAGCGCATTGTAACGCGCGCACTCAGCGTCAGCATCAGTTGCCAGACCGTTCGGAAGATTCGTATTTGCAAGGTCAATATCAACCTTATCAAAAAGGTGCTTTCTCATAAAGTACGCGTAGCTCTGGTCGTGTTCTGCCGAAAGTCCTACGTATTCGTCAAGGTTCACGCTCTTAGCTTTCGCAAAGGATACCTCACCGTTTTCATACATTTTTGAAAGAGAGAGGTACATAGGCTCAGGTGATGAGCCCGTTGCAAGTCCAAGCACGGCATCGGGCTTGTTTTTTAATACTTCCGCAAAGCTTTTTGCAGCTTTAAGTCCTGCTTCTTCTTTAGTCTTTGAACAAAAAATCTTCATTGAACACCTCTTTAAAGTTATTTTTGAGCATATTTATTTGCAATTTCAACCATTTAATCAAAGCTTGCTTCCATATCTGAAACAAGCTTGAACTGTGTTCTGCATCTATCAAAGTTCTGCTTATAACGGGTCGTATGCGTTATCTTACGTTTTCGGTTTTTATTTAAAGTTTACTTTATAATTTTAAAATATTATATTGACAATTACAATGGAAAATAGTATAATATTTTGTAGAATAGTACATTTTATCCATTTTTTTACAAATAGATTCTGATTTACGGAGACGTCATAAGTAATTATGAATAAAGAAAAAATAACGTCCATGCTCAAGGAGCTTTATACGATATCCTCTTTCAGAGTCTCGATTCATAATACAAACTTTGAAGAAATCACCGCATATCCCGAGAAGAAGATCAGGTTTTGCAGTTATATTCAAAGTATGAGCGATCGTGAATACGAGCTCTGCCGTGCTTGCGACAAAAAGGCTTGCGAACAAGTGCTTAAAACGGGCGAGCCTATAATTTACAAATGCCATAATAATCTTGTTGAAGCCGTCAGTCCGTTATACAGTTTCGGAGCATTGACGGGTTTTCTTATGATGGGGCAGATACGCGTCGACGGCGAGGGCATAGATCCTATGCTTTTAACTCTGTCAAAGCTGGGCAAAAGAGATTTAGAGGCGCGGGAAATTTGCGCTGAAATTCCCGCTGTTAAACATAATATGATAGAGTCGTACGTTAAGATTATGACTATTTGTGCAAGTTATCTTACGCTTTCTAACGCGCTCACAGGCTCAAAGGCTACAGTGGGGCAGCTTGCTATGAAATACATAAGCGAAAACTACACCGCCCGTATCACCATAAAGGATATTTGCGATGCTATAGGATATTCAAAATCCACGGTTCTCTCCTCTTTCAAAAAAGAATTTTCAACTACAATAAATTCATATATGACGAATATGCGTCTTGAACGGGCAAAAAAGATGCTCGAGAACGACGATAAAACAATAAACCAAGTCGCGCTAGAATGCGGATTTGCCGATCAATCTTATTTTTCAAAAGTGTTTTCGGCAAAATATAAAATCACCCCGACGGACTACAGAAAGGACGAAAAAAGATGAAGATAATACATACTTCGGATATACATCTAGCTTCAAAGCTTACAACGAGGCTCCCTTCATCGAAAATTGCATCAAGACGTCGGGAGCTGACGCAGAACTTTTTACGTATGTGCAGTGAGGGTATGAAAGAGGGAGTCAGCGCCGTTATCATAGCAGGAGACCTTTTTGACACAGAAAAAATAACACGCCGCGAGCTTGACTCGCTTCTTGCTATAATGGAACGGGCTGAAAATATCACCTTTTTCTATTTGCCGGGAAACCACGAAAGAGACGCTATCTTTACTTCGGGTGAGCAAATGCCCAAAAATCTGCTTTTCTTCGGTAAGGAGTGGACTTATTATAAGCTCGGCAACGTAACGGTAGCAGGAAGAAGCGAAACCTCAGCAGATATGTTTGAAACGCTTTCGCTCTCCGTTTATGACCGGAATATCGTAGTTCTCCACGGTGAGCTGAGAGATAAATCTTCCGAAAACGGTGTTATAGGTCTTTCGGATGCGTCGGGCAGAAATATTGATTATATGGCACTCGGACATTATCACACTTACGCTCAACGCGTGATTGATAAACGCGGAGTTGCCGTATATTCGGGAACTCCCGAGGGACGCGGCTTTGACGAGACGGGAGATATGGGCTTTTCGCTTATACACTGTGACGAGGGTGGGGTAAGGCATAAATTTATCCCGTTCGCAAAAAGACGCCTATATACAGTCGACGTCGACGTCACGGGGGCGCTAAGAACCGTGGACGTTGAACGCAGAATTTCCGAAGCTACGGCAAATATTCACTCCGATAACCTTATCCGTGTTAACTTTATCGGCGAAAGAGAGCTTGAGCTGAGATGCGACAAAGCGTTTCTTACCGACAGGTTCTCTGAAAAATTTTACTACTTTGAAATCAAAGATTCATCAAAGCTATTAACGAGAGCCGAGGATTACTTGTTTGATAAATCTCTTAAGGGTGAATTTATAAGAATCTGCCTCGCCGACAAAAATCTCACCGACGAGCAAAAAGAAAAGATAATCCACTGTGGGCTCTCCGCCCTTGCCGGAGAAGCGTTTGACGAATAAGGGGGAGCTTATATGATAATAAATGAATTATACATCGAAAATTTCGGTAAGCTCTCAAAATACAAAAAGAGCTTTACCGATGGGTTAAATCACTTTGTTGAGGATAACGGTTTTGGCAAAACAACCCTTACCGTGTTCATTAAAACAATGCTTTACGGCTTTGATGATACACGCAGGCACAGCCTTGATGAGAACGACCGAAAGAAGTATACTCCTTGGCAGGGCGGCGCGTTCGGCGGTTGGCTTTCATTCACTGTAGAAAATAAAAGCTACAGAGTGGAACGAACGTTCGGCTCAAAGCTTTCCGACGACACGTTCGCCTTATACAATCTTGACACGGGTAGCATCTCGTACGATTTTTCCGACCCTATAGGAGAAGCAATTTTCGGTATTGACGCAGATGGATTCGAGCGAACGGTCTTTCTTTCCGAAAAGAATTTGTCAGGAAAAAATACCAACCCTACAATATCCGCAAAGCTCTCAAATCTTGTAGGTACCGAGGGTGATATCGGCGGATTTGACGATGCCATAAAGCTTCTTGAGGACAGACGCCGTTTTTATCAGAAGAAAGGCGGCGCGGGGGAAATAGCCGATGCAAGACGAGATATCAGCGAGATTGAAGACGAGCTTACAAGGCTTAAGGCGAAAAAAGATTCTCTTTCTTCAATTAATCAGGAAGCTTCTCTGGTTACGGAAAGAATCAACGCTATAAAAGCGAAAAAGGAACGAATACTTGAAGAACAGCGGCGCGAAATGATGGCAAAAGAAAAACGCAGCTATGAAATACAGTATTCCGAAATGCTCGGCGCGCTGAAAATAGACGAAAAACGTGAAAACGAGCTTCTCGGATTTTTTGAAAAGAAGCTTCCCTCAAGCGCGGAAATTGCTTCGGTTGCAGAAAGCATATCCGAGCTTAAACGCATAGAACGAAATCTTGCCTCGATTTCGGAAAATCGCGAGCTTGGCGAATTAGCCGAATTTTTCTCTGCCGGAACCACCTCGGAAGAATGCGAAGCAATGTGCTCGAAAGCGAGAAGGCTTAACGAGGATAAAAATCTTCTCTTTTCAAAAAAAGAATGCGAAAAGGAAGTAAAATCTCCGTTTGCAAACGAGCCTTCGTACAGCGATATTGATAAGCATACCATGGCTATCGGTGCCTTGGGAGCGAAATCGAAATCCTATAAAGGCGTGGGATTGTTAATTGGCATTATCGGCGCGCTTCTTCTGATTTTCAGTCTTACGCTCGGCAAAAGCTTATCACCAATAGTTTGCTATGCGTCTGCAATTCCGGGAGCTTTGCTAATAGTTGTTGGCATTTTTACTCTATTCAGAACAAATATTGCTTCAAAAAACGATATAGAAACCAAGGCTGTTAAATTTATAGATTACGTTTACGGCAGGCCCCTTGCGGACAGCAATATTCTTTCTGTACTTATTTCTATGCGCTCCGAGCTTGACAGATATCTTGCTGCAAAATCCGCCGAAAAATTAAGTTCCGAGCAAATTACTATTCTCGAATCCGCAATAGATAGAGAGGAGCGCGAAATACGAAACTATCTCTCGAAATTCCCAAAATCATCAGCTTTCACACTTGAAGATGCAGCTATCGACATCTCGAGAAAGTATCACAGATATATGCTGCTGCTCGAATATGAGCGCGAGCGCGACGGTGAGCGCGGTGCAGACAGAGAAAAAATCAAAAAGCTCCACGAATACATCAATTCCTTCCTTTCTTTATTTAATACGGTAAGCTCTGATCCTATTTCCGAAATCAGAAGAAATCTTGCCGAGTTTGACGTTCTCCGTTCTTCTCTTTCAAGACGCAGAACGGATGCAGAAAGGTTTGCTGCGCTTCACGGTATTACTTCGCCCGCGGCAAAAGCTCCCGAATATATTTCTTCGGATACAAACTTTAAAGAGCTTCTTCTCACCGTTGACGAGGAGCTTATCGCTGCCGAACGCGAAAAGTCAAAGCTCATTTTAGACTACAACGCTTCGCTCTCCGAAATTGAAAAAATCGAAGAGCTAGAAGAAAAGCTTTGCGAAAAGAGCGAAACTGTCGATATATATCTTGACAATCTTTGGGTGATCAATAAGGCTAAAGATATTCTCGCATCTGCAAGAGACAGTATGACCGCGAAATACCTTGAGAAAACACGCCGAGGCTTCCAAAAATACGTCACGCTTATAGACGAGGAGTGCGGTGATTTTACAATGGATACCAATTTTACAGTTAGCAAAACAGAGCTTGGAAAATCAAGGCAGGCAGAGGCGTACAGCCGCGGCACTCGCGATCTTCACGCTCTTGCAGTACGTCTTTCTTTGATAGATGCTCTATACGAGGAATCTCTCCCGCCGCTTATTCTTGACGACCCGTTTATAGCTTTCGACGACAGGCACGTAGAGAAAGCCACGGTGGTATTGAAAAAGCTTTCGGAAAGCAGGCAGATATTTTACTTCACCTGCTCAAAATCCAGACGAGCAAAATAATTTTTTAAAATATTATTTTTTCATTACTAGCGTATCAGCCCGTCGCTCTCGCAGCAGCGATAAAAAGATGGGTTTGATACGCTTGTCTTTTAAGCTCGCGCATAAAAAATCAGATATGTAATTATTCTTAATAATTTGTTTACAAAACAAAGATAATTGACACTTGACATTTTTCTTTTTTTCATTTAAAATTTATGTAGAACTATGTAAAAGTTACTTTTAAAAACTCAAAGGAATAAAAATGGATAACAAAATTGATTTAAGAGTAGTCAAAACCTATAACAAAATTACAGTTGCATTCGGTGAAATGATGAAAACGGTACCGTTTGATGATATTACCGTCTTTGACCTTTGCGAAAAGGCAGGAATCAGACGCGCCACATTCTATAAGCACTTCAACGATAAATACGATTTCTTCAAAAGCATCGTCGGAATTATCCTGACGAATATCGACAAAAAGGTTTGCGCTTTGACAAATCAATCCTCAACAACGGAATATATACTTCTCTTTGTGAAAGAGATTATCTCATATCTTAACGAAAGACCTAAAATTCTTTCAAATTTGCTCAACAGTAACGCGTTCCCCGTTATTTTTGACATAATTACGGGATGCACCCATGAATCTCTGGCAAAGCACCTCGAAGCCGAAATGGTGCGCGGCGTAATTTTCGTTACGGACCCCGATACCTTTTCAAGCTTTATTAACGGAGGCATTGCGACGCTCCTCATAGATTGCTTCAAAAAGAAAAATATCTCGGAGGCACAAGTCATTGAAAAGATAGAGGCAATTCTCAAAAAAATCTTCAGATAGGCTTATTTTTTACTATTTCCGATACGCTTTCAGCGATTTTTAGAATAATTTTGGAAGTTTTTTTAAAAATTCAAAAAAGCTATTGACAACGGGACGAGGCAGTGCTATAATAACTGCATAAAACTGAATAGTCGAATCAAAGAATTAGAGGCGCGGTAATAAAAAGTAGCTTTTCCGAGACCCTTAAAGGTCGCATAAAGGATTGGTGAAAGGTGTTGCCGCCGAAATGAAAGGTCTTTTAAGAGGCTTTTTGTTGGGCGCACGGAGAATATCCGTTCGACTGTCACAGTATTCTGTGGAGTGCTATATTCGATTGGTAGTTAGCATATATTTTTGCTTTTATCAGGTCGAAGCACTTGCTTCGACCTTTTTAGTTTTAAATAATATTTTAAAACTGCCGTAAAATACGGCAAAAGGAGAACCCCATGAAAAGAATTTTCACACTTATTCTCACAGTAGTAATGCTCTGTACCGCCCTCGTTTCCTGCGGCGACAGAGACAAAGCAGATCTCTCTAAGGTAAACAATCTTGCAGACCTTAAGGGCGCGACCATCGCGGCTCAGACGGGTACGTTTCACCTTCAGGCGCTTGAATCGCAGACGGCCGGCGTAACGGTTAAGGAGTATCCCGATTTTGACCAGCTTCTAGTAGCTCTCAATTCAGGAACCATCGACGGTTACGTAGCAGAAGAACCCACCGCTTTCTCCGTTATTGCTCAGAACGAAAACCTTGCATACGTAGCGCTTAAAAATAACGATACAGGATTTACCGCTTCGGACGAAGACACGGGTATAGCCGTTGCATTTAAGACCGGAAGCGCTTACGTTAACAGCGTTAACGCGATTATAGACGCTATTTCATCCGAAACCCGTTCGGCTCTTATGGAGCAGGTAGTTAAGATGAGCGCAGCTCCCGAGACTGCACTCACCGAGAATCTTGTTCTTACTTCCTCTAAAACCGATACATCAAACGGCACTCTTAAGATTGCTATGGAATGCGCTTACGAGCCTTTCAACTGGTCTCAGACTACCGATGCTAACGGCGCGGTTAAGATTAACGGCTCAAGTCTCTATGCTAACGGATACGACGTTCAGATAGCTAAATATATCGCAGCAGAGCTTGGTATGGCGCTTGAAATTCATGCAGTTGAATGGGATAGCCTTATACCCGGACTCAACGCAGGCACCTACGACGGAATTATCGCAGGTATGAGCCCTACGGCAGAAAGAGAAGAAAAGGTTGACTTCACTCACTGCTACTACAACTCCAACCTTGTAATTATCTATAAAAAGCAAGCATAATTTAAAAGACGGTTTCGGTAGAATAAAACTTTGCCGAAACCGCTTTTGCGGTAAATCGTAAAGAAATGTTTACTAAAACTTATATTTATACTATCCAGAAAGGTTATCAATAATGTTTTTCGAAAACGTTGGCAATATAATAACAAAATACTGGTCATATCTGTTATCGGGCTTGGGCTACACTATGCTGATTGCCTTAACAGGTACGGTTATCGGTCTTATTATCGGTTTGCTTACCGGAATTGTGAGAACCGTGCCGTTATCCAAAAATAAAGTGGTTTATTACGTTCAGAAAACGGTTAACGTGATTATAGCCATATACGTCGAGGTGTTCAGAGGAACGCCTATGATGGTTCAGGCAATGGTTATATTCTGGGGTTACGCTTTTATGAACGGCGGCAACACCCTCCCCCTTATTCCCGCAGGTATATTTATCGTTTCTATTAACACGGGCGCATATATGGCAGAAATCGTCCGCGGCGGTATAATTTCGATTGACAAGGGTCAGTTTGAAGGCGCGGCATCAGTCGGTATGACGCATTGGCAGGCTATGATACACGTTATTATACCTCAGGTTATGAGAAATATTCTCCCCTCAATCAGTAATGAATTCGTCATCAACATTAAAGATACCTCAGTGCTTAACGTTATAGGCGTTATGGAGCTTTACTATATGGCCGGCAAGGTTCAGTCTATGACGTGGGATATATTTGAAACCTACCTCATCATATGCGTAATGTACTTCGTTATGACTTACTCTGTAACAAGGCTCCTTCGCTTCTGCGAAAAAAAGCTTGCAGGCAAGGATTCTTACACGATATGCGGTTCTCAGTCAGACCCCGCAGCCGAAATTCACATAAAGGAGGCTTGACGTTATGAGCGAAGAAAACAAGGCAGTAATTGAGCTTTCACATCTTGAAAAGTCCTTTGGAGACCATAAGGTTCTGCGTGACATCAATCTTTCCGTTCACCGCGGTGAAGTTATATCGGTTATCGGCTCATCAGGCTCGGGTAAAAGCACGATGCTCAGATGTATCAACCTGCTTGAAATTCCCACGGGCGGCAAGATATACTACGAAGGAACCGATATTGAAAGCAAAGAAATCAAAATCACGTCCTACAGATCAAAGGTTGAAATGGTATTCCAGCAGTTCAATCTCTTTAACAATATGACGGCTCTTGACAACTGCGTCAAGCCGCAGATGATAGTTCTTAAGAGAAGCCGCGAGGAAGCCGAAAAAATCGCGAAGGAATATATCGAAAAGGTCGGTATGAGCGCATACGTAAATGCGAAGCCCTCTCAGCTCTCGGGCGGTCAGAAACAGCGAATCGCTATCGCGCGCGCCCTCTCGATGAATCCCGACGTTATTCTTTTCGACGAGCCTACCTCCGCGCTTGATCCCGAAATGGTAGGAGAGGTTCTTGAGGTTATGCAAGGACTTGCAAAGGCGGGCTACACGATGATAGTTGTTACTCACGAGATGGGCTTTGCCCGCGAGGTATCCGACAGAGTTATCTTTATGGACGGCGGATATATCGTCGAGGAAGGCACACCCGCGGAAATCTTCAAAAATCCCAAGCAGGAAAGAACCAAGGAATTCTTATCGAGAGTTCTTTAATATGTTTTTAGGCTGAGCAAACGTTTTTTAACGAATGCTCAGCCTTGTCTTTTTATAAGCTCTTCTAATTATTAAACAATGTTAAGTTATCTTAAAGAATATTAAAATACGAGATTTTTCGGAATTGTAGTGCTATAATTTAAATTGCAGATAAGCAATACGACACTTTCTTTTGCAGTAGACATTCTTATTTTTGTTTAGAGGTAAATTATGGTTATTAAGATGCTTAATTTTTGGTACTTTTTCTGGCTTTTGCTGCTTGCAGGTATCACGGTTGGTCTTTATTTCCTTTTAAAAAATAAAAGTGTAAAGGTTCAGAAAACAGTTCTGTTCTCTATTCTTGTGCTGGGAGTTATCGCGCACTTCACAAAATGCTACTACCCGCCTTACTCTGTTGATGAAGCCAGAAAGCTTAGAGATTCTTGGTTTGTTAACATTTGCGGAGCTAATATTGCGCTATTCCCCTTTTTCTATTTGTCCAAAAATGAAAAGGTCAAGAACTATATGTTCTATATCGGCGTTTTGAGCGGTCTTTTGGCGTTGTTCTATCCTCAGGAGCCGCTTGCGAAGCAGAATCAGCTCGGCGAACAGCTTGATATTATCAGATTCTACTTCCATCATTGGATGCTATTTGCCGTTCCGCTTCTTATGGTGCTACTTAAGCAGCACAAAATCTCATATAAGAAAATTTTATCTGCACCTACAGGACTTATGATCATAATGCTGTTTATTATGCTCAATCAGATTTTCCAATCCGAGCTCGGATTTATTCCGCTGCGCGATGCAGATGAATTTTTCGATATCGGTTATAAGAACAGCTCTTATATCTGGGGCCCCGGAACAGACGATGCTATAGGAGATTTTCTTGCATTATTCTGTCCAAAAATATTTAAGACCGTGCCGATAGGCGAATATGCCGGGCAAGAAAAATATTGGCCTTGGTTCTGGATGATCGTTCCCGTTTATATTATTGTTCCTATTCTTTCATTCCTTGTCAGTCTCGTTTTCGATCACAAGAGCTTCGTATCCGACTGTAAGCTATTGAAAAACAAAATAACCGCGTTTACAGACTCGAAAAAGCGGAAAATAGGTGTTACCGAAAAAGAATCGGAAGATACCGAAAAAGAATCAACTAAAACTACGGTATAAATATAAAGATAAATATAAATAAAAGCTTCCGGAACGCTTTTCTTAACTGCGAAAGCGTTCCGGGCTTTTTCGTTTTCACGGATAAAAATGATAGCGCTACACTTGTATTTTTTATATTTATGTGTTACAATTATAATGTCTGTCAAAGCATCTTTAATTTTTATTCTATACATAGGGAGGACTTTAGATATGAAAATCAAAATTATAGCATTTTTGTTGCTTATCGCAACCGCACTTCCGTTTATGGCGGCGTGCAAGTCCGGCGGAGGTAACGCAATCGGCGGAGGTAATGCAATCGGCGGCGGAACACTTGGAGGCCCGGACGCAGAGCGTCCCGACGGTCCGTTCCATAACGATGAAAACTTAGGCGGCGAAATCCAAGGCGGCGGAAGCCAAGGCGGCGGAAGCCAGAACGGCGGGAACAGCAATCAGGATAACCGCCCCGATATACCCGTTGAAAATGCGGATATACTCGCGCTTTCTTATTCAAGACTTGAAAATGCTGACCTCTCATTCAGCTTTGATTTTGAGTTTGAAAGCGAAGCAAAAGAAAAAGACGTTATTTCACTCGCTTCCCTTAACAAGCAAAATGACGGGGAGCACGACTTCTACTCGGTAAATCCGTCAGACCTTACTGCTCCCGAATTGGTTTACAACTATTTTGAGGGAGAGGAAGATTATCTTGATACGCTCTCTCGCAGCGCTCGCGCTACCGCAGACTATATGATAGAAAATATAACGGTTATGGATACGGTAGTGACACTTTACGACACCAATTACATACTCAGCTACGACCCCGAAAACGATATTCTTACAGTTATAGTTTATATGCTTGAAAACGGTGCTTTCAAAAGCGCATCCGAGATATCAATTTATTACGATGCTGACGGAGATGAAACCGTTGAAATGACCACCTATGAGATAAGCGATTCGGGAACGTACGAAACCAACTACGTTTTCTATACTGCAGGCAAAAAGTACACTATCTCTCGCGGTTCGGTTGCTGTTGACGGAACGTCTGATAATTATTATACAACATCGGCTATAAAGCAAAACGGAATGTGGCGCGCAGTATCAGCTCATTTTTATACCGACAACGTGCTTTTCACCAAAGACGGTACTTACGACTACGGAAACGGACTTCTCTATATTTCATTCCTTGTTGAAAACGAGGACAACGTTTATACATTCAATGACACCCTGCATCCCTTCAGAGACGGAGGCGATCTTGGAACCGGCGACATTGCCCAAGATGACGACGAAATAAGGATTTTACCTCAAATAGTATGGCTTCCCGGTCTTTCGATTGATATGATAAACGGCGGCGCTATTCTCTTGGATGCAAGCATACTCACAGGCTGGGAAGAATACCGCATCACCCTTGATGCAGAGTGGGAGCTTGATAACCCCTATTCCGAGCATTACTTCAATACCGAAAAGGACTTTATTCGCTTCACGTCAGGCGATGTTATCTCGGGCGACGAGGGTCTTATGTGGAGCAAGGACTATGGTCCGGGTTCTTCGTATGGCACTGACTACGGTAGCTATTTCATAGATAAGGACGGAAATCATCATAAAATCGACGAGAGCTTTGTCGTTACGAGATTAGGCGGCGGAACTGCTCTGATAAACAAAGACCGCAACGAATTATCATACGTTCAGCTTTCTATTCTGGGCGGAACCGGCAAAGAAAGCTACGCCGCTAAGTTCCATATGGTTTCCGAGTTCTTCAAGCATTACGGTCTCGGATTTATCGAAGGTATATCCGATGATTTCTTCGGTGACCTCTCCACGCTTATGCTTAAGCGTGACGGATACGTTAACGGAATTTTCGAGGAGCTTTACGGAGTTAAATACACCTTTGAGGGATATAAAAACGCAATGTTCTCGATTAAAGCTTCTCTCGATTCCTTCGGTACGGAAATTAACGAAAAAATAGCCAAATATAAAGCAAATGGAACGGTCAACTTTGACGATCAGCCGAGGCGTCCTGCCGAAATCGGTCTTATTCCCTTTGCAAGCGGACTTACAGGCAAAGTCACTCTTACGAATGACGGTATTTCGTTTGAAAACGTAACGTTTACAGCTAACAAGAGCATCATTCTTTCGAAGGACTCAACCTACAAGGTAATTGCAGCATTCGTTTCAGACACGGATATTATTTATCTTGATGCATTTGATACCGCTGCTTATAACGGCGAAGCTATGACCTTTACCGGCAAAGCTATTCCCTTACCTACGACTGCTAACATCGGCAATTATAAGCTGGTATACTACCTTGCAAAAATAGACGGAGATTCTCATATCAGACTTTCCGAAGTGCTTTTAACAACTTCATCGGAGTTCACCGAAATTAAAAACAAGGTTGACGTTAGCGGTGGATACTACGAATACATTTACTCGTATAATAACGGAGCAGCTATATTTGAGAGCAGCTTCACAGATACGGAAGCTCCTGTAATAACCACGCTTGGTCTTACTCTTGACAATGATGCAGGCTACTACACTCTCGTTTGCTCCGAGCTTACGGCTAAAGCCTTAATCGACCTTGTTTCCGCAACCGATAGCAGAGACGGAGAGCTTACTATCGACCTTACCAATATATCCGTCAAGGACTCTGACGTTAAGCTTTATGAGGATACTGCGCTGACCGTTGACACGATATATGAAATTACCGTATCCGATGCGGCAGGCAATAAAACATCGATACTGATAAAAGCCATAGAGGCTCCGGTTATCCCGGGCGAAAATGATACACCCGATACTCCCGAGAGCTAAAAGGCAAAAGCGTTACGATTAGATTTTACAAAACGTACAATAACGCAAAAACGAGGAATTGTGTTTTCTGCAATTCCTCGTTTTTCAACATCAACTATATTAAAATTTCGTGAAATTTTCGCTATTGCGAAAGCCCGTAGGATTATTTATCCTTATCGGTAATTACACGGTACTCAGCCTTTATAGCCTTATCACCCGCAATGGTAATTACAATACCCTTTACCTCTTTGCCTTCGTCCCATTTTTCCTTGATATCATCGTAATCATCGCAGCCCTTAACAGCCATGATAATACCGGATTTAAGCAAGGGAAGATAGAAATCGTCAATAGCTTCGTCGCCAAGGTCCTTGAGAACCTTATCAACTGTGTAGTGCTTATCCTTATCCGCAGCCTTATTAATCTTTTCTGCATAAGATTCGGAAACCTTGCTGCAAGATGCCATAGAAAGCACGCATCCTACAAGAAGAACGCACACAAGAAGTGCAGAAATAATTTTTTTCATCGTTTTTCTCCTCAAAATTATTTAACAAATCAAGTTGCCTTGAATTATCCAACAGCTTTAAAGGTTGTAAAACCTATCTCAACGTACTGAACGCCATCATCATTTTCACCTGAAGAAAAATCAGAAGTACCCTGAGGTAAAATTACAGGAGCGTCGCCGTCCCATGTGAGCGTTATTTCCTTAGTTTCGCTATTAACCTTGTACTTACCCTCGTAAGTGTTCGAATTACCTATAAAAGGTTCTTCAACAACGGTCAATTTACCGAAGGGCGAGAAGCTCAAGGTATACTCAGCTACAGCAAGATCAACCTCGTATTCGCCTGAAATAATGGTAATCGGTCCTACGGAAAGTACGCAGGAAGCAAGGGTGAATACGCATCCTATAAGGAGTACGGATACTAATAAAAGTGATGTGAATTTTTTCATGATTGTGTCTCCTTTTAATTATTTGAGATAAAGCAAACGAGTACTTTACTGTGATAATTATATCATACATTTGTTTATTTGTCACTAGTTTTTTAAAACTTTTTTGCGATTGAAATATTAAAAATAATTAATCTGAAATTGTGCAAAAAGCCAAAAATAACGTAGCTTTCTGTAAAACCGATTTTATTTTTCAAATTTCGCGTCTTTATCTGTCGCTTTTATTTTTGTACATCTGTTTCTATTGACAAACGAAATTTAAAATGGTAAAATTATAAAGTAAATTTTTGCTGTGACAAAGCTATACTTGCGAGATTAATAAAACCAAGACTCCGCATTCCGCTCGCGGAATCTGGCGTTTTCGTGGGTATTGGTTGAACTAAAAAATGAAGCGCATTAATTGCCGCAGATTAACCGCACGATAGCCAACTCTTTCAATTACAATCTATACCTGCCCGTAGCGTAGCTGGTGACAAGGTAAAAACAACTGAGTGTTGTTTTTACCGCAGGAAGTCCGCAAAGCAAGAAGTTCGAGGAGGGGCTTCGTTCCCCGACGATGAACGACTATGCGACCGGACGGGAGTAACGCACAAGACTCCGCATTCCGCTTGCGGAATATGGCGTTTTCGTGGGTATCGGTTGAATTAAAAACTGAAGCGCATCAATTACCACAGATTAACCGCACGATAGCCAACTCTTTCAATTACAATCTATACCTGCCCGTAGCGTAGCTGGATAACGCACAAGACTCCGACTCTTGAGATCGTAGGTTCGAATCCTATCGGGCAGGCCATTTTTTTTACGGGCAGGCAAGCTGTACGACTATCGGGCAGGCCATTTTTACGGGCAGGCAAGCTGTACGACTATCGGGCAGGCCATTTTTATGGGCAGGCAAGGTGTGCGACTATCGGGCAGGCCATTTTTTACGCGCAGGCAAGATTTGCACCTATCGTACGCAATTTTACGGAGAATATTATGACAGAAAGAGAACTCAGAGAAATTAAAAGAAGATTCCGCCCCGAGCACAGCAACATTCCGAGAATCGTCGGCTGCTTCGTTAACGGAAACGGCGAAATTCTATCCAAAATATCGCAGACGCTCGGAACGTCCGATTCGGTTGTTACCGAAAAGCTGCTCGGCGTTATGAAGAAAACGCTTTCGGGCACGCTTGGAACAAATCTGAACGAAATATCCTTCAGCACAAGGGACGTAAACGAAAGCGAAGAACATAAGCTCCTTATGAAGCTTCGCGACAGCGAGCTTCGCGACGAGGAAACACTCTCTTTATTTTACTCAAAGGTTATAGAAAGCGTTAAATTCGAAGGCAATTACGTTATTTTGCTTGCAAACGACGTATACGATGTTATGACAAAAGCGAACAACGGAGAGGAATCTGAATCTTCGGAGCGTTTTTCATACATAGTCTTTGCAGTTTGCCCTATAAAAAATATTCCCGAAGCACTCACGTTCCGTGAGTCTGACAGCCTTTTCCATACGGTAAGCGCAACGGGACTTCTCGGCGCAGTCGAGCTTGGATTTATGTTCCCTCTCTTTGATGACAGAAAAACAAATATATACGGCTCTCTTTATTACACCAGAAGCCTTTCAGAGTCCTACCCTGAATTTACTGATAATATTTTCGGAAAGCAATCGCCTATGCCACCAAGAGTTCAAAAAGCTACGTTTAACGAGTGCCTCTCCGACGCGCTTTCCGACGAACTTGATTTCGAGGTGGTTCGCTCGGTACATACTCAGTTTGCCGAGATGATAGAAGCTCACAAGGAGTCAAAGAACCCCGAGCCTCTGGTTATTACGAAAGCAACCGTCAAAAGTGTTCTCGAGGGTTGCGGAATAGCCGAAGAAAAGGTGGAAATGGTTGGCGACGCTATGGACGAAAGCTTTGGCGTGGGCGCATCTTTAAAGCCGAAAAACATAGTTGACACGAAAAAGTTTGAGCTTACAACTCCTGACGTTACGATAAAGGTTAATCCCGAGCATAAGGAGCTTGTCTCAACGCAGATAATCGGCGGCGTTCAGTACATAATGATACGCGCAACCGAGGGCGTGGAAATAAACGGAATTAATATAAATCTTGAAACAGAATAAACAAAGGGGCTGAGTCATTAAGAATTCAGATGTACTAAGGTCTTTTTCAGCAAAAATCTGAATTCTTAGTGCGAAGCGCCTTTGGGGCTCGCTTGAGTTAGAGCAGAAATCGTCGGCTGACGAGTGTGAGCAAACAAAAAAACGGTTAATAAGCGTTTTTTGAAGCGAAGTCCCACGTACGCGAGCAAGACGAGTCGAGGCTTACGCAGACGACGGCTTGCGACACGGGAGTGGTCAGTATAACCGTACAAAAGTACGGCGAGCGAGGAAACGGCGAAAGATTCGAATCCCCTAGGGGATTCATTGAGAAGTTGGAAGAATAAATACATTACTACAACAGTGAGAGAATCTCTCTAAAACTAAAAGGAATGAGCACGGTGGAGTACCGAGCTCATTCGCAACAAACTTAATATTTATTTTTTGTCTAATCTTTTGGGTTCGCTTCATAGCATTCGGCAGCCTTTTATTATTAATTTTTAAAATCGTCAGCTCCCGTGTTAAAATTGGGTTGGTTTACAGAATAGGTGCGCGGAAATTTACACTCTTCTTTTTCCGAAAAGCCTGTAATCCTTACCCTCAAAGAACATTACCTTATAATCCGAGCCGACGATACGCGAGTAAATTCTGTCCTCATACTTCGAGGCAAGCTCGGCAGGGTCAAGGTTAGTTGAAATTATAGTGGAAAGCCCGCGGTTTCTTCTCGTGTTGAGAAGATTGTAAAGACAGGATATGGTGAACTGATTTACGAACTCGGTGCCGAGGTCGTCAATAATCAACAGATCGCACTCGAGGTACTTATCTGCGGTAGGCTCGTACGCGCCGTAGCCAGACCTGAATTTATCGTTTTCAAACGCCGTTACGATATTCTGCGAGCTATCGTATAAAACGTAATAGCCGCCCTCAATCAAAACTTTTGCGATAGAGGTTGAAATATGAGTTTTTCCCGTACCCGTTTTACCTATGAAAAGCATATTTTTGCCCTTATGGCGTTTTCCGTAATTTACTGCAAAATCGTGTGCATTATTAAACACGTTCTGCATCTTGCTGTAGGTTTCGGGATTATATGAATACGCTGAAAGGTCAAAATTCTCAAACGACTGCTCGTCTATAAGTCTGCCGATACCCGAGGATTTTATATTTTCGGTATAAAGCAGACGTTTAAAGCACTCACAGACCTTGGTCGAGGGTAAAAATCCCTCGTCCTTGCAAAACGGGCAGAAATATTTTATGGCATCGTAATCCTCCGGATAACCGAGGCTTCTTATAACGGCTCGGCGTCTTTCGTTAAGACGGAGATTCTCCTCTTTAATTTCACCCACGTTGCCGCGGGACATAGCGACGCGTAATATTTTCATAGAGGTCTTGCGAAGCTCTTCGTCTATTTCGGCAATTTCGGACGAGAGCGAACGGAGCTCGAGCTTTCTGGACTCCGAAAGAGCAATCGCGTTCTGACGGCGCTTCTCTATCATCTCTTTAACTTTATGATAATTTTCAAAATTGTGCATACAAATGCCCCCTATATGTAAATAAAGCGTTACTTTTACGCGCAAACGACACTTTAATAAAAGCTTTATAGCGATAAAATTTAACTATCGGAAGAATCTGAATTACTATCCGAGAACGAGCGCGCAAGAGCCAGGCGGAATGCCTCTTCGGGATCGAAGTCTCCGTAGCGCTTCTCGGTTTTTTTCTTCGCTCCTCTGCGATTTTCAGTCTTCTGACGCTTTTCCTCTGCAAGAGCGTCTAGCTCTCGCTTATATTCCTCGTATCTTGATTCGCACTCGGCAAGCGTCTTACAGTCTGCATTATGCCAATCCGAAAGAAGCTTGTCCATATACCTGAACGAGCATTTCTGCGTATTCAGAACGGTTATATCGTAAGCCATACCGACAATCTCGGTGCCGTATGTATATTCCTCACTCCATTTTTCGATATACTCTCTTTCGGTTTTTGAAAGAGTTCTATTGTAAATACCGAACAAGCGTTTATATTCGTAAAGCTCGGATTTTTCCTTTTCCCTATTCGCAATATATTCGGTGAGCGCCTCAACGTTCGCAACTCCGCGTCCGACGAGAGTTATTGCGCGTTTTACGAGTATTCCGACCGAGAGCATATTCTCCTCGTTAAGATGCGCTGCCAGAAGCGCAATATACTCCTCCGAAAGCTCGTACTGCGAGGAAAGCTCTGATATACGGCGTATCTCGGCAGGGGTAAGCATAGTCTTGTGCATCAGCGCCGCGCACTCGTCAAAAAGCGCCGCAAGCTTATTGCTTCTTATAGTCCTTGCAATATCGGCTCCGCTTTCTTCCTCAAGCTCACCAAGAACGGTACGCTCGGGAAATTCCTCGCGAACGAGGTTTCCGTAGAAGGATACCTCGGCAGAAGCTTCACTCTCGGACATAGGCTCTATCACGCCCGCCTCCTGCCAGAGAGCCAGTGCCGAGAAAAGTCTCGCCCTTGAGACACCGCTTTTCTCAATAAAATCCTCCTCGTCAAGCTCACCTCCGGACTCAAAAAGAGCAACGAGCAGCTTGAGCTCGTGTGAGCTTGCCTCGGAAAATTCTGCGGTTTTGCTCGCCTTTTTCAAAAATTTATATCTCGTCATCAAAAATCCCCTTGTCCGCGCCCGTCTTCATACCAAAGCAAAGCGTCATAAGCGAGTCACCCATATGTACGTTCTGAACGACCACGCTCTTATCTCCAACTGTTAGCTCCATATTTGCGAAGTTCCAGAGTCCGCGCACGCCCGACTCAACCATAGCCATAGCGCATTCGTACGCTGATTCCTTGGGCACGGTCAAGACGCCGATATTTACCGAATTTTCCTTAATGAAACTTCCAAGCTCCCTAACGTCGCGAACAGTAAATCCGTTGAACTCTGTTCCTATAACCGCAGGCGAATTATCGAAAAGCGCAACTATCGTAACGCCTCGGCGCTCAAACATATGAGTTGCCGCAAGCGCTCTGCCAAGATTTCCCGCGCCTACTATAACCGCGCGATAGCCCTCCTTCATTCCGAGAAGCTCGCCTATTTTAGAGTGAAGATATTTTACGTTATATCCGTATCCCTGCTGACCGAATCCTCCGAAGCAGTTAAAATCCTGTCTTATCTGAGAGGCGGTAACGCCCATTATTTTCGAAAGCTCTGCGCTGGATATACGGAGCTTTCCCTCGCGGATAAGGTCTCCAAGATATCTATGGTATCTCGGCAAACGTCTGATAACAGCAACTGAAACGGGATTCTTTTCCGCATCCGCTATTTTCTTTTCGAAAGTTCCTTTTACTTTATCAATGCTTTCCATTTATCAACCTCTGTCAGACTACCGAATCCAGCGCGCTTGCATTGAGCGAGCCGTCGGCAAAATTGTTCTTTAAATATTCAAAATAACCCGATGCGGCTATCATAGCGCCGTTATCACCGCAAAGAGATATCGGCGGTATAAATATACGCACACCGTTTGCCCTTGCAATCTCGGAAAGTCTCTTGCGAAGATGCGAGTTTGCGGCAACACCGCCCGCCATAACGAAATCGCAGCCGGGATTTTCTTTGAGCGCAGCGTCAATTTTTGCTGCAACCGCCTCAACTGCCTCGTAGGTATATCTTGCGGCAAATAGCGCACGGGGCAGCTCTATTCCCCTCTGCTCGTATCTGTGGAGCAGATTTATCGCGGCAGTTTTAAGTCCCGAAAATGAGAAATTCAAGGTTCCGTCGCGCAAGGCCGGACTCGGCAAAGCCATTTCCCTATCCTTATACGACAAGCTCTTTTTATATTTTGAATAGAAGTTTTCGGAATCCCCTGTCGCTTCAATAAAGCCCTCGCGGGAAAGCTCATCAAAGCCGCGTCCTGCGGGATACGGTATGCCTATCATTCTGCCTATCTTGTCAAACGACTCGCCTATCGCGTCGTCAAGCGTAGTTCCGAGCATAGATATCTCGGTGTAGGTCTCCATTTTATATATCGCCGTGTGCCCGCCCGAGACAGCAAGCGCGACAAAAGGCGGCTTCGGTACATCACCCTCGCAAAGATAAGCTGAAGCTATATGTCCCTTTATGTGATCTACGGCAACAAGAGGTATATTATTTGACACGGCAAGCGCCTTAGCAAAGTTCACTCCGACAAGAAGCGCACCTATGAGCCCGGGATTTGCGGTCACGGCAACTAGGTCTATATTCGAAAGATTTACGCCTGCCGCGCCAAGCGCCTCGTAGGTTATAGAGGATATCGCCTCTATATGCGCTCTGCTCGCTATCTCGGGCACAACCCCTCCGTAAAGCCTATGCACGTCAACCTGGCTCGCTATGATATTCGATTTTATAAGGAAGCGTTCACCGTCTCTTTCAACAACCGCGGCACTCGTCTCATCGCAAGAGCTTTCAAAAGCTAAAATTTTCATTTAAATCCTCAAATTTATGTAAAATGCAAATATTTGTTTACTATTACTTCAGTTTATCAAATCTGCAGAATGTGCGCGAAGCATAACTATCGCATCGTCCGTCGGATTGGAATAATAGTTTTTACGCACTCCTGCATCGCGAAATCCGTAGGAATGGTATAGATTGCGCGCAGGTACGTTCTGACTTCTAACCTCTAAAAACAAGGTCTCGAGCCCGCGTCCCCGCTCGCACTTTGACGCGTAGTCAAGGAGCCTATAGGCAATACCGCGCCTGCGGTATCCAACCCTCGTTGCGATACGGTATATCTCGCCCTCGGGAGCTATAACTCTGCCGAGTATATACGATACGACTTTGCTGTCCGAGACTGCAACATAGCACATTCCGCCGCTTGTGCAGATATATGAATGTATGTCCTTTTCTTGCCACGGATCAGGGAATATCTCAACCTCAAGCTCCGCAACTGCCGCGGCATCGTCGGCTATCATACGCCTTATTTCCATCAGAGCTTACCGATAAGACCCTTTAAGTATTCACGGAACGCCTCGGCGGTTTCCTCGTGCAAAAGACCTTTCGTTACGTTAGCCATAAGGAATCCGAGCTTCGAGCCCATATCGTAGCGGTCACCCTCGAATTCGAGCGCGGTAACACCATTCTCCCTTGCCATTATCGCCATCGCGTCGGTGAGCTGATACTCTCCGCCCGCGCCGGGAGTGAGGTTGTCTATAATATCAAAAGCATCTGGAGTCAGAAGCACTCTGCCAAGAATGGAGAGGTTTGAGAACTCCTGTCCGGGCTTCGGCTTCTCTATCATATCAGAGCAGACATAACTATCGCTCTCACCCTCAAGCTTCTCAACCTTAAGCGAGCAGTACTTAGCGAGTTGCTCGGTTGGAACGGGCTTAACGCCTACAACGGGCTTTCCGTATTTTTCATAAACGTCAATGAGCTGACGGCATACCGGAGTTTTTGAGAAGATGATATCGTCTCCGTACAGAACTACGAAAGGCTCGTCTCCAACGAAGGACCTGGCTCTGCCTACCGCGTGGCCGAGCCCCCTTGCTTCCTTCTGGCGAAGGAAATATATATTTGCCATATTTGCTATTTTTTTAATTTTTTCAGCCTCGGCTACTCTGCCCTTAGCTTCAAGAGCGCTGATATACTCGGGCGAAAGGTCAAAGAAGTTTTCCATAGCGTCCTTATCTCTGTTCGTTACTATAAGGATATCGGTAATTCCGCTGTTTACTGCCTCCTCAACAAGATAATAAACGGCAGGCAAATCAACTATGGGTAACATCTCCTTCGGTACGGCGTGAGATATGGGTAACATTCTCGTTCCGAGCCCTGCTGCGGGAATTATAGCTTTAGTAACCTTTTTCATTTCGTTTTTCATTTTGTTTTTCCTTTCTCTTTATTTATTTTCACGCTTGGTATATCCAAGCATATACTCAATTTTGACGAAAAACGGATAGTCGATGGCGCCGACCGCCGCCTATGTATTTTCTTCGGGATAGTACATTTTCCCGATTTCTCGGAGCAGTTTCCTTGCCGCCTCCTCGATGCTTCTCGCAGGAACGGTGCAGCCTGCCGCCTTTACGTGACCTCCGCCGCCGAATCTCGCGCATACCGCTGCAACGTCAGCCTCGGTGCTTCGAAGCGAAGCCTTATATTCACCTCTGTCAGTTTCCTTTACAACAAAGGATATTTCAACAAAGGCAACCGAGCGAACGACGTCTATCGCGGTCTCAAGATGCTCAAGTAAAACGTCAAGACGCTCACGCTCTCTGCGCGTTATCGTTGCATAGGCAACCCTCTCGGAAAACTCGGTCTGTATCTTTTCCGCAACGAAGCCCTCTGCGCGAATCTGGCGCGGTGTTTTGCTGTTGAAAAGTCTGTGGTTTATATCTCCTGAGTCTATACCCGTCTCGATAAGAGTAGCTCCGCGGCGCATAGTATCGGGCGTTGCGTTTGAGTATCTGAAGCAGCCCGTATCGGAGCTTATTGCTGCGTAAAGAGGATATGCAAGCCCCGGGTCAAGCTCTATCTTGCCCATTTTTATAAGCTCCTCAACGACGAGCATAACGACCTCGCCTGCGCTTGAAGCGCCGCCGATAATAAAGTTATCCGCGAATGGCGCTCCAACCTCGTGGTGATCTATCATAAGGGAAGCTCTCGGCATAAAATCGTATATTTCGCCAATCTGGTCTTTGGTGGGTATATCCACCGTCACGACGGTTGAGCTGTCGTATTCGTAGCGGTATGCCTCTCTGTAATTTCTGAGGAGAAATTCAAGCCTCTCGGGTATCGGGTCGGAGCACGCCCAGAGGGGCGCTTTGCCAAGCTTATGGAATATATACATAAGCGCAGCGGCGCTTCCCACCGTATCTCCGTCTGGACGCACGTGCATCAATACGAGCGGATGCTCTATTTCGAGAATTCTTTTCGCGCACTCCTCTGCGTTAAGAATCTTATAATCAGTCATTTTCGGTTTCTTCCTTGCTGTGTATTTCCTCAAGAAGTCTTGCAATTTTAGCTCCGTGCTCTATTGAGCCGTCCTTGATGAAGTTAAGCTCGGGAGTTATTCGAAGATTCAGCGTTACAGCAAGATGATGGCGCAGCATTCCTGTGCATTTTTTAAGCCCGAGCAGTGCCTCGTCACTGTCTCCCATACAAGAGAAATATACACTCGCATACTTTAGGTCGGGTGCAACCTCTGCTCTCGTTATGCTTACGAAATTATTTACAACTCTCGGCTCTCTTACCTCGCCGAGCGCTATTGCAAGCTCCTCTGCTACGGCATCGTTTATTCTTCCGCGTCTATATTTTGCCATTTTATTCGTCCTTTCTTTTCATACTTGACATAGCCAAGCATACGTAAACGCATAGCGTTGTATATACTCCGGGCCGCCGTGGACGCCGACCCTACATTTTGGATATTTGTATTCCTACTCAATATAATACGTCATTCCGTTCCCCTCGTCAGAGACCGTTTTTGCGAATTCCTCTGCCGCAACTCTTGCGGAATTGACGGTTTTTACACCGAGTATATTTTCTATCTCACCTTCAAAGTAGGCAAAGTGAGTACAGCCCAGAATCAGCGTATCAATATTGCTTTCAAAAAAGGGTGAGAGTGATTTTTTCAGTATTTGTTTTTGTGCGTGCGTTAGATTCACGTCGCGCGCCCCCGATTCCGCTAAAGTAACGAGCTCGGGTGCAGAATAGCACACTGCGTGCGGAATCCACCGTTTAAACGCACCGCTTTTTCTCGTAGCCTCGGTAGAAAGAACTCCGATTCTACCTCCCGAGCTTACATTGAGCGCACGCTTTGCCACAGTGGATATTATCTGCATAACACCGTTTCGGGTGTCAATAGTGAGTTTATCCCACACGGTACTCGCGGTACAGCAGGCAACCAGTATTCTTTTCGCCCCTGCTTCGCGCAGTCTTTTTACATCGTTTGTCACGAGGGAGATCAGCTCCTTCTCGCTTTTGCTCCCATAGGGAGCGTTTTTTTTATCAGCCAAAAAGATTATGTCAGCCTTTTTTCTTAACCTTCTTAATTCGGCAAGGGCAAATCTACCGCCTGCGCCACTGTCAAACACTCCTATCACGTTTCTGTCAGGAGCATTTCTATAAAGCTTCCGAACGTTATTCCCGACTCTGCGAGCATAGCCGAATAAAGACTCGTTTTCGTCATTCCGGGGAAGCTATTCACTTCGTTGAAATATACCTCACCGTCATCTGTGAGAAAATAGTCGAATCTCGCAATGTGCCTTGCCCCGAGCGCCGAGGCAAGCGTTTCGGTATAGCTTCTGATTTTTTCGCTAGCCAAATCCGATATTTGTGCCCTCGGCATGAGGGTTACTTCCGAGACATCTATATATTTACGCTTATAGTCGTAGAATCCGTCTCTTACGGCAATCTCTCCCGGCGGCGAGATAACGTGGATTTTACCCACCGAAAAATAGGCACATTCAAGCTCCCTTTTGGAGAGCAGTGCGCGCTCTATTATAACACGGTCTGCCACCGAAAAGGCAATCCGAAGCGCAGCCTCAAGCTCGCCTTGTGTGCGCGCACAAGACGCACCGACCGAGCTGCCGAGTCGGCAGGGCTTAACGAAAGCGGGATAGCCTACCTCCGACAAAACTGAAGACTTTATCTTTTCTATATCAAAACCAAAATCACCGCGAACTGCCGTAATCCATGGGAGCGTAGGTACAAAAAGGCTTGCCGCAACCGCCTTTGCGTAGGACTTATCGCGCATAACGGCACCCGAAATTGTATCCGCGCCGGCGAATTTTATGCCTGCGGTATCAAGTGCGCCCTGCACGCGCCCGTCCTCACCGTAGTCACCGTGCAGAATCGGAACAGCCGCCAAAACGGAAAGCACTTCACCTCCCACAAAAAATCCGCTTTTCCCCGAAAGCTTTATCGGATAGGTCTCGTAAAGCACGTCACCGTCTAACTCTTTATCAACCTCATCAATATCGGAAACATCACCGAGATAAACGTAAAACGAGCCATTTTTGCCAACAAATATTGGCAAAATGCAAAAGCCCCGTTTTTCCGCTTCGGAAATAAAGTTGGCAGCACCAAGTCTCGATACCAAATGCTCGTATCCCCTGCCGCCGAAAATGACGGCGTAAAGCTCGCTGCAACCTTTAAAGAAATCTATATTTCTTTTCATTTTCATCACCTCTATAAAAAAGTGTATGAAGATGAAAGATTTTGAGTGAATGAGTGATTATATACAACGCATCCTGCGTTGATGATATACACTCCATCGGAGTGATATCAAACAGGGCGTCCTACCCGAAATCAACCGCCGATGCGAAGAAATTTTAAGCAAAAATTTTCTTTCTTCGACCTGACAGGCGCATAAATCTACGTCGAGTGAGAAAACGGAGATTTATGCTAAAATTTTAAAGCATCAGATGATGCGTAAGACGGCGAGGCGGTCCCTTCCCCCGCTATCCTTTATTATTTCACAGCTCATACCGCACTCGTCGGCAATTTTTTTGAGAAGCTCGCGCTGGTCGTAGCCGATTTCGTATGCTATAAAGCCGTCTTTTGCTATTTTACCCTTGTATATGGGAGTGAGCCATCTATAGAAATCACCGCCGTCTTCCCCACCGACGAAAGCTATTTTTGGCTCGTGGAATATCTCACTTTCCAACCCATTATAAACCGAGTCGGCAACATATGGCGGATTTGAGAGAACTGCGAAGAACTCTCCCTCGGGTATATCGCAAAGTACGTCAAGAGTACGCACGTCGGCTCTTCCCAGAACGCCGTTATGCTCAGCGTTCCTGAGCGCAAGCTCGCACGCACTGCTTGATATGTCGGCTAAAACCGCCCGAGTAGCAACGGTGTTTTTAAGCACCGATATACCTACGCAGCCGCTGCCCGTGCAAAGATCGATAAATCTCTTGCAGGGCGGAATGCTTTTAACCGCGTAATCAACGAGAACCTCAGTGTCTGCTCTCGGGATAAGGCAATTTTCGTTAACGAAATACTCTTCTCTGTAAAAACCAACCTTGCCGATAATATACTGCAACGGATAGCGCTCGGCACGGCGCATAACCGCGCGCTTAAGCTCGACGCTGTCGGAATTATAATCCCCGATTACAAGCTGCGCTCGGCTTAAGCCTTCAAAATGGGAAAACAGCTCTATCGCGTCATAGCGCGCCGAGTCGATTTTCGCATCGGAAAGTATTTTTACTGCTTCCGAGAGCTTCATTCTGCACTCTCTGATTCACCGTCTGCCGCGTCGGTCTTGGATTCAGAAGCACCGTCCGTAACGGCTTCGGCGGTCTCATTTTCTGTATTTTCTTCACCGCTTAATTCGTTTTTTTTCATGCTGCTTGCTGCGGCTTCGGGCTCCGTGTCTTCTGCGGTCTCCTCGCTGTCATGCGATTCTGCGTTTTCTGCGGCTTCGCTTTCGGGCTTCGTCTCCCAACCGCGAGACTCGAAATATTCAAGATACTCCGGGAACTCGTCGCGCAGAGCGCACTTTGTGGAAACTATAGCAACCTCAATCATATCGATAGTCGGTTCTTTGGTCGTGAGTCTCTGCACCCAGAGTCCGGGAGCTGATAACGCTCTGACAAAGATATTATTATGCTTTCCTGCATACATTATGAATTCATATCCAAGACCTACGATAAGCGGAAGAATAAGAAGTCTTATTCCTGTATACTGCCACTTATTGAGTCCGGGAAATACTGCGTTTACGAGAAGTCCCGCTACGATACCGAGAAGTATCATAAAGAACATAAAGCTCGTTCCACATCTCGGATGAAAGCGCGTATGCTTCATTGCATTTTCGGGCGTAAGCTCCTCGCCCGCCTCAAAGCAAGCAATAGTCTTATGCTCCGCGCCGTGATACATAAACGTGCGCTTTATATCGGGCATAAAGGCAACCAGCCAAAGATAAAGCACGAATATCGAGGCTTTGAGTATTCCCTCAATTACCTTCTGCCACGCACCGAGAGGGAAATCAAGATATTTCACGGTAAGCGTATTTATAAAATCGGCAACGAAAATCGGCAGGAACATAAAGAGGAACAGCGAAAGCGCGAGTCCAAGAACTACGCCGACGACCATAATTACGTCAACGAGTCCGACACCGAAGTGCTTCTTAAGCCACTTCTCAACCTTTCCCTCCTCTTCCTCAATTCCCAGCGCGTCTGCGGAAGCGTTAAGCGTTTTGACGCTTAGTATCATCATTTCAACGAAATTGATAATTCCGCGAAGTATCGGCAAATTGAGAATTTTATGCTTCTTACGCACGGAAACGAACTCGTCGTCGGTTACTACGATGCTTTTATCTTCTTTACGGCAGGACGTTACCGTTCTTGCACCCGCCTTCATCATAACGCCTTCAAGAACTGCCTGACCGCCGACCTTACCAAGACGGCAGGAGGCACATTCCTTATCTTTATTCTTGTCTTTTTTCATAATTGTCCTTTCTGTTTCGCAAGACTTACAGGGTATATTCCCTTATGTTATTTCAAATTTTAACAATGTGAGAATTTTGTTACATTAAATTATAACACAAATTAAAATAAAAATAAATAGTTTTTTCGTTTTTTTAAAAATATTTTATTATAATCTTGTTTTTTGCATTTTTTTATTGACTGCGTGCGTGCGAAGTGATAAGATAATAGTAAATAAATTTAACAAACTGCTATTTTGGCAAAAAACGGAGAAAATTATGAAAAAGTTATACAGACTTTCCCCCGCTCTTTTCAATAACGTATGGGGCGGAAACAAATTAAGAGCATACGGCAAGAACTCCCCCGAGGACAGAATCGGCGAGAGCTGGGAGCTCTCATTCGTAGGCGGTTCCGAAGCTCTTTGCGACGGTATAAAAACCTCAGACCTTTTCCCAAAGGAGCTTTGGGGAAAGAGAGCGCAAAAATTCGACTTTTTCCCTACCCTGACCAAGTTTATCGACGCGCGCGACAAGCTGTCGGTTCAGGTGCATCCTTCGGATGATTACGCTCTTAAGCACGAGGGTCAGTACGGCAAAAGCGAAATGTGGTACGTCGTTGATGCCGACGAGGGCGCAGGACTTTATATGGGATTTAATAAAAAGTACACCCCGTGTGAAGTAGAAACGGCGATTGCCGACGGAAGTATTGAAAATATGCTTGAGTTCAAGCCCGTCAAAGAAGGAGACGTATTCTTCATTCCAGCAGGCACGGTTCATGCAATCGGCGGCGGAGTTTTGATTTACGAAATCCAGCAAAACAGCACGCTTACATATCGCCTCTACGATTATAAAAGGCGCGACCAGTCGGGCAAGCTTCGCGAGCTTCACGTAGAAAAAGCCTTAAGAGTTCTCAACACGGGTGTTTACTCGCCAGCAGAAATCGGCAATATTTTATCTGACGGAGCACGGCTTATCGGAGAGTGCGAATACTTCACCGTAAAGGAATACGAGCTTAACTTATCATCCGTCAATATCACCGTTGGAAACGAAAGCTTTAAATGCCTTACGATTATATCAGGCGATGGTGAGGTGTCTTGCGGCGGCGAAAGCTATACAGCAAAGCAGGGTGACAGCTTCTTTATCCCTGCCGTTGAATGTGATATTACGGTTTCGGGCACTTTAAAGCTTATAACCGTTGAGGTTTAAAGCTTAGCGTTTACCACGTTCAAACTTTATCAAATTCGGGAGATAACGGATATGACGGAAATCAAACTAGTTAAAGAAAGGCAGCTTGAAATATTTTTCTCGGGTTACTACGGCAAGCCGCATAGCCAGCCAAACCATACCCTCGTCCCTGACACCGACGGTGACTACAAATACGATGACGTAAACTACAGTGACACATCAAGAACAAATTGGCAGCCAGCAACCCATCTTTACCGCCTGAAAAACGAGATTCTCTATTTTGGCAGAGAAAAAATCGCAGAGGACGCAGAGTGGCGCGATAAGCTTGTCGGGGCTGTCAGGTACTGGATAAAATCCGACCCCACGAGCGAAAACTGGTGGTATAACCAGATAGGCGCGCTTCTCGAACTGACGAGCATCGCACTGGCGCTTGATGGTTATTTCGACGAAAAAACAGTCACGGGACTTGAAAAAATATTCAGACGCGGCAGCTTTAAGACTAATCTTATTCTTGGCGAAAGCTCCGTTTCCGACCTGCCGGGCACAAAGAGTTTATTTACGGCAGACAAATGGACCGGCGCGAATCTCATCTGGGGCGGCACGGTTACCGTCAAGCACGCTATGTGGTCAGAGGACGAGGAATTACTTAAGGTTGCATCAGCAAGAATAGCCGAGGAGATAAAATACAGTCACGAGGGTATTCAGCCTGACGGAGCATTCTGCCAGCACGGTCATCGCTGGTATTCGGGCGGCTACGGAAGGTCATTTGCTTATGAGCTTGCTCCTATAATCGCAACCCTTGCAGGCACACGCTTTGAAATTCCCAAAGAAAAAACAGATATACTGGTCTCTCATATGGTAGACGGTCAGCGTCTTATGCAAAGAAACGGAATTTTTGACTTTGGCGCAGTCGGCAGAGATTATTCAAGACCAAACCCCTCGTCAATGTCCGCAATCGGTATTGCAGCACCCGCTAAATTGCTTATATCAGCCGAGGGCGTGTCAAGAAAAGAGGAGCTTTCTGAGCTATACCGCGCAGTTCACGACGGAAACGACGAAATCACGGCAACGGCCTATTACGACTCCATATGTCTTTTAACTCATAAGACACCTGACGTATATTTCAGCGTGCGCGGCAGACGCGCGGGAGTTCTCGGCGCGGAGCACTGCAACAACGAGGGTGTTCTCAGCTACAATATGAGCTACGGCACCGTTACCTGCATTATGGAAAGCGGCAAAGAATATTATATGATATCTCCCATATGGGATTACTCGAAAATTCCCGGCACCACCGCAAGAGAGGAAACCGACGATGAGCTTCTCAATAAAGGCGCGTGGTCGGAAACTAGCGATTCCCCCTGCAAGACCTACGGAAAGGCCGAGAGGGGCTACGGCGTTCTCACAGAGTATGCAGAACACGACGGAATAAGCCTTACAGCCTCTTATTTCACGTTTGGCAGCAGTCTCGTCGCTTTAGGTACGAACATAAAGGATAGTACTCCTAACAAGTCGAAAATTCACACGACCGTGGACCAACGCTTTGCCACTGAGGCAAGCATTGAGGATAACCTCGTCAGGTGCGGCAAAGTTACTTACAAAAATCTAGACCTTAACACTAGCTTCGTATCAACCCTTGAACACCGCGTCGGTGACTGGAAAAGGAATAACCGTTTCTTGCCGGAAACCGCAGCAGAGGGCGACGTTCTCACAATTACCGTCCCCGAGCACGACGGCGGCTCGTACGCCTATCTCATTACGGTAGACGAAGCACCCGAAGTTAAAGTTCTGAAAAACGACTCAGCCTGCCAAGCTATCCTGGTCGATAATAAAAACGTTTTGGCAGTATTCCACGAGTCCACAGAACTCACCGTCGGCTCTCGCAGCGTTAAAGGCAACGCCGGAGATATTCTTATCGAATAATACTCTTCCGCGCCTTTAGACTTTTAAAATCGATGTGAATTGATAACATAGACACTTTACAATTTAACAAAAAACAATCCGACTCGGCATTTCGGGTCGGATTTTCTGTATAACCAAGGCTAAAAACTTAAAATCAGGACAAGAGACTACCTTTGCAAAAAGCAAAGATAGTCTCTGTTTTTATATTAAATTAACGAAAATAAGTTAACTTGTAAATGTTAGTTTGCTTTTATTACCAAACAACAGGATTTCCGTCCTCGTCATTGTGCCAGAAGTTACCTTCTACAGAGGGTGCGGTTTTAGAATAATAATAGCGCGTTGCATTTACGAGATAATCATTTCCGGAGCCCGTATTAACGCCTGACCAATCTGCCTCTTCGCCGTAGTAATAAACCGTTTCAATGGCAGTGCAGCCCTGGAACGCGTTATTGCCCATTTTAAATACCTTAGGAAGAACGACGGTTTTGAGCGTCGCGCAATCTCTGAACGCATCATAGTTGACGTTTTCGCAAATACTGTCCTCTGCGAACACAAGACTAACGATATTAGGTCTGTCGTAGCTCGAGGTCGTACCAAAGAGTCTCGGGTAAATCGTCTTAACCGTGCTTCCTATATAAAGCGTGCATCCGCCGCTATCTTTGCCCACGCTACCAAACGTGCAGGAATTAAGCGTTACAGCCGATGTAATGGATTCGGCATTGAATACTATAAGCTTTGCCATACGACAGCCGCTGAATACGCTTGTTCCGAAGGTCTTTACGCCAACGCCGACGGTTATCTTCTCTACCTTTGAGCAACCCTCAAAGGCTCTTCCGTCAACCTTTACTACCTGGTCGGGAATAAGGATTTCGGTAAGACCGCAGCTCTGGAACGCGCCGAAGCCTATTTCAGTAACGGTATCGCTCATAGTGTAGCTCTTAAGCTTGCTGCATCCTATGAAGCAGTATTCGGGAATAACCGTTATCGTTCCACCGATATCTGCGCTCTCAAGAGCAGCGCAGTGCTCAAAGGCGCTCTTGCCTATGGACGCGATACTCGTCATCGTTACGTGCTTAAGATTCTGCGTGTAACCGAACGCGTGAGCTTCAATGGCTTCTACCGTTTCAGGAACGGTAAAGCTTTCAGCGGTATTTGCGGGAGCATATTTTACAAGAGTCTTACCGTCAGCCGTGTAAAGATGACCGCCGACCGACTTATAGTATTCGTTGCCTGCCGCAACCTCGATAGCTGCGAGTGACTCGCAAGCGTTAAAGGCATCGGGGGAGATGAAGCTTACCGATTTCGGAATAGTAATACTCTTAAGAGCCAAGCATCCCGTGAACATACTCGGAACAATCTCTCTCAAGTTTGCTGAAAGAGTTATTTTTTCAAGCTTCGTCATATAACCGCAGCCGCCGAGTCTTACTACGGAATCGGGAATAACAAGCTCGGTTATGGCTTCGCAGCCGTTAAACGCGCCGCTTCCTATGCTGATAACACCGTAAGGAACGGTAACGGACGTAAGCTTCTTGCTGTGTCCGAATGCGTCGGCATAGATTATCTTGGTGTCGGGATGTACTTTTATCTCGGTAGCATCTGTATTCGTGCGAATAAGAACGACGTATTCGTTCTTGTCATTTCCGAGATAATAGCCGTTTTCGTACTCGTTTAAAACCAGCTCGTCGCAACCGTCAAAGGCTACGTCGGAGATGCTCTCAATCGTACTCGGAATATTAATTTGTGCAAGCTTATCACAGGAATTGAACGCGCAATCGCCTATAGTCTTTACGTTTGCACCAAGGGTTACCTTGGCCAGCGCATAGCAGTTATCAAATAGGGATTTCGGGATATTTGCGATACCGTCGGGAAGTGTCACCTCTGTGATGGCGCGACAGCCGTAGAATGCCCTCTCGCCAACCGAAGTAAGTTCCTTCGGGAGCTTAAGCTCTTTAAGAGCCGCGCATCCGTCAAACGCGCTGACACCGATAGACGTAACCGCATCGGGAATATTTGCGCTCTCGAGCGCGGCGCAACCGAAGAACGCGTTTTTACCTATCGAGGTAATACTCTCGGGAAGCTTAACCGTAACGAGCGCTTTACAATTATAGAAGGTATATTCGGGGATTTCCGTAACGCTGTCCGGGAGAATCACCGTCTCAATCATTTTAAGCTCGGAGAATGCTCCGTAATGAAGATTTCCGCCGAGAACCGTAATGTTTTTAAGTGATTTAGGGATATAGAAGGATGCTCCGCTCGACGCAGCGTACTGCTGAGTTACATACATAGTGTCAGTGCCCGAAGACCTGCTGCTGAAGATATAACCGAAAAGCGTGTTTTTAGAAGCTTCCGTTGCGTTCGGTGTAGCTCCTACGAAGGGTATCGTCAAGTTCTCAATAGAGTTGCAACCCTCAAGCATAGCGCTCTGAATAGAGGTTACTCCTTTACCGATAACGAGAGTCTTAAGCGCATTACAGCCGTAAATAGCGTTATAGCCAAGCGAAGTAACACTGTCCGGAATAATCAGCTCTTCAATAGCCGAGCAGGCTCTGAACGCATTGTCTTTAACGGTTACGAGTCCGTCGGAAAGAACTACCGTCTTAAGAGCTGTCGCGCCGTAGAATGCGCTGTTTCCAATACTCTCAACGCTACTCGGGATAGTTATACTAACGATGGACGCGCAGTTATAGAACGCATAATCGCTGATGCTCGTTATACCGTCGGGAACTACTATGTTCTCTGCGAGCTCGCCGCCAAAGTAAAGACTTCCCTTGCCCGAGCCGACGGGGTTTGCGCTTGTGGTTTTAAATTCAATTCTGAGCCAAGCTTCCGCATCCTTAACATATACCTCTTTAAGCTTCGAGCAGGACGAGAAGGCGTCGCTGCCTATTGATTCAATGCCGCTACCGAGAGTTGCCTTTGCCAAGGACGAGCAGTTTCTGAACGCGGCGCTTCCTATCGTCTTAACCGAGTCGGGTATTACTATCTCGGTGAGTGAGGAGCAGTTATAAAATGCGTTGTCACCGATAGTCTCAACGCGACTGCCGAGAGTTAGCGAAGTAAGCGCCGAGCAACCCGAGAAAGCAGCTTTTTCTATCGCTGTAACGCCGTCGGGAATAACAACGGCTTTAAGAGCCGCGCAGCCCTGAAAGGCGTATTCGCCTATAGAGATAAGGTTTTCGGGAACAGTGACTGCTTCAAGAGCACGGCAGTCGTAGAACGCATATCGTCCTATAGCGGTGACGTTGCCCGAAAGCACGATTTCCTTTATCTTGGTACAGCCGTAGAACGAGCCGTAATTTAACGTGTCACCCGTAACGGTTACCTTTATAAGACTGTCGGGAATGTAATAGTATCCTGTAGTCTGAGAGTTGCCGTAATCGTATCTCTGAGAGGTTCTCGTAGCGCCCTCGAAAGAGCTTGTTCCGAAAATAACGCCCAGAGGATATTTATACGGGTTTCCGCTTGCGGGACATGTTGTTCCCAGATAAGGAAGCGTAATGCTCTCAATCGCCGAGCAACCCGAGAAGGTTCCCTCTGCTATAAATTCAAGTCCGTTACCGATAACGACCGTCTTGAGAGAGCTACAGCCCTTGAATGCTCCCATCTCAATTCTGGTTACGCTGTTCGGTACAACCAAAGACGTGATAGAAGTGAAATTCTGGAATTTATAAGCATAAATAACGGTAACACCGTCGGGAATAACAAGGTCGGTAATAATCTCGCCGTTTACGTATACCTTTGCGTTTGAAGATGCGCTTGCAGGGTTAGAGCCGTTGCCGACGAACTTCATATTAAGCCATGCTTCAATAGAGGGAACGTATACCGCCTCAACGTTTGAAAGTCCCGAGAATGCCGCAGTTCCGACAGAGGTAACATTAGAGCCGAGGAAAGTAATTGTCTTTACAGCCGAAGAGCCTGAGAACGCATAATCCTCTATTATTTCGAGATTTGCGGGAAGCACGATAGTTTCGATAAGCGGGCAGGAGTTAAATGCGCGCGAACCTATCGTCGTAACCGTACTCGGTATGGTTACCGACTTAAGAGACGAGCAGTTCTGGAAGGCTGCGCCACCTATAGTCTTAAGTCCCTCGGTAATAACAATCTCCGTGAGCGCAGAGCAGTTCTGGAAAGCATAGCTACCGAGAGTGCGGAGTCCTGCGCCGAAGCTTACGCTCTTAAGTGCAGAACAGTCTCTGAATGCATACGTATTAATGCTCGCACCCTTGCCGAGCTTAACGGTCTCAAGGGTCGCGCACTTATCGAACGCGCTTTGATCAATAACTACACCGTCACCGCATTCAACCATTTTGATAGCGGTATTACGGAATACGTAGCTCCAAATCCTCGTTGCACCGAGAATTTTTGCGCTCTCAAGCAAGCTACAACCCTGGAATGCATAAGTTTTAACCGCTTCAACCGATGCTGGTATCTCTATAGAGGTAAGACCGGTACAGTTCTCGAACGCATTGTTACCGATAGACTTAACACCTTCAAGTAGAGTTACGCTTTCGAGCATCGTGCAGTTCTGAAGCGCAGCCTGACCTATGTTTCCACCGCTGATAACGAGATTTTTAAGTCCGCTTGGAAGATATGCTTCAGAGGCGCTGTGCGCCGACGAATATTTCTGTGTTACCTTGGTCATTCCGCTATATGATTTTGAGCCGAAGATATATCCGAATACCGAGTTGTTGGTAGCTGAAGTTAAGGACGAGCCTACGAACGGAATCTGTAGACTTACAAGTCCCGAGCAGCCCTCAAGTGCGTTATAGCTGATGCTCTTAACTGTATTCGGAATAACAAGCTCTGTAATTCCCGTGCAGGCCTTGAATGCACCGTCATATATAGCTGTTACGCTCTGAGGTATACTTACGCTCGTTATATCGGCTCTGCCGCTGAAGGCGTTGCTCCATATGGTAGTAACGGGCAGACCCTCGTACGTAGGCGGTATAACAATATCAGTATCGGTTATCTCGCCAAGTCCGACTACGGCATAGCTGCCCGTGGCCTTTTTATACTCGAAGATAATTCCCTCGCTGACTCTCTGACCGCATTCGGAGCATACCTTATCTACGTAATTATGCTCAAGCTTTTCAACTCTCTTAGTTTGAGAGAGGTCCTTGATATTCGTTGAATCGCGGCGCATAACACCGTATGACGTGCAGGTAGGCTCGGTAACTACGTACCAATCGCCAAAGAGCGCGACGATAATCTCAACGTCGTATACTATTACCCACTGGTCCTTCGTTTGCACGGTAGGGGCAGACGAGGTATTATCGCTTACCCAGCCCTCGCTCCAGCCGTCAGGCTTGGTTTCCCAAGGCGTGCAAACCGTGGTTGAGGTACAGCCGCCGAATACGCCCTCGCCAACGTAGGTTACAGATTCGGGAATAATTATGATAACTATTTTAATACAAAGGTAGAATACCCTGTTTCCAAGAGTTGTAACACCCGTACCGAGAGTTACGCTCTCCGCCGATGAGCAGCCGGAGAACGCTGAATCTCCTATTGAAGTTACGCCGTTTCCAACTGTGATGCTTACAGCGCCGGAACAACCCTCAAATGCGGATACTCCTATAGTTCTTACATTGTTAGGAATAAGAATAACAACTATTTTGATACAGCCGTAGAACGCATAGTCACCGATAGAGGAAACTCGCGAGCCGAAGTTTACCTCGGTAGCAGAGGTACAGCCCGAGAATGCAGACTTGCCGACCGTCGTTACCCCATTGCCTATTTTTATCGAGGTCGCCCCCGTGCAGCCCTCGAATGCCGACTCGCCAAGCGTAGTTACGCTATCGGGAATCACGATAACGAGAAGCTTTATACAGCCGTAGAACGCATAGTCACCGATAGAGGAAACTCGCGAGCCGAAGCTTACCTCTGTAGCAGAGGTACAGCCCGAGAAGGCAGACTTGCCGACCGTCGTTACTCCGTTGCCTATCTTTATCGAGGTTGCGCTCGAACAGCCCTCAAATGCCGATTCGCCAAGCGTAGTTACGCTATCGGGAACTACAATGACTACGATTTTAATACAGAGATAGAACGCTTTGTTACCAATAGAGGAAACATTAGAGCCGATAACCAAGTCTGTGAGAGATGAACAGCCCTGGAATGCATAGTGTCCAACCGAGGTAACTCCGTTACCTATAATTACGGATACGGCACCCGTACATCCGAAGAACGCATATTCGCCGATAGTTACTACGTTATCGGGTATATTTATATCCTTTACCGAAGTACAGCCGAAGAACGCGCTGTTTCCGATGGTAATAAGTGACGTTCCGAGAACAATCTTATTTACCGAGACACAGTTATTGAACGCGAGCTCGCCAATCTCGGTTACGCCATTACCTACTGTAACAGAGGTTGCGTCTCTACAACCGTCAAACGCCGATTTACCAACAGTCTTTACGCTGTCGGGAATCACGATAACTATAATCTTAACGCAGAAGTAGAACGCGCGCTCACCGATAGTCTCAACACCCGAGCCTATGGTAAGCTTTTTAAGCTCAGAGCAGCCCTCAAAAGCTGACACGCCTATGGTGATAACCGTGTCTGGAATGATTACTTCCTCAACCTCTGTGCAGTTTTTAAACGCGCCCTCACCGATAGCTACAACGTCAACGCCGCCAAGTTTTGCAGGAATCTTAAGCGCCTTCGCCGCGCCCTCAAAGCCTGTAATAGTTGCGCCGGTGTCATCGGTTGTATAGGTGAAGAACTCGTCAAAGCTTTTCCACTTAGCGTAAAGGGTTATGTCTTTAAGGAGAGTGACGTCAATTTCGCTAACGCTCTCGGTGTACTCAGCATCAAGGAACCAGCCTACGAAGACGTGATCCTGACGCTCGGGAGCACCGAGAATTATCTTTCCGCTTTCCACGTCGTAGGTCAAAGGGTTGCTATCCGAATTAGTACCGCCGAAAAGCTCGTACTTGATTTCAAATACGTCAATCTCCCATCTTGCAAATAGGATAACGTCGGTAAGACAGTTTGTCTCGATAAGCTCAACCTTAGTGCCAAAATCCGCATCGGTATACCAACCCGAGAACACGTATCCCGCCCTTACAGGAGCACCGAGGATCAAATTTCCGTCCTCAACGTCAAACGAAACCGGGTTATCCACACTGTTTTGACCACCGAAAAGCTCGTAAGATACTTTATAAGTTATGACAACCCAGCCTGCCTCGAGTCTTACGTCCGAGGTAACCTTATCATTCTCAAAATCCCACTTATGCTCGCCGTTATACCAACCGTTGAAAGTATATCCGGGCTTCGTGGGAGCTTCGGGCGCGGTGAGCTTTCCGTCAGCGTTAACGGTAACGCTGCTTTCCTGCCCTGCACCGCCAAAGGTTACGGTATGAGTTACGGTCTCGGTATCACCCGAGCCGTCACCATCGCCACCGCCGTCCGTGCCGCCGTTTTCGTCATTATTGTCATCATCTTTATTGTCTTCGCCACCGTCTTCACCGGGAGTTTCCTCACCGCCGTCCTCGCCGGCATCATCACCGTTTTCGTCAGGATTTTCATCATCACCGCCGATGATTTCCTCTACCTTAACCTTGATCTCATCAAGCACGTCGCAGGATGCAAGAGTAAGAATAAGGGCAAACGCGAGAAGAACAGATATTATCAAATTAAGAATTCTTTTCATTTGAGTTTTCTCCTCAAAATATGTAAAATTTGAAAAGTTTAATTTACAATTATGCTAATTTAACAGATTTAATTAAGATAAGAGGACAGAGAATTTAAAATCCTCTGTCCTGCCATCACGATAGATATTTATCTTCTTTCACCGCGCGTTACAACGCAGTATTGAACATTTTTAGCCATCCGACAACTAGATTTTGTGGGAGGAGCGATGTTTCTTAATCTAAAGCAATAGAAAGCTATTGCGAGCTTTGCTTAAAGACAACCTGCATCTCCAAGCAACGTTCGAGTCATCCGACAACTAGATTTTGCGGCAGAAGTGCCGTTTCTCAGGCCGAAGCAATAGAAAGCTATTGCGAGCTTTGCTTAAAGACAACCTGCATCTCCAAGCAACGTTCGAGCCGTCCGACGACGAGATTTTGCGGCAGAAGTGCCGTTTCTCAGGCCGAAGCAATAGAAAGCTATTGCGAGCTTTGCTTAAAGACAACCTGCATCTCCAAGCAACGTTCGAGTCATCCGACGACGAGATTTTGCGGCAGAAGTGCCGTTTCTCAGGCCGAAGCAATAGAAACCTATTGCGAGCTTTGCCTGAGAACGACGCTTATGACCAAAATATCTAAGTCGGATTAGTCAACGTTGTAGAAGTCAACGAGCTTCTTAAGTCTCTCGTACTTAGCCTTCGCAGTAGCCTCTGCCTTCTCGAAGAGTGCCTTTGCTCTCTCGGGGAATGCCTGAGCGAGACGAGTGTAACGAGCTTCGCCTGCAAGGAAGTCCTGATAGCTTGCGCTGGGCTCCTTAGAGTCGAGAGTGAAGGGATTCTTGCCCTCTGCGATAAGAGCAGGATTATACCTGAACATCTGCCAGTATCCTGCCTCAACAGCCTTCTTCATCTCAGCCTGGCAGTTTGCCATACCGCCCTTGATGGAGTGCATCTCACAGGGAGCGTAGCCGATTACGATAGAAGGTCCGGGATATGCCTCAGCCTCTGCAAGAGCCTTGAGCGTCTGGTTCATATCAGCGCCCATAGCGATCTGAGCAACGTATACGTAGCCGTAGGACATTGCAATAACTGCGAGGTTCTTCTTGCCGATTGCCTTACCTGCTGCTGCGAACTGAGCAACCTGACCGATGTTGGAAGCCTTAGACGCCTGTCCGCCCGTGTTGGAGTAAACCTCGGTATCGAATACCATAATATTTACGTCCTCGCCGGAAGCGTTTACGTGGTCAAGACCACCGAAGCCGATATCGTATGCCCAACCGTCTCCACCGAAGATCCAAACTGCCTTCTTGGAGAGGTACTGCTTCTCTGCAAGCACTTCGGTTGCCGTGGGGCATCCTGCCTGCGCAGCAGCCTCAAGCTCTGCAACGAGAGCCTTGGTAGCAGCCTCATTAGCCTTACCGTCGTTAAGAGTATTGAGATACTCGTTTGCTGCAGCCTTAAAGGACTCGGAAGCCTTCTCGGACTCTGCCATAGCGCGTACCTTATTTACGAGCTTCTCACGAATGGTCTTCTGACCGATATACATACCGAGACCGTGCTCTGCGTTATCCTCGAAGAGCGAGTTAGCCCAAGCGGGACCTCTGCCGGACTCGTTGTTTACAGTGTAAGGAGTTGCGGGAGCGGAGCCACCCCAGATGGACGAACATCCGGAAGCGTTGGAGATATACATTCTCTCACCGAAGAGCTGAGTGATAAGACGAGCGTAAGAGGTCTCAGCGCAGCCTGCGCAAGAGCCGGAGTACTCGAGAAGGGGCTGCTTGAACTGGCTTCCCTTAACGGATACGGAAACAAGCTCGGACTTCTCAGCTACCTTAGCAACTGCATAGTTGTAAGCCTTCTGCTGATCGAGCTGAGTAGCAATGGGCTTCATCTCAATAGCAGTACCAAGCTTAGCGTTGTTGTTTACAGGGCAAGCCTTAACGCAGAGCGTACAGCCCATACAGTCAAGGGGAGATACTGCCATTGTGAACTTATAGTTAGTCTTGATAACGGGTTTAGCTGCGAACTTAGTCTCAGCGGGAGCTGCTGCAGCCTCCTCTTCGGTCATAGCGAAGGGACGGATACAAGCGTGAGGACATACGAACGCACAGTTGTTACACTGGATACAGTGCTCGGGATTCCACTGAGGAACGGTAACTGCAACGCCTCTCTTCTCGTAAGCTGCGGAGCCCTGTGGGAAGGTACCGTCTGCATACTTAGCGAAAGTACCAACGGTGAGAGAATCACCCTTCATTGCGCCAACGGGAACAACAACGTCGTTAACGAAGTCAACGAGGTCGCCTCTATTGCCGGTTACCTTAGCTACGGGATCGGTCTCGCCTGCGTTAGCCCATGCTGCAGGAACTTCTACGAGGTGGAGAGCGTCCTTACCTGCGTCGATAGCCTTATGGTTGAGGTCAACTATTGCCTGGCCCTTCTTGAGATAGGACTTAGTTGCCATATACTTCATATAATCAATAGCCTCATCGATAGGAAGAACCTTTGCAAGAGTGAAGAACGCGGACTGAAGCACGGTGTTCTTAACCTTTGCGTTACCGAGATCTATTGCAATCTGAGTTGCGTTGATGGTGTAGAACTTAACGTTGTTCTTAGCGATATATGTCTTAACCGATGCGGGAAGATGAGCGTCAAGCTCTGCATCTGTCCACTGGCAGTCAAGAAGGAAGGTACCGCCAGGCTTAACGTCGGAAATCATATCGTACTTGGTAAGATATGCCGAGTTATGACAAGCAACGAAGTCAGCCTTATTGATATAGTAAGATGACTTGATGGGAGAATCACCGAAACGAAGGTGAGAAATGGTGATACCGCCCGTCTTTTTGGAGTCATACTGGAAGTATGCCTGAATGAACTTATCGGTATGGTCACCGATAATCTTGATGGAGTTCTTGTTTGCACCAACGGTACCGTCGCCGCCAAGACCCCAGAACTTGCACTGGATCATATCGGAGGGAGAGGTATCGGGAGCTGCCTTCTCATCAAGAGAGTGGCCGGTAAGATCGTCAACGATACCAACGGTAAAGTGATTTTTGGGAGCATCCTTTGCAAGATTCTCGAAAACAGCGAAGATAGATGCGGGAGTCGTATCCTTAGATCCGAGGCCGTATCTTCCGCCAACTACCTGAATATTGTTTCTGCCGGTCTCATTAAGAGCGGCAACAACGTCAAGGTAAAGAGGCTCACCGAGAGAGCCGGGCTCCTTGGTTCTGTCAAGAACCGCAAGCTTCTTACAGGTAGCGGGAATAGCTGCAGCAAGTCTGTCTGCACAGAAGGGACGGTAAAGTCTTACCTTAACAAGACCAACCTTCTCGCCGTTAGCATTCATATAGTCGATAACTTCCTCTGCAACGTCGCAAACAGAGCCCATAGCGATCATTACACGCTCAGCGTCGGGTGCGCCGTAGTAGTTGAAGATCTTGTAGTTGGTGCCGAGTTTCTCGTTAACCTTATCCATATACTCCTCAACAACTGCGGGAAGAGCGTCGTAATAGGGGTTGCAAGCCTCTCTGTGCTGGAAGAAGATATCTCCGTTTTCAGCAGAGCCTCTGAGAGCAGGTGACTCGGGGTTAAGAGAACGGTCGCGGAACGCCTTAAGAGCATCCATATCAACCATATCCTTAAGATCCTTGTAATCCCAAGCGGCAACCTTCTGAATCTCGTGAGAGGTACGGAAGCCGTCGAAGAAGTTAAGGAAAGGAACTCTGGACTTGATAGTTGCAAGGTGAGCAACTGCGCCAAGGTCCATAATTTCCTGAGCGTTTGTTTCAGCGAGCATAGCAAAACCGGTTTGACGGCAAGCATATACGTCGGAGTGATCACCGAAAATGTTAAGAGCGTGAGAAGCTACGCATCTTGCGGAAACGTGAATAACGCAAGGAAGAAGCTCGCCGGCTATCTTATACATATTGGGTATCATAAGGAGAAGTCCCTGAGAAGCGGTATAGGTAGTGGTGAGCGCACCTGCTGCCAAAGAGCCGTGTACTGCGCCTGCCGCGCCTGCCTCAGACTGCATCTCAACAACCTTGACGTTCTCACCAAGAATATTCTTAGCAGGCTCGCCAAAGATGTTTTTATTTGACGCACTCCATGTGTCTGTTACTTCCGCCATAGGGCTGGAAGGGGTGATGGGGTAAATAGCAGCAACCTCTGTGAACGCGTACGACACGTGCGCGGCAGAAGTGTTACCATCCATAGAAATTTTCTTTCTTTCTACCATTTGTGGTTCCTCCATAATATAATATTTTTATAAAATTTTACTCTATCTGCATGCTAACAAATATTGTATCACATTTTTTTAAAAAAGTAAATAGTAAATATTAATTTATTGTCAAAAGTTTGACTATTTTTTCAAGCCTTTCCAAATCGCATATTATGTTAAGCGCTTCAAGTAACGCCTTTGAACTCATTCCCTCAGGCAGAGCAAGCTCGCGACAAACAGCATCTCTTTTCACAGAAGAATTATCCGAACCTGAAAGCCCCAGCACAAACATATTGAAATTAGTGATATTCCCGCGTATAACTTCACACGAGCCGTCGGTAAAAGGCATAAGAAGCTCTCGTAAAACCTCTTTTCCGATACCCTCAACTCCGAGCAGTCCTTCCCTTCCTCGATGAGTCTTACGTTTTTCTTTACCCTCAACGCGCGGAATATAAAGCTGATATATTTTGTCCTTTGGTATAAGTCCGGTAAGGAAGCTTCGAATCTGAACACCTCCGCCGTCCGAGTCGGTAAGAATAATTATTCCGTCACCTGCAATTTTCTTGATAAGAGCCTGTTTCTCGCGCGAATTGAATACGCCGAAGCCATCGGTTGTTATAACAGTTCCCGAGAACATACCGAGGATTGCGCTTTTATCGTACCGTCCCTCGACGATAACAGGGAGCTTTATTCGCGGCAAGCCTGCATCCGTGTTAATTTTTCCCATTATTTCTCCTTTATTTATCACAGATAGACGCAATTTTTCGCTGCAATTCTGCGATATACCGACTTTGAGCGTTTTTATTTCCGCCCATGCTCGCAAAGCTCGGAAAGCGGACAAGCCTCGCATCTCGGCGCTCTTGCCGTGCATACTTCCCTACCGAAAGTAACTATTCTATGACAAAAATCGCTTCCCTCGTTTATATCCATAAGGTCACGCAAAATAAACTCTATTTTTACGGCATCTTTAAGGGTTTCAGGATACATACCCAGTCTGCCACAGATTCTGATACAGTGCGTATCGCACACAATAGCGCCCTTACCGAAAACGTCACCAAGCAAAAGATTTGCTATTTTTCTGCCTACACCCGGAAACGCTAACAGCTCGTCCATAGTATCAGGCAAGACTCCCCCGTAACGCGATACAAGCATAGCCGACGCTTCTTTTATATTTGCTGCTTTCGTTCTGTAAAGACCGCAAGGCATAACAATTTTTTCAATATCCGCCAAATCAGCATTCGCCATAGCGTCACAATTCGGGTATTTTGCAAATAATTCTTTGCAAACTATGTTGACTCTCGCATCTGTACACTGTGCGGATAGCCTTCCCATAATGAGAAGCTTCCACGGGTTGCCATCGTATTCAAGCGCACAGACAGACTCGGGGTATATCTCCTTTAATTTTTGTATTATATCGGAAAGGCGCGCTCTTTTTTCTCTCTTGCTCCTTATCATAACAGCGACAAATCAACCCCCGCAAAATCAAGAAGTTCCAAAAGAAGTCTTTGCGAAAATCCTACAACAGTATCAAAATCTCCTTCAATTTTCTCTACGAATTTACCTGCAAGTCCTTGTATTCCGTATGCGCCTGCTTTATCCATTGGCTCACCGCTTGCGATGTATTCTTTTATCTCAGCGTCCGTCAGTTCCTTAAAATAAACCCCCGTGGTTGCAACACCCGAATACAACTTATTTCCCGAGTGGACAGCTATTCCCGTATGAACGTTATGACGCTTACCCGAAAGGGCGCGGAGCATCTTGTATGCGCAAGCCTCTGATAGCGGTTTACCAAGCGGCACACCATCAAGCTCTACCAGCGTATCCGAAGATATAATAACACTCTCGCCTCGCTCGGTTTCTTCGATAACATCTAAAACAGCGTGTCCCTTTCGAATAGCCAATATTTCGACCCCGTCTTTAGGATTAATACCATTTTCAAGGTTTTCGTCAACCTCTTTGACCATAATTTCAAATTTTTTGCACACCTTCCCCAAGAGCTCGCGTCTCCTCGGTGATGCAGATGCAAGAATAATTTTCATTATCTTTTCTTCCTATATATAAAATATATTTACACTATTATATACTAAAATTATATGTATGTCAACAAAAAAGACAGAGAACGCATAGCATTCTCTGTCCCTTTATTAAATTTTAGATTTTATATCGACCGTCAGACAATTTAGCTGGGAAGCTTACTATAGTCGTTTTCAAGCGTCTGAAGAGACGTTGTCTTAACGTCAACGAGTTTCTTGTACTCTGTAGCTATACCGTCGTACTGGTAACCGTTAGCGTAAAGAAGGTCGTGGAATCTGTTATTTACGGAATCCTTGTAAACTTCAGTAAACATGAATCCAATAGCGTCCTCGAAGAGCTTATCGAACGAAGTACGTACGTTCTGACGAATGTACTTAAGCATATCTACATTACCGTAAACACTATTCTCACCGCCTGCTGCGCCGTGAACAAGAGTGTAATCGTAGTAGTCGTTCTTTATCTCAAGAGAGTGAGAGGACTGGTAGTGGAGGAATGCGGAGCACTGAACAAACTTAGTAGAGCTCTGTCTGATAGCGCCTGCACGTCCAACAACGTGAATCTGAGTAAGGTAATCGTCGCCATCTTTGTATACAGGAACAGGAACAACACCGAAGCCGCCTCTGGTAGGAGTCTTCATATCCTGGTAGCTCTGATACTCAAGAGAACCAACAAGGACGATACCACCAAAGAGAAGCTTATCGGAGGTGAACTGGTTACGTACTGCAAGGAGAGGAGTCTTCTTACCTTCGAAGCTAAGCTTGTCAGCATCGTTCTGAGATACGAAGAAGACACCGGTAGATTCCATCATATCGCTGATAGCGCCAAAGAGATTATAGAGATCCTGGTTCTCTTCCGGATAATAGTAGTTATACTTCTTCTCGGTTTCATTCCAATTCTTCTCGATAACAGTTACAGAAGACGTGTAGATAAGGCCTGCTGCAGGAAGACCGTTGTAACCAAGAGCGAAGCCAAGTCTGTCATTAATGCTCTCGGTTCCCTCTTCGCCGGCAGACTGGTGAATCTTCTGGCTGAACTCCATAAGTCTGGCGTAAGTCCATCCACCGTCTTCGCAATCCTTGGTGCACTTGGTTTTGCTGTCCTCGTTGGTACAGTCACAAGGCTTAACCTCTTTGAAGAAGTCGTCGATAGTAGGATTGTCAATGTCGGGATACATATCAGCTGCAATTTCATTGAAGAGCTTTACGTTAACGGGAACAACGAAGAAAGCACGGATAAGGTCAATGAAATAGTCAGACGCTACTACGTAAATCTTGCTAGTAGAAAGTGTAAGCGAACCCATAAGGTCTGCCATGTAACCTTCGTTTTCAAGATTGAAGTGGTTATTGCCCTTGTAGTCGCCTTCGCCATGTGTTTTAGAGTAGAGGTTAGCGAAGCAACCCTTAAGAGAGCATATAAGAAGGTCTGTCATCCAGTTGCAGTACATATCGGGAGTCTCACTGTCGGGGCTGGTGCACTCGACCTCTATCTGTTCAAACATTTTAGAGAAGCCGTAAAGGTCTGCAACGTCCTCGTAGTATTCGTATGTAACGTTTACCTTGGTAAGCTCGTAAGCGTTTTCGTTTCTCTCGGCAACAAGGTCGTCGATGTTCTCGCCGATAACCTCAGCGCCGGTACCTGCAAGGTATCTCTCACATCCTGAAGAAAGCTCCTCGTCGTTGCTACAAAGAGTCATCATAAACTTAAGATCGGTTTCATCGTAAGCGATGCTGTCCCACCAATCTCCTTCATCATCACCGCCGGTACCAATCTGGGGGGGGCCGTCAGGCTTGCCATCTCCGCCGCCACCACCGGTATCGGTGCCATCACCACCTCCGTCGCCGGTTCCTGTATCCTTGCCGCCAATCAAGCTACAGCCTGCAAAGCAAGAAAGAATCATAACCAGGACGATAAGTAAAGAAATAATTCTTATTTTCATAATTCTCCTTTTCTGATTTGCCGAATTGTATTGAACCGCCACCTTACGGCACTGGGGCAGCGGGAGGTAGCTTCGTGCCCGTCGGCAATCCCGTTTTGCCAATCAGATAGGCGCCGATAAACATCGAAGCACCGTTTCACTCTACTCTACCGCTTAATATAATATCATAAACATTTTAGAAAATCAAGAGCAGTTTTCCAACTTCTCCCCTTTTAACAAGATTTATCTTTTTACCTTGTATATTTTGTACATTTATATTTTATTAAATTATTAATAATTAATAAACATCTAGGAGAATTTTGGGAAATTATTACCGTTTTTTGTATTTTTTCGCTCCGGCGGAATCCATCACTTTTCCTGAATTATCATACCGTAATCGCCTTCTTTACGACGATAAACAACTGCGACCTCAAGCGTCTCGGCGTCGGTAAATGCAAAGAAGCTGTGACCGAGAAGATTCATCTGAAGAATCGCTTCCTCGGGAGTCATTGGCTTAAATGGGAAGCTCTTTGTTCTGATTTTGAATTCCGCCTCCTCAACGTACTCGTCATCGTCGTATTCTTCAATAATGAAAGCTCCGCTTTTTACTCTCTTTTCAAGGCGCGTTTTGTTCTTACGGATTTGTCTTTCAAGACTCTCTGCCGTACGGTCAAGCGCGGTCATAAACGTATCGCTTTCTTCTTCAGCGCGGAACACGGTGTTTCCGTAGGTTATCGTAACCTCGATAATCTTAACGCTCTTTCTGACCTTGCAGGTTACAAACGCTTCGGTATCTTCTCCAAAAAATTTGTCAAACTTCTGAAGCTTTTTATCAATAAGCACCCGAAGACTCTCGCGAACGTTCATTTGCTTCCCGTAAACCGATATTTTCATAAACCGTACCTTGCTCCAAACAGGAGCTCCTTTCCTATTTTTCGCGAAATAAAAGGATTCTCCGTGCATCTCTGTCACCGACATCTTCAATTATTTTATTCCGCATATTAATTGTAGCATATTTTTTGTAAAAAATAAATAGTTTTTGTGAATTTTTTTAAAAATTTTATGCGACAATGTACAAAAGATAGGAGTTAACTCTATTTATCAATACGCATTCCGATTATTGTTCAAAAAACGGCGATTATGTCGTATTAATTGGACAAAAACGTGTCGCTTGTAAAATATTAATAATATATTATATATTTTTTTTAAAAATGTTCACAATTTTATGGTAAAATTATAGTCAAAAAATAAAACTGTAAGAAAACGGAGACAAAATGCTTAATTTAAAAGAAATTAAAAAGGACTACAGAACGGCGTCCGAAACAGTTCATGCGCTGCGCGGTGTTTCTATTGCTTTCCGTAAGAGTGAGTTTGTTTCAATCCTCGGCCCATCAGGCTGTGGAAAGACAACGCTTCTTAACATCATCGGAGGACTTGATCACTATACCGACGGCGATCTTGTCATCAACGGCAGAAGTACAAAATCTTACACGGATAGGGACTGGGACGTTTATCGTAACCATCGCATCGGCTTCATTTTCCAAAGCTACAACTTAATTCCCCACCAGACAATTCTCCGCAACGTAGAGCTTGCGCTGACTATCGCGGGCATAAGCAAAGAGGAGCGCACGGCACGCGCAAAGCGCGCGCTTGACAGAGTTGGTCTTTCCGATCAGTACAACAAAAAGCCGAATCAGCTTTCGGGCGGTCAGTGCCAGCGAGTTGCAATAGCGAGAGCCCTCGTCAACGACCCCGAAATACTTCTCGCCGACGAGCCTACCGGCGCACTTGATACGGTTACAAGCGTTCAGATAATGGAGCTTATCAAGGAAATATCGGGAGAAAAGCTCGTTATCATGGTAACGCACAATCCCGAGCTTGCCGAAAAGTATTCTTCACGAATTATAAGACTCCTCGACGGAGAGGTGCTCGAGGACACGAATCCCTTTACCTCCGCCGAAGAAGAAGCGGAGTGCCTCGAAGCAGAAAAGTCCGAGCGCGAAAGCTTTATGTCCGAGGACGCGAAAAAGATATTTACTTCCACGACGAACAAGCAGCTCGCCTCTGTAATGGCAACCGAGGAATCCTCAAAGGATAAGAAAAAGCGAATGAAGCGCAAGAAAAAGGAGCGAGCAAAAATGTCGCTCCGCACGGCGTTCCTGCTCTCTGCGCGCAATCTGCTTTCAAAAAAAGGCAGGACGGCAATGGTGGGCTTTGCAGGCTCTATCGGTATCATCGGTATTGCTATGGTTCTTGCATTCTCCTCCGGTATCAAGGGATACATTGCATCAATGCAAGACGATATGCTTTCCGGCAACCCTATAACCGTCACCGAAACCGCGTACGACCTTGAAGTTCTTACGGGTATGATGAGTGATGAGGATAAGGAAGAAATCGTAAAGAACCCTAACCGTGTATATATTTCATCGCTTATAGCATATATTGCGAAGATGGACAAGACTGCGAGCAGTATGCTAATCGAAAATGATCTGACCCAGGAATATATCGACTATGTAAAAGCAATGAATCGCGATTTTTACGAGGCTATGATATTTGGCTACGGAATCGATATGAACAATAATATGTTCACAGATTTCAAGTACGGCAAGGATGCAGAAGTAAAAAATATGTCTGTGAGTGCTCTCACGAGTATGTATACTGCGATACTTCAGCAGACCGAGTTCAAGGATTATGCAAGCTACGTCGGTCAGCTCGCTCCGTCTATGCAGCAGATGCCGAATGACCTCGACTACATCAAGTCTCAATACGACCTCGTCGGTGAAAACAGCCGATTCCCAGAGAACAAGAACGAAATTATGCTCGTGCTTAACTCCGAGGATGAGCTTTCCGACCTTCTTCTTGCAAGATTCGGATATTACACTCAAGAAGAATTCCTCGAAATAATCACGAAGGAAACCAGCGAGGACGGCAAGTACGACAAAGATATATACCGAGATTCATTCGCTTACGACGAGCTTCTCGGCAAGGAGTTTACCTGGTATCCCAACGATACGGTGTTCTCCGAGTTTAAAAATCCTTTTACACAGACAACCTCTTACACCTACCACCCCTACTCCGACGATTTTACCGACGACCGCGCTCTTAAGCTCGAGGTGGTCGGAATACTGCATACTAAGGATAACGTAAACTACGGCTCTATCTCATCGGGTATCTACTACACCGAAGAGCTCACCGATTACGTTCTCGAAAACAACGCCGATTCTGCAATATTCAACTATATCACAAATATTGATGAGAGCAACACGACGGATACCGCAACCGCAATGGCTCAGTATTACGTTCCTTATCAGTTCAGCTATACTTACGAGGGTGAAACCAAGAACACGTTTGGCTACGTCGGCCCTTCTATGGGACTTGAAGATATGATGGGCTCGTTCACAGGCGCGTCAAGCGCGTTCGACCACGCGGAATTCAAGGAAAAGTTCATCAGAAGTCTTGGCGGAAATTCGCTTGCCAGCAGCATTTCAATCTTCCCAAAATCCTTTGATGACAAGAGCCTTGTAACAGATTATCTTGACGCCTGGAACGACGGTGTTACGGACGAAAACGGAAGAAGCAAAATAACTTATACCGACACGCTTGAGCTTATTATTACTATGATTAACACTATGATAGACGTAGTTTCCTACGCTCTTATAGCATTTACCTCGATATCCCTTGTGGTTTCCACTGTTATGATAGGTATTATCACTTACGTATCGGTTGTTGAAAGAATCAAGGAAATCGGTGTTATACGAGCGCTCGGAGGACGCAAAAAGGACGTTAGCCACCTGTTCAATGCAGAGACGTTCATCATCGGTCTCCTTGCAGGCGTTATGGGTATTTTAGCAACCTACGTTATCTCGTTCATAGTCAACATTATTCTCACGCCGCTTATAAACTACTCCTCTATTGCAGCACTTCAGATACGCGACGCAATTATCCTTATCGCGATAAGCGTTCTTCTAACTCTTGTCTCGGGTCTTATCCCTGCAAGGAGTGCCGCAAAGAAGGATCCCGTGGTCGCCCTGAGAACAGAATAATCACAGCTCTAAACTCACATTTTACACCCTAAAAACGCAGTTAGGTATTACTATCCAATCGCGTTGTAAAAATAAAACAAAAAAACAAAACCGCCATATTGCAAATAATTGTTGTCAATATGGCGGTTTTGTGCGCAAATATCGGTTGCACATACAGTCAATGCGAAGAGCGTATATGCTTCATTTCGGCGCAAATGCACAGCCTTCGGTGCTTTGCACTTCGTTCGCCTTCGACGAATCGCCGCGAAGCAATCGGCGCTCCCCCCACGCAAAAAAAGAACGGCCTACGGCTCTTACGCAGGTCGTTCCCACTGGGATATATTCTTCATAGTATACAGCACACACTATTAAGGCAGAAGCCTTCGAAAAATATTTGCGCGCTTTTGACAAGTAAAAATACAGTTTGCGCGCACGAAAAAATCCTACCGCAATTTTTCTTTCTTCAAAAAATTATGGCAGTTTTTTCTGTATTTCCTAAACGAAAAACGCATAAGAATATTTTGCCTTTCCGCACAAAGCGTTGGAAAGCAACCGGCAACCTCTTAAACTATGTAAAATCAGTCGAGATTCTGAGTTTTGAGCATATCAAGGAGAGCCTTAGCTTCTTCCTTTGTAATCGTGATGCCCTTACCCATTTTTTCATGATCGGGAGACCAGGTACGAATATCGTATACGGGCTCTCTCTCGTTCCAGCTGATAAGATTAAGCTCCTTATTCCAGCCGTTGTTGCCCTCGCTTACGATACCGATCTTTTCTACTACTTCATATTTGATTTCAGGCATTTGTCCATCTCCTTAAAAGATTTTAATAATTTATATAAACATTTTATCATATATATATTTAATTGTCAAGTTATTTTAAAAAATTTATTAATAAATTGTGTTTTTTGTCTGTTTTTGGTTTTTTATTTGAGTTTTTCGGAAACAATAGGCCTCTTTTTCAAAATTTATCTCTAAGTAGTAAAATTCGACAAAAAAACAAGTTTTTTTCTTGCGCGTTTTTTAAGGCTTTTATATTGACTTTTTTTGTATAAAATGATATAATAATGTCCGAAACAGTGGCAAAGCCTTTTTATTGATTATGTCAGCTAAAAGATAGGTTGTTTTTATGCTTTTCGAAAAAACGCAGTCATTTTTTTCGCGTCGAAAGTATAACGTCTACTGCTGCAAACTTTATCCGTATTCGGATTTTGCAAATAACGACCGCATTTTGCAACGCAAAGCGGTTTTGCCGACTGTTCGGGCAGAACGTTCTGTCCGGCAGTTTTTTGATTGTTAAAAATTTATTTATCAGACATCGGCTTCCTCGTACGCTTACAGAAAAGGAAGCGTACCGAAAAGGAGGCTTTTCGATTCAGATGATGAAAGGAGAAAAAATGAGAGAAGAATGGTTAGGCTTTAAAGAAGGCAGATGGGTAAACGAAATCAACGTCAGAAGCTTCATTCACAAAAATTACACCCCCTACTACGGCTCGGAGAAATTTCTTGAGGGTCCCACTGAGGATACGACGGAGCTTTGGAATACCGTCAGCGAGCTTATGAAGGAGGAAATCGCCGCGGGCGGCGCGCTCGATATGGATACAAAAACGATTTCCACTATCGTTTCACACGGCGCGGCATATATAAATAAGGATAAAGAGAAAATTGTAGGCTTGCAGACAGACAAGCCCTTAAAACGCGCGCTTATGCCCGCAGGTGGAATCCGTATGGCTGTAAAAGCCTGCCGCGACCACGGTTATGAAGTAGATCCCGATATAGTCGAGTTCTTTACCGAGCACAGAAAGACTCATAATGCAGGCGTTTTCGATGCTTACACGCCCGAGATGCGCAAATGCCGTTCAAATCATATAATCACGGGACTCCCGGATGCTTACGGCAGAGGCAGAATTATCGGCGACTACAGACGAGTTGCCCTTTACGGTGTTGACAGACTTATTGAGGACAAGAAATTCCAGAAGGACACCACCGTTTCCACAATGTCTCTTGAGGTTATAAGAGAGCGCGAGGAGCTTTCCGAGCAGATAAGAGCTCTTGAAATGCTCAAAAAGCTCGCAGAAATCTACGGTTGCGACATTTCAAAGCCCGCAAAAACTCTCAAGGAAGCTACGCAGGCGCTTTACTTTGCGTACCTCGCGGCAGTAAAGGAACAGAACGGAGCGGCAATGAGCCTTGGCAGAACCTCTACTTTCCTTGATATTTACGCAGAGCGCGATCTCAAAGAGGGCGTTATCACAGAAAAAGAGGTTCAGGAGATAATCGACCAGTTCGTTATGAAGCTCCGTATGGTTCGCTTCGCAAGAACCCCCGATTACGACCAGATTTTCGCAGGAGATCCCACCTGGGTTACCGAATCTATAGGCGGTCTTGATACCGACGGTAAGCCGCTCGTTACCAAGATGTCCTTCCGTTATCTTAACACGCTCAACAATATAGGCGCTGCTCCCGAGCCAAACCTCACTGTGCTTTGGTCAGAGCATCTTCCCGAAAACTTCAAGAAATACTGCGCTAAGATGTCTATCGTGCATCACGCGCTTCAGTATGAAAACGACGACCTGATGCGCCCCGTTCACGGCGACGACTACGCTATTGCTTGCTGCGTATCCTCGATGAGAGTCGGCAAAGAAATGCAGTTCTTCGGCGCAAGAGCCAACCTCGCAAAGTGCTTACTTTACGCCATTAACGGCGGTGTTGACGAGATAAGCGGTCAGCAGGTAGGCCCCGAGTACAGAGCCGTTCAGGGCGAATACCTCGATTACGAGGACGTTATGAAAAAATATCGCGATATGATGAGATGGCTTGCCCGCGTATACGTTAACGCGCTCAACATTATTCATTATATGCACGACAAGTATTCCTACGAGAGACTCCAGATGGCACTTCACGACAGAGACGTTAAGCGTTGGTTTGCTACCGGTATTGCAGGTCTTTCGGTTGTTGCCGACTCACTTTCGGCAATCAAGCACGCAAAGGTTCGCGTTGTGAGAAACGAAGCAGGTATTGTAAGCGACTACGTCGTTGAGGGTGACTTCCCAAAGTTCGGAAACGATGACGACCGTGTTGACAGTATTGCAAAAGAGGTTCTTCACACCTTTATAAGCTATCTGCGCGAAAATTCCGCATACAGAAACGGCGAAATCACCACTTCGATACTGACTATCACTTCTAACGTTACCTACGGTAAAAATACAGGCTCTACTCCAGACGGAAGAAAGGCGGGCGAGCCGTTTGCTCCCGGTGCCAACCCGATGCACAGTAGAGACGAAAACGGCGCGGTTGCATCTCTTGCATCTGTTTCCAAGCTCCCCTTCACCGACTCGCAGGACGGTATTTCAAACACCTTCACCATAGTTCCCGCAGCTCTCGGCAAAACTGATGCCGAAAGAGAAAACAACCTCGTAGCTCTCCTTGACGGATATACTGCAAAGCGCGGCTTCCACCTCAACGTAAACGTATTTGACAAGGAACTGCTTCTCGACGCGCAGAAGCACCCCGAGCTTTATCCTCAGCTTACGATAAGAGTTTCGGGTTATGCCGTAAACTTCATCAAGCTTACGAAGGCACAGCAGGACGAGGTAATCTCCCGTACCTTCCACTCGGCACTTTAATCGGCACTTTGCATTTTAAACGGCTGATATGCTAAAAGGAAAGATACACTCTATTGAAACCTTCGGCACGGTAGACGGTCCCGGCGTGCGCTTCGTGGTATTCTTCCAGGGCTGCCCTATGCGCTGTCTATACTGTCATAACCCCGATACGTGGGAGATTTCGCGCGCAAAGCACGAGCTTTCCTCGGATGAAATACTTGAGCGAATGACGCGCAATCTGCCCTTTTACAAAACGGGCGGTATAACTGCAACGGGCGGTGAGCCGCTTATGCAAATTGACTTTCTTACAGAGCTTTTTGCAAAAGCAAAGAAAAAAGGCATACACACCTGCCTTGATACCTCCGGTATAACATTCCGGCGCGAGACCGAAATCCTCGCAAAATTCGACACGCTCCTTAACGTCACCGACCTCGTTATGCTTGATATAAAGCATATGGACGAAGAAAAACACCGCGAGCTTTGCTCTCACGCAAACTCACAGGTCTTGGACTTCGCGCATTATCTTAACGAAAAATGCAAGTCCGTAAGGATACGCTACGTCTTAGTTCCGGGATACACCGACGGCATAGATGCACTTACGAAGCTCGGCAGATTTCTCAGTGAGCTTTCCACACTTGAAAAGCTTGAAATTCTACCCTACCACGAGCTTGGAAAGGTAAAATACGAAGCTCTCGGACTTCCGTACCCTTTAAAAGACGTTCGCATTCCGAACAACGACGACGTAAAGCGCGCTCTTGAAATAATTAGCGAGGTGTACGTAAAACGTAATCCGAATCACACCCCCATATAAAAGGCTAACGAGAGAACAAACGGTTAATCCCGCATAGTTCTCTCGTTTTTTGTATGCCGCCCGAACAGCCAGAGAAAAATATTTTCTTCGATGCTTCGCAACTCTCTCGCCCGTGTGAGTTTATGTAATTCTCCGGGTTGATTTTATGATTATACTTTATAAAGACGCCAATATGCTTTTGTATCACAAATTTTGCCAAACTACTACCATTTATGAATTTATTAAGTGCTTCTCAAATAGTATAAAAATCAGAATCTCACATTTTAAAGTGGTAAAAAGCAAACTAATGATTACATATAAGCAGTTTTACAGTTAAACAACTATGGGGAACAAAAACAAAAAAATAATAATTTCATTCCATTCGTGTCGAAAATCTATCACTATTATATTAAGCGATGCTTTATTATAAAAGCTTTTTCTAGATGTTTCCTACCGTCCAATTAGCGCAAAACGTCGAAAAAAGCTTATTTTTTATAAAAAACTTAATAATTTATTCACATATTCTTAACATATTTTTCTCAATTATTTGATATAATACCTTAGTATCGAGAGAAGACCTGCTTTATTAATGTAAACGAGCAGTGAAATCACAGTTTATATCTATTTGGACCATTAGCTCAGTTGGTTAGAGCTACCGGCTCATAACCGGTCGGTCCTAGGTTCGAGTCCTAGATGGTCCACCAGGAAAAAAGCACGCACAAGCGTGCTTTTTTCAATGATGTTTGCCTGCATCCGATGCTTCACTAAAACCACACGGAGGTAATCATGACCGAAACAATAACCCAACTAAACAACCGCAAATCCACCCGTGCCTTCCTCGACCGTGAGATACCGAATGAGGCGAAGGAGGCAATCATAAACGCCGCCTGCCAAGCTCCCACCGCGGGAAATCAGCAGCTTTATACCATCATCGACGTCACCGATAGGAACATCAAGGACCGCCTTGTGGAAACCTGCGATAATCAGCCCTTTATCGCGGACGCAAAAATGGTGCTGATATTCTGTGCCGACTGCAAAAAATGGTACGATGCATTCCGTTTTGCAGGATGCGAGCCACGCCTGCCAGGAGTGGGCGGAAAGCCACGGCTGCGGCGTCATCCGCGACCTGACCGGGCACGGCATTGGCCGCGAAATGCACGAGGATCCGCCGGTGTACAACTACGGTATCGCCGGCAAGGGCCTCCGGCTGCGCAAGGGCATGACCATCGCGGTGGAACCGATGATTTCCGCTGGCGACTGGCGCGTCACCTGCGATGCGGATCAGTGGTGCTACCGCACCCGAGACCG
>JAZNKD010000047.1:0-25450 GCA_045578385.1 Eubacteriales bacterium | reverse complement strand
TGTTCAATTTTCAAAGACCAAATGAATTTACCACCGTAAATTCTGCTGTGCTTTATGTCGCTTTTTCGCGACCTCAAGTTGACAGCTTACCTATTATACAACAATCTTTTAAAATTGTCAAGCACTTTTTTGAATTTTTTTGAGTTTTTTTAGTTTTTTTCTAACATTAACATTTTTTCTTCCAAAAGAATGTTATAATTTTGTAAAAATCGCATATAATTATATCCAAAACCCATTCAAATTGCAATTTTAATATTGCCGACACTTGTAGAATTTATTACAAAAATTTGGCATAAATATTATGTTAAACGTTAGGTAAAATAATAACAGAGTCCAAGAGAAAGAGCCTGCAAAGCTCCGGTATCTTGCAGGCTCGATTAATATAGATTTTAAAAAAATCAGGAGATTATTTCTTATGTCTAAGAATAAGGTAAATGTTCCCGAAGCAAGAGCAGCTATGGATAAGTTCAAGATGGAAGCTGCTAACGAAGTAGGTGTAAATCTTAAGCAGGGTTACAACGGTGACCTCACTTCCCGTCAGGCAGGTAGCGTTGGCGGTCAGATGGTAAAGAAGATGGTTGAGTCTTACGAGAACTCGATCAAAAACAACGGCTAAGATTTGCCTTCAGAAGTAAATCAGTTATAATTGCCAGAAGTGGCAATTTATGAGATGCTTCGCATCGTTATGATAGGCTGGCTATGACCGGTTATGATTCCTCACAGGCGTTTAATAACTTGTGTAGCTAACAAAAAGTAAAGAAATGGGGCTGCCGTGCGAAAGTGCGGCAGCCTTTTTGTTAAATAAAGTTTTTACTTTTACGTTTCAGATTGCGTTTACTATAGTTTATATTACAAAATAAATCAAAATTGCAATCAATGATGCAAAAGTAACCGCAATCAGATTGACTATATCGTTTGTTATAAGCTTAAATCCGCAAACAAGCTCTGTTTCTCTGTTGCAATGCTGCTCTCGCTCGGTTATCGAAGAACACACTTTGCATAAATATTTTGCCTGCAACAAAGAGCCTAAAACACTGTCAAAAACAGCCCCTAAAAAAGCGCAGGCAGACAATATAATCCACCATTTAACGTCAATCATACCAAGTGCTAAAGAAATCGAAAGAAATCCGAAAGGTGCTAACAAGGATGCTACCGTTCCCGCTATTGACATTCCGCCTGAGAGTCCAACCGCAACTTTTTTCCTTCTAAACGGATCATAAGCGTTTTTTGATAACGCTCCTATGCCCGATGCGACAGTATCCGAAAAAGCTTCTGCAAGAGCTGCGTTGTAAGCTAAAATGAATGCAAAATCACCCGTTAAAAAATGCAGTATTGCAAAAATTGCCGGTATAATTCCGTTCGCTATAACCTGAACGGCATCTCTTTCATCACCTCTTTTTGCAATCTTGTCGTCAAGCTTTTTAATTCTTTTTTTTATCTTGTCGATTATGACGCTTAGCACTAGAAATAAAAGCAGCAAAATAAAACCTGAATTTGCGAGAAAAACGGAAACAATAACGTCCAAAATCACAGCGGCGACAACACCTTCTTTAGTCAGTATCTTTTTGCCAAGCGCTGCCGCAATAATAAACGGTGTTAAAACAATCGGTATTACATAATTATCTATCCCATCTACATATAGCAGTGCATAAGAAAATACCGAAGTACCCAAAGGAAGACTTACGTTATCAAGTCCAAATTCGGTAATCAATTCGAGTCCGGCAGCAAACGCGCCTATTGCCAACGCATACAAAATACCCAAAGTCTGTCCGTAAACAATAGAAAACACGTAAGCGGATACAGCGGAAAACACAAAAGCGGCAACAGTTCCTGCCAAGGTTTTATTTTTGTAAATTTTCGGATTATGAGTTGATATACTGCTACCTATCACCCCCGCAAATCCATCTCCGATTGACGTGCAAAAAACAGCGATTCCGAAAGCAAAAACAAAATTATCAATGACGAGCGAAATAAGTGCCATAGCGGTCATAGATAAACCGTAATATACCGTACCCGGCGCGTTATCCGAATCCGATGAAATCATCGGCATAAAACTTTTTTTATACGAAACAGCCAAAAGAACCGTGAATATAAGGCATACCGCAACAAAATGAATATTAACACCCATTAAATGATAAAGTATTACCCATTCAAATCCCACAAGGATATGAACTATCTTTCTGGTATACTTTTTCGGTAGACCAAATTTATATGCAAGCATTGACACAACGAGACAAAGCATTCCGTACACTATCGATGCTATATAACCCCATGCAATCATTCATTAACCTCATATAACGTTTAAAATTTAATACGTTAAAGCAAAAATACGTCTAACACATTATAATTCAAAAACTCATTTTAGTCAAGAGATTTCTTCATTTATATATTATAAGCATAAACGAATGTGCGGCAAGCATAAAATAAACAAATTTTAACCGAACAATATAAGAATAAGAAACGCAGGGCTATAAAACCCTGCGTTTCTTATTTAACAAAACGAATTAACCTTCCTCGGTATCTGTATTTTTACGCCCCTCTTCTTCCCCTTCAAGAGTAACCGTATCTTTGCCGGGAATAACAATTCCCTTAGTCATTGCTCTGATATTCTCTTCATTCTTTTTATCTCTGATTTTTTGTTTTGCTTCGTTTGAAGCGTAAATATCAGCCATTATCTCGTCACTTACAGTTCCGTCTGAAAGTGTTAAAAACTTTTCAAAAATATCGGGATAAACAAATACCTTCGTTAATGAATCAAATTTAACCGTAATGTACTTTCCCTGCGTAGAAACTATAACTCCAGAACCAAAAGCTTTATGCTTAACTTCAAGATTTTCTAAATTCATAGCATCCTCCGAAAACCAATATTTTAAAATTAAAACATCACTTTAAAAATTTCGCGTTATAAAACCTGTTTTTGTTACGCATAAATCGAGTAATATTTTAAGCATCTATACTATTTATATGCAAAATGCCCTGCTATTGTAGCAGAAATATGTGTCTAAAGTATGAATAAAATACAAGATTTTGGTATTATTTACTTAAAACCGATTTTTTTGTAAAAAATATCCAATATATCTATATGTAAAATGGTTGTTTTAACAACAAATTATTCTATTATTTTAAACTCGAAATTGGAAAACTCCAGAATACTCCCTATATCAACTCCCATAGGAAGAAGCGCCATCGCTATAAAAAGTTCCTCACTGCCAGGCTCATTTATGGCTTCAAGATATGCGTATTCCCCTTCAATTCTTTTTATTTTATATGTCTTTTCTTCCATTTTTATTACCTTAACTTTACATTAATTATGAGGCTAACACGCTTTATTACGTGCCAGCCTCTTTGTTTATATGAATAAATCTGATATTATCCCAATTCTACCATAGATTCATCCCAGATGTCCGGTGCCTCGTAACCGAGAAGATTAACCGTCGTAGCAGCAACCGCAGACAAACCGAAATCATCTCTGCCGAGCTTTACCTTGTACGCATCACTTGTAAAGTTATCATAGATGATGCAAGGAACGGGATTTAGTGTATGACTTGTTTTAGCCTTAAAGCTTCCGTCTTTCTCTACCTTAGGACCTTTAGTCTTTTTGTCAATTTCGTACATTTCGTCTGCATTACCGTGATCGGCAGTAATAATCGCAGCGCCGTTAAGCTCATCAACAACCTTAAGTATTCTTGCGAGCTGAAGATCAAGCGCCTCCATAGAACATTCTGTTGCAAGGAATGAACCCGTATGTCCAACCATATCTCCATTAGGGAAATTAACTCTGAGATACTTATATTTTCCGGATTTCAAGCATTCAATCAGCTTATCCGTAATCTCAGCGCATTTCATCCAGGGACGTTGCTCGAAAGGTACAACATCGGATGGAATTTCGATATAAGTTTCAAGCTTTTCCGAGAATTTGCCCGATTTGTTTCCGTTCCAGAAATAAGTAACGTGACCGTATTTCTGAGTTTCCGAAATTGCAAGCTCGGGAACTCCAGCGCCTACAAGATACTCTGTCATAGTATTGGTAATTTCGGGAGGGTTTACGAGATATCTTGAGGGAATATGCAAATCACCGTCATACTCAAGCATACCTGCGTAAAGAACTGCGGGAACTCTCTTTCTATCAAATTTATCAAAATCAGAGCCTGACTCAAACGCCTTTGAAATTTCAATGGAACGGTCACCTCTGAAATTGAAGAATATCACGCTGTCTTTATCATTTATTGTTCCCACGGGCTGCCCGTTTTCTGCAATAACGAAGGGTGGGAGATCCTGGTCAATTACCTTGAGCTCATTTCTGTAAGCAGTAATGGCTTCCTCGGCAGATGCGAAATATCTACCCTCGCCAAGAACGTGAGTTTTCCATCCCAGCTCTACCATACCCCAGTTAGCTTCGTATCTATCCATCGTCACCTGCATACGTCCGCCGCCTGATGCGATGCAAATATCAACGCCGTTTGCTCGGTGAGCTGCAAGATATTCTTCGAACGGTCTCACGTAATCAAGCGCGCTGGTTTCTCCTACGTCTCTGCCGTCAAGAAGAATATGAACTCTCACTCTTGATATATTCTCTAATACTGCGCGGTCGATAAGAGCCTTGAGATGATCAATATGAGAATGAACGTTTCCGTCCGAGAAAAGCCCCATAAAATGCAGCGTGGAATCGTTATCTTTTACGCCGTTTATAAGAAGCTTCCAAGTTTCAGAAGTAAAGAGCTTCCCGCTTTCGATAGACTGCGAAACGAGCTTTGCTCCCTGAGCAAATACCTGTCCCGAGCCAAGTGCGTTATGACCTACCTCTGAGTTACCCATATCGTCGTCTGAAGGAAGTCCTACGGCAGTTCCGTGAGCTTTGATTTTGAGCGTAGGATAGTTTGCCATAAGGTAATCAAGTGTGGGTGTATGAGCTTTTGCAATCGCATTTGCTCCGTTATCGGGAGCAATACCAACGCCGTCCATAACTATTGTAAGAAGTGGACCTTTTACGCCTGCGAATTTATCGGATTTCTTTAAAGTTGCCATTTTTTGTACCTTCCAAATTCAATGTTTTATTAAATATCAGCATCTTGCAAATAAAGATGCCCGTATTCCGTTATAAACTTTTTTCGCTCTGCGAGCGCATCACCAAGAAGAACATCAAACATCCTTGCCGTTGCATCGGCATCCGCCGGTGTAACTGCTATAAGACGCCTGGTTTGAGGACACATTGTAGTCCTTGACATCATTTCGGGCTCGTTTTCGCCAAGTCCCTTTGAACGCTGAATAGTATATTTCTTTCCGTTGAGTCCTGCAAGAATTTCACCCTTTTCACGCTCATTGTACGCAAAGTAGGTTTCGCCGCCGCACGTAATTTCAAACAAAGGAGATTCGGCAATGAATATTTTACCTTTTTCTATAAGCGTCGGAAGAAGCCTATAGAACATAGTAAGGAGCAGCGTTCTTATCTGGAAACCGTCTTCGTCGGCATCTGTGCAAATTATTATTTTATTCCACTTAAGCGCATTATAGTTGAACATTCCGACGTCACCGGGTTTCTTGGTTTTAACCTCAACACCGCATCCTATGACGCGCAACAAATCAACTATGATATCACTTGCGAATATTTTTTCATAGCTGCTTTTCATACAGTTAAGCGTTTTACCTCTTACCGGAATAATCGCCTGAAATTCAGCATTTCTCGCAAGCTTACAGCTTGACATAGCAGAATCACCCTCAACTATATAAATTTCCGCAACTGACGAATCCTTCGTATGACAGGGCACAAACTTCTCTACCCTGCCCGAAACGTCCATAGTCCCCGAAAGCTTTTTCTGAATTTCCTTCTTAGTTATCTCAAAGCTTTCCTTGGAACGCTTATTAATAAGAACTTGATTTATTATTGCCGCAGCCTCATTTGCGTGCTCTGTAAGGTATATTTCAAGATTGTTTTTAATAAATTCGGTAAGAGCCTTCTGAATAAACGAATTCGTTATAGCCTTCTTGGTCTGATTTTCATACGACGTCTGCGTTGAAGCCGAATTGACTATTATTGCAAGGTTATCCTGAATATCCGCGAATGAAATCTTAGATTCGTTTTTAGTATATTTGTTTTGCGCTTTAATATACTTGTCAAGCGCGGAAACAAACGCGCTCTTTACAGCTTTATCCGGAGCACCGCCGTATTCCAAAAACGACGAGTTATGATAATACTCAGCCATACCCGACTTAGTAAAGCAGAAGGTTACATCAGCCTTAAGCTTGTAGTCCTTCATATCCTCTCTGTCTCTTCCCTTTGTTTCAAGATGCCAGGAAACAGGGGACGTCATCGTTATACCCTCTGTTATCTCGGTTATATAGTCTGATATACCGTTTTCGTAATAAAACTCTGTTTTTTCGTATCTTCCCTTTGTTTTTTCGACCTCAAGGATGAATTTGATTCCAGCATTTACAAATGCCTGGCGTCGAAGAGTAACAGCAAGGAATTCTACGGGAATATCTATCTCTTTAAAGACCTCTAGGTCAGGACGCCAGCATATAATGGTACCGCGTTTTTTATCTCCCTGCGCTATATCGGAAACCTTTAATTTTCCTTTAGGTTCTCCTTTTTTGAAATCCATTTCGGAAAGCGTTTTTCCGTTGTAGGATTTTACAGTCATAAATTCACTTGAATACTGTGTTGCGGTAGCTCCAAGACCGTTTAAGCCGAGCGAAAATTCGTAAGCCGAATTACCGCTGTCATTATCATACTTACCACCTGCATAAAGCTCGCAGAATACAAGCTCCCAGTTCCACCTTTTCTCTTTTTCATTATATCCGAGAGGAACACCTCTTCCGAAGTCCTCAACTGAAATTGAAAGGTCAAGATTTTTTCTGACTATGATTTTAGTACCATAGCCTTCTCTCGCCTCATCGACAGAGTTGGCGAGAATTTCAATAAACGAGTGCTGACAGCCTACTATGTCGTCGGAGCCGAAGATAACCGCAGGTCTCTTTCGTACGCGCTCGGCACCCTTTAACGACTTTATACTTTGCTCGTTATAATCCGCTTTCTTAACCGCCACGGAGCTATATCCTCCTTTTCCCAAAGTATACAAATATTTACATACCTATTAAGTATAACATAACATTTTTTGTTTGTCAAGAAAATAAAAAGTGTTTTTTAACGCTGTTTATAACGTTTCAATTTAATATTTGATACATTTTTTCATTCTTGACAATCTCCGTTTCTTATGATATAATACTTAAAAATCCTTTCTTAAGGAAGAGAGCCGAAGCTGTCTCCCTAAATCCTTATGTAAGGATTTCGATTAAGATTATCACCCAACCAACGAGTGAGATAATCTCAACCATAAGCTTATTAAGTTGTTGCACCAACTTGATAAGCTTTTCTACTATATTCTCTATAAAGAGGGGGTTCTATGAAGCTTTTTATATGCTCTGATATTCACGGAGATCTTGACAGTATGCAAAATGCACTGCGCCTTGCAAAAGAAGAAAATGCTGATAAAATTCTTATTCTCGGAGATCTGCTTTATCACGGTCCGAGAAATGATTTGCCGTCCACCTATGCTCCGAAAAAGGTAATAGAATTATTAAATGAAAACAAAAATTTGATACTTTCTGTGAGGGGAAACTGCGATACTGAAGTAGATCAGATGGTTTTGGGATTTCCTATTCTTGCGGACTATGCGTGGCTCGCGCTTGACGGACTTTCCGTTTTTGTTACACACGGCCACCATCATAATACTACAACTCCTCCGCCTCTCAAGAGCGGTGATATACTTCTTCACGGGCACACTCACGTTCTAAAAATTGAACAGTTCGGAGACTGTAATGTTTATATAAATCCCGGGTCAATCGCACTTCCAAAAGAAAACAATCCGAGAAGCTATGCTGTTTATGAATCCCGTACCTTTACCATCAAGGACTTAAACAAGAACACACTTAAAGAAATCCATTTTTAAGCCTTTATCTTTAGGCAGAAATACTATATTGTAAAAACAATGCGTTGAGAAAAGCACATTTAAGGTTTACTCAACGCATTGTTTTTTTATTGTTTTTATTTGTTTTTTTGCTTTTTTGGAACTTTTTTTCTTTTGGATTTTCCACCCTCGAGAAGCCTTGCAATCCAAGTCCTGTGAACCTTCATAGCTCCTACGGGGCAAAATTCCTGGCAGCAGAAGCACCTGATACACAAAGATTTATCAATTTCAGCCTTACCATTCTTGATAACTATAGCCTTTGCGGGACAGATTCTACCGCACTTATTGCATCCGATACACATTTTTCTCTTAAGCTTTGGACGCGAATTGAGTACGGATTTTGCAATGCTTCCGAATATGTTTTTTATTATGCTGTCCGACGTGCCTTTGAATAAAAGGCTGCGTCTTACCGCAATATTGTTAAAATCAGAAATTTGATATTTTTTATAATCACCGAAAACAGATATTTCTTCAGGGGCTTCGGGCGTCAAACCTCTTGCCACAGCGCTAGCAAGGGTCGGAATACTGTCATATGAAAGACCGATTATTTTAGCCGCAACAATATCAAGCTTATGAGGATTTTTCGAAGCTAATATGCAACCTATCTTTCGAGGTGTTCCCGCAGTAGGTCCGTTTCCCTCCATTCCGACAACGGCATCACATATCGAAAGCTCCGGCTTAAAATATTCGTCTATATCTACGAGCATATCCGCGAAAGCTTCGTAGCTCGGATATCTGAAATGGTATTCCGGCTTCATCGTTCCCGGAATTACACCAAACATATTTTTAGCAGCGCAGGAAAGCCCCATCATACCGTGGGTTTTAAGCTTACAGGCGTTAATTATGACGTCAGCATTGTCGAGATATCCCGTGTATGTAAACGTCTTCGCCACCTTTGCTTCTTCAAAAACAGCTTTACTTTCGGAAAAATCCCTGTTAAGAGTGCCTCCGCGTTTTTCACATTCATAAACCCCGGAAGTTTTATATATCTTTTCAAGAAAGACGCCGTTGTACAGTCCACCCGGAGAATCTCCGACAACTGCGCTCGCTCCCCTTTCGGTAATCAACTCGCAAAGTGCCGCCAAAACATTAGGATGAGTTGTGGTTGCCGTGTCGGGAGCTGCGGATGCGACAAGGTTTGCTTTTATCGCAACTTTAGTTCCCTTTTTTATCTTTTCGAATCCGCCGACAGCTTCTATAGCTTCAAAAAGCGCAGATTTTACTTTTTCATATTCATATGTATCGCAGCCTATGACCGATACTTCATTCATTTGTGCCACCTCCGTAAACATTATACCCGTAAAAGAATAAAATGAAGTATGTGTTTTAACTAACCCTTTATATTCTAGCACACTTTTTCAAAAAAATCCATACCAAATTTATTTTTGAGGTGAAAAATGTCTGTGAATTCCTATTATAACGGTGAATTTAAAAATAAAGACGATGTAAAAATCCCTCTTTCCGACCGAGCGATATTCTTCGGAGACGGAATATACGATGCGGCAATCGGTCGAAACGGAAAAGTTTTTATGCTTGACGAACATATTGAGCGCTTTTTCAAAAATCTCGTTTTTTTGGAGATTCCTTTCTTTCATTCACCGGCTGAGCTCAAAGAATTGATTTTAAAAACTGTTGCGCTTTCCGGTGAGATATCCTATTTCGTTTATTTTCAAGCAACTCGATTTTCAGAAGAAAGATTGCACGCCTATCCCGACACAAATAAATCTAACCTGCTTATAACGGTAACGCCTTTTAAATTATCTGACAGCAACAGAAGGCTTAAGCTTGTAACGTTTGAAGATAAAAGGCACGCACTTTGCAATATAAAGACGGTTAATCTTCTTCCGGCAGTGCTTGCATCGCATTATGCAGAGAAACAAGGTGCTGACGAAGCCGTATTCTACAAGGGTAATACAGTTACCGAATGCTCACATTCAAATATACACATCGTCAAAAACTCAATTCTTTTTACGCATCCGCTTGACAACTCTATTCTCCCCGGCATTTCAAGATTCCATTTACTCAACGTATGCAAGAGACTCGGTATCAGATATGAGGAAGAAAAATTCACAGTTGACGATATGCTGTCTGCAGATGAAGTAATCGTTACAAGTTCTTCAAAACTAGCTATTCCTGTTTGCAAAATAGACGAAACCAAATTTCCTGACAAATGTAATTCTTACGGTAAACTCATCGCGCAAGCTATGCGCGATGACTATCTTCTAATTACAGGTTAATTCTTGTCATTTTCTGGAAATTATTTTAAAAAATACTTTAAAAACACAGTATAAAATTAAAATATATGTTGAAATATGAAATAGAATGTGTTATAATATTGTCAATGTGTATGCACTGTATGAAATTTGCAGTGCAGAATTTTAAGGAGGACACAAAAAATATGCTCAAAAAACTTTCAAGTATCCCTTTCAATGGGACAGCTGAGCAAAAGGCGAAGCTTGATGCTGTAATCGAAGCTAATAAGCACGACAAAAGCCGTCTTATGGCTGTTATGCAGCAGGCTCAGGACATTTACGGTTATCTTCCCATGGAAGTACAGAACATGATTGCAGAAGGTATGGATATTCCGCTCGAGAAAATCTACGGCGTTGCAACCTTCTATGCACAGTTCTCTCTTTCTCCTAAGGGTAATTACCACATCGCAGTTTGCCTTGGTACCGCCTGCTACGTAAAGGGCTCAGGTCAGATTTACGATAAGCTACAGGAGGTGCTCGGTATCGCTGGTGACGAATGTACTGCCGACAGAAAATACTCTCTTACGGCTTCGCGCTGCATAGGTGCTTGCGGTCTCGCTCCCGTTCTTACGGTAAACGAGGACGTTTACGGCAGACTTACCGTTGATGACGTAAAGACTATCATAGCTAAATACAATTAATCTAAAGCTTTGCTAAAAAGAAGGATATTATGAAAATTTCCAGAATGCAAGAATTACTTAACGCTAAGGTTCTCTGCTGCGAAGAAAATCTCGATAAGCACGTTTACTCTGCTTTCGGTTGCGATCTTATGAGCGACGTTCTCGCTTACGTCACCGATCAAGCCGTTCTTCTTACGGGACTTGTTAATCCTCAGGTTATCAGAACCGCGCTTATGATGGATATGGTATGTATAGTCTTTGTACGTTCAAAGGCTCCAAACCAGGAGATGATTGAGCTTGCAAAGGAAAACGGTATCGTTATGATGAGTACCGACAAAACGCTTTACAATACCTGCGGTATTCTCTATTCTAACGGCCTCATAGGCACTGCAGAGGTTCCGAAATGAGTGATAAGTTAGTTTTTCGTTTCGATGTTCGAGGAGATGATTTTACGTCTGCAGGTCAGGCGTCGGTGCAGGTTAAAAAGAACCTTCGCCAGCTCGGCTTTGACACAGATATAATAAAGAAAGTCTCCATTGCAATGTACGAGGGAGAAATAAACATGGTCATTCACGCAGGCGGAGGAACTGCCGAAGTCAGCGTTACAGAGGAATACATAGAGATAATACTCGAGGACAGCGGCCCCGGTATTGCCGATATAGAAAAAGCGATGCAGGCTGGGTATTCTACTGCGCCTGACAGTATCCGTTCGCTTGGTTTCGGTGCCGGAATGGGTCTCCCGAATATGAAAAAGAACAGCGACAGTATGGAAATTAATTCAAAGCCCGGCGAAGGTACTCGCATTGTCATGAGAGTTAAAATTTGAGATTTTTATCTCTGAAAGGAGTGCTCATAACTATATGGATTCTTATGAACATTCGGTTATGCTTGATGAGAGCAAGTGTACAGGCTGTACTACGTGCCTGAGGCACTGCCCCACAGAAGCAATCAGAATTAAAAACGGAAAAGCCGTTATTGATTCGGAGAAATGTATTGACTGCGGCGCTTGTATCAGATACTGCCCGCACCAAGCTAAAAAGGCTGTGTGCAGCAAGATGTCCGATATGGAACGCTTCAAGTGGAAAATTGCATTGCCGGCTCCGACTCTTTACGGTCAGTTTGATAATCTTGACGATGTTGACTATGTACTTAACGGACTTCTCAAAATAGGCTTTGATGACGTTTACGAGGTTGCAAAAGCCGCGGAGCTTGTCACCGCATATACAAGAATTTATCTTGAAACCGACGGTGTTAAAAAGCCTGCCATAAGTTCAGCCTGCCCTGTTATTATGCGTCTTATTGCTCTGCGTTTTCCTTCGCTGAGCGAGCACATAATACATTTACTGCCCCCGATGGAGATTGCCGCGAAGCACGCTAAAGAAAGGGCGCTTCAAAAGCACCCGGAGCTTAATCCCGAGGATATAGGAGTTTGCTTCATTTCCCCCTGCCCTGCGAAAGTAAGCTACGTTAAGAATGGTTTTGCCGGATATTCCAGCGCAGTTGACGAGGTTATTTCAATAAGCGACGTTTATTTTCTTCTGATTGCCAAGATGAAAAAAGACGAAGATTTGGAAATGCTCTCGGAATCGGGTAGAATAGGCATAGGATGGGCCAGATCCGGAGGAGAAGCAACTGCAATTTTCAACGAGGATTATCTCGCGGCTGACGGTATAGAAAACGTTATTCACGTTCTTGATCAGATAGAAAACGGTAATATTCCACCACTCGACTTTATAGAGCTTAACGCTTGTATGGGCGGTTGCGTTGGCGGAGTTCTTACCATGCAAAATCCTTTTATAGCAAAAGCCAGACTTCAGACACTAAGAAGATATCTTCCGGTGTCTCAGAATACTATTTCAAAAGACGAAAATTACATATCGGCAGACTATCTTTTTGAGGATTTGCCGACCTACAAGCCATTTGGACGCCTTGGCAGCAGTATAGCTGAATCAATGCGAATGATGACTGACATTCAAAAATTAAAAGACTCACTCCCCTGCATAGATTGCGGCGCGTGCGGAGCTCCCACGTGCAGAGCCTTTGCGGAGGACGTAGTCAAGAAAACCGCGCGTCTTGAGGACTGTCCTATAAAGAATTATAGGAACCAAATAGGCAGTAAGGAATAATTATTATGACCGTAGAATCTTTTGCAAACTTAACCGGATTTAAGACTCTTTGTATGCCCTCACCCGAAAGGGAGATAGAGGGAGTATACATAGGAGATCTTTTAAGCTGGGTTATGGGAAAAGCCGAATCGGGTAACGTATGGATAACGATAATGTCTAATCTGAACATTGTTGCCGTAGCAACACTTGCTGACGTTTCATCTATTCTACTGTGCGAGGGAGTTTTACTCGACGATGAAGTTCTTGCTTTAGCCGAAAGCAAAGGCGTTAACATTTTATCTACTACTTATTCCGCTTACGAAACAGCTAAATTAGTATCGGGTATTATATGATGCGCCGATATTATTACGATCTTCATACGCACTCTTGCTTATCCCCATGCGGTGATGATGACAATACCCCAAACAACATTGCCGGTATAGCTTCTCTTTCGGAGCTGGATATCGTTGCTCTCACCGATCATAATACTTGCAAAAATTGCCCTGCGTTCTTCGCAGCCGCAGAAAAATACGGCATTATTCCCATCGCGGGCATGGAGCTTACCACTTCCGAGGATATACACGTTGTTTGCCTCTTTGAAACGCTTGACGATGCAAATAAGTTTGATTCTTATCTTGATACTCAGCGCGTCAAAATCAAGAACCGTCCCGAGTTTTTCGGCGAGCAGTTTATTCTTGACAAAGAGGACGAGCTCATTGGAAAAGAAGAATTCCTTCTTTCCAACGCAACGTTGATTTCTATAGAAGACGTGCGCGGAATTGTATCCTCCTACGGCGGAGTATGCTATCCTGCACATATCGACCGTGATTCCAACGGAATTATAGCAATTCTAGGTGCGATTCCGCCGGATACGGATTTCACTCTATTTGAGCTGCACGACGGCAAAAAAATAGATGAATATTCAAAAAAATACGGTATTTCCAAAGATAAATTTATCGTCAGCTCCGATGCGCACCATCTTACAGATATGAGAGATAAGGAATTTTACTTTGATCTCGATACCGACAGTGATTCTCATGATGAAATAAGACGTAAGCTTTTTGAATTGTTAAGGAGGTAATTTATGAAGGAATTATCACTGAACATTCTTGATATTACAGAAAATTCTCTGAAGGCAAAAGCAACCTTAGTTGAAATTCTGCTGACAGAGAATGACGATACGCTTACAATCACTATCAAAGACAACGGCACAGGAATGACGAAAGAAATACTTGAGCAGGTGAGAAACCCGTTTTATACAACCAGAACAACAAGAAAAGTAGGAATGGGAATCCCACTGTTTCAATTCGCCGCAGAACAGACGGGCGGAAACGTTTCTATTGAATCCCGGCATAATGAAATTTTTCCGGATAATCATGGCACAACCGTCAGCGCACTGTTCTATAAAAGGCACATCGATTTCACACCTCTTGGCGATATGGTATCAACTGTAGTTACGCTTATTCAAGGTCACCCTGATATAGACTTCTCTTTCGAACACAGAGTGAATGACAAAATAGTGAAACTTGATACAAACGAGCTGAGAGCTGTTCTCGATGACGTTCCGCTTGATACATTTGAAGTCCTTATATGGATTAAAGAAAATCTTGAGGAACAATATAATTCGATTTGATAAAAATCAAATATAGTATTATTCTAGAAAGGAAGAAAAAATGAAATCTTTGGCTGAACTTCAGGCAATCAAAGACAGAATGAAGAGCAAAATTGTTCTTCGTGAGGGCACCGGTGAAATTCGCGTTGTGGTCGGTATGGCTACTTGCGGTATCGCAGCAGGTGCTCGCCCGGTTCTCAACGCTTTCGTTGAGGAGATTAACGCTGCTAACCTCTATGAAAAGGTTACCGTTTCTCAGACCGGATGCATCGGTTTCTGCCAGCTCGAGCCCATCGTTGAGGTATTCGAAGCAGGTAAGGACAAAATTACTTACATCAAAATGACTCCCGAAAAGGTAAAGGAAGTCGTTGAGAAGCACTTAAAGGGCGGAAACGTTGTTACGGAATATACCGTAGCCGGCGCTAACTAAGGAGGTAAGTAAAAAATGATTCGTTCACACATACTTATTTGCGGCGGTACCGGTTGTACCTCATCCGGCAGCCAGACGCTTCAGAAGGCATTCAACGAGAACATCGAAGCTTTTGGACTCTCAGAGGAAGTAAAGCTTGTTCAGACAGGATGCTTCGGTCTTTGCGCGCTCGGTCCTATCGTTATTATCTATCCTGACGGAACGTTCTACAGCCGTGTTACTCCCGATGACGTTAAGGAAATCGTTGAGGAACATCTTCTCAAGGGTAGAATCGTAGAGCGCCTTGTTTACAGAGATAAGGAAGCTGACGAAACCGTTAAGAAAGCTGCATCTGAGCTTTCTCTTTCCGACACTAACTTCTATAAATCTCAGAAGCGTATAGTTCTTCGTAACTGCGGTGTTATCGATCCCGATAATATCGACGAGTATATCGCTATGGACGGATACGCAGCTCTTGGTAAGGCACTTACCGAGATGACTCCCGAAGAAGTTATTAAGGTAGTTTCCGATTCCGGTCTTCGCGGAAGAGGAGGCGGTGGATTCCCCACCGGTCGTAAGTGGGCTCTTTGCGCTCCTAACAAGGCTGACCAGAAATACGTAGTATGTAATGCTGACGAGGGTGACCCCGGAGCATTTATGGACCGTTCTATCCTTGAGGGCGACCCGCACGCAGTTATCGAGGCTATGACAATATGCGGTTACGCTGTCGGCGCTACGAAGGGTTACGTTTACGTAAGAGCTGAGTATCCTATTGCGGTTACCCGTCTCCAGCACGCTATTGATCAAGCTAAGGAATACGGACTTCTCGGTAAAAATATTTTCGAATCCGGTTTCGATTTCGACCTCGAAATCAAGCTTGGTGCAGGTGCATTCGTTTGCGGTGAAGAAACTGCGCTTATGACATCTATTGAAGGCAACAGAGGTGAGCCTCGTCCACGTCCTCCTTATCCTGCAGTTAAGGGTCTTTTCAATCGTCCTACCGTTGAAAACAACGTTGAGACATTTGCAAATATTCCTCAGATAATCCTTAAGGGTGCTGAATGGTTCAGCTCTATGGGTACTGAGAAATCAAAGGGTACTAAGGTATTCGCACTCGGTGGAAAAATCGAGCATACCGGTCTTGTTGAGATTCCTATGGGTGTAACGCTCGACACTATCATCAACGAGATAGGCGGCGGTATTCCCAACGGCAAGAAATTCAAAGCTGCTCAAACAGGTGGACCTTCCGGCGGATGTATCCCCGCTTCCCTTATCAACACCGAGGTTGACTACGATAACCTTGTTTCCATCGGCTGTATGATGGGTTCAGGCGGTCTTATCGTTATGGACGAAGACAACTGTATGGTTGATATGGCTAAGTTCTTCCTTGAGTTCACCGTTGACGAGTCCTGCGGTAAGTGCACTCCCTGCCGCGTAGGTACTAAGAGACTTCTTGAACTCCTTGATAAAATTACTCAGGGCAACGGCACTCTCGAAGATATCGACAGACTCGAAGAGCTTTGCAACTACATAAAGCAGAACTCTCTCTGCGGTCTCGGTCAGACTGCTCCCAACCCTGTTCTTGCTACGCTTAAATTCTTCCGCGATGAGTATATTGCTCACGTTGTTGATAAGGTTTGTCCTGCGGGCGTATGCAAGGGTCTTATTAACTACTCTATTGACAAAGACAAATGTATCGGTTGCGGCAAGTGCGCTAAGAACTGCCCTGCTGATGCTATCACAAGAACTGATTACATCGCTCCGGGTCACAAGCTCGCTTCCTTCACTATCGACACCTCTAAGTGCGTTAAGTGCGGTGCTTGCGTTGCAGGCTGTAAGTTCGATGCAATCTCTAAGAAGTAATGAAAGGAGTACGCTGTCATGGAAATGTTAAATGTTAAAGTTAACGGTATCGCTGTCTGCGTACCCAAGGGCGCTACTATTCTTGAAGCTGCCCGCGCCGCAGGTGTAGAAATCCCTACGCTCTGCTTTATGAAAGAAAAGAACGAAATCGGTGCCTGCCGTATTTGCGTTGTCGAAGCTACCGGAGCTCGCGGCCTTGTTACCGCTTGCGTATACCCCGTAACCGAGGGTATGGAGATACAGACAAATACTCCCAAGGTAAGAGCTGCCCGCAAGACAACTCTTGAGCTTATTCTCTCTACTCATGACCAGAACTGCCTTTCTTGCGCACGTTCTACTAACTGCGAGCTTCAGAAGCTTTGCCTTGAGTACGGTGTTGACTCTAAGGCATTCAACGGATTCAAGCCCACCTACGAGCTTGACTATTCCACGCCTCACCTCGTAAGAGATAACAACAAGTGTATCCTTTGCCGTAGATGCGTAGCTGTTTGTAACGAGCAGTTCGTATCTGTTATCGGTGCTAACAACAGAGGTATTGATACCTGCATAGGTCAGGGCTTCGAAATTTCTCTTAATGAAAGTGCCTGTATCTCCTGCGGTCAGTGTCCTGCAGTATGTCCTACCGGCGCGCTTGTTGAGCATGATGATACAGATAAGGTTTGGGCTGCTCTTGCAGATCCTACAAAGCACGTAGTTGTTCAGACTGCTCCTTCTATCAGAGCTACACTCGGTGAATGCTTCGATATGGAAATCGGAACTAACGTTGAGGGTAAGATGGTTGCAGCACTCCGCCGTCTTGGATTTGAGAAGGTATTCGATACGAATACTGCGGCTGACTTCACCATCGTTGAAGAAGCTACTGAGCTTCTTGAGAGAGTTAAGAACGGCGGAACTCTTCCTATGATTACGTCCTGTTCACCCGGATGGGTTAAGTTCTGCGAGTTCTACTATCCCGATATGATTAATCATCTTTCTTCCTGCAAATCTCCTCAGCAGATGGGCGGAGCACTTATCAAGACCTACTGGGCTGATAAGATGGGTTACAAACCCGAGGATATCTTCGTTGTATCCATTATGCCTTGCACCGCAAAGAAGTTTGAGGTAGGAAGAGACGATATGTCGGCAGCAGGAAACGGCATTCCCGACGTTGACGTTGCTCTTACAACCCGTGAGCTTGCAAGAATGATTAACCGTGCAGGTCTTAAGTTCACTTCTCTTCCCGACGAAGAATTCGACGCTCCTCTCGGTCTTGATACCGGTGCTGCTGTTATCTTCGGTGCAACAGGCGGTGTTATGGAGGCTGCTCTCCGTACCGCTAACGACGTTCTTACCGGTAAGGATAACAAGGAAATCGAGTTCCACGAGGTTCGCGGAACAGACGGTCTTAAGGAAGCTGTTTATAACATTGCAGGCATGGAAATCAAGGTTGCGGTTGCTTCCGGTGCGGCAAATGCTAAGCTTGTTATGGACAAGATTGCTTCCGGTGAAGCTGATTGGACATTCGTTGAAATCATGGGATGCCCCGGCGGCTGCGTAAACGGCGGCGGTCAGCCTATCCAGCCTCAGTACGTTCGCGATACTGTTGATCTCAAGGCTGTCAGAGCTAAAGCTCTCTATGCACAGGATGAAGCAATGGAAATGCGTAAGTCCCATCTCAACCCCACTATCAAGGAAGTATACGATAATTACTTCAAAGGTGGATACGGTTGCCATGCTGCTCACCACGCACTCCACACTTCTTACGTTGCAAGAAAGAAATTCAACGTTTAATTAAAACAAAATTTACGAGGGGGATAGCTACATAGCTATCCCCTCTTTTATATTATAAAAACTTGTCACTGATAAATACGTATATAACAATAGCAACTCCTATGCTTACAGAAATCATAACATACAGAATAAAAAAGAAGCTATCTCAGTACAAAAATGCTCTAAGAAAGCTTCTGTTTACATAATTATAATTTTGTGCTTATTTTTTTGGAGTTCCCTCTATAAAATAGGTAGACTCGCTGTCTGCAACGTGCACCGCGAAAGCAAGCGGAAACATTTCAAATGCTTTCGAAACGTTGCGTATATCCTCGAATTCCGATGAATATCCCATATGATAACGAATAGCAAAGGCTTCTTCTCTAGTAAGACGCATATATCCCGTTATGATATAAACACTTTTTTCGCCGTGACCGTAAGGAAGCTGATCGTCATACTCAAAGGTATCTACTCTCTGCCAAGTGCCTTTTTCATCCTTCACGTTGCGGAATCCCTTTTTATATACACCGATTTTACACAAATCGTGAAGCAGAGCAACGATAGCTATGCTTTCGTCAGAATAATTAAAGCCGTAAGCCTCTTTAGCTCTCGGGGAATTGAGATAACCGCGAAGCGCGTCGTATACGTTAAGTGAATGCTCGCAAAGCCCACCCTCCGTTGAACAATGGAACCTAGCCGATGCGGGCGCTACAAAAAAGTCAGACTTTTCAAGATAATCAAGGAGCTTATCCGCTCCGTCTCGCTTTATATAGGTATTAAACAAATCAATAAATCTCTCTTTATTAGTCATAATTTGTCTCCTTTAAATAATTAACGCTCTCAATAAGTCCGGCGATAGTCTTAACTTCTATAAGGCAGGTTTCGCCTTTAAGCACAGATAACTTTTTTTCTATTTCAACTTCTCCCACCCCAAGAGGAAGATGGGGAGATGCGGATTTGCAATCATGCAAATGCATATGCCAAAGCTTTTCCGGATATTTCTCAAAAATATGCGAATCTGCGAACTTTAATTTACATTCATGCCCTGTATCAAGTGTCAATCCAAAGCAGTCACTCTGCATAAACAGCTCAAGCGCATCTATTTGAGAGGAAGAAAAAGGATTACTGTCAACGTTTTCTATAACTATTTTAATATCCGTTCCGGTAAGTTCATTTTCACACATTGAAATAAAAGACTTTACCGAATTTATGTAAATATCGTGATACACATCTGTTAACAGAATCACTTTCTCGGGTAAAGTTACGTAAATTCCCTTTTGTAAGTGAAGATTTATAACTTTTGCTTTAATTCTCCTTGCAATTTTAATAGTATCTCTCATAATTTCAAAATACGTTTCGGAAACTTTTTCATTGAAATCGAAAGGATTTAAAGCTTCATCAGCATGAATTGTATAAAAAATACCGTTTTTTTCAGCAAGTTCAGATGCATATTCAGTATCAAATTTACCGTAAATATACTCAGGAAATGAAGTGTTTATCTCTACAAAATCAAGATGAAGCTTTGATGCTAAAGCCACGCATTCCTCAAGATTTTTACACTCCACAAGCGTAGGCATACCAAAAAACATATAAAATCACCTCTTTATTAATTATACATTAAATTATATAAAAATGCAATAATAATCACAAAACAAATTATATTTTGTATACCTCTTAATTGTTGAACATTAAGAATATAAACGCCTCGCAAAAACACGAGGCGTTTATTAATATACGAATCTATATAAAACTTAATAATACTTATATCTCTTGCGATAAGCAAGTACAAATATAAGTGATATTACAAATGCGAAAATCTCGGCTACGGTTATTGAGTACCATATTCCGTCGGTATCAAATATAATCGGAAGAACTATTACCGACAGGAGCTGGAATAAAAGTGTTCTCAAAAACGATATAATTGCCGAAACTCCACCGTTATTAAGTGCCGTAAACATTCCCGAAGCGAATATGTTTAAACCTGCCAAAAGAAATGAGAAAGCAAATAATTTGAAAGCCTTAACGGTAAGCTCCTTAAGCGCTATATCGTAACCCACAAATATATGTGCTAAAGGATTTGCCAGAACTATCGCCATAACTGTGAGAATTACACCTGCCGACCCCATAGTTATTACGCTCTTTTTAAATATATTTTTCAGTTCTATAGAATTATCTGCGCCAAAATTATATCCTATAACGGGAGCGACGCCTATTATATAACCAATATAAATAGCCACAAAAATGAACTGAACATACATTAAGACGCCGTAAGCGGATATTCCGTCCTCGCCAAGATATTTAATCAGCTGGAAATTATAAACCATACTTACAAGCGATGATGAAACATTACTCATAAGCTCCGATGAGCCGTTTGCGCAGGCTTTGATAATCGGTTTGATTTCAAGTTTGGTTTTTGCAAATTTGATTTTGCTCTTTTTGCTTTTAAAGAAGTATAAAAGAGGAATAACCGTTCCTACGCACTGAGAAATACCGGTAGCAACAGCAGCGCCTACAACTCCCCATTTAAATAAACCGACAAAAAACGCATCAAGAATTATATTAGTAACACCTGCGCCCGCGGTTGCTGCAAATGCCAATGTAGGCTTCTCTGCGGTTACCAAAAAGTTCTGAAATAAATTCTGCAGCATAAAGCTGACGGTAAACGCTATAACAATTCTTCCGTATTTAAGGCAATCTTTTATCATATAATCGGTTGCACCCAAAAAATATGCAATCGGTTTAAGAAAAACTATTCCGCCTACTGTGAGAATAGTGCCGAGAATAACGGTAAAAAGCACCATTATTGTGAAATATCTATTTGCTTTTTGGTTATCACCCTCGCCGAGCGTTTTGGCTACAAGAGCTGTACCACCCGCACCAATCATAAATCCCATTCCGCCGAGAACCATTATGAACGGCATTATAAGATTTATTGCAGCAAAAGCAGTCTTTCCCGCAAAATTAGATACGAAAAGGCCGTCAATAACGCCATATATGGATATAAATACCATCATTGCAATCGATGGTAAAACGAACTTAAAAAGTCGTTTGTAGGTAAAATGATCGGATAACTGTATTGCCATTATTCCCCTCCGCTTTTCATACCTACAAATTATATCATATTAACACCGCAAAGTCAACAACTCGTTAAAAATCAGCAGTTACCGCTTTGTATCGTTACACTTATTGCAAGACTAAAAAATCGTCAAGAAATACTAAAAAAACCTTGACAAATTAAATATTGTGTTGTATAATATTCAAGGCTTCGCGGGAGTGGCGGAACTGGCAGACGCGCACGTTTGAGGGGCGTGTGGTTTTACCGTACGGGTTCAATTCCCGTCTCCCGCACCATGAAAAGACTCAGGATTGGATACAATTCTGAGTCTTTTCAATTATATCCGTTCCTTACAGTAACGGGTGATATACCTTTGGTACGATATCTGCTTCGCAGATGATATACGCTTCGCATATGAAGGAACGGATATTATCTCATATTTTCACGAAATGGAAATATATCATACGGCTTTGCCGTATATCATATGACGCAGTCATATATCATTGACAGCCGTCACATCTTATGATATAATTTCCGTGAAAGAAGGTGGAATTCTGTCCGATAATAAATTACTTGACTTATCTTTTGAATTTGCAGTATCTATCGTAGAACTTGTTGATGGTGTAAAAACTCCTAAAAGCTCTTATATGACAGATCTGCTTGCAGGGGCAGGAACTTCGATTGGAGCCAATATTCACGAGGCTCAGTATGCTCAAAGTAAGAAAGACTTCGTTTCAAAACTCGAAATCGCATTGAAGGAATCTAACGAGGCAAGCTATTGGTTAAAACTAATGTATGAAACCAAGAGAATTGATTTGCAGTCATATCAGCAAACCGAAAGACTGTGTGGAAACATCAGAAGACTATTAATCGCTTCCTGCAAAACTGCTAAAGAAACCCAATAATTTTATAAAGAGCCTATCTTCGGAGGTGTTTGTAACCTCGGTGGATGGGCCTTTTTACTTTTGTTAAATTGCAGGTAATCGTTAAATTTATGGTAATTGTTAAAATTATAATCTATGGACTATAAAATATGACCAGCAGTATAAATTTTGTTCAAAAGCCTTGACTAAACAACAAAAATATGGTAGTATATATTAGAATAAAACAACAAGAAGAAGAGGAACCAGCTGACTGCAGAGGACGTTGGTTCCTTTATGCTTTTTAGAGGAAAATTTTATGGTTAGAAAAAAGAAATACACACTCTCAACCACGCAGATCATATTACTAAGCTTCCTCGTGACTATTCTCTTGGGAAGCGTGTTGTTGGCGTTGCCGATCAGCTCCGCCGACGGTGAAGCTGTGCCGTATCTTGACGCACTCTTCACGGCAACCACTTCCACCTGTGTGACGGGACTCGTCACGCTTCCCACGGTGTCTACTTGGAGCGTGTTCGGGCAGATTGTCATATTGCTCTTGATACAGGTCGGAGGACTTGGTATCATCACCATTATGTCGGGACTGATGCTTCTTCTCAATAGAAAAATGGGTATCAGTGACCGTTTGCTAATTCAGGACGCCTTCAATCTGAATACGATGTCCGGACTTGCGAAATTCGTTAAGAACGTACTGTTCGGCACGCTGATCATCGAAGGAATAGGCGCAGTTCTGTATATGCTTGTCTTTATCCCCGAATTTGGTGCAAAGGGTATCTGGATATCGGTATTCAATTCGATTTCCGCCTTCTGCAACGCTGGTATTGACATTATTGCGGAAAACAGCCTTTGCAATTACGCCACGAATCCCTTAATCAACATCGTAACCTCCGCGCTCATTATTCTTGGTGGTCTCGGATATATCGTATGGTGGGACGTGCTTCGTGTCGCTCGGAGCCGTTCACAAAAGAACCGCAAGATATTCAGGCATCTGACCTTACACTCAAAGATTGCCATTACCGTTACCGCAGGACTCGTTCTTGTTGGTGCAATTCTCATATTTATTTTTGAATATGCCAACCCATTAACCATTGGAGAGATGTCCTTGTTCGATAAAATTCAAGTATCACTCTTCCAATCTGTCACCACGAGAACAGCAGGCTTTGCTACAATTCCGCAAGAGAATCTGACAAACGCCTCAGCCGCCGTATCTATTATTTTGATGCTGATCGGCGGTTCGCCCGTGGGAACGGCAGGCGGTATGAAAACAGTAACCATCGCCGTTCTAGTTTGTTCTGCATTCGCTACGATAAGGAATAAGAACGGTGCAACATTATTCGGTCGCAACATCTCTGAAGAATCAATAAAAAAGGCGGTTGCGGTCGTTGTGATGTTCCTTACGATTTGCGCTACATCTACCATACTCTTGATGGCAACGAGTAATGCTTCTGCTATTGATGCGGCCTATGAAACGGTCAGTGCAACGGCAACTGTCGGTCTTTCAAGAAATTTGACGGCAACGCTTAACACGTTTGGAAAGCTAATTATAATCGTAACGATGTATTTCGGCAGAGTCGGCCCCATCTCACTTGCGGTGGCGCTTGGCAGCAAGAATGAAAGTCAGAACGTAATTTCTGAGCCGACGGAAGATGTCAGTATAGGATAAGGAGAAGAACAATGAAAGCAAAGAAAACATATGCAGTCTTTGGACTTGGAAGATACGGCACAGCCGTGGCAAGAGAGCTTGTAGAGAACGGTATGGAGGTCATTGCCGTAGATACCGAGCAAAGAATCGTAAACGATGCAGCCGCATATCTGCCCGTGTGCAAATGTGCCGATGTGACCGATGCGGAGGTTATATCCCGTCTTGGTATAGGCAATATTGATACCGTCATCGTTTGTATGGCGAGTAATCTTGAAGCCAGCGTAATGGCGGTCACGCTTTGCAAGGAAGCGGGCGTCAAAACCGTTATCGCAAAATGCGCAAACGAGATGCAGCAAAAGATATTGCTTCGTGTGGGCGCGGATCAAGTAGTTTTTCCCGAAAACGAGTCGGGCATACGCCTTGCCAAAAACCTCTTAAGCTCCGGTTTTATTGATATGATCTCTCTGTCAAAGGACGTATCTATGGTTGAGATTGATGTGAAGGAAGCGTGGTGCGGAAAGAACTTGATCGAATTAAATCTCCGTAAAAAATACGGCTTCAATATTGTTGCTATCAAGAAAGGCGAGAAGGTCAACGTAAATATCAATCCCGAGCAAGTGCTTGATACAGAAACCACATTAATCGTTATTGCAAACACAGCAAGGCTTAAAAAACTAAAATAAAGAACTATCACTAAATTTGAAACCGTTTTTTAAAAATTCATCCACTTTTTGACTAAACTCATCCGTGTATCCTTTTCATCAGTTACTCACAAAAAATACTGCAGAAAAGGATACTTTCTGCAGTATTTTTTATCCAAGTCGCAGACTTGGTATAGACGCTCGCAGTCTAGCTATTTGGTCGCTTCGCTCCTTACATCATCGCACGAAGTGTGATGGATATCGTCTGCCCTTTGGCTGTATATTATCACGCTTTAGCGCGCATTTCTCTCTGACTCAATGAGATACAAAACTGCGTTTTGGTGATATACACAACCGCAAGCAAGATATGCCTTTTCTAAAGATACGCAATCAAATACACAATGCTTTAGAAGTTCTACAATTATTTTTTCAAAATATCTTGACAACCGCTAATTTATTTAGTATAATATACGGGTACGTAGGGGTATAGCTCAGTTGGTAGAGTACTGGTCTCCAAAACCATGGGTCGTGGGTTCAAGTCCTTCTGCCCCTGCCAATGAAAGGGCTCAAGCTTTTTGACTACGCAAGTGTAGACTAAAAGTTTGAGCCTTTTCTCATTTTTATAAATTTACACACTCAAAGAACTCCGTCTCAACTTGGGAC
>JAZNKD010000046.1:0-5203 GCA_045578385.1 Eubacteriales bacterium | reverse complement strand
CGCTTGGCCTCGACTTATATAATCGCGGATTCTTACGTCGTTGATAAAAATTGTAACGCCGCTCTCGATCACTTAAACAACGCGACAGATAATCCGAGTCCGTTTACAACGCTCTCGGACGTACCGACGATAAACTCTTTCCGTTGCGTAAGGAAAACTCTTAACGAGGCGGTATTTACCGTCTTGGAACGTTGGGGCGGACACTTGGTAAGAGATAACTTCGATTTACAGATCCGCAACGCTATCGGTCAAGATAACGGAGTAACGATACAGTACAAGAAAAACCTGAAAGAGATCACGGTCTCGGAGGATTGGAACGGCGTTTGTACGAAGTGCTTGCCGGTCGGTAAAGACGGATTTATACTTGACGAGCTTTATCTTTATTCAACGACTCAATACGATATCCCTTATACCAAGACCGTAACTTTTGAGCAAGATATCAACGCGGACGATTACCCGGACGAGGAGTCTTATAAGGAGGCTTTAAGGGTTGATCTTATCGAGCAATGCAATAACTATCTTGAGAGCGCTCAATATCCGACTATCTCATATACTGTTAAAGCAAATATCGAGAAGATTACAGACGTTGGAGATATCGTCGAGGTTTACGACGAGAGGCTCGGAGTTTCGATTTTAACAACGGTCTTATCGTTTGATTATGATTGTATCCTCGGACAGTATATTCAAGTTGATTTTGGATCAAGCTCTCCGAATCTTTCGGAGCTGATACCGAGCATATCAAGCGAGATCGATACCAAGATTCAAGAGAACAATCAAGACTTATCGATTACTTTACAATCCGCAATCGAAGTCGCTCAAGAGAGAATATGGAACGCTCTCGGATCCTCTTACTGTATTTACTCCGGGGATCAAATAATGATCGTTGACGCTTTGCCCGCTGAGACGGCTCATAATTGTATAAGGATCAACTCGGCGGGTATTGCTTTCTCTCAAACGGGTATCAACGGCACATTTACGACCGCTTGGACTATTGACGGAACGTTTAACGCTCAAGCGATAAATATAATCAATCTTACGGCAGATTTAATAAAAGGCGGTACGTTAAAGCTCGGCTCAAATACGGACGCTTTCGGTCGTATCGAGGTTTATAACGAGAGTAATAATATCATTGCTCAACTTGATAAGAGCGGTCTGTTATTATACGGCAAGGACGGCTCGTATCTCGTAATGAATACTCAAGTCGGTTTTGCCGGGTACGACCGTCTCGGCAACAAAATCTTTTGGGCTGATAAAGACGAGTTTCACATGAAAAAGAGCGTTGTTGAGGAGGAGATCACTCTTTGCAACAAGCTCCGCTTTATACCGATTGAAGTAACGGATAACGATACTATTGTAAACGACGGTATCGGTCTCGTTTCGGTAATAGATAACAGTTAAGGAGGCGGTATAAATGGCGTCTAGCGGATCATTTAATACGACGGGATATCAAGGACGATACTTAAATTTCTCTTGGGCTCTTGAGTCTCAAAGCTATGAAAACAATACAAGTACGATCTCATGGACGTTAAAGGGCGCGGGCAATGCTCAAAGCTCATGGTATAACGCCGGTAATTTTAAGGTTGTAATCAACGGTACGACAGTTTACTCAAGCGCAACGAGAATCAAGCTTTATAACGGTACAACCGTTGCAAGCGGTACTCTTACCATTACTCACGGCTCGGACGGTACAAAGACCTTTTCGGCAAGCGCCGAGGCGGGTATTTATCTTGTTGCGGTCAATTGCTCGGGCTCCGGCTCTTGGAGCTTACCGACTATCTCAAGAGCTGCAACGTTAACTCAAGCTCCAAACTTTACCGACGAGGAAAGCCCGACGATTACTTACAGTAACTCCGCCGGCAATGTGGTTACTTCTTTGCAAGCTTGTATATCCTTAAACGGATCGACGGCGGATATCCCTTATCGTAATATCGATAAGACCGGGACTCAATATACTTTTAATCTTACAACGGCGGAGAGAGATATCCTCCGAGCCGCAAGCCCTAACTCGAATACCTTAAGCGTTATATTTATCGTTAAGACGGTAATCAACGGCTCGACGTATTACTCCTCTCTTACTCGTACAATGACGATTGTAAACGCTAATCCGACGATTACAAACGTATCTTATGCGGATACAAGCAGTACAACGACCGCGATTACCGGGGACGATCAAAAGATAATTCAAAATAACTCGAGCGTATCCTTTACTTTTGGAACGCTTGCAGCTCTTAAGGGCGCAACCTTAAGCAAGATCGATATAACAATTAACTCGGTAAATGTATCGACGAGCTTATCCGGATCCTCCGTATCGGATAGGACTATCTCTTACGGTACGATTAACTCCGCTATGGATCTCCCGGCAAATATCACTCTTACAGACTCGAGAGGCAATACGAGCTCGACAAGCGTTGATATTAGTATGCTCGCTTGGTCTTTACCGACGGCGATTATTACTTGCGCTAGGCAGCACAATTATTACGCTGAGACGGATCTTAACGTCAACGCGGATTATGCCTCTCTCGACGACGATAATACGATAACGATACAATATCAGTATAAGCAAAGTACGGCGAGCTCTTGGAGCGCTTGGTACTCGGCTCAAGACGGCGTAACAACAACGATAACGCTCGACAATACGAAAGCTTGGGATATTAAGGTTAGGGTTACGGATCGTCTCGGCTCAACGACTTATACTCTCTCAATCGATAAGGGAATCCCGATTATCTTCTTTGACAGACAAAAGAGATCCGTCGGTTTTAATTGTTTTCCGCAAAACGAGAGCTCCGTCGAGTCCGAGGGGCTTGTGCTTGATGATCTTATTTACATAGGCTCTCAAGTCTTGCTCGATGAATATACGCTCTCCTCGCCTCAATCGCTCAAGGTTTTAGGTGCTTACGATTACGGACTTATCGACGGTATCTTTGCCGGGATAACAGTACCGAGCGATTACGAGAGAGCTTACAGAATAACCGCTCAAGTCTCGACCGGCAACGAGAATTATGCCTCCGTTGGTATTAACAACTTTCAGAGCAACGGCGTAAGAACTTGGAGCGGTCAAACAATGAGAGGAGTTTGCGGATCCAATTACTTCAAAGAATCCGATATCACTCTTGAGCAGACTCTTAATTACAGTAATAACGGTACGAATTTATATTTGTATAACTCCGGATCCACGGGAGCGGCTTATTTCTATAATGTAACGATACACGGTTATTTGATTAAGACCGCGACGACCTTACCAACCGGGAGAGCAGCGGACGAGGATATCTCCGGAGGATCCCCGGCAAGTTGACATACAATAGCGGTATGATAAAATACTTGTAAGGTATGGATCATTGCATAATTATCCTTTCTGTTTTACCTCCGAGAGAGTCGACTCGGAGGTTTTTTATTGTTCGTGATACATAAATAAAAAGGCTTGTCAAGATACCTTATTTCAAGGGGTTGACAAGTCTTTGTTTTTTACTTTCCGAACAATGTAACGTATTTGTAATACTAATATATTGTTTTGGGGATAATATAAGTATATACTTATGGCATAAATCGAAAGGAGATTTAAGACAATGACAAAGGAATTTATACATAAGATTTTCAAAGGTTACATAACAACCGTTAGAAAAAACCGCGTTATTGTTTGTTTAGGATATATAGACGCACCCTCAAATTATTTAAAGTGGACTCCGGAAAATGAAAAGAAAGTAATCAATATTTGCAAAACAAACAATATCGAATATAACAGGGAAGTTAAAACAGAATACGGTAAAAAAATAGTTAGAATAACTTTTAACATTTAACAGAAAACAAGCCGAGCGGAGCGGCTAATCTCCGCAAATATCAGAGAGGAGATTAAGACAATGAAAGAAACAAAGTTGGTCGCAAAGTATGAGGAGAGAGACGGCAAGAGATACCTTATCGGATATGAGCCTCAAGAGGTCGAGGTTGAGCCGTTTTGGAGCGGTGCTTTAAGAGCAGACCATCCAGAGTTTAACAGACCTACTGAAAAGGCTCCGAGCTTTAAGAGTAAATGGTAAAGAGAGGAGGCTTAAGACAATGGAAAAGGATTATTTCAGATACGAGATCACAAACGGATTATTTAAGACAATTAGCGGAGCTGATACGATCAAAGAGGCTCGTAAGATCGTTAAGGAAAACTTAAGGGACGATCACGAGGAGTACGGCTTTAATACAACGAGAGACGATTATCATATCTTTAGGCTTAACAGATACACGGGAGAGAGATTAACGGAGGTTAAATAATATGAGCAAGAGCAAGCCCTTAAGCCGCAACAAGTCGATCAAGATCTTACATGAGTCAACCGGCAAGACTTACAAGGAATGTCGAGAGGCTCTCAAGGCGAATAATTGGTCTCTTGACGACGCTCTCGGTATTAATGCCTTGATTGCAGTGTTGCAAGTTATGCCCGAGGTAATTCAAAGATTACAACGTATATTCTCGGCTTTTGCGGAGGCTGCAAGCTCGGCGATTAATGCTTTTAAAGATACTTTATCGGAGGCTTTATCAAATGATTAAGATAATTACATTGTTTACGACGGTGGCGGTTATTGCTGCAAACGTCTTAACTATAAAGGCGACTTATCAAGAGCCTTACGAGCGGGCGGGTATGACGGAGGAGGAGTTTATCTTTATCTCCTCCGTTGTCGAGGCGGAGAGCGACAGATCCGAGAGCTTGGAGGGGCGTATCCTTATCGCTGAGGTTATTCTTAACCGGGTAAACTCTCCGAGCTTTCCGGATACGATAACGGGAGTCCTTACTCAAAGCGGGCAATTTACAACCGTTGTAAACGGACACTCCGTAACCGAGAGGACGGAGTTATCAGACGAGGCGGTTATCCAAGCCGTAAGAGCTATTGAGAGCGGCGAGGCAGCTCCGGTTTATTTCTTTAATTGCATTGGATACAACTACGGCGAGCCCTACGGATACGTTGACGGCAATTACTTTATGACTATTGAGGAGGCTTAATAATGAGGGTTTTAAGTTTGTTTAGCGGTATTGGAGCTTTTGAAAAAGCTCTTACTAATCTTAATATAAATTATGAGCTTGTTAATTATTGCGAGATTGATAAGTACGCAAGCCGAGCTTATTCTTTGATACATGATATCCCGGAGGATAAGAATACTCGAGACGTTACAAAGCTCAAGACGAGAGGCTTAAAGAATATCGATTTAATTACTTACGGCTTT
>JAZNKD010000045.1:0-12668 GCA_045578385.1 Eubacteriales bacterium | reverse complement strand
AACAAAAAGACGATGTTGATTTTGAAGATTACGAAAATGTTAAAATAACAATCGAAGATGATTTGTGCACAATCGAAATGTCTTCTATTTCGGACGGTATGACATTTGGCGTAAAAATTGTTATTTCTAAAATCGGAGAAATCGAATTAACGCTTCCTAAAGTTGGCTGAGTTCAATATATCAACACCGAACAAACTTAACCGACATTGAATTGCAATATCTAAAATATATAATCTGCGAGCTACACACACGTAGTTCGCAGATTTTTATCGCCTGCAGACTATAAAATAAACCTATCGTTAAATTTGAAACCGTTTTCAAAAAACTCATCCGCTTTTTGAACGAACTCATCCGCATATCCTATTCACCTATTACTCACAAACGCTACTCACACGAACACCTACTTCTTTAGTGGTGGCGGCTTCGCCGTCAAGGTTTAGCTCTAATACGAACAGAAAAACGCCATCTTAGATAAAAGTCTAAGGTGGCGTTTTTTATTCGGTTATGCCAAAATACGAAAGCCCGGGCAAACGGATTTTGAGCTGAAATCCTTGGCTGACGAGCGAGAAGCGTACATTTGTACGCTGAGCGAGGAAACGAGGATAGAATAAAAAACTTTAATAAAACGAAGAAAACCTTGAGTTTTCAACATCAATTATATTGAAAAAGCAAAAACGAGATAGAATTGCAGTATAAACTACAACATCTATCTCGTTTTTTATTCGGTTATGCCAAAATACGAAAGCCCATTCTGTTAATGAAACGCAAGTTAACGATCAGAATAACGTAGTGGGAACAAAGAAATATATCGCAAAGAGCACGCTCACTATTATAGCAACTACCGATACGTTCCATTTAGGCTTCTCTGTTTTCTTAACGCGTGATATGATAAGCTCGACAAGGTATGCGAGAGCAGACATAACAGTATAAGAAAGAAGACCTATACCTATACCCTTGGTTATTGAGTAAGCAAGCACCATTACGATGATCGTAAGGAATGCGCTGGTTGCGTTGATAGCATTTGAGAAGTCTATCGACTTGATATTGCCCTTCATCATAAGAACGCCTACGTAGATAAGCGCCGATGCGGTTGCCGCGCCGGGAATAACTGCAAACAGGGGCATAGCGAACATAGCGAGGAAGAAAAGGCTCGCAGTTGAGAATGCGGTAAGACCGGTTCTTCCGCCGGCGGAAACGCCCGAGCCCGATTCAACGAAGGTGGTTACGGTTGAAGTACCGAGCATAGCGCCCATGCAGGTTGCAATAGAGTCACACATCATTATCTCGCCGTAGTGGTAAGGCTTATCGTTCTCGTCGGAGAGAATTCTGTTACCTCCGCAGCATCCTACGATAGTTCCCATCGTGTCAAACATATCCATCATACACATAGTGATGATAAGCATAATAACGGTAAAGAGAGACCCATCGGGGAATCCTGTCTTAAAAACATCCGCGAACGAGAGGAATACGCTATCCTCGCCGCCCGAGAAGAAGTTACCGAAACTCTCCCAGAATTTCCAGGTAATGCCCGACTGATCTCCTTTAAGCACGGAAAGGTTGGTAACACCGAGAGGAATACCAACGACTGTTGCGCCAACGATACCGAGAATTACCGAGCCCTTGACATTGAGCTTATCGAGAATAGCTATAAGGAATAATCCAACGAAAGCAACGACGGCAGTCTTTGCCGCAGCCCAAGTTCCCGTGGCAGATTGATAATTAACAGTTTGATTGCCCCAGTTTGTGAAGTCTACAAAACCAACCTGAGTATATCCATTGGTTATAATAACACCTGCATTTTGTAAACCAATATAGGCAATAAAGAGTCCAATACCCACCGAAATAGCGCCTCTTACAGCTATCGGCATTCCGTCAAAGACAATCTCACGGAAGGTCCTACCTCTGAACGAAACAACGGAGAGAACCAAGAAAATAATACCCGAGATAAGCACCATTGCAAATGCCTGTCCAATCGAGAACGAGAAGCCGTACGAAAATGCGCCGATACCGCCTCCGATAACGCTTCCGAGAAGTGAGTTAAGTCCCATTCCCGATGCCTGAGCGAGAGGCATTTTTGCAAGGAACGCCATAAGAAGCGTACCTATAATCGCACCGAATGCGGTTGCGATAAAGAGTGACGACCATCTGGGGTCAGCTGTGCCTGCAAACAAAATCGTGCTGGGGTTTACCGTCAGAATGTACGCCATCGAAAGAAAGGTTACTATACCTGCGATAATCTCAGTTTTGATGCTGGTTTTCTTTTTCTCGGCGTCAAATCCGAGAAGGTCAAGAAACTTTTTCATAAGATATCCTCCTTTTTATAATACGCTTCATTATATCACAGTTTTTTATATTTTTCAATGATAAAATCAAAAAAACGTCATTATTCGTTAATCTTTTATTAAGAGTCCATTAATATTTAACAAAGCTGACTTCTATAGCTTTAGCAAGTTATACGATAAATTTTTAAGTCATTTTTTCCTGCTTTACTTTTTTATCTATAACGTGGCGCGAAGCAAGCTCGCGGTGTATATCCTCAAGCGATATTCCCATTTGTATCATAAGCACGAGGGTGTGATACGCCAGATCTGCTATCTCATATATCGTCTCTTTTTTATCATCGCCCTTGGCGGCAATTATTACCTCGGTACATTCCTCTCCGACCTTTTTAAGTATCTTATCAAGCCCTTTTTCGAAAAGATAGGTGGTATAAGAGCCTTCGGTTTTTTCGTTTTTTCTGCTCTCTATAAGCTTAACGAGACCCTCAAGTGAAAACTCTTTAAGCTCTGGACTCTGCCAAAGCTCATTAAAAAAGCAGCTCTCCGCACCCGTATGGCACGCGGGGCCGTCCGGCTCTACGACGACCGTCAAAGCATCGTTATCGCAATCTGCGGTTATCGAAACCACGTTCTGATAATTTCCGCTTGTTTCGCCCTTGAGCCATAGCTCCTGCCGCGACCTTGAATAGAAACAGGTGAGTCCCTTTTCCATGGTTATTTTAAGACTTTCGCGATTCATATACGCCACGGTAAGCACCTTTTTGCTGACCGAATCCACAACTACCGCCGGGATAAGTCCTTTTTCGTCAAATTTCAAATCTTCAATATTAATCATAATATTCTCCTAACGGGAATTCCGTTTTTATAAAGTTCGTCCTTAAGCTCATTGATTTTTACCTCGCCAAAATGGAATATTGACGCGGCAAGTCCTGCATCAACACCCGGTAGCGTGCGGAATAAAGTCACAAAATCCTCGATTTTTCCTGCTCCGCCGGAAGCGATTACGGGGACTGAAACCATTTCGGTTACGGCTCTTAGCATTTCTATATCGAATCCACGCTTTACTCCGTCGGTATCTATAGAATTCAGAACTATCTCTCCTGCTCCGCTTTCAGCTCCGCGCTTTATCCATTCGAGCGCGTCAATTCCCGTATTTTCTCTGCCGCCCTTGGCAAAGACGGTGAATTTTCCATTCACGCGCTTCACGTCAACCGAAAGCACGACGCACTGGTCTCCGTAACGCTTTGCAGCTTCCCCTATAAGCGCGGGATTTTTTATAGCTCCCGAGTTTACGCTTACCTTATCCGCACCGCATTTTAACACACGGTCAAAGTCTTCAAGGGTGTTTATACCCCCGCCTACCGTAAGAGGAATAAATATTTTGTTTGCGACCTCTCTTAAGACGTCCGTAAACAAACGGCGGCCGTCGCTTGATGCCGTTATATCGTAAAACACGAGCTCATCTGCACCGTTATCACTGTAATATTTTCCAAGCTCAACGGGAGAGGATACGTCGGTGAGACCCTCAAAGTTGACTCCTTTGACCACCCTTCCGTCTCTTACGTCAAGGCACGGAATAATTCTTTTAGTTATCATTTGCCACCTCTATTGCTTCCTTTAAGTCAATCGCGCCCGTATAGTACGCCTTGCCTATAATAGCACCGTAAATTCCCGACACGGATAGGCGCTTTACGTCGGATATATCTGATACTCCGCCTGAAGCAATTATATTTATGTCAAGCTTTTCCATAAGCGTTTTATACAGCTCGTGATTCGTACCCCTCATAGCTCCGTCTCTGGAAATATCGGTACAGATTATTGTTTTGACACCTATAGCCTGCATTTCACGGCAAAATTCTATAGCTTCGAGATTGGATTTCTCCGTCCAACCTTTAATAGCTGCGAATCCGTCCTTGACGTCCACCCCAACTGCTATTTTCTCTCCGTAAAGCCTTACCGCTTTTTCAAGGAACGCTCTGTCCGTAACTGCCGCCGTGCCGAGAATAACTCTTCCGACGCCTGCGTCAATATACGTCTTTACAGTTTCGATATTCCTGATACCTCCGCCAACCTCGACGAACATATCAGTCGCAGATATAAGCTTTTTTACGGTTTCTATATTAGGGGTTTTTCCGTTTTTTGCGCCCTCAAGGTCTACTACGTGCATATTTTTCGCGCCGCACATTTTAAAATCAAGCGCTATTTCAGAGGGGTTTTCGCTGTAGACCGTCATCTTGTCATATTCGCCCTTCAAAAGTCGGACGGCCTTGCCCTCAAATAAATCTATGGCGGGAAATATTTTCATTTTTTTACTCCTCTACCCTATATGCGTGTAAAATTAAAGCTCCGCGAACGCTTTGAGTATCTTAAGTCCCACCTCGCCGCTTTTCTCGGGATGAAACTGACAGCCGTATACGTTTTTCCGCGCAACTGCTGCTGTCAGGGGATATCCGTATTCCGCGGTTGCGATAACGTCGTCACATTCGGCGCCGTAATAAGAATGAACGAAATATACGCAGTCGCCCTGCTTTATATATTTAAAAAGCTCGTTTTTTTCTCCCACAAAGTCAAGCGAATTCCAGCCGATATGCGGAACCTTAAGCCCCTCTGGTATAACCTCGGAAATCGCTCTTATCTCGCCCTTTATGAGTCCGAGACCCGCATATTCTCCGTATTCGTAGCTCTTATCAAACAAAAGCTGCATTCCAAGGCATATTCCGAGTATTGCTTTTCCTCTCTCAGCCTCGGATATTACCACTTCGGCAAGACCCGACGAAAAAAGCTTTTCTGCCGCATCGCCAAACGCTCCGACTCCGGGAAGAATAATTTTTTCAGCCGCCCTTATCTTTTCGGGGTCGTTAGTCACGGTAACCTCTCTACCGACAGCCTTAACGGAGCTTGCAAGCGAAAAAAGATTTCCAACCCCATAATCAACGATAGCAATCATTATATAACCCCTTTTGTTGACGGTATGTCGTCCATAAAATCCTTATCAATGGCAACGGCGCGGCGCAGGCTTCTCGCGCAGGATTTAAATACACCCTCAATAATATGGTGGGAATTTTTACCGGCGAGCTGTCTTATATGTAACGAACAGCCGAGATTCATAGCGAACGCCTGCCAGAATTCGTCAACCAGCTCCACGTCAAAGTCACCGAGCTTTTTAGCTCTTATATTAAGGTCGGTAACGAGATAACCTCTGCCCGAAATATCCACCGCAGTAAGTATCAGGGCCTCGTCCATAGGCAGCACGGTGTCACCGTAACGGTAAATTCCGCGCTTATCCCCAAGCGCCTTTTTAAAAGCCTGACCAAGACAGATTCCTATATCCTCTGCCGTATGATGCAAATCGACCTCTGTGTCACCGATACAGGTAAGGGTTAAATCTATTCTTGCGTGCTTTGCAAAAAGCTCCAGCATATGATTTAAAAATCCCGAGCCGCTATCGATAGTGTAAGTGCCCTCACCGTCAAGCGCGAGCGAGAGAGTTATATCTGTTTCCTTGGTTTTTCTTTTTATTTCAGCCTGTCTCATTTCATTTCTCCAAAATTTCTTTTATTGCCGCAATAAGCTCGTCCATTTCATTCCTGCTGCCTATCGTAATTCTTAAGTACTCCGAAATTCTCGGCTTGTTAAAATGCCTTACGAGAATTCCTCTTTCCTTAAGACTAGAATAAAGCTCCGCGCCCGAAATTTTGTCGGTTTTTGCGAACAAGAAGTTAGTTTTAGACTCCGTCATCTCAAAGCCGAGTTTTTTAAGCTCCGATGCGGTATACGCCCTATTTTCGACAATAAGACTACAATTATTTACAAAATACGGCTTATCCTTTATCGCGCCGAGTCCTGCCGCCGCAGTCATTCTGTTTATATTGTAGGGATTGGTTGAATACTTAATTCTCGACAAATCAGCAATTATTTCCTTTGATGCAATACCGAATCCCAGTCTTGCGCCTGCCATAGAGCGCGACTTGGAAAAGGTTTGAGTTACCAAAAGATTTTCGTATTTTCCTATAAGCTTTACAGCGCTTTCGCCGCCAAAATCAACGTATGCCTCGTCTATTACCACGATTCTGTCGGAATTTGATACAAGTATTTTTTCGATTTCGGAAAGCGGTAGAGCTATTCCCGTCGGGGCGTTTGGATTTGCAATAAATACTACGCCGCGTCTGAAGACGTAATCGTTTATATCAACCGTAAAATTATCTTTAAGCGGTATTTCTTCACACGGAACCCCGTTAACGTCGGCAAAAACCTTATAAAATCCGTAGGTAATATCGGGAAATATGGCAGGATTATTTTCGTCGCAATACGCCATAAACGCGAAATTGAGAACCTCATCCGAGCCGTTTGTTAAAATCACGTTTTGGGGTTTTACACCGTACTCCTCCGCGATAGCCTCCGTAAGAGCCGTGCAATCGGGGTCGGGATAAAGCATAAGCCTTTCAGCTTCTTCGTTTGCAAGCCTTATTGCCTCGGGCGAGGGCGGGAAAGGAGATTCGTTCGTATTAAGCTTGATATACTTTCTTCCGCGGGGCTGCTCGCCCGGAACGTAAGGCTCAAGCTTTTTTATTTTTTCATTTAAAAATCGGCTCATCGTAATTAGTCCTCAAATCTCGTCACCGCGCTTTTAGCGTGTGCAGTAAGTCCTTCCTTTTTCGCAAAATATTCTACGTCGCGGCATACCTCGGAAAGAGCGTCGCGGTCGTAATAAATATACTGCGTTTTCTTAACAAAATCGTCAACCGAAAGCGGACTTGAAAATCTTGCCGTTCCGCTTGTCGGAAGCGTATGATTGGTGCCAGCGTAATAGTCGCCTATTGCCTCGGGACAATTTTTACCGAGGAATACCGAGCCTGCATGCTTAACCTTCTCAAGATACTTGAAAGGCTCGTCAACGCATATTTCAAGATGCTCGGGAGCTATTTTATTTGCTATTTCAACCGCGCCGTCTATCGTATCGGTAATTATTATCTTACCGTTTGCATCAATGGAAGCTCTGGCGATATCGCATCTTTGAAGAAGGGGTATCTGCCTTTCAAGCTCAAGTGAAACGGCATTTGCAAATTTCTCATCGTCGGTTACGAGAACCGCGCTTGCCATTTTATCGTGCTCCGCCTGGGAAAGAAGGTCGGCGGCAATATCCTTGGGATTATTCGTATTGTCGGCTATCACGAGTATTTCGCTAGGGCCTGCTATCATATCTATCGATACTGCGCCGTAGACCTGGCGCTTCGCCTCTGCGACGAACGCGTTGCCGGGGCCGACGATTTTATCGGTTTTCGGTATTGTTTCCGTGCCGTATGCGAGGGCGGCTACCGCCTGTGCGCCGCCGACCTTGTATATCTCTGTTACGCCCGCCACCTTTGCGGCCGCAAGTATTACGGGATTCACGCGTCCGTCCTTGCCGGGCGGTGTTACCATAACTATGCGCTCTACGCCTGCGACCGAAGCAGGCACTGCATCCATTAGCACGGTTGAGGGGTAAGCTGCCGTTCCGCCCGGAACGTAAATTCCCGCAAGCTCTACGGGAATAACCCTCTGCCCTACTATTATCTTACCGTTTTTGTTTATCTCAAAGCCGCTTTGCTTCTGCTTTTCGTGAAATTCTCTTATGTTTTTCTCGGCTTTTTTTAATATTTCAACGAACTCGGGCTCGACGATTTCAAAAGCCTCGTCAATCTCCTTTTCGCTGACACGGAGCGAGGTAAGCTTTACCTTGTCAAACATTTCGGTATATTCGAAAAGCGCCTCGTCACCTCTTTGTCTCACGTCGTTTATTATCGCGGAAACTATACCTGAAACGTCGTATTTTTCTTCTTTAACGGAGAATACCTCTTCTCTTGAATTTACTCCGTCCTTAACTATCTTTATCATAATTTCTCCACCTGCGCGTAAAGCTCGTTTTTAATCTTCTCTATGATTTCACCTTTGAATTTAAAGCCCGATTTGTTTGCTATAAGTCTTGCCGAAATAGGTATAAACTTTTCGATTACCTCAAGATTATTCTCCTTTAAGGTAGTTCCCGTTTCGACTATATCCACTATAACGTCGGAAAGTCCGAGGATAGGAGCAAGCTCTATAGAGCCGTTAAGAGTTATAATATCAATATCTCTGCCGCGTCCGAAATAATATTTTTTCGCTATATTCGGAAACTTGGTTGCAACTCTCAGAGTGCGGTTGCGGTTATCCGCAAAATCGCGTTTTCCCGCTACCGCCATACTGCATTTACCCATCTTCAAGTCTAATAGCTCGTAAACGTCGGGTGCATATTCAAGAAGAATGTCCTTGCCCGCAACGCCTATATCGGCAGCTCCTCGTTCAACGTAAATCGCAACGTCTGAGGGCTTTACCCAGAAATATCTGATTCCGAGCTGTTCATTTTCAAATATAAGCTTTCTGCTGTTTTCTTTTATAGCAGGGCACTCAAAGCCCGCCTTCGCGAATATATCGTAAACCTTTTCGCCAAGCCTGCCCTTTGGTAAGGCTATATTAAGTATCTTTTTCATATTTGCCTCCGCATCAGAGCTTCAAAAGCTCGTCAAGATATACCGCAAAGCCGATAGCTCCCGAATTCTTGTGCATCTTTTTCATAAGCTTATCGTACTGTCCGCCCGAAAGTATACCCGTCGGGATACCTTCCACAAAGCCTCGAAAAGCAAAACCGTTATAATAATTCATATCGTTCATTACGGAAAAATCTATGCAGAGCTTATCGGATATGCCGTAAGCACCGAGGGCATCAATAACCGCAATAAATCGCTCTATTTCATTTTTCAACCCATCTGTCAACGCAAACTCGCTAAGCTCATTCTTTACCTTTTCGGGCGCGCCGTAAAGAGAAACGAGCTTGGAAATCCGCTCCGCATCACACTCGGACAGCCCCTCGGATATACAGACCTCGTTTACTCCAAAAAAGTTTTTCTCACCGAGAAGCTTAAGAATTTCAGACCTGGCGGATAGCGATAAAGGATATGCTGCGAGCACTCCCGTCACTATATCAAGATTTGAAAGCTCGAGAACATTACTGTCGGATATAACGTCAAGACTTTTTGCGGCAAGAGCTATCACCTCAACGATATCCGAATCCTCGATATTGCCTATACATTCAAGCCCCGATTGCATAAATTCCTTGAACGACTTCGTTCCTCGGCTTACTCTGTAAACGTTTTCATTATAATAAACCTTTGTAAGCTCCCCATTATTTTCATCGCTGTTTTTGATTATGGAAAGAGTTACGTCAGGCTTCATTGCCATAAGACGTCCGTCCGTATCCGTAAACGTTATTACGTTATCGGATAAAAGAAAGTTTTTGTTTTTTGCATAAAAATCGTATTCCTCAAACTTACTCATACGGAACATCTCATATCCTGCATCTTTATATAGGTATCTTAAAGAAAAAGCTATTCGCTCCTCCTTCGTTAAAACCTCAGATATATCAAAGTCCTTCATACACTGTCCTCCCCGGAGCTCAGAACAAGCTCATAACCGCCCGCGCCGTAGTTAAGGCATTTGCTGACGCGGCTTATCGTTGCCGTGCTTGCTCCCGTCATACGAGATACGTCCTGATAATTTTTTCCGACCGACAAAAGCTCGGCAACCTCAAGTCTTTGAGATATCGCTTCAAGCTCCTTAATGGTACACGCGTCCTCAAAAAATTTTCTTGCCTCCTCAATGCTCTTAAGCTTAATTACAGCAGAAAATAAATTGTCAAATCTCTTTATATCAAAAGCGCCCACAATTTGCCTCCTCTAACTAAAGTAAATAACGTGTATAGTTTAGCACACTAAAGTGATAAAGTCAATAGAAAAATAAAAGTTTTTCAAATTTTTTCTCTGCTTTATAAATATAAAGGTACAGCCGATAATCAAGCTCTGTTCCAAGGCATTTTCGCTCTAAATTTCTTAATTATCGGCTGCAAATTTAAGTCTTTTATTTTTCGTTAACCGAAGAACTCGGAATCTCACTGAGAACTCCGTCATCTGTATAAGCAAGGCTTTCAATTCCCAGAAGTGAGAATGCAAAGCCGTTTTCGGTATCGGAATATGCACCTAAGTAGCAATAAGACGTAACCTTTTCTACTTTTCCGTTCTGATAGGTTATATCCGCGGTTGTTTTATAGCTCGTATTTTCGGGATTCATAACACCGTATATATTGAAAATATACACTGCACCGTCATTTTCGTAGGTAAGCGTTTTCATAAGGTCGGACGACGGTCTTTCAAATTTAAGCTCCGACTTATCCTTATCGGCAGCGAAGAAAATCTCCCATCCGTTATAGGTGATTACGGCAGCATCCTCACTGCCGTTATAGTAAACGAACTTGCCGTTATCCAGCGAGGCGCAGCCTGCGTTGATTATCGTTTTACCAAGCCCGTCAACGTAGGATTCACCGTATACGGTCAGACTTTTCCAACCGAAAGGATTTGCATCTGCTATATTATAAGTCAACACGGCATCAAGATTGCTTACGTCGGGAGCGCCGTCGAATTTCAATTCAATTCCCGCGTAATACGCCCCTTCATCAAAAGGAACGGGCAAGCCTATTAAGGCCTCGTACTCGTTAAGCAATACTTCGCCTTCGTAAGCTGCAATAAATTCTGCCGTTATAGTATGCTCCTCAACGCCGGTATAAGTCTTTTCTATACAAAAGGTTTTACCTACGAGATTTTTTATAACCTCCGAGCGAAGACTCTGACCGTGCATAACCGAGCCTTTAAATTCTTCCTTGACGTAGGAGTTTACAACCTCATTACCGTAAATCTTTCCAGTGAGGCGATTGAAATCGCTTCTTATTGCATCAAGCTCATCTCTGTTCTTTGCCGAATCCAGTGCCGAAATCTGCGCGCTGTATTCATTATTAAAAGCTTCCTTATCCGGTTCCGTGAGAATTTTATAGTTAAATTCCAAGACGACCGCAGCCCACTCGTTTTTCATAAAGCTCCTGAGCTCTCTGCGAAGCTCCTCCACGGGATTTGATATATCACCATTATCGCCGTTTTTGTTTTCAGAGCTATTGCCGTCATCCTCATTATCGGAAACCGTGCCGGGCGTACTGTCCGTACTCGGAATTTTGCCAACTAATGAGTTTACAATATCGCAGGATGCAAGCGCAAGGCACAGCAAGATAATAAGGGCAAACACAAGTACTAATCTCTTTAACATTTTTGTTTTTCTCCGGTTTTGTATATAATTGTTTACGTATTCTCGTTTATCGACTTCAAAAGATATTCTTTGTCATCATTCGAAAGCACCGAAAGCTTAAACCGAAGATTGTTCGCGGCAAGCTCATCAAAGGTAACAGGCTCAAGATTATTTACGTCAGCCCCTGCGTTAAGAGCGTTATGATGCCTTAACATATATCGGTATTCTTCCGAATAGTTGTTATGTATATGCCCGTGTATTAAATAGCCAAGGCGCGGAGCGTCATCCTTCCTGCTGTTTCTCCACTCAACCATAGGATAATGGCAAAGCGTTATAGGGTGGTCTGAAACGGTATCGAATTTATAATCGACAACCTCGTCAAAATATGCGAAATTCGGATGGTCCTTTTTGCGTGTCCAGGTTTCGTCGTGATTCCCTATTATAAGTATCTTCTTTCCGTTAAGTCTCTCGGCATAGTAAGGAACTCGGCTCTTTTTCCAAACGAAGTCGCCTATAATATAGACCGTGTCAAGAGGACCTACCTTTTTGTTCCATTTCTCTATCATAGCTTCATTCATTTCTTCAAGCGTGGCAAACGGTCGGTTGCAATATTTTATTACATTAATATGCTCAAAGTGTGTATCTGAAATAAAAAATGTCATTAACACCTCCCGTATCGGTAATTTATTTTAAATCTATTGTTTAATCTTTTAAAGTATATCATTAATTCAAGGTATTGTCTATATCGCAGTATGTATTTTTACAAAATATTTACACCGAAAACTGTAAATTTCTCGGTGTTTTTCTCTTTTTTTTGAGGTTTGCAGTCTTTTTGGAACTTTATAAAATATTTTTTAAAAAAGGGTTGACAAACATAATCTTTTCTGCTATAATATCAACGTTCCGATCGCTGGTGTGGCTCAATGGCAGAGCAGCTGATTTGTAATCAGCAGGTTGTTGGTTCGACTCCGATCACCAGCTCCAATATATGGGGGAATTCCCGAGTGGCCAAAGGGGGCAGACTGTAAATCTGTTGTCATCGACTTCGCTGGTCCGAATCCAGCTTCCCCCACCAAAAACGATACCAAGTCACCTGACTTGGTATCGTTTTTTCTTTGGTGGGAGAAGCCGGCTCGGTCAGCAGCACGGCTTGCCGTGTCGCTGCGCCGCATACCGCAGGCACAAATTAACCTCGGGAAACTCGGCTTCCGCGGTATCTTGCCCGCTCGGATTGCTAAGCCTTTACCT
>JAZNKD010000044.1:0-4048 GCA_045578385.1 Eubacteriales bacterium | reverse complement strand
GATGAAGCTTCGTTTATAGAAATGTTCTGTCCCGATTGGAAGAATAATCTTATCTTTTTAAGCCATATGGGTGAAATGAATACTGTTCTTACAGCCCAAAAGGCTAAATTTATGATAAAGCCTATGGAGTTTTCAGACATTGACGCTACGTGGCTTTGCGGCACATATAAAGAGGGTGCGGCAACATTAATTGATTTGGCACCTTTGGCAGATGGAAAATTTAGAGTAATTGTGTCTTTCGTTGAGATGAAGGTTCCTGAATGCGAAAAATTCCGTGGCAGCAGCACCTGTGGTTGGTTTGAACCTAATAAAAATATCGCTACCTTCCTTGAGGATTACAGCAAATTAGGCGGGACGCACCATTTAAGCCTTATGTACGGCGATATGAGAAAGGTTGCAGAAGCTTTTGCTAAAACAATGGGTTACGAATATTGCGAAATTTAAGGTTGCGGAGTGATTCGAAATGATTACGTTAACTGATTATGATAGAAAAGTTTATGAAAAAGAGCTTAAAGGTTTTTTGCCTAAAGAGTTCATTGACTGTCATGTTCATGTGTATAAAAAGGAATTTCCATCTTACGGTAGTTCTAATGGCGGTTCTACTTGGACTGAAAAAGTTGCTGAAGAGTTACGTGCTGAAGAATTACTTGAAAGTTATAAAATTATGTTCCCTGAAAACAAGGTTACCCCCCTTGTTTTAGGTAGTTGTTCACATCATATTCCCACCTGTAATGATTATGTCAAGAATAAGTCGGTTGAGCATGGGTTTCCAACTCTCTTCAGAACAAGTTACGATATGACTCCCGATTATTTGGAACAGGAGGTAAAAAAAGGCGGATTTTTAGGGCTGAAACCCTATTTGACAAACTGTCCCCCTTATATACCTGCAGCTGAGATCAGAATCTTTGATTTTCTTCCAAAGGAGCATTTAGAGATAGCAGATAAAAACGGTTGGATAGTTATGCTTCATATTCCGCGCTCGAAGCGCTTGCGCGATGCGGTGAACGTTGCACAGATCATGGAGATAGAAGAAAAATATCCTAATCTTAAGCTTGTTGTTGCTCATATCGGCAGAGCTTATACAAAAGAGGATATTGGTGATGCATTTGATGTACTTAAAAACACCAAAAATCTTGTTTTTGATTTCACTGCAAATGTTTGCGATGATGCAATAAAGGCTTGTATTGATGCTGTTGGCACAAAACGCCTTTTGTTCGGTTCGGATTTACCCATTGCATTTATGCGTATGTACCGTATTGTTGAAAACGGTGAATACTTTAATGTTGTTCCCCGGGGACTTTACGGCGATGTTTCAGATGAACCACATATGCGTGAAACCGATGAGAAAGATGTTACATTTATGATATATGAACAGATATTGGCTTTGAAGCGTGTGGCTGTTCAAATGAAGTTAACGGACAGTCAAATAGAAGATATTATGTTCTTAAATGCTAAAAAGTTAATTGAGAGTGCGAAATAAGGTAGGCTTAAAATGGATTGTTTAATAGGTCTTGATATTGGCACGACTGCCATAAAAGGCGCACTTATGTCGGTTGGCGGAAAGATTCTTAATACCGTTTCGGGCGGATATAACTACTATGGTGAGAAAAACACTAAGATGTTGAACCCGACTCAGTTTTTAGACACGTGCTTTTCCGTTATTAAAAAGCTGACTAATGAAATTGAAAAGGAAGACCGGGTGCTAGCTGTATGCTCTTGCTGTGCTAGCGGTAATCTTATTTTGCTTGATAAAAACAGCCAACCTATTACGCCTATAATAGGTTGGCAAACTACCGTAAATAAAGCAGATATAGATGCTTTTTTGACACAAGAGGAGCAGGAAAATTTTTATAATATTGTCGGTTGGCCCCTTGGAAACGGTTTTCCTGCCGCATATTTAATAGCACTTAAAACACATTATCCTGAGAAATTCAACAATGCAGAAATGGTTGCTATGAGTGCAGAATATTTAAATTTTGCTCTCACAGGTAAATGGGGAATATCACACTCTATGGGTACACCGTTTTTCCTTATGAATCAGGAAAAGGGTACTTATAATACGCCGTTTTTAGAGAAGTTGGGTCTTGACGAAGAAAAATTGCCTCCTATTTACAAGAAAGGTACGGTTTTGGGCAACGTTAAAAGCGAAATTGCCGAAAAAATCGGTCTTTCAAGTGATACGAAGGTAGTTTTAGGAAGCTTCGACCATCCGTCCGGCGCTATGGGTGCAGGTGTCTTTGACGAAGGAGAAATGCTTCTTTCCTGCGGGACCTCCTGGGTGGAATTCTTCCCCGTTTCATCCCGTAACTTTGCAATTTCTACCAAGGGACTCGTAGATAGATTTATGCTTTACGGCGCACCTTATTGTGTAATGAAATCTATTACAAGCGTTAGCGAAAAGATTGATGCGTTAAGGTATCATTATCTCGGTGATATATCCCATAAGGAATATGATGACTTGGCAAAGTTGTCCTCGTTTGGCTCCAGCGGTTTGAGATTTAATTTTACTGATGAAGATTATAACATAGATAGTAAATACTCGAAAAGCGATATTGCAAGAGCTATAATCGAGGGCGCAGCCTTAATACTTAAAGAAAATCTTGAAGCACTTGAGGAATGCGGTTTAAAGGCTGAAAAAATCACTATGATAGGTGGAATAAGCAATTCTGCCGTATGTGTAAAAATCGTATCCGAAGTATTAGGTCGACCAATCAAGGTCGCGAATGGTCAGGCGGCGGGAGCGATTGGCTCAGCTATGCTTGCAGGAATAGGCGTGGGTGTTTATAAAAACGAAAAGGAAGCATACGCAGTATTGTCTAAGTAGTTATTTACTTGGTTATGATAGTGATTTGTCAATAGAAGTGCCCCACTTTTAACAGAATTTTTGCAATTGCAAGTTCCATGCTTCTGTTGCAGGTATAAAAGGCTCTCTGTCAATAGTTGAGGTGAAAAATCCTAAGTAATGTAACAAGTGACGCTCTGTTTGTCCTCTGGGGGTACCCCCCGGAGGACGATTTTTGTATACAGAAAAGAGCAAGTCATTCAGACTTGCTCTTTTGGTGATCCACTGGGGATTCGAACCCCAGACCCCTTGATTAAAAGTCAAGTGCTCTACCGACTGAGCTAGTGGATCGTTTTAACTACCGGAATATTATATCAAATTTTACCATCTTTGTCAAGCCTGTATGTGTAAACTTTTTGAAAACAATCTTGTTGTTCCTCCGAATATGTCAAATTTTTTTTGAAAATAAGGGAAAAGGCTTGCAATTACTGTAGTCTTATGTTATAATACTATGAGTGAAATTATCTCCGGGAGAGTTTGTATATGAAAAATTTGAAAGCTGCACGAAGAGAAATGAACGGGCTTCTTGCTTTTTTCGTTACATGCAAAGCGTTACTCGTTCTCTGCAGTCGTTATCTCGGAAGCGCATTGTATGGAATTCTTACCCGTATCTTCGGCGATGGTGCGGTGCGGGCGTACATGGAATTTGCATCTTACGGCACGGGTTCGGGATTACTTTTGGAAATCGCCGTTTTCGTCCTTTGCCTTTTCGTTCCGATTTGTCTTTATTTTTTCTTCAGCGGTAAAAAATATTCACAGACTGTTCCCTCGGAAAAGCCGGAATTTCTGCAGATCTGCTTTGGGGTGGGAACAACGGTCATTGTGGGTAACATTGCAGCTACGCTGGGGAACACCGTTCTGTCGCTCCTCTTTTCCATTTTCGGAATGGAAGATAAATATTACGCGATGTTGCAAAATGATATCACATATCCCACGAATTTTTGGTTGATTCCTTTGTTTGCCGTAGTTTTGGCGGTTTTCCCTGCGTTTTTTGAAGAGATTGCCATACGAGGTATCGGCGTTTCCGTGACGAAGAAGTTCGGAATGTTGTTCACTCTGTTTTTTAGCGGATTTTTCTTCGCCTTTATGCACAGTTCCTGGACGCAGATTCCCTACGCCTTTGTAATCGGTGTTGTTCTTGCGTATTTTACGTTGCGGTTCAAGACGATATGGATCGCTGTAATTTCTCATTTTATTTTCAATTTC
>JAZNKD010000043.1:0-1754 GCA_045578385.1 Eubacteriales bacterium | reverse complement strand
CGCTAAGGAAATCAAGAACGACACCCTGCAAAAGTGTATTGACCGTTTGAAGCAGTGGGAAGAAAATCCCAATTGCCCATGTGAGATTGAACTCTACTATGACTCTGCACCTCACTCATTCGGATTCCGACAGGTATATCCTGATGGCAGGATTGGAATTGTCGGAGGCTTACTCTATCACGGACAACCCGACCAATCGTTTGCCGTATTGATGAATCCTATTCACGGGTGGACTATACACACATAGATAAATCCAAATCCTTAAATTGATAAAGCCAACTTAGGTCTGTCAAACACAGGCTTAAGTTGGCTTTTTTCATTTCTTCTTATTTGATGTTAACAATTTCAGCGGAGAAGCTTCAAGCAATTTATCAACCATATCTTCACCGATTACTTGGGAAATAGTTGAACCTGATAGAGCAAAATCATCTATAAGATTAGATTCTAATTTATCTACAGATATGCCTTTCCATTCTCGTTTCCATACCTCACTCCAATCCTCTTCTACATCACCGGTGTAATAATTTACTATTCCGGTAAATTCCATATCAAATTTTACACACAAATAATTTAAAGCATCTTGATTTGGTGCAATAACGATTATCTCGCCCTGAGGAAAATCTGAAAAATCAAATATTTCACCTTTGATGCGCCATTCACGTAGATATTCATAATCGTACGAATCGACTTTTAATTCTTGAGTGCGCCAGCCAAGATTCCCAGGTATTCCCTCTGTCCCATCTGTATAAATAACATTCCTAGCTCCAAAATCCCGAACTAATATATCTCTTGAAAAACCTAATCCCCAAGGTTGGTACAAAGGTTGACCGGTACTATTAACTTTGACTTCAAAAAATCTTTGAATAGCTGTTAAAGGTGAAGCCGAAAAACAGATATATCCTTTTTTACTAATAAGTTGTTTCTCTGCCAAAATCTTTTGCAAAGTCTCGCAGGGAGATTTGTCATATCCGTTAATAAAATGGAATAGATATGGACTCTGATCCAATCTTGCTTTTTTGAATTTATCATTAAAATAAGCCATATACAACTATGTTATAATGTTGCAAAGGTACTCCGTTTTTTACGAATGAAAGACAGATAGAACTACAAAAAGTATATGTAGCGTGAAAATCCCGCTTCACTCGCCAAGTCCCTTCAAGAAGTTAACTCGGAGGGACAATACCTCCACGTTCGAGCCGAGGGTTTTCGGGCAAAAAATTCTCTGCGATAATTTTTCACCCGAAAAAACGCTCCGGTATCGCCGTCCGAGTTGAGACAGAGGTTGGGACTTAGCAAGCGAAGCGACCTACGACGCATAGTACAACAGGTCAAAATCTATTGCGGTAAGATATGCCGCATCTCTATTCTCAACCTGACTGCCATATCTATATTTCATTATAAGGTCTATCAACCACCGCCATCTTTTTAGTGCCCCAATTTTTAAGTGGGGACAAAAGCAGCTCAGCTCTCAACTCTGCATATTACAGAAGTTATCGTTTTTTCGGTCATACCACCGCTTTTTTCTCGCACATTTTTTTGCCTTCGCTTTTCGCTCCTTCCGACCCCGTTTCTGTGTGGAGCGTTTTCCCTCTTTTCACCCTTGTTTTGCCCTTTTCGTGTCTTCGCTTTCCTACCTGCTATGACAAGTGATGACACCTTATGACTTGTATAGTCTAACGACTTAAATGTCAATGTTTTATCAAATTTTGCTATATATATTTGCGGTGACAACATTAGTTATTAACGCTAAAAAC
>JAZNKD010000042.1:0-17577 GCA_045578385.1 Eubacteriales bacterium | reverse complement strand
ACATACATATAATTATATCACATAGTTTTCGTTTTTTCAAGGTTAAACGAAACATTTGTTCTTAATTTGTTCTTAATTTTTACGTAGCGAATGAAATTATCTTGACAGAGTAACGATTTTGCTTTATAATAGTTTCAAAACAACTTTTTGGAGCAAATTTATGAAATTCAGAAAAGCGAAAGCCGACGATTTAACGGACATCGCAGCTATATACAGCGGCGCAAAGGAATATATGAGAGCAACGGGAAACCTCAACCAATGGACGGGAAATTATCCGAGCGACGAGCTGATTTTATCAGATATTTCAAACGGAGATTTGTTCGTTTGCGAGGACGGCTGTGAAATTATTGCGGTGTTTTATTTCCGCGAGGGTCCTGACCCGACCTACGTTAAAATTTATAACGGAGAATGGAAGAACGCTCTTTCCTACGCGGTTATTCACCGAATAGCCGTTAAATATCAAGGACGCGGGCTTGTCAAGGCTTGCTTTGACTATTGCTTTGAAAAGCACCCGAACCTGAAAATCGACACGCACAAGGATAATATTCCAATGCAAAGAGCGCTCGCCAAGGGCGGCTTTGAGTATTGCGGAATTATATATCTTGAAAATGGTGATGAAAGACTTGCGTATCAGAAGTGCGTGGAATAAAGTTTGTTTTAAGAGCGGTACAACACTAAAAAATATTTTTGCAAAAGCACTTGACAAAGCGCGACAAATTTAGTATAATATATAGCGGTGTTAGGGGTATAGCTCAGTTGGTAGAGTACTCGCCTGCAAAACCATGGGTCGTGGGTTCAAGTCCTTCTGCCCCTGCCAAAACGAAGAAGCCTTGAAAATGCTGATTTTTCTAGTGTTTTCAAGGCTTTTTTAATGTTTTTAATGTTGCAAATTTAAACATAAAAATACACAAAAAGACATATTTTAGAGGGTCAAAAAAGGGTCAAAATATCGGTAGTACAATAAGGTGAAGACAGCGTCACGGCAATGGCGCTGTCTTTTTTGTTACTTAAGAAATTAAATTTAAGTTGTTATTTCACTTGTTAATTTAGTTTCAAAATTAGTTTTTTGAATTAGCCTCGATATATTGAATAGCCTGCTGCATAAAATCGGATTGTTGCTCGGTGTAATTCACGGTATCGATCGCGATATTACAAAAGCCCATCTTATGACCATCAAAGCCGTTTATGACAACGGTAGAGAGCTTCATGCAAACCTCGGCAAAAACACTCCAGGACGGCTCCAGAATCACTTCTAACGCGATAAGCGACATTCCAACGGATAAGAAACTCATCTTAACGAACTTTGCGCCAAAGGAGAAATTACGGCGCACCCGCGGTGTCGTAGAAAGGGAGAATCGCGAAAGGAAGTTCTTGCCTTGCGGCGTAGTGAACATTTCGGGGGTAAAGCGAATCTGACGTACTCTGTTTGCTCTGCTAATTGCTTTCTTTTGTACTTTAGTAAGGCTCTTTAATCGTTTAACTTCGTGCCGGGTAAGTTTTGAATACTTCTCGAGATATTCCTCATAGGCCACGCTTGCAATAATGAGATATTGCATTCGCGTTTTCTTCAGTTCCTCAGCAATGTAATATGAACAAAAATCATAAAGCTGAGGATAAAGGGATCTATCGAGGATCTCTTTTTTTAATTCCGTAAAGCGCTGAGTAGCATTTTTATATCCTTCAGTAGCATATCCGAGGTTAGATCCTCCATCGGCGCAATATATGTACATAGCATAAGAGCAGAATAGCAGTAGAAAAAATTCAAGACCAAGGTCCTTCAGGTCGGATAACGTAACAAAACGAATATCCGTTGTCATAACCACAACGACTACAAAGAGTATGAATATAATCATCAAAGATCGTGCGTTGCTCGTTATTCCGTTGATTATTTTCTTTTTTCCCGATTGCTCAAGTAACATAAAATCTTCAAATTTGCTACCGGAAGAAGTTGCGGGTGTAATCTTATCCATTATATAACATCTTCTTTCTTTTCGATGGTTTCACCTAGCTTATATATTGCTGCACCGATCGCGTTAGCAATAAGACCGGCGAAACAGACTACTACCATCTGATTTATAATGTTTTTTAAAACGGTCAGTAAGACGTAAATTATGCACCACAGGACCATAACTGACGGCGACTTCATATATTCCTTGATCTGTTTAACGAACGGAAGGCAGGAGAAGAAAGCGAGCATCAGGAATAATCCCGAGATTGTCGCTTCCCCGCTCTGCTCAATCCATATAGGAAACTGCGTGATAGTTGCAATCAGAGGAACGAGAACGTCAACCGATACGGCTGCCGCCTTGATAATTTTTCCCTTAGTTGCATTTTTCATCAATCAGTTCCCTCCGATGCGGTATCATTAGGCTTAAGGCTTGTCTTAGGTTCGTCCGCAACGAGCTTAAGATTCTGACTATGCTTCAGCTGAACGAGGTCCTTAACGCCTTGAGGAAGCTTTGAATTGACGTAGACCGACGATAGAATCTCAATTATCGAGGTGTTCTGCGCGAGTTCTTTTTCAAGCAGAGTTTTCAATTCATTATTTCTGGAGAAAAGCCCCGTCGCAAGCTCATCGTTAAAACGCTTAAGATTATCGCTCAGCTCCACGTTTGACTTTAAAATCTCAGATACCGCATTAAAAAGCTCCTCGTAACGCTCAAACATTTTTGTGCAGACGTCTTTAATATTATTGTATCCGTCTATCATTTGGTTAAGTCCTTGCACCATTGCAAGCTGAGTATCATTACTTCTCTCAGTTTCACCCTGGACCTGTGACACCATAGATTTAATACTCAAGGCATTCGATGAGCTACCCTTTTTGGAAACAATACCGAAGATAATAACTCCGAGAGTGCCGCCGAATGAAATTAAATCGGTTTTGTTCTCAGTTACGAACTCATATATTCTATCAAAAATTGTCGCAGAAGGTTCTGCCGGTGCGTCGTTTTCGGTATTATCAAGCGCAGGATCCTCAGCGTCGGTTGTTTTCTCGATAGGTTCATCCGCTGCAAAGCAAGCGAGCGGCAGTCCTATCATAGAGGAAATGATAAGTAAGCAAACGAATATGTAGAATATTTTCTTCATTTTTCTTTCTCCTTTAAACGAAATCGTCACTGAATGAGTCATTAACTCTTTTCTCAAGATCTGTAAACTTTCTTGCTAAGCTTTCAATCGTTTTTTCAATCGTTTTAAGCTCATCAAAAAGTTTTGCAATATGTTTGTTTGGATTCTCGATCGCATAAACTACAGTATCTTCTCCGTCATGCGATACGAAGATCGCCTCGCAGTTCCATCGCGCCGGCTTACCATCAACGATCGACGATAAGCCAATAGACAAGGTTCCATTAATGCCTTTGACATTAAGTTGGCAAGAATGGGTATCATCAGAAAGCTTTTTGTAAATATGTCCTTTCTCACTTTTAAAAGTTACCGTTGAATTAAGTGGCGCATCAAAAAAAGTAAAGGTAATATTTTCTGCTTTTATTTTTCGTTCATCGGATATAATAATTCCATATCCGTTTTTAAGTAATATGTACTGCAATTAAATCACCTCCTTGTTTTAACTAAACGGCTTAAAAACTCCGGAATCGACTCCGTAGATCAACCCTTTTGTTTTTTTTAATCTGTATTTTCATAGTGGTTTATCTCTCCTCGTTTAATCATCGGTTGTGTATCTTTTTGAAGCTTCTCTACTTCGTTCTTGAGTTGAAGTATCAGCTCCCTTTCTATTTTATCGTTACAGATAACATTTTACCTCATCAAGTAAGACTTTTTAATTTATAACTGTAAGTCAAATTAAATTTAATAGGAGCATACTGAGCTACAGCATTTCCTGATATAGTTATCTTTGAGGTTGTTTCATCAAATGTTATAATCTGGGAAGCTACATTGTTTTCACCTTGAATTTCAGCACTATAACAGATAACATCTCTCCATACAGGAACAGATACAGATATCGAATATGGAAATTGTTGCTTTCCTACATGAGTAGAAGAAGAATATCCAAGCAGTGAATGAGTTTCAGTAAATTCTATATTTAAATGATTTACAATTTCATCTATAATACATCTACTATAATCGTTAAGGAAATCGAGATTAATCTTATCCTCAGCAGACATAAGACCTGCTGATTGTTGAGTAGCATTATCATAACCACCTGCTGTAGCTCCTTCTTCAATACCTGCGAGCTTATCAGCTTCCTCTTTAGTAATAAGTCTTTTAGAATAATCATCTCCTTCTCGGGAAAGATAGTTTTTTTCAATCGTTATAATATCCTTGAAGTTGCCTGAATCAAGTAAATTATAACAATTTGCTCCCCAATCTATAGTATCAAGCTTAGTCTTCAAATCTAGCAGCTCCGACAACGTTGCAAGCCTATCTACCGCACCTTCATCATCCTGTCCTGTGCCTCCTACAAATACGTTTGCAGCAAACCAGCCATTGCCAGCCCAGTCAATCGTATGTGCATTGGAAGGCCTGTCTTCGATGCCATTACCTACTATGTGAGCATAAGTATTGTTAGGATCTTCAATATTATACTTACCTTGAACATGTTGACAAGCACTGGCAGCTATTGTTCCAATTCCTTCCGTGTGAGTTGCTGTTGCTGTTGCTTTAGTCATTCTGCCTTCCGTGTGACAGTACCATCCGAGCGCACCAGTACTCTTTTCAGTATCAATTTTCGTTTTAGCATCATCAAGATATACGATTTTGCCTTCACCTTCAGCAAAAGCGCCGTTTTTATATGCTAATGTATTTTTGCCACAAGCAAATGCTTTATCACCGCAAACAACTGAAGTACCCAAAGCTACGGAATCGTAGGGCTCTAATTGATTAGGAGCTTCTGTAGTTCCACCTTTATTGTTAGGGTCAGTAATGAGTCTTGCATTGATTTGATATAGACTTCCTGCGGTTGCTCCATTCTTAAGATTAGAAGGAATATTCTTAGATAAATCAGTCAGATTGTTGATGATATCCTTGTTAGTGAGTATAGCATCAATAAGACTTTTATTACTCTTGATTAACGCAATTACTTCAATAGTTTGATCAAGAGTTTCATCATCAGCATCATGTAATGCTTTTACTTTAGCCACGAAATCTTGCAATTGAAGCCTTATATCATTATGGGCTTCTGGGTCCGTCTTATGAGTGTTTAGATCCTCTGCGGTATCGGCTGCAGTTTTACCTATAGTTGAAGAAAGTTCTTCAGCCCACAACCTCTGTTCACACTTGGTATAATATGTTTCCGGGATAGAATCAACTTTTTCGTCAAATCCGGTGAATTCCTCAAGTGCCGATAAAGATTCCTGAACTCTTCCAAACAACGCAGTAATTTTAGCATACAGAGTTTCGAGAACCGAATTTAAGGTATCGAGCTCCGATTCTTCTCCATCATCGCTCACAACCGTGGGATTAGAGACGTAAAGTATCTCGTTTGCAAAAGTACCATTTTTGAGATAGTCCATAAAATCCGCAAGTGATTCGGTATGCTTTTCTCCTGTCAAAGAATTGGTCTTGACTCTCCACGCTATATAAGACAAAGCGCGGTCAAGAGGATTGCCGTTCTCATCTTCCGCGAAAGCATTTCCAAAAATTTTTACGAGATTATTATATTCTTTAACGATAGCGTTAGCCAATCGGTCAAAACGTCTTTGAAGATCTTTTCCGGATAAATTTCCTTCTCCAAACTTTGAGGCTTGGTTAGGACGTATCGCCAAGCTTACGACACCCAGATTATCAGTATTTTCTATTGTCTCAAATTTTTTAAAATCACTCATATTTTACTCCTTGAATCGTCCCGCTATCTTATAACGATAAGCAAGGTAATGAATTGAAAATGGTTTTCTATACTCGTCAGAATATATAAATATCTGCTTTTCTATCCATTTTTTCTCTTTCTCCTCAATAGCGAATAAACTCTGATCCATGGATACGAACGAAAAGTCCGAGAAGTCAACTTCGTCGAATGAAAACATAACGCTGTTCACTCGGTCGATCTGCTCGAATACTTTTTTATTCGTCCTTACCTTGTATTTTGCTACTGAGGATATCATTGATTTCGTTTTAACTACCGTTGATTTTTTTACGGTGGTTTTATTCAGGTGCGGAACACCGCAATTATCCATTTTGGTAGCAATTCCGCAATATATAGTTCTATCGTCGAATGAATACCAACGCGGTGAAATCATACCGTCGTTGTCTCTCTTATCAAAATTGAAGGCGCATACTACGCCATTCTCGGTTCCGAAAAAGAGATTGTTATCCATATTAACGATCGTTGTTGCCTTTTTAAATTCTCCGCCCGTATAACTGCCGCGGTCGTCGCAGATTATAGCCTTAACGGTATTCTCGTCTCCGTATTTCATCAGCTGATAATAAGTAGTCGCTACTACTTTACCCGTTTCGTTTCCGTCTTCGTCCTTCTCACGCCAAACGTATAATTTTACGTCTGGTTTTGCTCCGGGTTCGTCGCTCGGTATAATCGCAGGCATATTCATCAAAGCAATAGTCTTACCGTCAACCGCATCATAAACCTTATCTGCAACGGCAATCTCGAACGATACTCCATCATCGATTATCATTCGCGTTTTTTCACTGATAAGATTTTCATATTCGTCATACTCGCGTTCATAAAGATCGTTGTATATTATGGGAGCGTAGTAATACTCTTTGTTAGCCTCTCTGACCTCTTTACTTTCGTATTCGTAAACTCCAATGCCTTCAAGATAATACCACTCATACTGAGGTACGCCTATCTCATGAGTGTAAACCTGGCGCGAATCTGCCATGAATATTTTGCCGTCTACCAAAACGATTAAATAACCGTCCCATTCTGTAACAACGGCATTTTCAAGATCCAGATTAACCAGCTTTGCATCAATAAGACTTGAACGGTGCTCGACAGCACGCTCGAGTCGAACAGAAAGCTGACCTATTGCCTCTACGCCGAGACTCGAAATGAAAATAGGATCATCAAGAAAGTTAACGCAAGCGCCGAGGCAGCCAATGCCACTCAAGCCCTGCGCCGAAGGGTAAGTAACGGGAGCCACGCCTTTATTTGTGTCGTAATGCGTGTGGAAATAGACCGAACCGTCTTGCTTAGCATGATTCTTAAGTACCGCAAGAGTATCTGCTACTGCTATCATACCTGTGATAGGAGCAGGCTCAACACCATCACGCACAAAATCAAGCACTCCGAAATACGTAGCATCTTCATAGCCGGTAATATTATTAATACCGCAAAAGAATATATGGTTAGGCAGCTCCGGGTTTCCGGAAAGGAAAACTCTCTTATCGAATATCGTTGCCAGCGTACATTTGGAGATACAATCGCTAATTGAAGTCTGATTATCGGTTACACCGGATAATGATTTCCATCTCTTTGACGCAACAATCTCAACGCCCGCGTAATCCTTCGTGTAAAATCCGCTTCCATCAGCTCGTGTAGTTTCTTCGGGCTTGGTAGGTATATTACCCTCTTTAAACTCAATATATCCTTCTGCAAGATTTACAGTATAATCAGTTGTGACTTTTCCGTAGACGGTAACTCTTACTACACTATCAAGATCACGCTCGCTCAGGTAATATTTCGATGTTGTACCGTCCGCTATAAAGGTGTTTTTGAATTTATCGCTCAATATATTTCTCTGCTCGTTTTCTTTGCCTGAATCTCCGTTCTGCCCTCCAACAATAATATTTATATAAGTCGTTGGAACATAAACTAGATCATCATTTTCAATAACGGATTGTAGGGTTGAGCCGTCATACACCAAATAATTCTTGCCGTCAATAATGTACAATTTATTATTGAATACGAATGACGTGCTTTTAAGTTCATTGAACTTTATATTTGAAGATTCCGTCAGACATAAAATCTCACTCTCGTAATAGGTTATATAAACCTGATCTTCTTCGTTTACTACATTGGATTCAAAAGTAATCGTCTGCGTTTTATTATCATATCTATAGTTTGTTGATAAAAGTTTGGTTGTTTCATTATTTGTATCCATTTTTTCAATGGATACAATCTTGGTGACCTTGTAATCAGTCGGAATAGTAACAACAGCTCTACGGTTGCTGATATCTGGTATGTTTCCGGAAGTTATCTGAACACTGTAATCGCATTCCACGTTTGCAGTCAGCGGATATTCATCCCACAAATAAAGATTCTTACCTGCGTGTATTAAGATTTTGGCATCCCTCTTACCGTTAACAATGTGATCGTATCGATGGATGCCATAAATTTTTTGAGATACTATTAAACCATCTTCGTTTACTTTAGGTATCTCGACCTGACGTCTGAATCCGGGAACTGTTTCCACGGCTTGACCTTCACCAGACCTGTAATCTTTATACATATTGATTGCATAGGCGAATCTCTGTTCATTTACGGAAGTTTGATCGCTTGAAAAATCAACTCCTCTGAAATTGCCGAAATACCGGGTATATTCATCCCGACTTTTTATAAGGTTTTTCTTTTTCGAATAGCTCATTTTAAATCACCATCCGTATACAGATTTGAATTCGACGGGTGTTCGATTACTTTCTCTGCTTATTATTTCCGCCGATTGTATCTGATACTGCGTCTCGTAGTATTGCGCTTTCTCGGGCTCGTCATCAAGCCAAACATAAGATGCTATAAGCAACGGAAGCAGCGCGCAAAGATCATCGTCAAGATTAATTACATCCGTACTCTTTATGACGTCTTCCGAAAAAACATTTATCAACGCAGGCTTAACGTTATACTCTATTCTGTACGTTCCCTTCCATGAATAAGGTAGTAAAAGTTTCGTTTCTGCCTCAACATAAAATCCTTTGTCAAGCTTTTCAAACTGTTCATCGATAAGAACAGGCGGTGATAAAAACGACTTAAAATCCGAAACGAGACTATGCATATCATACGCTATGTATTCGGAAAACGCAGGAACGTCGGACGCCAAGTCTGAATACAAAATGTCATACAATGCTACGTTGCGTAGAGATAGTCTGTAATCGCCTTCAAATTCAAGCGAAATATCACCGGAGTAATCGGTATCCGAATTAACGAATAGTCCTTTTTCGGTCTTTATAAGCGCTCTTTGACTTTTAAATCCGTCACTTTTCTGTAATTGTATTGTTCCTGCCGACCAATAAGTATTAGACTCTTTTCTTTTCAGCTTTACCGTCAAATTGCCCTGGCCGCAGTATTCAAAATATAAGGATTTTGCATTAGCGGCTGTAATTGTTAATTTGCTTTCAGTTTTCTCATAATACTTAAACTCATCGCCCAGAAGATTATTCAGAGGACGGTGGTTGATAATATACGAGCTCGTTGCGGGCCGTATGGCAGCGACTCGCAACATAGCTCTGTTGACCGCATGAATGAAGCGATCTGTTCCTTCATCTCCCAGAGAGTCCTCAAACCCTAACTGTGCAACCGAATTATAAAGTTCCGCTAAAGTCATTTATTTTACCCTCCGAGACAAATTATTTACGCAGTAAGAGAATCTGCGCCGGTAACTGCGGTAGTGCTGTTTACGCAGCGGAGCATATGCTTCCAGGTGTTGAAGCCTACGCCGATACGGCAACGACCGTTGCAAAGAAGGTTACGGGTATGGTTATCAACCCACGAAGCGATACTGAGAGGAACACGGTTGTAGAACATATTACCCGCGAGGTTTTCGTTTGCGTCGGAAGACATGATCATGAACTGATCCGTATCGGTCTCCCAGCCGGGAAGAACGACAATAGACCAGTTACCATACTGGGTATTAATATCGTTGTTGTTCGAGCCAACGGTACGCTCGGAGCCTACTACCTTTTTGCAGAGCGCCTCAAATTTAGGACGGTTGCAAGGAATGATAAGAACGTCAGCAACGTATTCCATAACCTCGCCGTTTTCGTCCTTGAAGTTACGAAGCTTATTCGCTGTTATGCCAAGCGCCTCCTCAAGTTTTTCAGCCGTGGAAATATCGCCGTAGAAATTGTTCGACTGAGTCTTTCCTTTCATTTCAGGCGTAAAATACGGGTGTTTGTTATGGAAAAGAGGAAGCTTGTCCGCAGTCGTAGCATCAACATTTGCACCAGCAAACTTGAAGGACGTTGAAGTGCCGTTTATGAGCGCCGCGCAAGCAAACTTTGTACGAGTCTTATAATAAGCTCTTACAAGCTTTTTAGGCTCGCGCTTAATGTGAGAAGCTATACCGATCTTGGAATCCTCTGCCATCTCCTGAGTGATGGTGAATTCCTTCATAAAGGTATGGTGGTAGATAGTCTTGTCGAAGGTCTGAGTTACGGAATCGTTTTCTGCGCCCTGACCTTCTTTAACAGACTTGAAGACGTCGAAGTCGGACTCGCCGATCGTAGTCTCAGCGTATCTGCTCGACTTCTCGATATTGAAAAGCTTCTTGAGAATGGGCTCGTTTTTCTCGCAAGCGTTTGATTCATTCTCAATTATCATCTTGATAGGATGCATATATTTGCCGTACATGGCGTCGTTAGTTCCTACCATTTTTGAGTAAACAACATTATTTCCCATTTATATGTACCTCCTTTTTTGATTAGAATCTTACGACGATAATATCGCCGATAGCGGTTGCGCCGTTAAGATCAACGATCTCGGCAACACCGGACGTAGTGGTGGCAGTAACGGTGAGACCGTCAGTACCAAGAGTAACCTTGGAGCCTACGGTAAGTGCGGTAGGCGCCGCGGATACGGGAACCTCATAGATCTGATTTGCTTCAACTCTGCCTACGGCTATTTCGGCATCTGCAGCACCATCTGCAAGAGCGATAAATGTAGGCTTTGCGGTCGCGCCGCACTTAACGAGCTTGCCGTCAGTAAGCACGAGTGCTTCACCTGCGGAAACTGCCGTTGCGCCTACGATGAGATAATGCGGCTCAAATACGTTGATTCTGCCGCCTTCGATTTTTCTGAGACTGAACATTGTGTATTCCTTTCTTTATTTCGTTTTCTTATAGAGAGCGACTATTTCTTTGTCACTCAAATGCGGGAATATCTCTCTGCATTGCTCCATTTCGGCGCGAGAGATCTTAACCGAATTATCCTTTGATGCTTTAGGGACGTTACTTCTGATATGGTCCTTGGTCCCGTTTATATTCTGCCGCCGGGCAGAAGCGGCGGCATCTTCGCGCGCTCTGTCGGGATTTGCTGCAGTGTAGGCTTCTTTAGGCGAAAGACCGAGATCACGGAGCTCTCCAAATCTTTTGCAGTTCGGGATATCCTCAAACTTCTTGAAGTCTCTTGTTTCGGGAAATTCAGCATGAAGGGCAGCAAGATCTTCACTGACCATCTTATCAAGCAGTACCTGTCTATACACTCTTTCAGCTTCCGCTTGGCGTACAGCTTCGTTCTGCTTCTTTTCAAATTCTTCCGGGGTTACGCCCTCTGCTTCAGCGGCGAAACGCAAAAGCGAGGCATCCAGGTCATCGTCAACCTTTAGACCCATTTTTTCGAGCACATTCTTAATAAGCACTTCCCTGCCGGTATTCTGCTTAGTAAGACGCTCTATCTCCGCATCCTTTGCGTCAGGCTGTGGAGTTTCTTCGGCGGGAGCGCTATCCTCTTTCGCTTCCTCTGCCTGCTCTTCGGCTTCAGTCTCATCGTCTTCTCCGATGATGACGTTACCGTCTTCGTCATACTCGAGCTCTTCTTCGTCATCGGCGGCATCGTCTTCCTCGCCGTCATTGCCGAGATCCTCGGAAGCTTCATCTTCCGTCTCTACGTCCTCGTTTTCCTCTTCGATATCTGTATTATCAAAGTTTTCATCGAGCTCCTCTTCAAGCTCGGTATCAAGATTATCATTCATCTTTTCTTCTCCTTTCGCCATCTTCAAGACGGCTTATTATTACTTTCTGCTACCCTTACCGTTACGAAGGTCGTTACCCTTCACTACGGTCGCCTTGGGCTGATCAGGCACGGATTTAGGCGCGTTGATTATACCGCCCTTGTTCGTCGCGTATCTGTTGCTACCCTTATTCTTCATAGTGGCGCTACCTCCTTCTTCAGTATTGGTTTATAAAAAGAAAGAGCCATCCTCCACCAATGTTGGTGAAAAAATGGCTCTCATCTCTACGGATATATGGCTCGTATAATTATTCTGTTTTTAAAGTCCAGGATTGTCCGCATTTTTTGCATTTGAACGTGAGACCGTCAATTTTGCTGTCTTTCAGCAGTCCGACACCTCTTATACGCTCTCCGCAATCGGGACAAACTATCTTCGTATAGTCTTTTCTGTCGGTTTTTTTAATAAGTATAGGCATTGATTTCAACCTCCTAAATGCATTATAACATAAAAGTAGGTCGAAATTTTCCTAGTTTATTTTTATTTTTTGCCGTTTTTGAGGACTATCGTACCGTTTTTGGTCTCGAATCCGCATTTTTCGGCAAGCTCGAGCTTTTCGCTCTTGGTAAGCCTCAAGGAGAGCATATATTTAACGAGCTTCTTCTCCGCATTCGCAGCGGAAAGCTTCGGAATATCTCCGTCCTGCAGAGCATATCCCTTTAAAGCGATCAACAAGAGCTTCTTCTCGTCGCTGATGCTGAGCTTGTTTATAGCCTCGATAACCTTCTTTCGCTTACTGCCCGAAACCGTCTTCCCGTTTTCGTCTTTATCCGAGGTGATGTCTTTAGTTGCGAAGTACATCTGAGCATAAGTATCGAATCCGACAGCTTTATATGCAATAGCCTTTTCGTCCTCAAGTCCTAAAACCTCATTTACAGCAGCGTTGAAATAATAGTTATCGTAATAAGCTATCATCTCTTCTCGCTTCTCGCTATCAGCCTTTTTGTAAGCTGACGTTTTGATAAGCTTCGCGAGAGCCTTATTCAGTGCGGAATATTTATCCCGGATAGCCTGCTTCTGATTTGAAGTCAGCTCGTATTCTACGCCGTCGCGGGTGATATCATCGGGAATATCTCTCGGTAGCACGTTTTTACCGTCTTTCGCAAGAGCGATAAGCTCGTTAAGAAGTTCCTTACTTATATCCTCTCCGAGTGCCTCGTTATACATAAGGCTCATTATAAGCTCGGTTTTCTTGCCGTCTCCGTCTTCGATAGCTTTTTCAAGATCGGTCTTGAAGTTTTTCTCGTAGAACTTCATATCTACCTTGTAAGCAGCCGTTGACGAAAAGCGCTTCGTAAATCCGTAAAGCATATTATAAATATTCCTTGTTGGAATACCTGCAAATTGACCGAGTGAATAAGAAAGACTTCTGATATAACGGTTTATCTTTTCCATACTTGGATCTTCTTCATCAAAAAGTTCAAGCGATGCTTTACCGAGAGATGTTACGCTGCTAAGAATATCATTAATTGCGGAATATGAGAAGTTATCCAACTCGTAGCCGTTTGCTATGTACTCATATATATCGTTAAGCAAAGGTAAACCGCCGATAATATTACCGCCCATATCAACGAGCATAGTCTTTACGGTTTCCTCTTCATCGTCCTTGTTGTAAAGCCAGCGGAATAGTTGCGCTATTCCCGCCATAAATGCGGCGACCGAAACGAGCGCAGCGACCGATTTTGTTAACTGCTTTTTAGCTTTCTTTATATCGGAGTCATACGTTCCGCTATCGTCAGATTTAGCTTTCTTTTCTAATGCTTTTAGCTCACCGTACGCATCAATAACACGTCCTGTAATCTTCATTGCATCTGAGCGGAACATTGTAAGGCTCCTTACTACCTCGTTACTTGTACGCATGGCTGCGGACCGTTCTGTAGCCATAGAGTTCTGCTGAGTTTCAAGAAGGACCTTTTCGAGAAGCTTTCCTGCAGCAATTTTGTTTTCTTCGGTTCCGATCTTACCGCCGCCGTTCTTCTGTACCTGCACCTGACAAGCACCGAACAGTCTTCCAACGACAAAATTATCCATAATGCTGATAGGCTTAGTAAAGATATCTGTCCACTTACTGACCTTGTCTATAGCGCCCTCGGCTTTTATGACAGTCTTATCATAATGACGGAGCTTTGCATATTCGCAATAATCATCAACGCCCGCAGACGATATTCCTATTCCCTTAACTACACTTCCGAAGTCAAGGACGCTCGATGAAGCAAACAACGACGAAAGCTGTGTTACAAGGACCTTTAAATTCGCGCCAAGCTGGAACTTAACGTACGAGCTTCTTATCCAACGAAGCGCCGCCATTCCTTCAGAAGAATCGCGTGGAATGCCCTGGAGATCGGATATCAAATCTCTGAAGTATTTTCCGTCATCCTTCCAAACGCTTGCGCTTTCCGTTGCTACGCTGACAGGATGATTCGGATTATCCGCAGTATCCATATTGTAAAGCACGTTATAATTCTCTATAGCGCCGGACATATAGGTATATTTACAGATATCGTGCAAATGCCTATTAAAGAGAGCGTCCGCGTTAATTATAACAAGCTCTTGCCTCGCACCTTTTACGGTGTTTTTATTGAACGAAGCGTTTGTCGCTCGGTTCACGTCAGAGAGATGCGTTGTATCAATGTTCTTTGCGATATTTCCTCTTGCTATAGGATAATAATAGTCAAGAGTCGCATTTGAGAATCCAAGACGTTCCATATCGCGCTCTACCTTTAAACGTCGAAGATCCTGGTTATACATCCGCTCAAGGATTGCGATATATTCCTTGTCTGCTGCAGTAAGTAACGACTCGAGCTTTGAAATCTGTGCCGCTACCGCTGCATCAAAGTCCGCCTGCTTCAGCTCCTTGCTATCTTCGATAAATCCGGGAACACGATAGGTCTTTTGTTTTCCCCACCACTCAACGCTCATTGAGTAAGTAAAGCCGTTAAATGCAAGTCCGGCTTGCGCATGCTTTCGCTTCATCGTCATATAAAGACCGATAAGGTGCATTTTAGGAATATCAAAGCCTCTGTATTTCACGAGTTCTGCAGAAGCAGTTTTTACGTATTTCTTATGCTGTTTAAGAAAAGCGTCGTAATCCGCTCTTATATTCATCTCTGCAATAGAAGCTTTCTTCGCAGCCTCGCGGAGTTCTTCGACGATCTCCGTATAGAAACCGCGCTCGTAGTTATCAATGCGCTTAGCAACGGTCATTGGCTCCATAAACGCTGTATCATATTTGAAGGCAAGCGTTCTTGCAAGTCCTGCGTCAATCATGGGATTGTTCTGCAAAAGCTTTACGTACTCCTTTGCGATCGGGAGCGCCTCAACCCATTTGCCCTGGCGGAATACCTTGTTATAACTCTCGATAAATTTAACGAAGTAAGACATTATTTCGTACATCATCTTAAGTTCCACTATCTCGAAGTTTCCTTTATCCTCTACCGCTATGTACTTAAGAGCTTCTGCAATATCATCGTTGTAAACATCGGGAGGATCTCCGTCTTTCCTATTCTTAACAACGAGCATAGGATTATCCTTGGTGTACCACTGTGATAAACCTGCAAAATAACCTCTGATCAGCTCAGGGTGTATTGTATTACCGCGATAAACGATTTTTGAGAGCTTCTCTATCGAGTCCTTGAATAGATCGGGCTTAAACTGCGTCGCATTATAGAACGTGCCTTTTTTAAGGTCCTTGAGCTGCTGCGCTTTATGTGTGAGCAATCCGAGAAGTCTATCTCTTCCCTTGATATTATCTCTCTCAGCCTTCCAGAATTCAGCGCGCTCCTTATAATACGCAAGCCTGTTTTCAATAAACTTCGTATATTTGGACTTCTCTCCCTCATTTACAAACGCATCCGATATCAGCTCCTCGACGCCTTGTATCATCAAATCAATTTCCGAATCCGGGACGTCAAGATACTTGGATGTCCACTTATCTTTAGCGGTTGCCAAAGCTTCTTCGTATATATCATTGATAGCAAGGAAAGCTTCAACAGGATGCATATCCGCAAGATATTCCATCCCCGGCATCTCACGTGAAACGTCAGTAACGAATACGTCCATTGGATAACCGAGCTTTGTTTTCCCGGAACTGTTTTTCTTGTATCCCCATCTGCTTTGAATACTGCGGTGCCCTGCAACGTCACGCAGATGCTTAATTTCTTCTATATCAGACTCGGAGAAAGTAATTCTTTGTATGCCGCTTCGGAGATATGCAAGCTTTTCGCGTGCAGCCTCTGCATCCGGATTATTTGCCCTGGACTCCGAAAGCATCTTACCTACAACAAATACTGCCGTATCGTGAGCGAACGTATTGCGCTCCTCAATGCTAGTACAACTGTTTAAACCTTCCCATAGCGACTCCGCTATTGCTTCGCGCGTTTTAGCCTTAAAGTCCCCCGCGCTGCTGAAACGAGAGATAATATCAAAGGCAAGCTTCTTGCTATATACCTTTTCGTGAGTATAATTAGCCTTGAGCTTGTTTATCTGCCCAGTGCTCATATTGGAGCGAGAAGATGATTTGATTGTACGTTCCTTATCTTTTTCGATAGCTTCACGTTTTGAAGCCTTTTGTTCTTCGCTCAAGAAACCGTCAGGAATATATTTCAAGAAACTTTTATCCGAAGGGTTGATTTTTTTAAAGAAATCTGCTATACTAATATTAGACGAGCGAGCGTATTGTTTGGTAACGCCATCATTGGTATCCCCTTGCGTGACGACCTCGTCTTTTTTTATGCTCTCCAACGCAACTGCTACATAAAGAGTGTTCTTTTTATCGTTAAACTCTTTTATCTCAAGTTTAACTGGTACTATGTTATTTTTATCAATAAAAGCACTCGCAAGTACATACATATTTCTTAATGTAGGATCGGGTTTATAGTCATCCCTTTTATGTACTTCAATTCCTACCGCATTATCTATAACATTTGTAAAACAAGAGAACATTTTTGCCATATTTGCATAATTATTCTTTTGATGTACGACACTATGTTTCAAATTTCCCATTGAAAACGAAAAATCTAATTTTACATCAGAATTTTTATAATCTCCAATTACTCCAAACTCTTCTGCGAGAGTCGTAAACAACTTTTTCTTATCATTTAAAGATAATTCAGCAAATGAGTTTTCATCAAAAGATTTCTTAATGTTATCACTTTGGATTTCGGTATCATTTATTGCAACCGCACTTAATGAGATAACTCTATTTTTTAATATTTCATACCGTTCTTCTTCACTCATTCCCGGCACTATTTGTCTGCTACTCGTTCTAACCGTTGACTCACCAACGGTCTTTTTTGTTTTTGCGGCAGTTTTCTCGCTCGCCGCTGTAACCCCTTCCGCAAATGCTGCTTTAAGCTTCTTAGCAGTCTTACGCATATCTGCGATGTACTTCCCCTCTGCTGAATCGGGTTTGAGGCTACGGTAGAGCTTGTCTATCTTGCTAAAGAGGTTCTCGAAGAAACGTTTGATTGCACTCCAAAGCCCTTTATTTTCGGTTTTAAGCGCTGAGAGCTTCTTCACTAGGCTTCCATCTGCAAGCATCGTTTCGCAGGCGTCTGCGATCATTTCCTCGCGAGCGGCTTCTCTGCTGATATCTCTGCCGTCGTTCTTAGCTTTCTCTATCTGCTTATCAATAAGCGCGTCAATGGAGAGTCCTTTTTTCGTAAAGCCCTCAGTAACGATCTTTTCAAGAGCCTTGAAGTGTTCGGGGCTGTTTTCTTTTATAAAGTGCGTA
>JAZNKD010000041.1:0-124185 GCA_045578385.1 Eubacteriales bacterium | reverse complement strand
TACGCACTTTATAAAAGAAAACAGCCCCGAACACTTCAAGGCTCTTGAAAAGATCGTTACTGAGGGCTTTACGAAAAAAGGACTCTCCATTGACGCGCTTATTGATAAGCAGATAGAGAAAGCTAAGAACGACGGCAGAGAGATCAGCCGAGAAGATGCGCGCGAGGAAATGATCGCAGACGCCTGCGAGACGATGCTTGCGGATGGAAGTCTCATAAAGAAGCTTTCGGCGCAGAAAAGTAAAAATAAAGGCCTCTGGAATGCTATCAAACGCTTCTTTGATAATCTTTTCAGTAAGATAGACAAGCTATACCGCGGACTCAAGCCCGATTCTGCAGAGGGGAAGTACATCGCAGATATGCGTAAGACTGCAAAGAAGCTTAAAGCCGCGTTTGCCGAAGGACTGACATCAGCAAGTAAAAATACAGTTAAATCAAAGTTTTCAAGTAGTGAAAAGCATTATTCTTTTAGAAATTCACATAATGGATTGGCTAATGATTTACTTGGTTTGTATAATGAAGAACTAATGACTTTGATTAAGCAAAGAGGTGACTATATTGTTAATAGTTATGATGAGCTAAAACGTATTGTTAATCTAGCATTTGATGATACGTCACTCAAAGCAACAGCTTATTTTGGAATAATCAATTCTAAAACACTTGAAAATATAAAAAACAGCATCCCAAATTTACCAAAAGAAATTTACGGAACACTGTTCAAAGAAGGATGTGATTATTCAATAGCAACAACGTTTGATAGTATACGACATATTGTTGATGATAAGGGGTTAAACAGAAATGATGTTATCGATTATCTTGATAGGTTAACAGACACCATAGTGGAGTTTGATAGCGTTACATTTGATTACTACTATCAAGGTGGAAACAAAATACCGGGTCTCTTATTCAAAAAACAATTTTCGGACGGCACGCTTGTAAGTTTTAATATTGTTTCTCGTAAAAAGAGGAGCATTTCATTGCACTCTTTATACTTAGATCACGTAGCATATGAAAAAAAAGAAGTCTGCTAAAACCCTGCTGATGCAAAACGCCCCAGCCCACACGCCCAAAGCGCAGGATAGTCAAACTTCTAATAATAGTATATCACAACCTGAGCAAAATGTCAACAGTAAAAAAACGGAAAATATCAAGCCGTCGGCTCGATTACAAACGATTGACAACTACACCGAAATACAGTATAATAATTATGGATGGGCGCGGGCAAATAACGTACTAAGCAGTACCGAAAACTCTCAGGCACATTCCATGTATATGAGGGTTGCTTCAAAGCTTGTTAACGCACCAAAAAACAATTTAGGCGAGTATATGATAGCCGTAGGAAAAGACGGTATCAATAACAAGATCGTCTTTATGAAGGGCGATGTAGAAGCACCGGAAATAACCCGTATCCTCGAAATAGATGCGGATAATGAAACATTTTTAAGCGAAAGAAGGGAAGAAGTATATGAGGCTGAGTGTAAAGGAATACAGGCAAAGACTTCAAGGATATTCAAAATCTACTATGCAGCTGATTATGGATATAAATCATACTTGCGACAAACCGACAGTAGAAAAAATGTCGGACATAACAACAAACTCGGCATTGTCGGAGGAACAGGTAGTCGAAAAACTGCTCGAGTTAAAGAGATCTTATTCGATGACAACGGAAACGAAATAAGCAGAAAATACTCTGCTCGCTCCAATATGTGCACCGGGCAAATAGGAAAGATGAAAGCCAACTATACTCACGAAAAGGTGTATAGCAAGAAAACCGCTTTTGATATCATCTCGCGTTTCAGCAGCGCTAAAGATTTTAAAGCAAAAACGCGTGAAGCAATAGCGGAGTCGCTGTGGAAAGGTTTGAACAGTTGCCAAAGCATCGAGGAACGTAATACGTTTGCTCACGATACAGCGGTATTCGTTATCGGTAAAATGCTTTCGGAGTCCAGGGTGAATAATCCCGAGGCTGAGGCGGCAAAAGAAAAGCTTGCATAGTTACGCTGTGGCATACAAAGAATCACGTTCTCCGAATCTGATATTGAAGAAATTAAGCATTTGCGCGATACGGTAAGCAGTTGGGACCCTCTAAAATAATAAATATTAGTTTTAATGTTGCAATTTTTCGCTATTTGTGATATTATATGCTTATTGAATAATAGGAGGTTTATGATGTTTGATTTTTCAATTAACAGCCCTGTGATCTTTATCATGGTAGGCATTGTACTTTCCGTTGTTATAGCTCAGTCCGTATTCTTTCTTGTTAAAGCATACAAGCGAGGAATTGAGCTTGGAATGGAAAAATCGGTTTTAAACGCAACGATAAAGCGTTCCGCGCTGTTTACAATAGCCCCTGCTGTTGCGATTTTTATGGGTGTTGTCTCTCTCATTAATATGCTTGGAGTAGCTTTGCCTTGGCTCAGGCTCTCTATTATCGGAGCAGTTACATATGAGCTTCCGGCGGCTCAACAAGCTATGTCAACAATGGGAGTTGACGTTATTGCAAATGCAAAGCAGTACGTAACGGTAGCTTTTGTTATGACTTTTGGTATTGCGGCAAGTCTTATTTTAGCTCCTATAACCTGCAAAAAGATTACAAGCGGTATGCTTAAGGTTAAGGATAAAGATAAGAAGTGGATGGATTTGCTTATGACGAGTATGTTTGTAGGAATGCTTGCGGCGTTCCTTGGATATATCGTTTGCGATATTGGTCTCGTTTTTGAAAAGATAGACGGCGTCAAGGTTCTTGCTTTCCATTATCAGTTAGAGCACTGGATACCGGTATTCGTAATGGCTATCTCTGCAGGAATAATGGCTGTTTGCGGTATACTTTTAAAGAAATTTAATTGGAAATGGCTTAACGATTATGCGCTTCCTATCTCAATGATAGGAAGTATGGCTTTGGCTATTCCTATTTCTCTTTTGATTAAAGGATAAAGGAGGTAATAATAGTATGAACTATATTGATAAAATGCATAAATACGGCAGAATATGGGCAATTATTACCTGTGGCGTAGTAATCGCATTTCCTTTTGCGTTGTCGATTCTATTTGGCGCGTGGCCTGATTTCGGTCAGTTTATGGCGGCTCTTATGTCGGTTGCGATAACGTTCTGGCCTGTCGGTATTATTGAAGTAATAACCTATACCCCTATGCTAGGCGTCGGCGGTACTTATCTTGGATTTGTTACAGGAAATTTATCATCATTAAAGGTTCCTTGCGCGCTCGACTCTATGGATAAAGCGGGAGTTAAAGCGGATAGTGATGAAGGAGAAGTTATTTCAACTATTTCAATAGCAACATCGTCAATTATGACTATAATTATAATATTTGTAGGCGTACTCCTTTTGTCTTCTATAAGTGGTTTCCTTTCGAGCGACATTCTAGCGCCTGCTTTTGATAACGTTCTTCCTGCACTCTTTGGCGGACTTGGAGTGGTATATCTTTCGAGATATTTCAAGATAGCAGTTCTTCCTATGTCGCTTATGGTATTGCTTTTTATTTTCGTTCCTTATCTCAATTCGGGCATGGTTGGAATTATGATTCCCGTAAGTATGGTGATAACTCTGGTTTATGCCAGATATCTTTATAACAAGACAAATAAAGCCGAAGCGTTGGTGTCAGGTGATTCAGACGTGACCGATGCTGAAGATTAAAACGGAGATAAATATATGATAGGTCTTTATATAGGTCTTGCGCTTGGAGCTGTAATTTTAATATTAGCTTCGTTTATAATTGCAAGAACGTTGCTGTTTAAAGCGGATAATTCTCCTAAAGATTCTGCTGAGGACGTTTACGTTAACGTGGAAAAAGCAGTGTCCGACCTCTCGGAGATGATAAAGTGCAAAACTGTTTCATACAAAGATAAAAAATTTGAAGAAGAAGCTGAATTTGATAAATTCAAAGCTCTTTTACCTAAGCTGTTTCCCTGCATTTACAAAAGCTGTGAATACACCGAGGTTGGAGACAGAGCGTTACTTTTCAAATACGAAGGAAAAAGGCACGATGCGCCAACGGTGCTTATGTCTCACTTTGACGTCGTTTCCGTTGAGGAAGAACAGTGGGAGAAACCTCCGTTTGACGGCTTGGTAGAAAAAGGCGTGCTTTGGGGCAGAGGAACTCTTGATACAAAGGGAACGCTGAACGGCGCTATGCAAGCACTTGAGGCATTGATAGCATCTGGATTTGTTCCCGAGAATGATATTTATTTAGCTTTTGCAGGTGACGAAGAAATCAACGGGACGGGTGCGCCTAAAATAGTTGATCTGTTTGAAGAACGTGGAATAACACCCGGGCTTGTTCTTGACGAGGGCGGTGCCGTGGTTCAAAACGTATTTCCGGGTGTTAAAGCGCCTTGCGCGCTTATAGGAATTGCGGAAAAGGGAATGTTAAACGCTAAATTCTCCTTTGTAGGCAACGGCGGTCACGCATCTTCTCCTAAACCGCATACTCCTGTTGGAATTTTGAGCAATACTTGTGTTAATATCGAAAAACACCCCTTTAAATTCAGAGTATGCGACGCTACGGCTGCTATGTTCAATACTCTCGCGCGTCATTCAAACTTCATTTACAGAATGATTTTTGCAAATCTTTGGTTCTTCTCACCGATATTGAATATGATATGTAAAAAAAGCGGAGGAGAGCTTAATGCTTTGTTGAGAACAACCTGCGCGTTTACCCAAATGGAAGGCTCAAAGGGAATGAACGTTATTCCTGCAAAGGCAAAAATGATTGCAAATCTTAGAATTCTTCCCGGTGAAACGAAAGAAACAGCACTCAATTATCTTAAAAAGAGAACAGTTGATCCTAGCGTTGAGGTGTGCGAAATTAACGGTGTAGATCCTTCGGTAATTTCTGAAATAGGAACTGACGGTTGGAATCGAGTTGAGAAAGCTATTAACGGAACCTGGCGCGATGCGATAGTTTCACCTTATCTTATGTTCGCTTGCAGTGACTCGCGTCATTGGGGAAGAATAAGCAATAAGGTTTACAGATTCTCTGCTATGGCTCTTAGTAAAGAAGAAAGAGCAACTATTCACGGAAACAACGAGAGAATTCCCACCGATACAATAAGAAAAACGGTAGAATTCTATATTCGTTTAATTAAAAGCTGTTAATAATAACAGCCCCTCTGGTCTACAGAGTTTTCCGTATTAATTATCTTAAAAAATCAAAAGGTGCTGAGTCGTTAAGAATTCAGATGTACCAAGGACTTTTTGGTCTTTTTCAGCAAAAATCCGAATTCTTAGTGCGAAGCGCCTTTGGGGCTCGCTTGAGTTAGAGCAGAAATCGTTGGCTGACGAGCGATAGCCGTACAAAAGTACTGTGAGCGAGGAAACGGCGATAGAATAAAAACACCATAAAGTGAAGAAAACCGGAGGTTTTCAACCTTAATGTTCTTCAAAATCATAAAAAACAACACCGAGGTGCTGCGTAATACAACACCTCGGTGTTTTTATTCGGTTATGGCTAAATGAAACATCCCCTTTTATTTGGTTATTCCGAAATATAAAAGATGCTTTTTGATTATTCATTTACAGATGCGTGAGCTTTCGCTGTAAATTCCAGATTATTGTCTCTAACGCAAATGTGAATTTCAAGATTTACACTATTATAATCAAGTAATATAAATGTTAATTTGTTCTCAATTTCTTGGGCTATCAATCTTGAAATAGGTCTTGCTCCAAAGCCGTTTTCTTTGCCTTTTTTTGCAATATATTGGCAAACGTCATAAGAATATATAAAATCAACTCCTATAGCTTCTAAGCGCTCTTGGAGCTTTTTGAGAAGCTTATCTGCAATTTTCGAAAGTGACTCGTCGGATAATTTCGAAAACGGAATGATTTCATCTATTCTATTTATAAACTCGGGTTTAAGATATTGCTTAAGCTTTTCTATTACCAAAGCGTGCTCAGAATTGTCGATAGACTCAATAAATCCGGGATGATTGCTCTTGTTCAGACCATCAGCACCTATATTCGAGGTCATAATAATATAAGAATCTTTAAAACTTACTTTTCTTCCCGTGGAATCCGTTAAAATACCTTCATCCATAATCTGTAGAAGCAAATTAAGGACTTCCGGGGAGGCTTTCTCAATTTCGTCAAATATAACGACGGAGTAGGGATGTCTGCGGATTTTTTCGCATAAAGCTCCACCTTCTTCATAACCAACATATCCGGGAGGTGAGCCGATAATTTTTGATACGGAATGCTTTTCGCCGAATTCTGACATATCGAGCTTGATAAGAGATTCTTTTTCCGAGAATAGCACTTTTGAGAGAGCGTATCCCAATGCAGTCTTACCGACACCGCTTTCTCCGATAAACAAAAAAACTCCCTTTGGACGTTTAGGATCATAAAGGCCAACCTTACTTCTTAAGACGGCAGAGCTTAACATTTCAACAGCTTTTTTCTGACCGATAATTTCTTTTGAAAGTTCGTCATTTAAATCTTTTAAATTGTAAGTTTCATTTAAATTAGAGAGCGTAATACCTGTCATTTCGGTTATTATTTGCTTTATATCATTTTCGGTGACGTGCATTATTCCAAATGAAGCATCGCTAAGATTTGTAGCTTTTTGCAGCTTTTTAATATATTCAGCCTCACGTTCATGGAGATTTTCCGCCAATTCGAAATCTTTCTTTTTTACCGCGGTCTCTTTCTTCTCGGTTATCTGCCTGATATTTTCTTCTAAAAATAGAGAAACGTTGCTTTCTACAGCGTTTTTTAAACTTACCTTTGCACAGGCTTCGTCAAGAACATCCAGAGCTTTGTCGGGAAGATATCTATCTTGTATATATCGTTTAGAAAGTTTAACAGAACTGGTAATGGCATCGTCATCAATAATTACCGAATGGTGCTTTTCATAGCTCGGCTTAAGCTCTCTTAATATCTTTAAAGTGGCATCCGTGCTTGTTTCTTCCACGAGCAACGGTTGAAATCTTCTTTCAAGAGCCGGGTCCTTTTCTATATGCTTACGGTATTCGGCAAGCGTTGTTGCTCCTATGAGCTGTATACTGCTTCTTGCAAGCTCGGGCTTCAGTATATTTGCGGCATCTATTGCGCCCTCTGCGGAACCGGCTCCAACGATAGTGTGTATTTCATCTATGAAAAGTATCACCGATTTATTTTTTGAAGCTTCTGCGATAGTTGCTTTTATTCGTTCTTCAAAATCACCTCTGTATTTTGCCCCGGCTATCATAGATGTCAAATCAACAGAATAAATAATTTTTTCTTTAAGGGATGCCGGAACTTTCCCATCGGCAATTCTTTTTGCAAGTCCTTCTATTATTGCGGTTTTTCCGACTCCGGCTTCACCGATTAAGCAGGGATTGTTTTTAGTTCGCCGCGAAAGTATGCGTATCAGTCTGCTTGTTTCGCTATCTCGTCCTATTACAGGGTCAAGCTTTCCTTCTTTTGCTAGTTTTGTTAAGTTTTTTCCGTACTGCGAAAGATGCTCCGTTCCATCGGTATATTTTTTTGCAGTGATTCTGTCGGTAGTTCGAAGAAAGGTTATAAGTTCATCTTTCAGAGTAATAATATCGGTGTTACAGTATTCAAGTATTTTTACCGCAACCGAATCCTTTTCATCTAAAATAGCGAGAAGGATATGCTCTGTACCTATTTTTTGAGAGGAATATTTCAGCATATTTTTGTATGAATTCTCAATAACCTTTCGGCAACGCGGTGTCATATCTCGCGATGTAAGATTGCTCTTTACGCCGATTCCCGAGTACTCTTTTATACCGCTTTCAATCTGTTCCTTAGTAATACCGCATTTCGAGAGAATATTGAAAGAGCAGGATAACGAATCAATGGAAAGAGCTAGAAGTAGATGTTCGGTTCCTATATAGGTATGGCCGTACGATTCTGCACTTTTTTGCGCGTTATTTAAGGCCTTTTCTGCCTTATCGGTAAATCTGTTACTCATTATTCGCTCCTCGCTCGTTTTTTTGAAATTGTTGACAGATTGAAGGTTTTTTATTTATTTCTTTTGAATTTTTCTCGGTTGTCGGTTTCTTTTTTAAGTTTTCCCAGAAAACTTTCGTTGACGGTGCCGCTTATATCTTCAAAGAGATGACGCTGCATTTCCTTTACCGAATTTTCGGTATCTGTTGAATAAAAATCGCCATAAGGTAAAGGTAATTCTTTATAGTATTGCTGCAGTTCTCTTAGAATTGAATTCAATATTGCGACGTCATTTCCGCTGTCTCCAATCTTTAAAGGAAAGTTTTGAGAGCTTAGACCGCTGACAGATGAGTTTTTCTCATTTATTACGTCTAGATATGCAATATACAGTAAGTCATAAGTTTCTCTATTTACTTTACCGCTTTCCTCGATAAAATTCAAACGTTGGAATTCGGTTACAGCTAATCTTGTTTCATCACCGTAATATCCGTCGACCGAAACGTAAGGAATCGTATTTTCTCGTTGAGATACAACGTAAAGGAACTTTTGTATTTCTTTTATCGCTGATTTTTCGTCGTTAACTAAATACATAATCTCTCCTAACCTATTGTGTATCCGGGGTATTGTCCTTCTCGTACAAAGCTTCCGATATAAAGGTCTTCGTAGATATTTGTTAATGCTCTCCATGTTTGAGCAGTTACGCGTGAACTTTCACCGGGTATATCAAAAAGAGTGTTAAAAGCAATAACGGCTCTCTCGGTTTCTTCACCGAAATCTCCGTCTACGTTGACTTTTGGAATTTGTGAGTATGTGTTAGCAACGTAGTTTAAATATTCTTGTAAGGCTCTGACGTCTTCACCCGTAGTACCCAGTATCAGAACCCTGCCTGGAAATGGCAAAACCGCACCCTCTCGAAATTCGAAATTTATTGTTCCGAGAATGTTGTAATATGTGCCTTGTATAGCGTTCCATACAGCTCTGTCTACTACTCCTGTTTCGGAAAGTCCGTAGGTTTTTTGGAATGAAAGCACCGAATTGAGAGTGGATTGCCCAAATGAACCGTCGGGTGTTACAGTTTGTACGGTAGGCACAAACAGAGCAATATATTCAAGATAATATTGAAGTATAAGAACTCCTCTTCCGCTGCTGCCGATACGCAGGTCACCAGGGTGATTTTGCGGCAACTCGCTATAGCTTAACCCCTCTGAATTCACTTCAAAAAGTTTTTTTACAGCGTTATATATAAACTGAATTTTGTACCAGGTTGCATTACCTACAACTCCGTCTGGAGAAAGATTAAATACCCTTTGAAATTCTTTTACCGCATCCGTTGTTTCGGGTCCGAAAAATCCGTCCGGAGAGGGTATTTTAGGTATTCCGGGATAATTTGCAGAAATTCGATTTAAACGTATTTGGATATTTTCTACGTCTCTGCCCGTATCGCCCTCTCTTAAAGCTACGGGCGGCGCGCTTGTCGTGACGTTATCTATCGGAGCATCGAACACTATTGATATATCGTCGCCGTAGTAGTTTTTTAAAATTTCCAGATATCCCTCTCCGGCTTCTGCAAGATTAACTGATCCCCATTGTGAAAGTCCGTTGCAGGTTACTTTATCACCATCGCAGAAAGTTGCAAACAGCGGCTCAATAAAACCGTCTTTTCTGATATAATCATTGAATATTTCATCTACTATTCTTGAAATATTTTCGAAAATATCCCTTTGATAAACAAAAGACTGATCGTAAGCCGTGCTGGACGTAATGTCAAATGGCTTTCCCATACTGCGATAGTATTCGGTGTAAACTCTGTTTAATGCAACCGATATCTGAGCCAGTATATTAGCTCTTATTGCTTCTTCTGGCCAGGTTGGATATATTTCGCTGGAAGCGACGTTTTTTATGTAGTCGCTAAAAGACAAGGTAACGTTTTCCGCATCCTCGTTAGGTGCCCCTAAATGTACTGTTATAGTTTCGGGTATTATAGGTTCCGCCATTATAAGAGATCCTCGTTTTCCGTTATATATGAATTGTTTGTGCTGTAAGGTGGATTTACGTTTCTTGTAATATTTGCATCAGGTATCATTTCCAAGGGTAAAATTGATTTTACACCGCTGAATATTGTAACGTCTTCAAGGCGTTTTGGATAATATCCCGTTCCGTAAGCCTCGATTGTATATCTTGCATAAGGTTGCTCGGCGGGATTGGGCGATAACGAATAAAATATCGCCGGAGCTGGCAGAGAAATGACGTCAGTAGTTCCGTCTCTGCCAGTTATGAGTGAATAATCTACGTCGATATTTTCTTCTTCGCTGCCGGTTATACGAATGCTGATATTCGGAACGGGTAATGCTCCGCCTGCGGTAAACGCGCTGATCTGAATATATCCTTCTGAATCGTATTTCATTTATTCTCCTTTCATTGTTAAAATTTTATAATTTTTTTAAATATAAATATATGCACATTAAGCAAAATGCGTTTTTTGTGTCAAAAGCTTCATTTCTCTTGACAATAAATTGTAAATAGTATATAATTGTATTAAAGTTTAGATGCTATGATTTATCATATGCTCTTTTCTTTTTTATGTCACCTTGATGATTATAACTAATACTGGATGGAGAGAAAAAGATGAAGGATAGTTTGTTAGGAGAATTAAGTGTTATCGGAATGAAAGGCTGTGAGGATTTCACAGCGCAGGTTGATTCATATCTCAAAGATTGGCGCAGCCATGATCAAGATGTATCTTATATAGTAAGTAGCTCTTGTCCCAGATTCGGAAGCGGTGAAGCTAAAGGTGCATTGCATCAGTCTCTCAGGGGAAATGACGTTTATATTATTTGCGATGTTTTTAATCACGGTGTGACTTATAATATGTATGGAATGACGGTTCCCATGTCTCCTGATGATCATTTTCAGGATATTAAGCGTATTATCGGTGCTATCGGCGGTAAGGCCCGCAGAATAAGCGTTATAATGCCTATGCTTTATGAGGGCAGACAGCATAAGCGTTCAAGCAGAGAATCTCTCGACTGTGCGCTTGCGCTTCAGGAGCTCGTCAATATGGGTGTTACTAACATAATCACTTTTGACGCTCACGATCCCAGAGTTCAGAATGCTATTCCTCTCAGCGGCTTTGAGAATGTCCGCACCTCATACCAAATGATAAAATCACTTCTCAATACTTATGATGATATTAAAATCGATCCGGATAATCTTATGATTATTTCTCCCGACGAGGGCGGTATGGTTAAGTGTATGTACTATTCTTCCGTTATGGGAATTGATCTTGGAACGTTCTATAAGAGAAGAGACTACTCGGTTATAATCAATGGAAAAAATCCTATAGTGGCTCACGAATACCTTGGACGTGAAGTAACCGGCAAAGACGTTATTGTTATCGACGATATGATTTCATCCGGAGATTCTGTCATTGACGTTTGTAAGCAGCTTAAAGACAAAGGCGCGAAGCGTATATTTGTATTTGCAAGCTTCGGACTCTTCTGTAACGGCCTCGATAATATGGATAAAGCATACGAGGAAGGCCTTTTCTCGAAAATATTTACAACCAATCTTGTCTACAGAACTCCCGAACTTCTTAAAAGAGAGTGGTACGGTGAAGTCAATATGTGCAAATACGTTGCTTATATAATCGATACTCTCAATCACGACAGAACAATAAGTCATCTTCTTGATCAGTCTAAAAAAATACACGCAAAGCTTGATAAGTACAATCAGAAAAAAAGATAAAAAACAGGCTGTCTCGAATTTGTTTGAGGCAGCCTTTGATAAAATAGTATTTTTTGGAGATTTGCTATGAGAATAACTCTCGAATCGGATTACGCGCTCAGAATAGTAAGCGTTCTATCCGAAAGCAATGACGTAATAGATGCCAATACACTAGCCGAAAAAACATCGGTATCTTTGCGTTTTGCATTAAAAATTCTTCATAAACTTGTTCAAGGGAACATCGTTTCCTCTTTTAAAGGTGCTCACGGCGGTTATAAGCTTAAAGTTTCACCCGACGAGATTACTTTAAAATCTGTAATTGAGCTAATCGACGGTCCTATAGCTATAGTAAGGTGCCTCGAATCAAGCGAGACTTGTTCTATGAACAGCGATAAAACAGCCTGCATTTATCACCATATTTTTGACAAAATAAGTTTAGAGCTGGCGGCGAAGCTACAGAGTATTACAATATCGGACGTTTTGAACAAAAATTATAAGTTGTAACGTCAGCGGCGTTTTGTATTCATATCGGTTGATAAATTAAAAGTTATAGTAATAGTAAGAAGGGAGATAAAATAATGCTTAGAATCTCAAAACTGTCATTCCCGGGCTTTGGTATAGGGGAATTTGAGGTTAATAGCGATGCCTTTTCCGTGTTTGGTGTTTCTATTGCTTGGTATGCTCTTATAATTACGTTCGGTATGATTTGCGCGGTGCTTTATACAATATACAGAGCAGGCAAGATAGGTATAATCACAGATGATATACTTGATTATGCGCTTTTTGTTATTCCCATAGGAATTTTGGGTGCTCGGATGTATTACGTACTCACTACACTTGAAGAATACAACACGTTTGCAGACGTATTAAACATAAGAAATGGCGGGCTTGCGATTTACGGTGGTATAATAGCAGGTGCGTTGACCGTTTTGGGCGTTTCGTACTTTAAAAAAATCAATTTCTTTGCTATGGCAGATTGCTGTACTCCGGGAATTATTCTTGCACAAGCTATAGGTAGATGGGGAAACTTTATGAACGGAGAAGCATTTGGCTCGGAGACAAACATATTTTGCCGAATGGGCGTTCGAAACGTTCTTACTAACTATAATACGGTATACGTTCATCCTACGTTCCTTTATGAATCATTATGGAATATTCTTGGTTTCATTCTTATCAATATTTTTTATAAACACAAAAAGTATGACGGACAGATATTTCTTATGGTGTTCGGTTGGTACGGACTGGGAAGAATGTTTATAGAGGGACTTCGTGCAGATAGCCTTTATTCAAAAATTTTCGGCTGGGAATTCAGAACCTCTCAAGTACTTGCGGCTGTTATTTTCGCTGTATGTACGGCGTGCTTGATATATTTTGCAATAAAGATGCCACAAAAGCCACTTTATCGCAAGGAGCCGAAGGAAAATAAAAAAGCGAAATAATTCAGAGGTAATTATGGCAAATATAATTGACGGAAAGTTGGTTTCTAAAAAAATAAGAAAATCTGTTTTTGAGCAGGCGGCAAAATTAAAGGAGCAGGGAATTTTTCCGAAGCTTGCGGTTATTTTGGTTGGAAACGATGCTGCATCTGCAGTTTACGTCAGAAATAAAGAAAAAGCTTGTATTGAGACGGGAATTGAACCCCTGCAGCTGACACTGCCTGAGGAAACCGAAGAAGAAGAGCTGCTCGATCTTATAGATAACCTTAACGCAGATAATACAGTTCACGGAATATTAGTTCAGTTGCCGCTTCCGCGTCATATTAGCGAGAAAAAAGTAATTGATAGAATTGATCCCAAAAAGGATGTAGATGCTTTTACGCATGAAAGTGTTGGAAGAATAGTAGAAGGTGAATATACGTTTCTTCCGTGTACCCCTGCGGGAATAATGGAACTTCTGGAGTATTACGGCGTAGATATTGCAGGTAAGGAATGTGTAGTTGTCGGAAGAAGCAATATCGTTGGTAAGCCTATGGCGCTGCTTCTGCTTAATGCAAGCGGAACCGTTACCGTCTGCCACTCTAAAACGCGAAATCTTAGCGAAGTTACTTCAAGAGCCGATATACTTGTTGTGGCTGTAGGTAAACCTAATTTCATTAAGTCACATATGGTTAAGGACGGAGCAGTTGTTGTTGACGTAGGTATAAACCGTCTCGAAAACGGAAAGCTCTGCGGAGACGTTCAATTTGATGAGGTATCAGAAAAGACGTCTTTAATAACACCTGTACCCGGCGGCGTGGGACCAATGACCATAACGATGCTTATGAAAAATACCGTTTTTGCAGCAAAAAATCAAAAAAACGGCAATATATAAAATTATTTCAATAAAATGTATTGACAAAAAGAATATTATAAGATATAATATACGAGTAAATTTATGAGATTTTATCTCTTTGCAAAGCGAAGGGAGGGGAAATAGAGATGGCAGAGATTAGAGTAAAAGAGAATGAGACTCTCGATAGCGCGCTTCGTCGTTTTAAGAGACAGTGCGTTAAATCGGGTGTTCTTTCCGAGCTCCGTAAGAGAGAGCATTACGAAAAGCCCAGCGTAAAACGCAAGAAAAAGTCTGAGGCTGCTAGAAAGCGTAAATATAAGTAATTTACTTAAAAAAAGAGGATGTGTATAAACATCCTCTTTTTTTCCTTTTCTTTCATAGAATAACTTATATTTTAAGTCGAAAAATATTTGTGAGAGTTTTCTCAAATATAAGAAAGAGTGATATTCTATGAAAAAAATAATATCAATAATATTATTAATTCTGATTTTTGGAAATATGCTATGCTTAAACGGCTTCGCTCAAGATGGATTGAATTGGTATATAAAACGTTCAGGAACCTCTCGCCCAACAATAGCGGAGGAGCATAAGTTTATAGAGAAATATGATTCATACTATATCGATAAAAAGCTTAATGATACTTCTTCAGAAAAGAAAATATATCTAACTTTTGATGCAGGATATGAAAACGGCAACGTAGAGAGAATACTTGATATACTGAAAGAAAAGAAAGTGCCTGCAGCATTCTTTCTACTGGACCACATAATTATAAAAAATACCGATATAGTCAAGAGAATGACAGATGAAGGGCATACCGTTTGCAATCATACAAAAAATCATGCTGATATGACAAAATTAACAGAAGAACAAATAATCAAAAATGTCAGTGATTTGGAAAAAATATATGAACAAAAAACAGATATGCAAATGTCAAAGTATTTTCGTTTTCCTGAAGGTAGATATAGTGAAGCGGCTCTGGCTACTGTGAAAAAAATGGGGTATAAAACTATTTTTTGGAGTTTTGGATATGCCGATTGGGATGACTCAAAGCAACCTGATACAAAAAAAGCTATGGATATTATATTAAATAATACTCATAACGGTGAGGTAATTCTATTGCACCCTACATCTTCTACTAATGCGGCCATTCTTCCGCAGCTAATAGATGTATGGAAACAAATGGGATATTCTTTCGGTACGCTTGATGAGCTTACAGCATAGATATTTTGATACTGAATATACAAAAGGCTGCCCAAAAGTATTTTGAGGCAGCCTTTAAACTTTAATCGTTATGAGTTAAATTGTTTTTATTTTTAATTGCTTCTAAGCGTTCTTTTTCTGTAACATCGTCGCGCATTATAACGTCGTCATCCAATATTTCCGGCTTTTCTTCCGGATGTTCTTCTAGATAAGGGTCTATCATATACTGTTTAATTTTCGGATATGCCGCATAAACTTTTATGAATGACATCGCTGATAACATTATAGCCAGCGGAGCAGCAACTGCGAAGGGGACTAAAATACCGCCTGTGCCGAACATAAGCAAAATTTCAATAAATATTAGTAATATAGTCGCTAAAAACGCAAGAATGTTTCGTTTAAAACCAAGTATTGCAAAGATAAGGGAATTCTTAATCATCTTATATATGCTAAGCTTGAAAGTAACCATCTGAATATAAATATAGTATCTCATAAAGAAATAAACGACAAACAGAACAACGTTACTCCAGAAAAGCATAGATAAAAAGAATTGCGAAGTTGAGGTGATTAGGGATATCAGGTTCCAGATAAGGAGTGTTAGAATTCCTGCGTCCAACGCGCCGAAAGGAAGTGCCTGACGATAATTTCTTTTAACTGAGTACCAAAAATCGTTCCAGACAAATATAGGCTCTCCTTTAACCATATTTCTGACAATATACGCCGTGCCTACGTTTACAAGTCCAAACGTAACAAGTGTTAATGCTGCGATAGCATAGAAGATGTAATTAACTGCGGTGTGAGCTAAGGATTGATGCTGAAGTCCTTCCAAAGCGTAAAGGGTCATTTTATAAGGTGTATACCCACCTTCCGCCGTAAAAATTCCGGCAATGTTCTGAAATAGATCCGAGAACGGTGTGAAATATTCTTTTTTAAAGTATCCTGAAAGATTGATTATTAAAAAAATAAGAGGGAAGTTTCCAAGGACAAAAAATATATTAACCGAAACAAGTTTACCGAAATTATTACCGAATAAAACAAAGAATTTTTTTAATCCCGGTGTTAGATTGGCTTGATTTTTGCTTATGCCTTTACCGTCCCTATCTAAATTGATTAGGCGCAATCGGCCGCTTTTTTTATTGTTTTTTTTCACGATAGCTGCTCCATATATGTTTTACATAAATATAATAGCATAATTAAGGTTTAAATACAATACGTCTTTTAAATTTTTTTAGATATCAATTTTGTGATAAACCAAATTCGTTGTTAATAGAATATACTATAAAACTTTTTAAGGAGTAATATTGTATGAAAAAGATAATTCTTTTTATTTTGACATTTTCGATGGTATTTTCTATCAGTCTGCAAGTATTTGCAGAAAACGAAATAAATAATAAGGCAGAAATAGAAGCAGCAATAGATTGCCCTCTTGTAAAATCTGCAGTTTTAATGGATGCAGATACCGGCGAAATTATTTTTTCTAAGGAAGAAAATATTAAATTGAATCCTGCATCGGTAACGAAAATAATGACGTTACTTTTAGTGTCAGAAGCTATAGCAGACGGTAAAATTAAACTTGAAGATGAGGTTAAGATATCTTCCCTTGCTGCTTCTATGGGCGGAAGTCAGGTTTTCTTAAAAGAAGGAGAAGCAATGAATGTTGAGGAATTATTAAAATGTACGATTATAGCAAGCGCCAACGACGCAGCCGTTGCTTTAGCAGAACTTGTAGCCGGAAGCGTGAATGCGTTTGTATCTGAAATGAATAGAAAAGCTGAAAATCTAGGTATGAAAAATACAAATTTTGAAAACGTTACAGGGCTTGACGACACTACCGAAAATCATCTAACCTCGGCATTAGATATTGCGATAATGTCCAGAGAACTTATAAAACACGAAATTATTCTGAAGTATAGCTCAATATGGCAAGATACTATAAGAAACGGAGAATTTACGCTAACAAATACAAATCGCCTTGTGAGATTTTATGATGGGTGCAACGGGTTAAAAACAGGTTCAACTTCTAAGGCGGGTTTTTGTATGAGTGCTACAGCTAAACGTGGAGATATGCAATTAATTGCTGTTGTGATGGGCGCAGAAACACGAGATAACAGAAATGAAACCGCAAGAAATCTTTTGGATTACGGATTTGCAAATTACGGAATATTTAAATGTGAAGAAGCACCGCTTGAGGATATAAATATTCGTTTCGGCGTTAAAAACAGTGTTACGCTTTATGAAGGAAAGTTTATAAAACTTCTTTCAAAAACGGATATTTCAAAAGTAGAAAAGATATATACAATTCCCGAAAATCTTAATGCGCCTATAAGTCAAAATGAAGCGGTAGGAAAGGTGGAATATCTAATAGGAGATGAAAAGATAGGAGAGACGATAATTTTTGCTAAAGAGAACGTGGAAAGAATAAGCTTCTGGGAATTATGGCGACGAATTTTCAGCGATGTTTTCAGATGTAAATAAGCGAGATGAATTTTTATAAATAACTGATATTTTTGAATTTAATTTTCAAATAATACTTGAAAAAAATCACTTCGTGTTGTATAATCATAATGTGATATTTTTAAATGTTTACAATTATACGGAGGATGCGAGATGACATTGAAATTAATTGACAAATTTTTGAATGGATTTGTTAACGAAGCTGAGCTTTCTGCTATTTCTGATGAAGCAGCTCAAGCTTATGATTTAGTTAAAAGCGGCAAAGGTGAAGGCGCAGATTTTCTTGGATGGGTTACTTTGCCCGATGATTATGATAAAGAAGAATTTGCTCGAATTAAATCGGCTGCAGAAAGAATAAAAAACAATAGCGATATTCTTGTTGTTATAGGAATTGGCGGCTCTTACCTCGGTGCAAGAGCAGCTATCGAATTCATTAAGAGCCCTCTTTATAATAATCTTAAAAAAGATACTCCGGATATCTATTTCGCAGGTAATAATATATCTACAACAGCACTTACCGAGCTTATATCTATATGCGAAGGAAAAGATATATCGTTAAATATTATATCAAAATCGGGTACAACTACCGAGCCTGCGGTAGCATTCAGAGTATTTAAGAAAATGCTTACAGACAAATACGGCGTTGACGGCGCAAGAGAACGTATTTTTGTCACTACAGATAAGTGCAGAGGAACGCTTAAGCAGTTTTCGGATGAGGCAGGATTTGAGACTTTCGTTGTGCCTGATGACGTTGGTGGAAGGTATTCTGTTCTTACTGCAGTAGGACTTCTTCCTATAGCTTGCGCAGGTATTGATATTGATGCTATGATGCAGGGCGCGTTCGATGCTATGAACGTATATAGTTCGAGCGAACTTAATAAGAATGATGCAATAAAGTATGCTGCTATACGCAATATTCTTGAAAGAAAAGGCAAAGTTACCGAGATTCTCGTGGGTTATGAGCCTTATATGGTTATGCTTAACGAGTGGTGGAAGCAGCTTTACGGTGAGAGTGAGGGAAAGGATAACAAGGGAATTTTCCCGGCTTCCGCAATCTTCTCAACAGATCTTCATTCGCTTGGGCAGTATATTCAAGAGGGAAATAGAAATCTTTTTGAAACTGTATTAAATGTAAAGAACCCCGGCGCGAAATTTGTTATTCCTAATGACGAAGCTAACGTTGACGGACTTAATTTTATTTCAGGAAAAGAGCTAGATTACGTAAATAAAACCGCTATGCTTGCAACTCTTATTGCTCACAATGATGGCGGAGTTCCCAACGTTCTTATTGAACTCGACGACAGAAGCGCTTATACCTTTGGATACCTTGTTTATTTCTTTGAGCTTGCATGTGCAGTATCCGGTTATATGCTTGGAGTGAATCCGTTCAACCAGCCCGGTGTCGAGGCATATAAGAAAAATATGTTTGCGCTCCTCGGAAAGCCCGGTTACGAAAAAATGAAGAAAGAGCTCGATGAAAGAATTTCCAAAGGCTGATTTTTAAAATATAAACGTTAACTTTTGTCAGATTTGTATTCTTGGATATACTAACATAATAAAGGAATATATTTAAAAAAGTTTAAGCAAAAACATCAAAAAACTCTTGCAATTTTCTTATTTATGGTGTATTATATATACAAGAGGATTAACCAGTCCTAAACAAAGGAGGAAAACAAAAATGATTAAATTATTTATCGGCGCAAAAGGTTCAGGAAAAACTAAAACTCTTATCGAGCTTGTAAATAACGCTGCAGCTAACTCCAAGGGCTCTGTTGTTTGCATCGAGAAGGGGGATAAGCTTAGATTTGATATAACCTCTAAAGCTCGCCTTATTGATACAGATTATTACCACATTACCGATGCTGAGAAGCTTACCGGATTTATTGCAGGCATTCTTGCTTCCAACAGCGATATTACCGATATCTTTGTAGATTCTTCTCTTAAAATCTGCGGAAATGATGTAGAAGCATTCGCAGCGCTTCTTAAGGATGTTGAGGATGTCGTTAAAGATGTAAATCTTGTGATGACAGTTTCTATCGCAGTAGACGCTTGCCCTGATTCCATCAAAGCATATACATAATTTTATAAGCAAATATAAAGAGGAAAACCAAGGTATTATACCTGAGGTTTTCCTCTTTTTTAATTATAATATATACGATTTCAAAATAAAAGAGAAAAATGTAAACAAATATCGAAAAAATACATACTATGTTATCGAGGGTGAAATTACATCCTTAAAATTTCAATTATATTGTTAATATTTCCAAAAAATAAAGTATTACGTGTAATCATAGGAGAAGTTGCAATGTCAGAAAACAGAAATACAATGTCAGGACTTTTCCAGGATAATCGCGGAATGGTATGCATTGATACAAACCGTGTTCTCGATTCTTGCAGAGACAGAGATTGCTTTGAAAACACAAGAGTATATCTTACATCGTTCGGTGAGGAAATACTCGCAAACGGCAGCAATATAAGAGCTCGCTCGGCAAATATTTTATGGGCATACGTTGGTGTTAATGAGGTTCCTTTTAATTGCGGTTTTTATCAGGTCACTATTCGCTATTATGTTGGAATAGAATTTGAAGCATGCCTTGGAGTAGGACGTAGTCAGACATTCAAAGGGCTTGCTGTTCTTGAAAAAGAAGTCATACTTTACGGCGGAGAAGGCAGCGTTACTACATTTACTTCAGAACCCGAAAATGACTACTGTTCAAGAAATTATTCAAACAGAGGGACAAACGATCCGGTTGCTACCGTAGAAACGATTGAACCTATAGTTCTTGGAACAAAGATTACAGAACCCGGTTGCCACTGCAATAATTGTTGCGGAGGCTGCGGAGATTGCAATGAATTTCCCAGAATAACAAACGATTTCCTCTGCGGTGAAATATCAAACTGTGATAATGCTCCCAGATTATATATAACCTTCGGTTTGTTCTCTGTTATAAGAATTACTCGCCCTGCGCAGTTGCTCGTTCAGGCAACCGATTATTCGGTACCCGATAAGGAATGTGTAGCAGCGACTAATGATGAAAATCCTTGTGCTACATTTGAAAGAATGCCTTTTCCTATAAACCGTTTTCGCGGAACTAATAGAAAAAACGATTTAAACGAAACCGGTAATGGGAGAAATGCACGAGGCGGATGCTGCGGTAAGTAGACGTTGAGTCTATCATAATTTAGTAATATAAAGATATTGCTAAATTGTTCACGGTTAGACTTTATAATTAAAAGCGGATCGGTTCTGATATCCTGAGCCGATCCGTCATTTTTTATTTATACCGATGCTAGTTGTTTTGTCTCATTATTTCATATGCAAACATAGTCGTTGCAGAGGCGGCAGACAGAGATGCATGAAATTCGCGTCCGTAATCTATTTTAACTCTTATATCGGCAAGATTAAGCACTGCCTTTGATATTCCGCGCTTTTCACCGCCCACAATAAGCAAAATAGGCAAGGGAAGAGAACACTTACCGAGAATATTATCAGTTTTTTCTTCGGCGCAAACAATAGTATATCCGTTGGCTTTGAAAATTTTTATGACCTCAAAGGGATCACCCTCATACATATCAAATAATTCGGACGCTCCGGCGGAACTTCTGCAAACAACACCCGCTGCACTCATCCAATTTCTTTTAGGTAGAATTATTCCATCCGTTCCTACTGCGTAAAGAGAGCGTAAGGCATACCCGAAATTATAAGGATCCTCAATCCCCTGTATCATTGCAAAAAAGCCGCGCTTGGGAAGGGGAATATTCGAATTTAAATTTTGAATTTTGCGTGTATTAGTGATGGCAACAATTCCGCCGTGAGAGTTTCCCAGTGTAATTTTATCAAGCTCATCGCTGGTGCTTTCTATAATCTCAAATCCGTATTTCGAAGAAACTGCCCTAAAATAACAAAGCTCTTTTGATATTTTAGGCGTTTTTTCTTTATCAAACAAAATTTTAAGTATTTTTCTTGTATTCTTGCCTTGATCTATGGATTTAATTATTGCTCTTATAGAGGTCATACCTTCGAACACGTTGGAATCACAAAATTTAATTTCTTCTTTTTGCATTATACAAATATGCCTTTCATATAATTTAGTAAAAGATTTTATGGAGGAAAAAATGGATACTTTTGCGGGAAAAGAGCGCTGTGAAGTAATTGCTCGATATGTTATTGAAACAGGCACAACTGTTAGAGGTGCCGCAAAGCATTTCGGAATGAGCAAAAGCACGGTACATAAGGATTTGGTTTATAAATTAAAGTATTATAATTCAAGTTTATATAAAAGAGTAAAAGAAATACTTGAAATCAACAAATCAGAGCGTCATTTAAGAGGTGGAGAGGCAACTAGGAGAAAATATCTTGCAAATAAACATGGACATTAAAAATAGAAGGGAAGACTTCCCTTCTATTTTTAAGAATAAAAGAGTATCTTTATAGAGAGTTTCGTAGTAATTATATAATAAATAATTGCTTTTTTCAATAGATTTTAATAAATTTAATAATGAATAGGAAAATTAAGTGAAATATTTAAATACCATTATATGTTCAATTAAGCGGCTGATGAATTTATATGAATAGTGAATGCTGAATTTTTATATAGTTGTTTGCAATATAAACGATACTATTTAAAGCTTCGACGTTAAGTTACCATATACAACTATATTTATAATTTTTAAGGTTAAATCTATATATTTGAAAATAATTAAACGGTTAATACGAAGCAGAAAAAACAAATAATCCTAATTTTAGTCCCCTCTATTATACAAAATATCAATTTTGTATAATCGGGTATGGTGCACTACCCCAATCTCTTGTTTCTTTTCCTTTCAGTATTTTCTACTTTATCACACCGTTTTTCTTTTTCAAGAGAAAAGAGGGTAACTCGGAAATTTTTAAAAATTTCTCGCGTAAAGGAAAAAGGCAACTATTTAAAACTGTTTAATAGGTTATCTTATCTGCGAGAAATACTGTATTTGACAATTTCGATTTATTTATGTTTAAATTTACTTAGATATTTGTTCTTATATCTTCCCTTCTCTTTTGGTTTTGCATCTTTTTAATTTTCTTAAAATTAAATGCTCAAATAATATTTTTATAACTAACTTTTATCTATTGATTTTTTTAAAAAAATATGGTATAATCGTTTGTAATAAAAAATATAACTTTGGAGGATATTTCCTATGAGAATGAGAGTTCTTACACACACAAACAAAGGCAAGCTTCTTACTATTGCAGATGAAGTTACCAAACTTATCGAAGCTGATAAGGCTACAGACGTTATTCCTGCCGCTTATCCCTGCGACGGTGAAAGACTTGTCGTTATCGTTGCTACCGCTAAGCCTAATATGCCTGATTATTTTGGTCGTTTTGTTCGTTCGCTTAAGAAAACACTTACTGCAAACGTTGCTTTTATCATCGACGGAACTCCTGAAAATGCAGCAAAGATCGTTGAAATGGCAAAAACAAATGATTCCAACGTAATCGAAGATAACATTCTTTATATAAACGGTGGACTTCCCTTCAAGTTTTTAAAGAAGGTTACCGATGAGGAAATGAATTCTGTAAGAGAATGGGTAAAGGCTATCAGAGCTTCTATGAAGTAATTCCCTGCTTCAAATAATTAAAACGAGGATGCTTTTCGGGCATCCTCGTTTTAATTATTTGACTTATTTAACGAATTCTTTGTATATAGCCTTTAACGCTGCAATATAATCATTGGAATCTACTCCGACGATTATATTAAGTTCGCACGAACCCTGGTCGATCATACGTATATTTACGCCTGCGTTTGCAAGAGCTGTAAAAATTCTTGCAGCAGTTCCCTTAGCTTTTACCATACCGCGACCAACGATTGCGATAAGGGCAAGATTTTCCTCTACAAAAATATTCTCCGGATCAACAGCCTTGCATATACCTGACATAATATCAGCTCTCTTGGAATGAAGATCCTTTGTAGGAACGACAACTGTCATAGTGTCAATTCCTGATGGGAAATGCTCGAATGATACTCCATTTTCTTCTATAACTTGGAGTACTCTTCGCCCAAAACCGAGCTCAGCGTTCATCATATCTTTTTCTATGGTTATAGTTGAGAAACCGGTTTTTCCTGCTATACCCGTGATTACGTCTTCGCTGATTTGATCGGTTTCCGGAACAATGAACGTGCCTTTATCTTCGGGTTTGTTCGTGTTTTTGATATTGATTGGAATTTTTGAATATCTTACCGGGAAAATTGCATCCTCGTGAAGTACGGTTGCACCCATATAAGAAAGTTCGCGAAGCTCTTTGTAAGTTATAGTGTTAATTGGCTTTGGATTGCTGATGCAACGAGGATCTGCCATTAAGAAGCCTGAAACGTCGGTCCAGTTCTCATAAACCGTAGCGCTTGCGGCTCTTGCAACAATAGAACCCGTTATATCAGAACCACCTCTTGAAAAGGTTTTTATAGTGCCATTAGGCATAGATCCGTAGAATCCCGGAATAACTGCATAACGGTGTTTAGCGAGATACTCGCTAAGAACGTCGTTTGTTTTATCTGCATCAAACGAGCCGTCTTCTTTGAAGAATATAACTTTTTTTGCATCTATAAAATTAAAATCGAGATATTTAGCTAAAATCATAGCATTGAGATATTCGCCTCTTGAAGCAATGTAATCTCTGCCCGAATTGTGAAGCATAGACATCTGAATTTTTTCGAATATATCATTAAGATCTAAATCAATTTCCAACTCTTTGATTATATCGTTATATCTTTGTTTTATTTCATCAAACGTTTCAGAAATATCTTCTTCGTTAATGGCGAGTTCATAGCATTTATAAAGAAGGTCGGTTACTTTTACATCTCCGCTCGTTCTCTTTCCCGGAGCAGATGCAACTATGTATCTTCTATCGGGCTCGCTTTTGATTATTTCGGCAACTCTTCTGAATTGCTTTGCATCTGCAAGTGAGCTACCACCAAATTTTAAAACTTTTAAACTCATTATTTCTCCCTTTCCTCAAATTTAGAGACAAGATGACAGGCATCTAATTTAATATAAGATAAAAATACACTATTATTATATGAAAAAGGTTGTAATTTGTCAAGTATTAATTTGTATTAAAATACAAAATTAAAATATAAAAAATAATAGCATTTATTAAACTAAATCTAAACTTTCAGCCATAAAATAAATTAAGCGCCTCAGATTGAGGTGCTTCGTCGAGAATGGGGTACGGCTAGCGCGCGGTTAATCGCTAATAGTTCGTTAGCTTCGATTATCGTTGTACTTATACCCGCGCAAATGCCGGATACCGCAAGCGGTATGCGAACCCAGCGTCTTCGACGCATAGCTTCGAGAGCCATTTTCTCGCCCATAAAATAAATTAAGCACCTCAGATTGAGGTGCTTAATTTATGGCGGAGAGAATGGGATTCGAACCCATGAAACCGGTTATGGTTTACACGATTTCCAGTCGTGCGCCTTAGACCAACTCGGCCATCTCTCCAACAGACTATCATATTATAGCAGAAGTTTTTTGAAAAGTCAAGTGTTTATCGGATATTTTTTGAGTATTTCTTAGTAAATTTATGTTTTTAAATCTTTTGACATTTGAAAATTCAACATTAGAGATGTTTTTTATCTTGATATCATTATAAATTAGATAATGTTTTAAAATTTATCAATAAATACAGAGCGATGGGCAAAAAATATTTATGTTATTGAGTTAAGAACGCTAAAATAAAAGGTAGCTGCTTCATTTGCAACTACCCTTTATTTTAATCTATATCTTCTACTACTTTCTCAGGAGATTTATCCAAAATTTCCGGATGAAGCATATATCTCTTAAGACGTTTAAAGGCGGATGCGTAATAATATCCGTCGCAAATTCGCTCATCGGTTACAACCTTAAGCGTCACAAAGTGATGTCTTTCTCTGGTTCCGTCGCGCTTTATTGCATCAGCAGTGAAAATATTACCGTAAGAAATGAAAATAGGCAATGTTCCAAAGTTATAAAGATGATGATAAATAGCAGGTATACCGAGAGAACCCATTGAAGTTATAATCATCGAACCGTGGAAAGGACTAACTTTTAACAAAGCTTTTGGAAGCCAGCCTCTGTAATCAAGCCAGTTAAGCAGAGATATTGCTCCTCTTAGAATAAATCTCGGTAATTTGGCAAGCGTTCCGGCGGTATTGTCAAAATCTGTATCCTCTGCTATAGCTTTGTTGACTTCTTTGCGGAACTTTTTATAAACGTTGTAGATATCATCTCTGGGGTCAAACTCAACTTTAATACAGGTATCCGGAGATTCGAGTGACATTTCTTTCTTTATAGTCATAACGCACTCTATATTTTTTCTTGCAAATATTCTCTGCCCCGCTATAAAACGGTTAATACCCGGTCTCTCGGCAACAATACGTACGTAAGCTGCAAGAATTACGTGGAGAATTGTCATATCCGTGAAACCTTCCTCGTGCTTAAGGTCAAGGTATCTTTCTACGTTCGTAATGTCTATTACATCTTCAAACATATTCATAGAATCATTACGTGTTTTCATAATGAATGGCGTGAACTGCGTCATAGCCGGAAGAGTACGAACGCGTCGTCCCTCTTTTCTATCGCCTAAGCGGCGCTTACGCTGCTTATAAGCAGGGGTATCATATTCTACTGTGGGATCGAGTCTTTTATCTTCCATAATTAAGAATCCTTTAAAACGTGATAACTAATTTTAACATATTATTAATAAATAGTCAAGTAAAAGTTTTTGTTTAGCAAAATTTCGGATAAATATTGAAAAAAGACATATTTTTACCTTCTTCAACATTAAAAACAGGAAAATTCCATAGAATGAATTTCCCTGTTTTTATCTGTGTCAGTATGTTTTATGCATCTTTTTTGGATTCTGCGATAATCTTTTCTGCAATAGGTCCGGGAACTTCTTCATAGCGAACAAATTCCATATCAAATCTTCCGCGTCCCTGGGTCATAGCGCGAAGAGAAATTACATAGTCTGCCATTTCTCCCATAGGAGCTTCTGCTATAACGGCCTGATATCCTCTGCCGTCCTCAATAGGCTCAATTCCAAGAACTCTGCCGCGACGTTTGGGAAGATCGCCCATTACGTCACCTACGTAGTTATCGGGAACGCAAATCTTAAGTGCGCCAACCGGCTCAAGAAGAACGGGTTTGGCCTTAGGAAGACCTTCACGGTATGCTATAGCAGCCGCAAGCTTGAAGGAGATTTCATTAGAGTCAACGTCGTGGTAAGATCCATCGTAGAGCTCAGCGGCAAGGTTAACTACCGGATAACCTGCAAGAATACCTTTCTGCATACAATCCTTAAGTCCTGCTTCAACAGCTGGGAAGAAGTTTTTAGGAACTGCTCCGCCAAATACGCTTTCTGTGAACGTGAGACCTTCTTGCTCACCGGGCGAGAATCTGATTTTAACGTGACCGTACTGACCGGAACCACCCGACTGTTTCTTATGCTTACCTTCAACGTCAGATTTTCCCTTAATCGTTTCTCTGTAAGCAATTCTGGGCTTAGAAAGTGTTACGTTAGCACCAAATCGCGACTTAAGCTTGGAAACTATAATATCAAGGTGAATATCACCAAGACCGGAAAGTACCAGCTGCTTTGTTTCGGAGTTGTTTACGTAAGCAACCGTGAGGTCCTCTTCAAGAATTCGAGCAATACCACCTGAAATCTTGTCTTCATCCCCCTTCGAGACGGGCGAAATCGCCATGCTCATATAGGGCTTCGGAAAATCGATAGTAGCGTACTTAACGTTAGCAGAAAGCGTTGTAAGAGTATCATTGGTACCCGTAGCGGAAAGCTTAGCAACAACGCCGATATCACCGCAAGCAAGTTCATCAACGTCTATCTGCTTTTTACCACGCATAATGAAGATTTTACCGAATTTCTCGTTAGTTCCGTTGGTGGTGTTACGAAGAATCATATCCTTTCTAACTTCGCCGTTCATAACCTTAAAGAAGGACATTTTTCCTACAAACGGGTCGGCAACTGTTTTAAATACGAAAACAGAGGTATCCTTGCCGTCGACTTCGATAGCTATATCCTTAAGCGAACCGTCGTCATCAACGACGTGCTCCACGCCTCGTGCGGTAGGTCTCGGGAAAGAGTTTGCAATAGTATCAAGAAGAGTCTTAATACCCCAGTTCTTAGTAGCTGCACCGCAAAATACGGGAACTATTTCTCCTTTGATAATACCCTCGTGGATAGCTTCGAGAGATTCCTCTCTTGAAATGGGTTCTTCATTGAAGAATTTGTCCATAAGTTCATCGCTGGTCTGGGCGATAGCTTCAAGAAGCATATTGTGGTATTCGGTGCAAACTTCCATAAACTTTTCGGGAATAGCAGAAATAACGTATTCACCCGTAGCTTTTTCAAACGTATAAACTTTCATATCGATAAGGTTTGCAAATCCTATAACGGTATCACCGTCGATAATCGGAATTTGAATAGGACATACGGTAACGCCGTATTTATCTCTTATTTGACCAAATACCTTATAGAATCTTGCCTCTCCGTCATCAAAGCGGTTGATAAAGAATGCTTTAGGTACGCCGGCATCGGTAGCGAGATTCCAAGCGGACTCAGTTCCAACCTCAATACCTGCTTTACCGTCAACCACGATTATAGCTGCGTCGGCCGCTCTTACGCATTGACGTGCTTCACCCTCAAAGTCAAAGAAACCGGGAGTGTCAAGTAAATTTATCTTAGTTCCACTCCAAAGCATAGGTGCCATTGCAGCAGATACGGAATATCCTCTTTTAATTTCTTCGGGGTCGTAATCGCATATGGTATTACCGTCGGCAACACTTCCTAAACGGTCTGTAAGTCTTGAAATATAAAGCATTGACTCTGCAAGAGAAGTTTTTCCTCCTCCGCTATGTCCGAGCAGTACAACGTTTCGAATACTTTTGGTATAAACCTTTTCCATGTTGAGTAAGTCTCCTTTTGCTTAGTGCATTATGACGCGGGGAAAATAGCATCATATGAAATAATTATACATTATTTTGTATATAATTTCAAGAATGATTCTTTAAGATTTTCACTATCAAACGTAGAAATTTATTCTTTATTTTTATGTGTTTTGCACAAAAATACGAAATCAATGTATTGAATACTCAAACCGTTGCTTGCATATTTGCTTAGATATAAAAAGAGGAATGCATAAATTTTCATTATACATTCCGTTTGATTTTATAATTTAGTCTGATTTTTTCATTTTCATACAAGCAAGAGCTTGATAAATATTGCTTACGCCGATTAGGTCTACGTTATTCGGTACTTGAAGCGAAGAAGTTATGTTTTTCTTTGGCAAAACTATTTTTGTAAAACCGAGACGAACAGCTTCTTTAACTCTATAATCTATGTGAGAAACCGCCCTCACTTCACCCGAAAGACCAAGTTCGCCAAACGCTATAAGCTCGTCGGGGATAACTCTGTCCGTAATACCGCTGATGAGAGCCATAGCTATGGATAAATCGGCACTGGGCTCGTCAAGACGTAAACCGCCCGCTACGTTTATGTAAACGTCGTTTTCGTAGAATTTAAGTCCCATACGTTTTTCGAGTACCGCGATTAAAAGCCCCATACGATTATGGTCGAATCCGTCAGCAGTTCTTTTCCCTGTCGGAAAAACTGTTTTTGTTACTAAAGATTGAATTTCGGTGATAATAGGTCTTGTTCCTTGCATAACGCAGCCGGCGCATGATCCGCTGGTATTCTTAGGTCTTTCAGCCATAACGACTTCGCTTGGGTTTGGAATCTCAATAAGACCTCTGTCCCCCATTTCGAATACTCCTATTTCGTTTGTAGAACCAAATCTGTTCTTAATTGCACGTATAATTCTATAGGAATTAGTCCTTTCACCTTCAAAATAGAGTACTGCATCAACCATATGCTCAAGGAGCTTAGGACCTGAAATCCCCCCTTCTTTATTTACGTGACCGACAAGGAATACGGCAGCACCTGAATTTTTAGCGTAATTTATGAGAGTTAAGGCTCCTTCACGAACTTGAGCTATACTTCCTGGGGCACTCGTAATATTTTCGGAAGAAATAGTTTGTACCGAGTCCATTATTATGACGTCGGGATTTAAGCGTTCGCACTCCGAAATTATGGAATTTAGATCGGTTTCTGTGAGTATATAAATGGATTCTCCGACAACACCGAGTCTTTCTGCTCTGAGTTTAAGCTGACCTTTTGATTCCTCTCCGGATACATACAGAACTTTTCTCGTTCTTGAAAGTTCTCTGGATATTTGAAGAAGTAAAGTCGATTTACCAATGCCCGGTTCTCCAGAAAGAAGAACGACGGAACTATCAACAAGACCTCCTCCAAGCACACGGTCAAGCTCGGACATACCGGTTTTTGTTCTTATATACTCGGGCATTTTGAGCTCGGAGAACTTTTCTGCCTGATTTTTAATAACGATTTTGGTATTTTGTGATGACGAACGCTGCTTTTCTTTTATTTCCACCTCATCAAACGTATTCCACGTTTCGCATTCGGGACATTTTCCAAGCCACTTCGGTGAGGTTGCGCCGCACTCTCTGCATACAAAGATGAGCTTTGTACCTTTCATTTTATACTCCTATTTTAGAATTACTTATTTTTTTCATATTCTATAATACCACAAAGAATTGCAAAACACAATTCTTTTTGATATTCTTTTTCACAAAGTTTTTTACATTCGTCGGGATTAGAAATAAAACCGCATTCTATAAGTATTGATGGAACTGAAGAATTTTCTAAAACATAAATTTCATTTCCGGGTTTTATGTTGCGGCGATTGCCGGGCTGCAGAAGTGATTTAACGGAATTTTGTACCGACGATGCAAGCTTTTGAGAAGATTCATTTGCTGAATGATAAATTTGAAGTCCCGAACAGTTTTCCTGCCCGAAAGAGTTCATATGGATACTTATAAAAATTGCATCAGTGTAAGAATTTGCGATAGCAACTCTATTTTTTAAATCGTATATTTTCCTCATTCCCTTAATATTCTGTTCTTCTGTATACAGCAAGCAGTCTTCGCTTCTCGTATAAACTACGTTAAATCCTGCGGCTTTCAGATAATCTCCGAGCTTAGCAGATATTTGCATATTAAGATCTTTTTCATAGACGTTATTTATACCGATAGCGCCCACGTCTTCTCCGCCGTGCCCTGCGTCAATAATAACGGTTTTGCTGTTTCCTGAGATGTAGACTTCTTCCGCTTTTTCCTGATTAATAATGTATCTTGCGAATAAATAACTTGACAGTATTGATATTAATAACAAAAAACTTACAGATATTAAAACTGTTTTACCTGAATTGTTTTCTTTAATGAACATAAAATACCCCCATATAACAAATATATGGGAGTATCAAAGTTATATAACTTATTTTGTAAGCTTTTGATTCGGGAAAAATCTGAAATCGCGAAGCCCTAACAGATAAGAAATGTGGATAACCACGGCACTTATTAACGAGAAAGCAAGAAATAGAATGGATTGAATAAGATACGATACGTTTTCATTTGGAATTCCCGACGTTATGCCTTGAATAAGTCCGAGATACATAGAAACAAAAAATCTGAAAATGAAGTTAAGGACCGCAAAGCAGGACTTTAACCATTCACCGCCGCCCAACATATAAAGTGCGAAAAGAAGTATAGCTGCTCCGATAATGATAATGTTTGGTATATTTGCGTATATACCAAGAAGAATTCCTTTAGAGCTCTTCTTCTCCATACGAGCGCCGTCTATTCTTATCTTATCTTTAGCGCCGATTTCCCAAGCCACATTGTAAATAAGCACGTAATAGAAAATCATCGAAAAAATCGAAATAAAAATACTTACAACGGCTGCTTTGCCGCCTTTATCACTTATGGCATAAGCTGCCAAAAGCATAAACATGGAAAATATAGCAACACCTATCTGATTGATGAAAAGTTTAACAATGCTTTCGGTATTCTCTTTAAAAAAACGCATACTGTCCCCTCTGTGAATTTTATACCAATATTTTATCATAAATAACAGAAAATACAAGAGAATATTCGAATTGTTTACAGTTTATCCACTAAATCGTCTGAAAATTTTGTATAATAGAAGTGTAAAAATAATTCAGAGGTCTAATAATGGCAGTATTAACGTTAAATAACAGCAACCCTGAGTTTCAAGCATTCCCCCCTATTTTGAAAGATTATGCTCGTTACATATTAGTAATAAAAGGAAATGCAGATAAAACCGTGTGCGAATATCTGCTTGATATCAGAACTTTTTTCAGATATATTAAGTCGCGCAATGAAGGTGCCATTCCGTCTAAAGAAGATTTTGAGAAAATCTCAATATCGGATCTATCACTTGATGATATAAAATTAATCGGTCAAGACGATATTATGGAATATCTTGTATTCGCTCGCTCCGAAAGATCTAACGGTTCGACGACGAGAATGAGAAAGCTGTCTGCTTTACGTTCATTTTTCAACTATCTTTGCAACAAAAAGCATCTGATTGAAAGCAATCCTACGATCGACGTAGATTCTCCAAAGCCTGCAAAAACGCTTCCGAAGTATATGAGCTATGAAGAAAGTTTGAGATTACTTGAAACTATAAGAAATGATATAGATTCCCCGACAAATGCACGTGATTTTGCGATAGTTGTCCTATTTCTAAATACAGGAATGCGACTTTCGGAGCTCGTTGGATTAAATCTACAAAGTTTCTCTCCCGACCTATCAACAGTTCGTGTTCTCGGTAAAGGAAACAAAGAAAGACTGATTTATCTTAATGATTTTGCAAAAAGTGCCGTTTCCGAGTATTTGCAAGTGCGTTTAGATCCTAAATACATAAGAACCTCAGACAGAGCTTTTTTCTTGAGTTCAAGAGAGCAGCGAATTTCAAACAAGACTGTTCAGTGGATGGTTCAAAAATATCTTAAGCTCGCAGGGCTTGGATATAAAGGTCTTTCTGTTCACAAGTTAAGACATACTGCCGCTACCCTTATGTACCAAAGCGGAAAGGTCGATATACGTGTTTTGAAGGACGTTCTCGGACACGAGCAGTTGAATACCACTCAGATATATACGCACGTAGTAGACAGAAACAGAGAGCAAGCTGTTGAGAGCAATCCGCTTGCAGACATTAAACTTAAGCGTCCCAATACCTAAATTCGAAATAAACGTGTATGAGGAAAATATGACAAGAGAATTAAAGCTTGGTGAAAAAGTTAAACAACGCAGATTAGAGCTCGGACTGACACAAAAAGCGGTTGCGGGTGATTTTATGACTCGCAATATGCTTAGTATAATAGAGTCGGGACGCGCTATGCCGTCGGTTGAAAGTGCCGTATATCTTTCGGAGGTTCTTGATATACCTCTCTCGTATTTGTTTTCTTATGATGAGAATTATTTTTTCTTCGAAAAAAGAGATAAATTACCAAAAATTTGGGAGTTATATAAAAGTTGTGAGTATATAAATTGCATGGAACTCATTGATTCCCTATCGGATTCTGATGATGAATTGAGGTATATTTACGCTTTCTGCGCATTGGCATATGGAAAAGAAAAACTGTTTTCGGGCTCTCTTTACCTATCGGAAAAATATCTTAAAATTGCTTTAGACGTAGCTTTAAAAACTTGCTACAATACTTTTGAGATAGAAGCTACTGCACCGATGTATCTTTCTGTAGCGTCAAACATACAGGCTCCGCTTCTGGAATTTGATTCTTCACTTTATGAAAAAATAAAAAATAAGACTTTTGATTATGAATTTTTTAAATACGTTACAATGGACATAGAATATAAATTTGACAATGAAAATTATCAAAAGCACCTTGAAGCAAAGCTTTTACTGAAAAAGTATAAGTATATGGACGCTATTGCTCTTTTAAAACAGCTCGAGGAATCAAAAAATAAGCAGTATAATGCCTATATGCTGTTTGGTGTTTATTCTGATTTGGAAATTGCATATAAACAACTCGGAGATTTTGAAAATGCATATAGATATGCTTCAAAAAAGCTCTCGCTTTTAAGTGCGTTTAAAGAATAGTTTTATAAAAGACAGTATCTTGTGTGGGTGCATAACATACTGTCTTTTATACTATATATAAAATTTTAAAAAGGTCTTGACTTGAACAGTATTTGGTGGTATATTATATTTAGTGAAATTTGGCTATTTTCATTTTTGTGTCAAAATTCAATAGTTTATTATTATGGAAGGAGAGATTTGCCTAATGGCAAATCGGGAATTCGGTTTGGACAAATACACAAAACCTGAAATCTGTGGACTTCCTACTGCAGACGAGCTTCGCAAATCGCTTACTTTGGGAGAAAATTCCGCTGTAAGAAATCAGCTTGCTGATCTTTTTGACGTAGCTTCGTTTGTTGAAATCGGCGCCTATGTTAAGAGAGGCTTCTCCGATTTCTTGGCCACAGAAAAATCAAACGAATTTGAAGGAGTTATCTGCGGGTACGGAGCGATTGACGGAAAGCTTGCATTCGCTTTTGCAGAGGACGCTTCAAGAATGGGCGGCGTTATAGATGAACGCCACGCTAGAAAAATTGCAGATCTTTATAGCCTTGCTATGAAGAACGGCGCGCCTATAGTTGGTATTTTTAATTCCAACGGAACAGACATTTTTGCCGGAACAGCAGGACTTGCTGCTTACGGTAAGATAATGGCAACTGTTAATGCAGCATCGGGTGTAATTCCTCAGATTGCATACGTTACAGGCAAATGTATCGGACTTTCGTCCGCTATAGCAGCTATGTTCGACTTTACAGTTAAAGCGAACGACTCGGAGCTTTACGTTTCATCCCCTGCTCTTACGGGTGCTGAAAATGCGCAGAATTCTCTTGTTGCATTTTCCGGTGATACAAATCAGTGCGCCGGATATATCAGAAATCTCGTATCTTTCCTCCCGATGAATGCGGATTCGGGTATTTTTGTTGAAAGCTGCACCGATAATCTTAATAGAATGATAGGTGATCTTGACTTTGCCGGTGATGCACGCTCGGTAATCGCTACCGTTGCTGATAACGGAGTATTCTACGAGGTGAGCGCAGAATTTGCTGCTTCTGTCGTTACCGCTTTTGCTACTGTAGGCGGAGTGAGAGCTGCAGTTGTCGCTAATTCGTTTAATAATAATGAAGGAAGACTTGACGTTGCATCTGCAAGAAAAATTTCACACTTCGTTAATTTCTGCGGCTCGTTCAATATTCCTGTTGTAACTCTTGTTGATTCAAACGGTCTTGTTATCGATAAGGATAATGAAATGAATTTCTTTGCTCCGGAGCTTGCAAAGCTTGCAGTTGCTTACGCATCGTGCAACGCTCCTAAGGTTACGGTTATACTCGGTCATGCCATCGGAGCATCCTTCGTTCTTTTTGGTTCTAAGTCGCTCGGTGCAGATATCGTTTATTGTACTGACGATGCAGAGGTTTGCGCGCTTTCTGCTGAAAGCGGCGTCGCTTTTGCTTGGGACAAGTATATAACACTTCAGCAGTCAAGAGAAGACCTCGTAAATGAGTGGCGCGCAGAAGTATCATCTCCTGCCAGAGCAGCTGCATCCGGCGAAATTGATGATATAATCAGCACGAATGAACTCAGAGCAAGAATATGCTCTGCCCTCCTTATGCTTTCCGCAAAAGGTCAGAATGCTATCGTTGGCTCTAAGGTTCTTCCCCTTTAATAAGGAGGATCATTATGAACTTCTTATTAGCTGTGGATTCAAGTTACGGCGATAATCTTGTATTTGGCGCGCAGGTTGTTCTTATCGGTATGGTAACCGTTTTTGCTGTTCTCGGTCTTCTTTGGGCATGCCTTACGGTCTTTAAGCTTGTTTTCCAGGGAGCTTTCACTAAACGTACGTCAAAAATTGTTCCCGATACTACTGTTCGTGAAGAGGTTGTTGAGCCCGTTGCTTATGTAGATAACGACGAGGAAATTATTGCAGTTATCGCGGCTGCAATCGCTATGGCCGAAAGCGAGTCGTTCGGCGCAAAATTCAGAGTTGTATCCTTTAGAAGAAAATAAGATTTGAATTGAAAGGAATTTACCAAAATGAAAAAATATAATATTACGGTAAACGGCACTTCTTACGAGGTTGTCGTTGAAGAAGTATCTTCAGACGGAGTTGTTTATGCTCCCGTAGCCGCACCCGTTGCTCCCGTAGCAGCTCCTAAGGCAGCAGAAGCTGCTCCTGCTCCCAAGAAACCTGCCGCTCCTGCCGCTGCAGGCGCTAAAGGCGGTGTTTCTGTAACTGCTCCCATGCCCGGAACCATACTTGACGTTAAGGTATCCGTTGGTCAGTCCGTTAAGAAGGGTGACACCGTTTGCGTTCTCGAAGCAATGAAGATGGAAAACGATATTCCTGCTCCTCAGGACGGTGTTGTTGCTTCCGTTAACGTTCAGAAGGGTTCAAGCGTTGGTGCAAACGACGTAATCGTTACTCTGGCATAACTTCAGAAAGTCAGGGTGCTTTGTGAAATGTTTGATAAACTTTTAAATTCGACAGGTATTGCTAAACTTTTCGAGCAAGACGATTGGTATCTTTACCTGATAATGTACGCAATTATCGGCGTTCTCTTTTATCTTGCAATAGTAAAAAAATTTGAGCCGCTTCTTCTTATGCCTATTGCATTCGGTATGCTTCTTGCAAATCTTCCCGGAGCGAACCTTATGCATATGGATATGTTCTTCGATGAGTATTATATAAGTGTTGAAAATGGAGAAATTATCGGAGCGCTTGCCGGTGATATGAAGGAATTCCTCTATTATCTTGTCGAAAATGTCAAGGGGGGATATCTTCCTGCTTCCGTTTGTACACTAACCGATGATGCTTTGACCTTTAATCTTAGCAATTTGTCAAATGCTCAGCTTGATATATTCAATGAGTTATTTAATCAGACTCTTGGCAACAGCGCTACTTTATCTGACGGAGCTGTTCATATAAAAATGTCAACTATGATAAAGGAAGTCATTAATAACGGCGGCCTTGTTGACATTCTTTATCTTGGCGTTAAGCTTGGTGTTTATCCTTCGCTTATATTCCTCGGTGTAGGTGCTATGACCGACTTTAGTCCTCTCATTGCTAATCCCAAATCGCTCTTTATGGGTGCCGGCTCTCAGTTTGGTGTGTTCGTAGCTTTCTTTGGCGCTCTCTTGCTTGGATTTACTCCTTTTGAAGCTGGTGCTATAGGTATTATAGGCGGTGCGGATGGTCCTACGGCAATCCTTGTTACAAAGGAGCTTGCGCCTCATCTTCTCGGTGCTATAGCAATTGCGGCGTATTCTTATATGGCGCTTATTCCCATTATTCAGCCTCCGTTCATGCGTTTGCTCACCACCGAGTCTGAAAGAAAGATTAAGATGACAAATCTTCGCCCTGTCTCTCAGGTTGAAAAGGTTATTTTCCCTATCGTTGTTACACTGCTCGTAGTTATGATCATTCCCGATGCTGCTCCTCTTGTAGGATTCCTTATGCTCGGTAACCTCTTTAACGTTTCGGGCGTTGCAGACCGTCTTTCAAAGACAGCACAGAACGAGCTTATTAACATTATTACTATATTCCTCGGTGTTTCGGTCGGCGCAACTGCAAATGCACAGAATTTCCTTAAGCTTGAAACCTTGTTCATTATAGGTCTCGGACTTTGTGCATTCATCGTTTCAACCTGCGGCGGTCTTATTACAGGAAAGATTATGTGTAAGCTTTCCGGCGGTAAGATCAACCCGCTTATCGGCTCTGCCGGTGTTTCTGCTGTTCCTATGGCGGCGAGAGTTGCTCAGGATGAAGGAAGAAAAGCAGATCCTTCGAACTTCTTGCTTATGCACGCTATGGGACCCAACGTTGCGGGAGTTATAGGCTCCGCAGTTGCGGCAGGCGTATTCCTTGCCTACTTCGGTTAAGGTAAATATTTGAAAGGAAATAAAAAAATGGCTAAAAAGCTTCTTATAACAGAAACGGTCCTTCGCGACTCTCATCAGTCGCTCGCGGCAACCCGTATGACTACAGATGAGATGCTTCCTATCCTCGATGCTATGGATCAGGTCGGCTACTATTCTCTCGAAGCATGGGGCGGCGCAACCTTTGATTCCTGTCTTCGTTTCCTCCACGAAGATCCCTGGGTAAGACTTCGTACTATAAAGGATCACGTAAAAAACACAAAACTTCAGATGCTCTTCAGAGGGCAGAATATTCTAGGTTACCGTCACTATGCTGACGACGTAGTTGAGTATTTCGTTCAGAAGTCCATCGCAAATGGTATTGATATTCTCAGAATATTTGATGCTCTTAACGATGCAAGAAACCTCGAAACCGCTATTAAAGCTACTATTAAAGAGGGCGGTCACGTTCAGGCAGCTATTTGCTATACTACTTCTCCCTTCCACACTAACGAAGGATTTGCTCAGTTTGCTAAGCAGCTTGAGGAAATGGGCGCAAATTCTATTTGTATCAAGGATATGTCAGGTCTTCTTAAGCCTTATGAGGCATATCAACTCGTAAAGACTATTAAGAACACCGTAAAGATTCCGCTTCACATTCATACTCACTATACCGCAGGTCTCGCTTCTATGGCGCTTCTTAAAGCTATTGAGGCTGACGTTGACGGTGTTGATACCTCTATTTCTCCTCTTGCAATGGGTACTTCTCATACACCTACAGAGTCACTCGTTGCAACGCTTCAGGGCACTCCTCACGATTCCGGACTTTCCCTTGAAAAGCTTGACGTAGTTGCTAAATACTTTAATACTATCCGCGAGAAATATCTTGCTTCCGGTCTTATTGATCCTAAGGTTCTCAAGGTTGACGTTAACGCTCTTCGTTATCAGGTTCCGGGCGGTATGCTTTCAAACCTTATTTCTCAGCTTAAAATGGCAGGAAAATCAGATAAGCTGGATGCCGTTCTTGAAGAAGTTGCAAAGGTGCGTGAGGATGCAGGCTTCCCGCCTCTCGTAACTCCGTCTTCTCAGATTGTCGGTACTCAGGCTGTTAATAACGTTATTTTTGGAAACGAAGGCAGATACTCAAGAGTTACTAAGGAATTTAAGGGACTTGTTCGCGGTGAATACGGTAAGTGCCCTGCTCCTATATCCGATGAGTTCAAGAAAAAGATTATCGGTGACGATGACATTATTGATTACAGACCTGCAGATAAAATCGCTCCCGAGGTTGACTCTCTCAGAGAAAGAGTTGCTCCTTATCAGGAGCAAGAGGAAGATCTCCTTTCTCTCGCTCTCTTTGAACAGGTTGCAATCAAGTTCTTCGAATGGAGAAAGCAGCAGAACTATAAGCTTGATGCTAACGGTGATGCAGCCAACGGAGTTCACCCCATCTAATAAAGAAATCTATAAAAGACGAAGGTACCCATTATTTGAGGTACCTTCGATTCTTATACGATAAAAATGGTAAAAAATCTATGAAGAATAAAATAAAAATCGGTAAATATCGTCATTATAAAGGCGGTATGTATGAAGTTATTGCAATAGCACATCATTCTGAAACGCTTGAAGATATGGTTGTTTATCGCGCACTTTACGGAAATTTCGATGTATGGGTAAGACCCGCTTCAATGTGGTTTGAAAAGGTTACAAAAGATAATAAAACCGTAACGCGATTTAAATTTGTAGATGAATAAAAACGTCCCCGGGATATACCAACCAAGGTAAATCCCGGGGATTTAAATTTAAATAATTTTAGTTTTCGGTTTCCGAATCGTCGGATTTATTATCTTCTGTATCGGAAGCCGTTATACTGTCAGACTCTGAATCGGGTACTCCGTCACCGTCGATATCAAGAGGACCGGAGGCTCCGCTTATGTCAACAGTATCGTGAAGAGTTCCGTTCTTCATATCGCGGAAGAAGCTTTCAAGCATATCGTCGTTATCGGATTCTGCAATTTTCTTTGCAATTTCAGTCCTGCGTCTTTCTTCCTCCTCTGCCTTTTCATTATTTTCTTTGGCAGTTTTGTTTTCTTCCTCACTCTTTGATCTTCTTTCGGCTGCAATAGCGTCTATTTCCTCAAAAGTGGGATTTTCTTTTTCCATACAAGCGATGAACTGATCTTCGTCCATATACTCGTATTTAAGAAGAAATTCAGCAACGAAAGTGAGTTTATCCATATGCTCGGTTAAATAATTCTTACATCTGTCGTATGCCGATGCAATAATATTTCTTATTTCATCGTCGATATCAGATGCGGTTTTTTCGGAATAGGTCTTGCCGGACGAGAAGTCTCTGCCAAGGAATACTTCATCCGAGGAATGCTCCGAACCGTAAAGAACAGTTCCAAGTTTATCACTCATACCGTAACGCGTAACCATATTTCTTGCGATTGCGGTTGCCTGCTTGATATCGTTTGATGCGCCTGTAGAAATGTCATCTAACACTAGTTCTTCGGCAACTCTTCCGCCGAGAGCAAGAACTATGCGGTCAAGCATTTCATTCTTTGTCGCTCCCATTTTATCCTCTGTAGGAACGCTGATTGTTACACCGCCGGCGTTGCCTGCAGGAATTATAGTGATATGCTTAACGGGATCGGTATGCTTACAGAAGTAAGAGGCAACGGCGTGACCTGCTTCGTGATATGCACAAAGCTTGTTATCTGCTTCTCTTCTCACCTTAGCTTTCTTCTGAGGACCGAGAAGCATCTTCATATACGAGGCTTCTATATCATCCATTCCGATAAGCGATTTATTCTTTTTAGCAGCGTGAAGCGCAGCTTCATTAAGAAGGTTAGCAAGCTCGGCACCTGTAAATCCTATTGTGGTTTGAGCAATTTTTCTAAGATCAACGGTAGCTTCAAGCGGCTTATTACGGCAGTGAACCTTAAGGATTTCTTCTCTGCCCTTTATGTCGGGATAATTTACCGTCACCTGTCTATCAAATCTTCCGGGTCTTAAAAGCGCTGGGTCAAGGATATCGGGGCGGTTGGTAGCAGCTATAACTATAACGCCCGAATTTGTACCGAAGCCGTCCATTTCAACAAGAAGCTGGTTAAGCGTTTGTTCTCTTTCATCGTGACCGCCTCCGAGACCTGCGCCTCTGTGACGTCCAACTGCATCAATTTCGTCTATAAATATGATACTTGCGGGGGTTTTACGCGCATTATCAAATAGATCACGAACTCTTGAAGCGCCGACGCCTACGTAAAGCTCAACAAAATCCGAACCCGAAATCGAGAAGAACGGAACACCAGCTTCTCCTGCAACAGCCTTAGCAAGCAAGGTTTTACCCGTGCCGGGAGGGCCTACGAGAAGTACGCCGCGCGGAATTCTTGCGCCGAGCTTAACGTATTTCTGAGGGTCTTTGAGAAACTCAACAACTTCTTCAAGCTCTGCTTTTTCTTCGTCTGCACCTGCAACGTCTGCAAATTTAACGGTGTTTTTTTCTCCCGAAAGCTTTGCGCGGGATTTTGCGAAAGAGTTTATCTTTCCGCCACCGCCTGCACCTCTCATCATAAAGAAGTAGAATCCGCCAAGCAGAACTACAAGTATAATATACGGGAGATATATCTGGTACCAAGGCGTCTGCGCCTGAACTTCGTAGTTATATGAGGTAAGGTTGCTGTAACCGTTTTCCGAATAGTTGCGCAGTGCAAGCTCATTGATGTGGTCAAGCTGGAAATTATAGCTTAACTGATAAGAATGCTTTTCTTTAACTATTTCGCCTTTAGAATCCCTTTCGGGAATTACCTTACCGTAATTCATACGGTCTGTGGGATCATTATAACGTTCAAAGTTTCCGTCTTTATCCAATTTAGGTTTGATTGACTCAATCGTCATAACCAACTTCCCGTCAACATTGAACGAGGTAACCAAGTCTTCGTTGAAAAGTGTTACCATGTCGCTATAATCAAATTGCTCTTTATCTTTAAGTGCTGTACTGAAAACAGATACAGCGGCAATTATGACAGCTAATACAACAAGGAGCATTATTATGCTCTTCCAATTTGCTTTCATTTAAGCGTTTCCAAGCCTTTCTTAACTTTCATAAAAGTATTTTAACCATTTGAACGGTATATATAATTTTTACATATCTTTTTTATAAAATGTAATCCATTTGGATATTTTATCGGTAGGATTATCATCTCTTACTCCAAATCCCGGAATCCAAATAATTCCTTTTTCATCGCAAATTACGGGAATACGGTTTCTTTCGCTCTGAGGTATTTTTTTATCATTGAAAAGCTTTTTTACTTTTCTCGTCATACCACCGTAAAAATACGCGTCTCCGTCTTTTTTGGTACGTAAATACATTTCACCAACTATTATAGCAGAGAAAAGATTTACTTGTATTGAAAAATTGTAAACATTTGAAGAAAAATCTTCGTGTTTTTTGTCTGAAATTCCGATTGCGATATTAAGTTCGGGAATTTCTGTAAAATCTTTATTGAGCTTTACTAAGATATCGCCCTCGTCTTCTTTTGATAGATCTTTTTTGTCTACATAACAAAAATCGTTTTTAGTATAGAAGGTTATATTTCCGGGAAGATCTATTTCAAAATCTTTTTCCTTCATTAATAATCGATAAATCGCATCAAAATGGACTTTTTCGGGGGTTATACAGGTGATTTTACGCACCATTTTTTTGATTATTCTGACCAAGGGCGCTTTATGCAGTTCTCTAAGCGCGCCCGCGTTTATTTTTGAGTCATTGCAATTCTTATTTAAGAAATCATTCGCATATTCTTCAATAAAATCGGAGTCACAACGAATATTTTCAATAGTTTTTGCTACCGAAGAATCAGGATCGTTATTAAGATGTCTGAGCTTTGGTAATATTTCGTGTCTTATATAATTTCTTGAGAATTCACACGAAAAATTGGTGTTATCAACGCAATAAGGAATGCTTTTCTCATTCAAGAGGTTTAACACGTCCTCTTTTGATACGGTTAATAAAGGTCTTATGATATTATTTCTTATCGGAGCAATTCCCGTTAGTCCGTGACTTCCGGCTCCGCGCAAAAGATTGAAAATAAACGTTTCGGTGTTATCCGTTGCGTTGTGAGCTGTTGCAATGGTGTTAAATTCTTCGGTGAGCGATGAATCAAAAGCTTCATAGCGAATTATTCTTGCTGTTTCTTCGATACCTTTTTTTAGTTCTGCGGATAATTTCGGAACATCAAATTTATATGACTCGAAAGAAATGCCGAGAATACTGCAAAGCTCTTTTGAAAATGATTGATCCCTGTCGGCATCTTCCCCTCTTATCATATGGTTGATATGGACTGCCTTCAATTTAAAATCAAGTTCTTTTTGCAATTTTCGCAAGAAAATCAAAAGCAGAACCGAATCTGCACCGCCTGACAATCCAATGACTGTACCTTTTAATAATAGGTTTTTCATTCCGTAATTATTTATATTTTCTAAAATTTCGGAATAAATTTTGCTGCCGAGCGCAGAATTAAAAAGCTCATCGCAACTTTTTATAAGTTCGTTCGTTAAAATCAACTGTTTCTAACTTCCTCAAGTGTTCTGAATTTAGTAAATTGACCTATCCAACCCATTTTTACATTACCAACAGACCCGTGCCTGTTTTTTGCTATGATTACCTCGGCAGTATTTGCTGTATCTTCGATAGGAGCATCGCCTTCTTGTTCTGTAGCCGCTCCAATATCTTTATAGTACGTATCTCTATAAAGAAACAGAACAATATCGGCGTCCTGCTCGATAGATCCCGAGTCTCTAAGATCCGCAAGAGTAGGTCTTTTGTTAGTTACGCCTCTTGCTTCGGTGCCTCTGTTGAGCTGGGCGCAGCATACAATCGGTACTCCGAAATCTTTTGCCATAATTTTTAGATTTCTTGAAATTTCACCAACCTGCTGAGCTCGGTTATCTACGTTAGTATTAGATTGCATAAGACCGATGTAATCGATGATTACAAGCCCTAAATTTTGAACTCTGCGAAGCTTTGATCTCATTTCGGTAACACCTATTTGAGAAGTATCGTCGACGTATATGTCACAGCCTGACAGTTCTGCAATAACACCCGCAACGTTTTCCCAATCTTCAGTTGTCAAAGCACCCGTTCGGAGAGTCTGAGAATCTATCATCGCCTCACTCGATATGACTCGCGTTACAAGCTGTTCGCACGACATCTCGAGAGAAAATATAGCAACAGCTTTTTTGGTTTTCTTAGCAACGTTTGTTCCGATATTAAGAACAAATGACGTTTTACCCATACCGGGACGCGCACCGACAATTATGAAGTCACCTTTACCCATCTCGATAAGTTTATCGTCAAGACCCGAAAATCCGGTTTTTGTTCCCTTCATTGCGTTTCTTTGCTCGGAGCTCATTTCCAGCTCGGTATATACGCTATGGAGAATATCACTTATATGACGAAGTTCCTTTGTATCGTTATTATTCGATATGTCAAAGATTTTTTGCTCTGCGTTATCTATAATAGTTCTTACTGGCGCAGATTCTTCGTAAGCATTCTTGTGAATTTCATCGCAGGCGGTGATAAGACGTCTAAGCGTGGATTTATCTTTTACTATTTTTGCATAGTCCTTTACGTTAGCGGCTGAAGGTACCGATTCTGCTAAAAGAGCTATGTATTGAATACCGCCTGTCTGATCCTTTATTCCGGATTCAACCAGCGCGTTTGCAAGCGTAACGGGATCTATCGTTCTGCTCTCGGTATACATTTTAACGATAGCTAAATAGATATGTCTATGCTCCTCAAGATAAAAGTCTTCGGCACTCAGCATACCGCCGACTGCATCAAAGCAATCGGGCTTTCTGATTATTGATCCTAAAAATGCCTGCTCCGCTTCAATGGCGACCGGCATTTGTTTAACAACTAAACTGTCTTCCATGATCTCTCCTGTTATTTATTTTCGATCTTCGAAGAATAAATTTGTTTTGTTTATTCGTGAACAAGGACAAAAAACGTAGCAACGACCTCGGGATGAATTTTAAGCTCAACAGAATACTTTCCGTATGCCTTTATCGTATCCTTAAGGTTTATTTTTCTTTTATCTACAGCTACACCGATAAGCTTTCCGAGTTCTTCAGCAATATCCTTTGCCGTTACAGAACCGTAAAGTCTTCCGTCATGACCGTGCCCCATCTGTATTTTAACTTCTTTTTCCTTTATTTTTGCAGCCAATTCTTCTGCTGCTTTTTTGTCTTCTGCGATTTTAAACTGTCTTGCTTCTTCCTTGCCTCTCAGCTCATTTTCAGCTTTAGCATCAGCAGGGATAGCTTTCTTTTGAGGGAAAAGGAAATTTCTTGCATATCCGTCGGATACGTTTATAATCTGATCTTTCTTTCCCTGTCCTTTAACATCGCAAAGTAATATAACTTTCATTGTTTATCTCCTTAATATTGTCGGCGTAAGTACGCGTTAAATTATTTTTTAAAATTGTCCTTTGTATCCAGAAAATCATCAATGCTGGCTTTGAGAGTGTCGAGTACGCTCATAATAGAGTCCGATTTAATCTGTGCACCTGCAATATCGAAATGACCTCCGCCATGCAGCTTTTCAAGTATTATCTGAACGTTTACCTTTCCGTTTGAACGGCCGGAAATGTGAATTTGCTCTCCTATTTTTACCAATGCAAATGCCGCTTCAACATTTTTAAGGGTCAACATTTTATCAGCAGCTTTTGATGCAATTATTCGATATGAGTCATCTGTCTCACCCTCGCAGCTGGAAATAGCAATATTTTCGCGATAAACGGTTATAGAAGTGTGGAATCGGGATTCCTTAGCAAGATCATCGGGTGACGCTTTAAACAGGTTGTAAACGTCTGTAGGACTTGCGCCTGCGCCACGCAAATACTGTGCTGCGCCAAAAGTTCTCGTGCCTGTATTTCTTGTAAATTGCTTTGTATCGAGAAGAATACCTGAAAGCAAAAGATCTGCTTCTTCTTTAATAAGATTGCCAGACATTAACGAAACTTCCAACATTTCGGAAAGTAACTCGCACGTACTCGAAGCCGAAGGCTCTATATAGGATAGAACTACGCTCTCGGGCATTACGTCAATTTTTCTATGGTGGTCGATAATAACCACTCTGTTAGCTTTATTCGCTATATCGCTGAACTGCGATCTTTCAAAAATATTATGATCAACGAGTATAACAAGAGTATCGGGACTTATAAGATCAAACGCTTCCGCACTATCTACGAACACGTTTGTATAAATCTCATTCTCCTGCAGAATATCAATACAAGGCTGAAGATTAGCATCTCTCATATCAACTGCGATATTAGCCTTTATTCCAAGGCGCATTGCGAGTCGCGCAACTCCGATAGATGCACCTATGGAGTCAAAATCACCGTATCTATGACCCATAATTATTACGTTATCCGAGCGTGCAATCACGGCGGAAAGCTGATTTGCAAAAGTTCTAGATTTTACGTTAGAACGCTTGAATAACGATTTAGTGCGTCCACCGTAATATTCAATGGCATCTTCGGTTTTATAAACTACCTGATCTCCGCCGCGCTGTAGAGCAAGATCTATCGCTTCCCTAGCTGCTTTTTCCCTGTCTGCAAGTGTTCCAACAGCTTTGGATACACCTATTGATGCCGTAATGGAAACGCCGTCTCCAACTCGGCTGTTTCTTATTTTGTCAAGTATATCAAATCTGCTGGCAATACACTCGTCGAGCTTTGCTGAGTCAAACAGGATAATGTATTTATCATTATCGTACGACTTAACTACGCCGTTCATAGATTCAGCCCAGGCCTTTATCGTATCGTCTACACTTGATATTGCATTTCTAAAATCATCATGAACGTATTGAAGAATATCTTCGACGTTATCGATAGCTATATATGCCACGGCAACGCGTTCGTCCGTATAACGCTTCTTGATATCGGTTAGCTCGGTTATATCGGTAAACCAGGCAAGATAAAGTCCGTTTTCAAGTGTAGAAAGCTCAAAGCCCTCAACGTTATATATTCTTCCGAAAATGCTCACGGACTGATTCAGTATATTTTCTTTGCCTATTTTTCCTTCCACGATAGAAACAACGTTGCTGCCAATGAAGTTTCCGTGTGGATCGGCAATAATGTGCATAGCATCATTATACCAAAGTAAAGTTCCATAGGAATCAATCGCTATTACAGGTGATGTTGAATTTTTAAACACATAGCTCCCGCGTTCACCGAAAAGCTCCTGTAATTCTGCGGACGGAAGCTTTTCCGTATACTTTGTGTTGTATGTTGCAACTAAAGCGACACACACAAGATATAAAAATGAAAGTGCCACTGCAAGAAAAACAGAATCTATCTCATAACTCTCGTTTAATAAAGCATATATAGTTATGAACAAAGGACAAAGTACGACACAAATCGCAAGCTGCGTCCTCGATACAAAAGGAATATGTCTTTTCTTTTTATTTGAATCCATTGTTGCTCCTTATGCCGAAATGGCAATTTATTCTCTGTCTATCGGTTTTAAATTTCGGTTTGTTCCAAATGTTATCCATACTCCGAAATATGAAATTAATTGAATTGCCGTAACGTTCAATATGAGTATACCTGCAACCAAAAATATTAAAAACGTTGATCTTCTTCCGGAAATCTTGGCAACGGCAAGTAAATATTGAATGCCCATATATGCAAAAACAAACATTAAAATTCTGCTGACGTTCAATATTGTGATATCAACCACGTCTGTAGTACCTACGAACATTGAAGCTATACCCACTACGATATAAACGTATGCACATAAATTAGACGGTAAAAAGTGTGCAAAGCTTTTTAGTATTCCGTTTTTGGAATAGTGCAGAATTAAAGATGTGAAAACTTTTAACGCAATTCCGCATATTAAAAATGCAATTATTCCAACGATTGTTACAGCAAATTTCGAAAGTAAGTCAATATATGAACTTACAATATCCGAAGAAAAGGGTTTTTCAATTATTCCATCCTTATTTGTTATCGTATATTCTGAAATATAACCGACGATTTCATTTTTCAGTTCGGTATAAAGCGTCGAATAATAATCGATAACTTTTTCGGGGATTATGCTTCCCGCTTGCACGGCACCTGATACATAGAGAGAGATAATCATCATAAGTGCAAGTGCAAAAGTAAGATATAAAGCGCAATATGCTTTCGATTTTGAATAACGGTAGCATAAAGCTAAAAGTACTGCGTAAGCAACGTACTGAATTGTAATCAGTGCAAAAAGTCCAAATGTTGTCACTGCAGAAATTACGGGGATTATCGGTATCATATATGATAAAACTCTTTTTTGCGGCTTCTCAAATATAAACAGTGTTGCTGAAAATGCAATAGCAAACGGCAAAAAAATTTCACCGAGAAAAGCATACGAAAAACCGAACAATAGAGTCAGAGCCGATAAGAAAAGCATAACTTTAGTATAGTTATGTGAACTTTTGAGTTCTCTGATCATTAATTTTGCTCCACTAAAATATATAATTATACTTATGTAGTATATCACAAAGGACGGCGATTGTAAAGTAAAAACTAAAATTTAATTTATTTTTATATATTTTTTAACATTTAATTAAAATATTTTTATCCTTTGAAATAATTTCTTCTCAAGTTATTGAAAAAAAACAAAAAATGTAGTAAAATTAAAAGAAAGTATGAAAGAAAGGAGCATTGAATATGGATTATCTTCAATCGTCCGTTAAAAATATTAAAGGTGTCGGTGAATCCAGAGCCAAGCAGCTTGAAAAGCTGGGTATAAGAACTATAGAAGATCTTATATACTTTTTTCCCAGGGCTTATGAAATGCGCGGAAATATAAGGCTTTTAAGCAATTCGCCCATAGATACCGTTTGCTCAACGCTTCTTACTGTAGGTACTTCGGTTAAAAATGCAAGAATAAGAAATAATCTTACTATCTCTAAATTTAGAGCGTTCGATGAAAGCGGAACTGTCGAGGTAGTATTTTTCAATTCTCAGTATATTAAGGATGTGTTTACCGTCGGGGCTACATTCAGATTTTACGGAAAGCTCACTTATTCTAAGAAGCAGCTTCAGATGATAAGCCCTAAATACGAGCCGTATATTGAATCAAATCCGCTTCCTGATTTTATACCGGTTTATCCTCTTACACAGGGATTGTCATCGAAAATTATTGATAAGATAATTCTTTCGGTAATAGACGAGGCGATAGCTAAAATATCCGATCCTTTACCGGAAAAAATAAGACTCGCCAGTGAGCTCCCTTCCCTTTCATATGCAATTTCGAATGCGCATTTTCCAAAGGATGAAGATGCTCTCTCGAAATCATTATCGCGTCTCGCTTTCGACGAAATGCTTTTATTCGGACTTGCTATATCGCTTCAATCCCGAAATAAGCAAAAGGGCGACGGACTCGTATTTTCTCCGTGCTCCCTAAAGCCTTTGACGGATATTCTTCCATATGAGCTGACCGGCGATCAGAAGAATGCTATAAATGATATTTACAGAGATACCGTAATCAAAGATAAGAACGGAAACGTTTCTCCGATGGCAAGAATTATAGTTGGAGACGTTGGCTCGGGAAAGACCGTATGCGCTGTTGCTGCAATGTATATTGCGGTACAGTCGGGATATCAAGCAGCCTTAATGGCACCTACGGAAATCCTTGCAAGACAGCACTATGATGATATTAAACTATTATTCGAAAAGCTTGGAATTTCTGTTGAATTACTGCTCGGAAGCACTACGCAGAAAGATAAAAAAAGAGTTTATGCCTCTGTTGCCGCAGGTGAAACCAGTGTAATTATCGGGACGCACGCTCTTATATCCGACAAGCTTGAATTTTTGAAGCTCGGCCTTGTTATCACTGATGAGCAGCACCGTTTTGGCGTTGCGCAACGTTCACGTCTGAAAGAAAAATCAACTCTTGCTCATATGCTTGTTATGAGTGCAACGCCTATCCCCAGAACACTTGCGCTTGCAATGTATGGAGATTTGGATATTTCCCGAATCGTTGAAATGCCAAAAGGAAGAACGAGAGTTGATACGTTTGCCGTTGATGAATCGTACCGTCCGCGACTTAATGATTTCATTAGGAAACAAGTTGAGCTCGGCGGACAATGCTATATAGTTTGTCCGTCTATCGAGGCAAATGATGATGAAAACGACGGAATATACTGTATGCCGGAGTCAATAAGCACTCCGTTTTCAAATGATAAGCCCCCTTTAAAAAATGCGGTTGAATATGCAGAAAATCTAAGAAAAGAGCTTCCGAATTTGAGAATCGATTGCTTGCACGGTAAAATGAAGCCTGCAGAAAAAGATTTGATAATGAATAAATTTTCCGAGGGCGAAATTGACGTTCTTGTTTCAACTACCGTTATCGAGGTTGGAATAAATGTTCCAAACGCTTCTCTTATGATTGTTGAAAATGCCGAACGGTTCGGCTTATCTCAGCTGCATCAGCTCAGAGGCCGAGTAGGCAGAGGTAGTAGAAAATCTTACTGCGTCCTGGTTTCCGATATAAAGACGGAAAAATCAAAAGCGCGTCTTGATATAATGAAAACCACTTATGACGGGTACGAAATTGCCGATAAGGATTTAGCATTAAGAGGTCCCGGAGACTTCTTTTCCAATAATTCTGAATATAATTTGAGGCAGAGTGGTGGATTTGAATTTAAATTTGCACAACTTTGCGATGATAGAGCTTTGTTTACAAAAGCATTTGAATATGCAAAAGCTATTTCTTTGGCAGATCCTGAACTAAAAAATCCCGATTATGCTGGGTTGAGAAAAAAACTCGGGGATATGATTAATCAGAATTCTTCGAACATTTCATAACTAAATTTGAAAGGTATTATTATGGCAAATCAACCATTGGCGGACAAGCTTCGTCCGAACTGCTTTGACGAAATTGCAGGGCAAGCACATCTTGTAGGTGAAAACGGAATAGTCAGAAAGCTTGTAGAAAACGGGAGAATTCCCAATATGATATTTTACGGCCCTCCCGGTATTGGAAAAACAACCGTTGCGAATATTATCGCTAAAGCTTCTGATATGCAGCTTTACAAATTGAATGCAACTACGGCAACGCTTGCAGATATTAAAGAGGTTATAGCTTCAAGCGAAAATATGTTTTCTTCAAACGGCACGCTGCTTTATCTTGATGAGATTCAGTATTTTAACAGAAAGCAACAGCAGTCACTACTTGAGTTTATGGAGAACGGAAAGATTACCTTGATTGCTTCAACAACCGAAAATCCCTATTACTGCATTTATAAAGCATTACTTTCCAGATCTTCCGTTTTTGAATTCAAGTCTGTTTCAGGTGTTGATTGCGTACCTACTCTTAAAAGAGCTATGTCTATACTTAACAGTGATTTTGGAACGAAAAAAACAGTCAGCGACACAGTTTTGCTTGGAATTGCAAATTCTTGTGCCGGCGACGTCAGAATGAGCATTGGAATTCTTGAAAATGCATTCTACATCGCAGGTGATGAAATTACGGAAGAAACGGTTACCGGTCTTAAGCCCTCCGTTGTGGGCCATTTTGATAGAGACGGCGACGTTCACTACGATCTTTTATCTTGTCTTCAAAAATCTATAAGAGGTTCAGACCCTAATGCCGCTGTATTTTATCTTGCAAAGCTACTTGCTATGGGAGATATAATTTCAGTTTCCAGGCGACTTCAGGTTATCGCAAGCGAAGATATCGGTTGCGCCTATCCGCTTGCTGCTGTTATAACGCATTCACTTACGGAAAGCGCAAAGGAAATAGGACTGCCCGAAGCCGCAATACCGCTTGCAAATGCGGTATGTATTCTTGCAACCGCACCAAAATCAAACTCGTCCTATATCGCATACCACCTTGCATCAGAGGATATCGCTAAAGGTTTAGGTGTTGAAATCCCCGAGCATTTGCAAAGTCCGCTCTTCCGTGGATACAAATATCCCCACGACTACGAGAACCATTACGTAAAGCAGGATTATTTACCAAACGACCTTATCGGCAGAAAATACTATACCTTTGGCAATAATAAAACCGAGCAAGCAGCGAAAGCGTATTTTGATTTTATAACCGCGCCAAAAAAATAGTGTATATATGCTTGTAAATATGCCATAACTTGACAAAGTTATGTTTATATGGTATACTACATATTATTATAAAATATCCTATGGAGAATACATATGGTTTATCATTTTATTCTTAACCCTATGTCAGGAAAAAATTTAAAAAAAGCAAAAAAATCTGTCAAGGCTATGACGGATAAAATCCGTTCTGCCTGTCAGAAACGTCAGCTTAGTTATAGAATATACTATACAACTACCGTTGGAGATGCTACAGAATACGTATCTTCAATGGTTAACAGCTCTCAGGACAGACAGCGCTTTATATGCGTAGGCGGTGACGGTACAATTAATGAAATAGTTAACAGTGCGCCTTCCGCCCCCAACGTTGAGTTTGGAGTTATTCCTCACGGCTCGGGTAATGATTTTGTAAAGAACTTTACGCATACCGAATTATTTAGTGACATTGACGCGCAAATTGACGGTGAGCCGGTTTCTCTTGACCTTATCAAGTGCAATGATTTGTATTGCGCAAATATGGTAAATATCGGCTTTGACTGCTCTGTTGTAAAAGAAGCTCAGCGACTTAAAAAATTGAAGCTCGTTACCCCCGATTTATCGTATATCGGCGGTGTCGTTGTTTCACTCTTCAAAAAATACGGAACTAAGATGAGACTGATTTTTGATGATGGCGAAGTCATAGATTCTACACTGCTTCTTACAGCGATCGGTAACGGTAAATTCTGCGGCGGAGGATTTAATTCCGCGCCCGAGGCTTTACTCAATGACGGTCTTATGGATATAGCAGTAATCAAAAGAGTATCGAGACTTACGTTTATCAGTCTTGTGGGAGCTTATAAAAAAGGAACGTATCTTACTAATAAAAAAGCACAAAGATATATCAAATACAAAAGAGTTTCGCATTTCAAAATGGAATTTAACGATCCTATTCCTATTTGTATTGACGGCGAAATCAAAGGTGCTAAAAATATAGATTTCTCAGTTGTTAGAAATGCGTTCAATTTCGTTATTCCCAAAGGCTCATCAATGCGTTTCTCATCTGAAAACGCTGCGAACTCTTAACCGTGAGTTTATTTAATAAAAGACCGCTTGGACTAATACTGTGTGTTATGCTGAGCGGTTTTTCTATTTTTGCACTCTTACCTACGCGCCTTGGATTTGCCGCTATCTTTGTTTCCGTTATATCTTGCGTGCTTTCTCTTTTTCCGAACCCTTTTTCTAAAAAAACGTCTATAATTATATGCTTTTCTCTGCTCTTTTCCTTGTTGCTCTCCTTCTTTTATTTTAATTACATACTCTATCCTGCAAAATATTTTGATACGGAAGCTTCGGTTATCGGTAAAATAGAGGATATTGAAGTTAAATCGGATTATTATAGAATAATTGATATTGATATATATGAAATAAATGATAAAAGAAGTAATTATAAATTCAAGTTAAATCTATACGGTGATTACGACGATATCGACGTTGGTAACGTGATATCCTTCACAACTGTTATTAATGAATTCGACGAAGGAATCGATTTTAATTTCAGACAGTATTATACGTCACGCGGCTTTTCCGCTACCTGTGATACAACGAAAGTAGCGGTAGAACGTATAGAATCTCCTGGCTTTTCTTATAAGTTTAAGCTGTTAAGACAAAATATAACAAATCTCGCAACAGAACTTTCGGATAGCTTTGCGGGCGCACTATTTAACGCATTACTTCTCGGTGAGAAAAATTCTCTCGACGGTCAGCTTTTGCTTGATTTTCAGCGAATAGGTATTTCTCACATACTTGCACTTTCGGGAATGCACGTTGCGATTCTTATGGGTGCTCTTGAGAGAATACTTTATTTATTTAAAATCAAAAAGAATATTAGAATTATTTTCGGCTGTATAGCGTCATTTCTTTTTGTTCTTTTGACCGGATTTCCTCTTTCGGTTGCAAGAGCTGGATTTATGCTTATTATATCATCCGTTTTGTATCTGATTACGGGTTGTAAAGACAGTATAACTTCCCTATTTGTAGCCGTCGCGTTAATTTTTATCGTCAGTCCGTTTGCTGCGCTTGATATAGGACTTTGGTTATCCGTCCTTGCAACGCTCGGTATTCTCGCAGCAAGTGAATTCATTAATGAAAAATACAGCGATGAAAAAGGTATTAAAAGATTCGGAAGATATATTTACACCTCAGTTATATTTTCTCTTTTTGCAGTTTCGGCATCTTCTTTGATTTCAGCACTGAGCTTTAACGGAATTTCTGTTATTTCTATATTTTCTACGCTTATATTTTCCACTCTTGTCGAACTGTACGTTTATTTAGGCATAGTGGCTTTAATGGTGGGAAAAATCATTCCAATAGGCGCCATACTTACTAAGTTTTCATCTGCTATAAAATCGTTAGCAGCAGGGCTTTCGGATATACCATTTATTTACGGATCGCTTGAATTTACAATAGTTAAGCTGGGGTTTGTTTGTCTTTTCGTTTTATTTGCGTTATTTATTATACTTGAAATTAAAAATAAACCGAGATTTATAGCCATGATTGCTTTGGGTTATATTTTCATTTCAATTTTAACCGTAAGCATGACCGAAATTCAAAATAATGATGATAAGTTTATAGCTCTTAGCGACTCGGGAGATAGGATAATAATAAAATCGGAAGGAAAAACGCTTTTATTTGATTCATCTAATCACAAAAGCAGTGATGCATACTATACTAACTCTATTTTAATCTCCGAAAAAATAACCGAGCTTGATAGCTATTTTATCGCCAATTATTCAAATTATATTGCAGATTCTATAGATATAGTTTTAAAAAATACAAAGGTAGAAAACGTACTGCTCCCATTGCCCGAAAGCGACGATGAAGAACTTATCGCTATCGAATGTTTTAAAGCAATCAACAAGTACCGTACCGACGTTAAGTTTTACGACGGAGAAAAGGTTACAAAATTCGGTGAATATGAAATTCTGGCTCCGGTTAAAGCCTTTTCAGATAATTCTTTTGCCTTTACGTTCAAAAGGAATGGCGCGCTTTATTCTTATCTATCCTCGGGAATACTTGAAAATACACCGTATGCCGAGCATTTACTTTTTGTGAGTAACAAAATAATATTCGGAAATTACGGAATGCCATATTCGTCGGACGTCATAATTGATGAATTTGATAAAAAGCTTTCGCAAATTGTAATATTTAATGAAAAAGTTTCACTTGATCTCACTTTTATTGATTGGAATGCGCCTGAGGTTACAGAGTCAAAACGTGCAGTTGTTCTTTTTGACTGAACTTATAATCTAAACAAAAACACGGTCTAAATATGAATACCTTCAAGAGTATCATATTAAAACCGTGTTTTTATTATTTTAAAACATTATACGTTGAACAGGAACTCAACAACGTCACCGTCGTGCATTACGTATTCTTTTCCTTCGCTTCTGAGAAGGCCTTTTTCCTTAACTTTGTTTCTGTCCCCCTCACGAACAAGATCGTCGAATGCAACTACTTCCGCGCGAATGAAGCCTCTTTCAAAATCCGAATGAATCTTGCCTGCAGCGCCGGGAGCCTTAGTGCCTTTCGTTATCGTCCAGGCACGCACTTCTTTGGGACCTGCCGTTAAGAAGCTTATAAGACCGAGCAGCGAATAGCCGGATTTAATAAGCTTATCAAGACCGCTTTCGTCAATTCCGAGATCGTCAAGGAAGCCCTGCTTTTCTTCGCCCTCAAGCTCAACGAGCTCTGCCTCTATCTGAGCGCTGACAGCGATTATTTCGCTGCCTTCCTCTGCCGCGTGCGCCGCGAGAAGCTTATAGCCCTCATTGTTTACGTATTCGCCCGAAACCTCGTCCTCTGATATGTTAGCTACATATATTATAGGTTTATTGGTAAGGAGACGGGATTCTTCAATCCATTCGTTTTCTTCCTTTGTTAACCCGAGAGACCTTACGCACTTTCCTTCTTCAAGGCAAGCTTTTACCTTTTCAAGAACTTCAAGCTTTTCAAGAAGCTTTTTATCTGCTCTTGCGGCTTTCATTGTTCTTTCAATCGCTCTTTCGACGATTTCCAGGTCTGAAAGTATAAGCTCTACGTCGATAGTTTCAACGTCGCGCATAGGATTAATATTTCCCTCAACGTGAATGATATCATCGTTCACGAAGCAACGAACAACGTGAACAATAGCATCAACTTCTCTTATATTTGCAAGGAATTTATTACCGAGTCCCTCGCCTTTGCTTGCGCCCTTAACAAGTCCCGCAATATCAACGAATTCTATTACCGCGGGTGTGAACTTTTCAGGTTTATACATATCACGCAGCACTTCAAGTCTTTTATCGGGAACCGCAACGACTCCTACGTTAGGGTCAATCGTGCAGAAAGGATAGTTTGCGGACTCGGCGCCAGCATTGGTTAAAGCATTAAAAAGCGTGCTTTTTCCGACGTTAGGAAGTCCAACGATACCAAGTTTCATTTTTATCTATTCTCCTTTAAAAGTCTTTATTTTTCAAGGGTTTTCGAGGGTACGGATAAGCGGTTACTCCACCATTACTCCACCAAACCGTACACCATTAATGAGTTCTTCCGACAATCTTCACTTTTGAGGTACACCATTTAAGTGAAAGTGTCTTCCCAAATCTCGTCGATTTCAGACGAATTTGCTCCCTCAAACTGTTTGATTGCGTTTGCCATAGAATCGTCCGTTACGTGAACGTATTTATCCATCGTTGTCTGGATGCTTGCGTGACCGAGTAGCTTTTGCAGAACCTTGGGAGGCATCCCTCGTTCGATTGCTCTTGTTGCGTATGTATGACGAAGGACGTGCATCGAAAAATGTTTGATGCCTGCCTCGTCGCAGAGCTTGTAGATGTGTGTGTCGTAGGAACTGTTTTTTGCCGGTGCTCCTGTCCTATAGTTTATAAACACAAGATCCCGCATCACGAGAGTGGATTTTTGTCCCGTATAACGATCCATGTAGTCGAGCGTTTGTGACAGCATCTCCGATTCCTTTCTCTCTCCGATTTTTGAATGAACAATTTCAAGAATCGAATACGCTCGCTTTGTGAGAGGAATCGTTCGGTAGCTTTGCGGAGTTTTGGGCGGTCCTGCACGCCAAGAGCCTTGCTTGTGTCTGAACTCTAAGGTCTTGTTGACTGTAAGTGTTCGTTTCTTCCAATCAATCGCATCCCAGGTAAGACCAATCAATTCTCCCGTTCGCAAACCCGTTTCCAGCAACAGCGCATACTGATAATAGTTATGAGAACGCTTTGCAACCTCCAAAAATTTTTCCTGTTCTTCAACCGTCAGAGCACGAATGTTGCTTGGATCACTAATGGGTATATTGACCTTTAACCCATCCATCGGATGCTTTGCAATCATATCGTTTAATCTTGCCGATTTGAACATAGCCCCCATTGTTGTGTAGGTTTGAAGAATGGTCGAACCCTTGTATGTATCATACATACTGTTCACAACCAGTTTGCAGTGAAGCTGTTTTACATCCGTTAACCGCAGATGTCCGATAATTGGCTTCATGTTTCGGATATATCGTTCGCGGTAGTTCCGAATTGTGTTCGGAGCTAAATCGCCAACGATCTTTGTAATCCAGAAATCAAACCATTCATCAACCGTTGTGTTAGACGGAAGGAACGCTTCCGAATGCTTGTCTGCATACCTTGCTTCTTCAAGCCAATTTCTCGCTAATGGAAGTGCCGGAAAGCTTTTTTCGCACCGTTTTCCATATCGGTTTACAAATCTTGCGACGTATAAACCATCTTTTCTTTGGCAGATGCCTTTGCCAATTTCTTTGCCTTTTAGGTTTTTGCCCAAATTGTACTCCTTTCTCTATCGAAAAAAGAGCCAATGCAACATCTTATATTATATCACATTGGCACAGATTTTTCAATAGCTCTTGCCTAAATAATCAGCGTATTTTGAATAAAATCCTCGAACGCTTTCCGTTTGACGAGCTTCTTTGTGCCAACAAACAGAACAAACGTACAGTTTGGCTTTCGAAGCAACTGATCGATCTTGTTAATACCGATATTGCTGTACTCCGCAGCCTCTTTGATAGTTAGCGCCGCTTTCAAGTGAATAGGCACTTGGATATTGTTCTTCTCTATAATTTGCCTCCTTTCTTATAATTGATTAGGTGATGTTTGTGGTGGAGTATTTTGTTTGTCTGTCTCAAACTCATTCTGTATTGATAGAAAACTGTGCGCTTCACCTCCTTTCAAGTTTTCTATTGCCACACTCAGATCGAGCTTAAAATCTGAGTGTGGAGAAAGGCAGTTTTTTACCTTTCAACTGTAACCACACTTAAAACTCTCGTTTTTTATACCTTTTTTCAAAAAAGTTGAATTTTTTCAAACTTTTCTGATTTTTTAATGAGCTTTCAAGTGTCTTTACTAATACAGTGGGAATTTTGACGCAAAATCTCATCACGTTTCCGAAAATTTTTGAAAATTATTTTTCGTTTTAAAAATTGCATAAGAAAAAGCCGTTATCGAAAGCGTTACAAAAACGCCCTGATAGCGGCTCTATCTATGCCTGCGCCAAAATGAAAAGTGTAAGCTGAAACTGGAACTCATTGCTCCCATTAAAGCTTACACTTTTTGACGATACTATTATAACATATTTACTTTAACTTGTCATCGGCTATTCTCCGCCTTTTTTCTGCCTTTTTTGTGCATTTTTTGTGACATGGCCAAAACCGGTATGACAATCATTCATTTAGTTCTTTTCTTAATTGATTTTGTTGCCTCAAAGCTCACGTTTACAATTAATGAAGATATCTAATAGTTGTAGTTCCTTTGCTTGATCTGTTACGTTATTGTTCCATCCTTGATATGATATTGCTTGCCGTTAGTTTCGCAATATGCGATTACCTGCTCAGCCAACTTATTAAAGTAATCCTTGTGATCTTTATATTCAGACACCTTTTTATTGTAATTCAAGCGTCCAAAGATGATTTTATCACAAAAGCCAATGACTTCAAGGATGTCATTTAGATCTTGTTCGATGAAATTTGGTGTGGGGTACGGTTCAATGCTTACCCATGTTTTACATCCTGCATCGTGTAAAGCTCGAAGTGCTGCAATGCGTTCTTCGTATGGTGCAGTATTCGGTTCCATCTCTTGCCTAAACTCTTCATTGAGTGACACTAATGTAATTCCATACTCATTTTCGGGCGAGAGTTGCGCCAATTTCATCGGCAAGATTCCCTTGGTGAGCGCAGTACATTTTATGCCTGCTTCGTTTAGCTTTTCAATTATTGCAATGCTCATTTGGGACACTTCATCATAGCCGTACATAAAGGGATCTGTTGAAAAGCAGAGGTGCACCGACTCAATTTTATCTTTTAACTTTGGGATTTCCTTATCTAATATCTCAAGAGCGTTCTCGGCAAGCTTGGGCTCACACCATTCCTCATACGTCTTTGCTTTGCCAAAACGTTTTGCCATCATCATCGCATAGCAAGGAAACTTGCATCCGTGAGCGCAACCCTGAACGTGATTGATTGTGTAATCTCCGTATTCAACTCCTGTTTTGTATAGCAAAGATTTTCTTTCAAATTTTTTCATTTTAACCTCATATTACCTTGATAATATCATTTTCTTTGTACGAACAGCGTTTGGACGTTACTCGCTCCACCTCTATTTTACCTGATTTAACAAGTTCTTCCAGTGCTTCACTTAAATCTTTGCTTGTATATGCAGTAGCTTCAACTATGCTTTCCCACAATTCTTGAAATGTAATTGATTGTCCCTTTAAAGGTATCAAACAAGAATTATATATCTCGTCCGCTTTCAAGAACGAGAAATCAAAAAACGACATTACATTGTTGTTTTTGCCTAAATACTGTACACGACCATTATTTACACTTGCGAAAGCTTCTTTCATATGTGTGATGCCGTCTATATGATTAGTAGCATGAACTAAATAGTAATACGTCTTGTCTCTATCTGGATAGCTTATTTTATACGAAAAAACATATTTTGCTCCAGTAGCTTTTTTGACTTGACTTCTATAAAGCTCAATCAAGTATTCCTCACGGGGTGTTCCCGTTAGATTGTTTGCATTAGCCCAATCGTGAGTGCCAAAAAAATCATCTAACAAGTTTTCATCAGATACTGCTAAAAATCTATTTAAATAATCAAACATGAAATTTATAAAAACTTCATTTTTGCTATTAACCATCATTTTTTCTATTGCTGACATTTTCATCGTATATCCAAAGGGGTCAACAAAAAACAATGTTGGATGCGAAGAATAGTAACGCTTTACCTTTGAATCGTCAAGCACAATGTGAAAGTCTTGATTTTTAAGAGATATCGTATTTTTACCTACATCCGAGGCGACTTGCTTATAATTGTCGTAAGAAGATTTATCTATTTCGCAGGCACATATGTAATTTTTGTGTTGTCTATTCTTATTTAACTTATCAGCAACATCTTCCACTATGAACGAAGAACCATAGCTAACTTCTTTTGATATAAGATCTATGTACGCTCCGCATCCAGCATGGCAATCGAAAAACATAGTATCATTATATTTTCCAAGTTTCGCAATCCATACTTTTGAGTATGCCCCAAGCACTTTATGTTTGATTTTTGTCTGTTCTTCATATTCCCATGCGAAATAGGGCTTATCTGTAAGCTTTATTGGTTTTGGTTTGCTCATATATGCCTCCTGTTCTTTTTGGTGGGTGAACACAGCGCAAAATTGTACTATGTTCTCCCACTATCTGAATTTATTATAAAAATGTTTAAGTATACTTCGCTATAATACCATCCACGTCCGCTACGTTATATGAAACGTCATTACACCATTCGCCGTACTCACCCAAGTTGTTGACTGCCGAGATCCATTCGGATAACGCCTTGCGTTTCTCTTTGTCTTTACGGGTTTCTTGTCCCTTTGTCTCAAGGATCAAGGTCTTTCCGTTATCAAGGCGAATCAGAAAATCGGGAACATACTTACGAACCACCCCATCGAAAATGTAGAGTATTTCAAATCCGAGATGGTCGTTTTTCGCCCACGCTTTTACGTGAGGATTCTTTTCGATAACATAGCTTTCAGTAGATTCCCATGCACTATCAAACGTACAATGGCTTATGTGCGACGTTTTTGTGATGTAACAAGGCTTGCTGGTAAACCACGTAGGCATATCTGCCGTTGAGCGAACCTTTTTGTTAGGATCAAAGATCGGTGCCGTCTTTTCTGTTTGCTCAAGCTTAATAAAGCTCCAAAGATGCTGAACTATCTTATTCATATTCATCATATAAATAATTCGTTGACGAACCGGATCGGTATTGAATAGAGGAGGATTAATTACTATCGCTCCAGACTGCAAATACTCCTCCACAAGACGAATGACCTGTCCGATGAGGGCAAATTTTGTTCCTTCATTCTGCCAAGATGCCTTCATTAAATCGTAAACCTGTCCGGATGCTTCAAAAACGATTCGTTGCATACGTAATTCCGCATCTAACTTTTGAAGGTCGATTTCCGTGCATTTCGTCAAATCGGTTTTACCATCGATAATCGGAGCGAGATCGGCACGAAGTCTTGTATCAGCGGCATTCAATTCAAGCGTATCGATCTTATCAAGATCAATCTTCAATTGAGGCTTGAAAACACGATCTATACGAATGATGTTCGGCCATTGGATTTCATATTCTAAACGGTCTTTAAGAGCTTCCACCTGAGTTTTAGGCGGTGTTTTAGGTGCCGTTCCTTCTTCATCAGATTCATGCGGAAGGAACGTAAACGGAATACCGAATATGTTTACGTATTCGGGAGTAAACATATCGCTGTCATCAGCTAAATCATAGCTTGTTCTGCGCAGACCTCTACCTACAACCTGTTCGCACAGCAGCTGGCTCGAGAACGCTCTAAGTCCCAAAATATGCGTGACGGTTTTCGCATCCCATCCTTCTGACAACATTCCTACAGAAATAACGTTGCGAATTTGCTCGCCGCGTTTGCCTTTCTGCCCTACAGTATCTACGGTTTCTCTTAAAATAGCTGCTGCTTCCGCTTTGCTCAAAGTTGCATCGTTGCCGTCAACATCTGCGCCTACAACTATACCGGTGGCATCATCCATGGTTTTTGAGTCGATGTGAATAGTCAACTCCGGATTACATAATTCAGGCACAGGAATTCGCCCGTGATCGAATGCGTATTTAATTCGCGCGGCGGTTTCTGTTCTGTTTGCAACCGTAATCATTACAGGCGGAACTACAGCTCCTGCGTCTCTCCAAGAAGAGTACAAATGCTGCCAATCCTTACCGAGCAAATAATATGCTTGTGTAATTAAGTCAGGAAGCGGTTCTTCCGGTGCTGCGGAACGGTTGATATCTTCAGTAACCGTATCATCCCTGTAAATGTGATAAAGCTTAGACTTAAAACTTTCGGCATCCGGAATTCCGTCATCTCTGACGACAACGCGAGGCGTTTTGACAAGACCGGATTCGATACCGTCGTTCAATCCAAAGTCGCTTACGATCCATCCAAACAGAGCTTCCTCATCGTTCTTTTTGCCGGAAGGAGCAAACGGCGTCGCAGAAAAATCGTAGCAAGTAAGGATGTTTCTGGTCTTATGAATTCTATCTAATCCGCTGATCCAAATTGTAGCCTGTTGTTCTGCTTCTTTTTGCTCTTTCGTCAGTTTTCCCTTGTTCTCTGGATTCTTTCTCCATGCATGATGCGCTTCATCGTTGATTACAAGGATATTCGATGCATTTGCCATCTCTCCCAAAACTTCGCGTGTGTAAGCTTCATCGCTTTTTGCGCCACGTTTGTCAACGCTTTTACGCTTTGCTATTGCCTCCTCGGTTTCCCATGCCAAAGCCTGCCAGTTGGTGATCATCACCTTACCTTGACGAAGCTTGTCCATAAGTCCTACGGGAACAATGTTAAACTGAACGTAATAATTATCATTACCACCGGTCTGCAAAACTTGTAGTCTGCTTTTAACCGTCAATCCGGGGGCAACGATAAATACGTTTTTGGAAAACCTTCTATCCTGCGGATACGTAACCTTATTGCATATCATCCACGCAATAAGCATCGCCATAACCGTTGTTTTTCCGCCGCCGGTACAGAGCTTTGTGCAAATTCTGCGGAACAAACCACCATCTGTGGGAATATCAATGCCAACCTTGTCTGATGCAGGAGCTTCAACAAGCCAGATTAACGTTTCCATTGCATCCACTTGGCAATAAAAGAACTGATACTGTCTTGCATCTTTGTCGTTCCAATGATCGAGCAGTTTCCGTGTCACTCCTGTAACACCGGGATATCCCGCTTCGCGCCATGCCTTAACACGCGGGCGAATTTTATTTACCAAAGGAAGCTCTACAAATTTACCGATATCGTTATATTGGTTTGAGCCTTGTCCTGCCACAAAATAACCGGCAGGGCGTCTTCCGGGCTCACGAACAAAGGCTTGTCCGTTCAAATCGTATTTCCAATGATGCGTAGGTTCACGGTATGCAGAGTTAATTATTAATTGATCTATTCCAGCCATTATTCATCACCAATCCTTATTACTTTAAGGCTTTCAATTCCACGGTCATCAATAATTTTTACAGCTATACGAGTATTAGGTTCAACAGTAAACCAAAGAGATTCGTTTCCGGCATATTGCTCGATCAAATCTTGATCGATTTCTGCCTTTAACGTCTTGGCAAGCTTGTTCCATCCATCGTTTTTGCCACTAATCGGGAAGAATACCTGTTTGGGCTCGATGCACATTCCATCGTAGTCTGTATCAAGCATCCACATAGCAATACGAGATGTACTTCCGGATTCAACGGTGCCTTTCTTAACATCGTAGTAGTCAAATCCATTGACACGAACCTTATACTTGTTTTTAGCTCGACCGCGAATCAATTCAACGTCAGGCTGGCCTACCAACCAGAAGGATTGATCGGAGGAGCGCTTTTTCTTGAGATCCTCGGTCATGAGGTCAGTGTTCATTTGAGCTTTCAACAGCGTAACGCCCGGCCAATTCATCTCATCGATATCCTTTGCAGCCTCGGGATCAAACTGGAATGCTGCAAAAATAATCAGTTTGGGCGCAGGACGTAATGTTTCAGCTTCGTCCATCGCCATAGCAACCATTCGGGAATCCAAAGGCTTGGTCTCTCCTGCAAAGCAAATAACAGCACGACGAGGATTGTCTTCTTTTGTTTCCGCTTCTGCCTGAAGGAACTTTGTTCCGGAAAGAGGTTCGACACGACTAAATTCCAAACGATGTCCTCCGCGTCCGAGAATTCCCGTTGCCAAAAGTTGTTCGCGCCAATCGGTTTGCTTAGCACTCACATTGTCATCCGCCTCGGAAATATCATCCAAAGGCTTAACAACGGGCGCGGGGAGAGCTTCAACGGTAAACGGACCGGTAATACGAATTTTGGTTTTGTCGATTTCGGGTTGATCATATAAGGTCTCATTAGGTGTAGGCAAGTTGTTGGCGATAGATTTGAGTGTTACATGTGGGATAGTTTTATATAAGAATCCACTTCCAACCCCTTGTTCTTCGTGTGCAAGCTTATAATAATCATACGCTGCTGTCATCAATCTTTGCTTCGCAAGAGTGATGGCAATACGAGAAGTATCACAAGTAATCCAACGTCGGCCCCATTGTTCTGCCATCAATGCAGTGGTGCCACTTCCACAGGTGATATCCAAAACCAAATCGCCGGGGTCGGTTGACATCAGTATACATCTCGTAAGAACCGAAAGCGCTGTTTGAACAACGTACACCTTATCTCCGCCAAACTGATTTTGCCCAACGGTATCTGTCCACAAGCTCGTTATAGGCATTGCTGCAAAATCATCAAAATAACGAATATAGCCTAATCCACCCTTAGAAGAAACATCGATTCTCTTTTTATCAAGAAGCCTCTTTATTCCATCTTGGCTTGTTTTCCAACTTCCCTTGGAAATGGTATATGTATTACCATTATACTCGATAGGAAATCTTGCATTATCTCCACCAGATTGACTGGTTAAGTTATCGAGAGCATACACTCTGCTTCCTGCGGGACGATTGTCATATACAAAGGTACAATTGTTTTCTTTTTCCCATTCACTCAAAGACATTCTTGTGCCATCGGAAAGTTCTATTTTTTTATATGCACTACTTCCGTCTCCGCCAAAAGTTTTTTCCTTGAAGAGCTGATGATACTTATATTTGCTAATATCCTTAGCATACCAACAAATATAGTCTCCAACTTTTGCAGGCGTCAGTAATTCATTAGGGCTGCCTGCACCAGTAGTTTTTTGATAATACAACTGGGAAACCAAGTTTTCAGGACCAAAAATTTCGTCACAAATTTCTCGCACATGATGCACATTTTCTTCACTGATCTGAACAAAAACGCTTCCAGTCTCAGCAAGCAACTCTCTTGCTAACAACAATCTTGTGCGCAGATAAGAAAGATAAGAATGAATTCCCAATTCCCACGTATCTCGAAATGCCTTTATCATTTCGGGTTCTTGCGATAGGTCTTCGTCTTTTTTGTCCTTTACGCTTTGCTGATTTACAAATGGCTGAAAATTAGAGCCATATTTAATTCCATATGGAGGATCAAAGTATACCATTTGAACTTGTCCTGCCATACCTTCTTTTTCAAGAAGGGAGTTCATAATAACGAGGCTATCACCGGCAATCATGCGGTTTGTCCAATTTACTCCATGGTGATAGAATTCAATAGCATCTCTGCGGCGGCGCATACGCTCTACAGGTGTCTCAAAGAAACTAAGCTGAGATTCCTCGTAATCATCTCCGATTGCCTGAACTGAGCGAATAATTTTATGAGGTTTAATGGATTCATGAATATGAATAGAAGACGTCGCAACGTCAAAGCTGCTTCCTTCCGTCTTACCTGCCCACTGTAACGTGGGATCAAGGTGTGGATCAAATTCATAGATTTTGATGGCTTCCTCGCTCTTATCGTGCTGCGCCATTCCAACAGGAGGGTTATTTGTGCGCATTTTATCGTCATGGGTATATGCCTCTATGTCACGCATTTTTGCAACTTCGGCATCCGTTAATACTTTCTTTGTCCTTGCCATCTTTTTATCTCCTTGATACGGTAAATGATGATGTGAATTTTTCAACGATTGATCGTCCGGTCAAATTAAATTGTCTCAACAAACGATCGGTTTCTGCAATGTTGCCATATTTTCCAGGAAGAGTTACATTGATTGAAAATTGTTCGACCGATTTTTTGAATGTCTCTAACAATAGAGGAGTCATAATTCTAACATTTTGATGGGGGGAACAAGCATATTCAAAAACATTACTATTATGAATCATAATTGGATAACAGACATATTCAGTTGACATATAAAGATTCTCAAACCAATTTATAGAGCCATTTAATTGATTACAATCATGTTTATTGATAGTGTCAGTAATCGTACCATTTTTACACTCTATAACAAAGAATTCTGAATTTCCAAGATCCCAAAAATTATCTGGTCCTTTACCACACTCATCTTCTGGACGGTAGGAAGGAATTCCAAGCAAAAACGATAACTCTTTTAATGCACTTTCAAATTGTTTATAAGTTTCTGGTTTAAACACCATTTTTTCGAGTAAAGAATTGATTTTAAGAACATAATTATTTGCGTCCATATTTCGTTCATCCAATTGATTAATCAAAAATTGTGCCTGTCCGATGTTATTGCACCTTTTTTGGTACTGAATACCTTGAATAGGATGCAAAAGTAACATATTATTTGAGTGTGCTGACAATAAAATTTCTTGCGCTTCTGTGGGGTTTATAAAATTAGTGTATTTAGCAATTTTTTGCTTAATCAATCCCTTTAAAGCAAGATCGGAAACAGTATTAACTTCAATTTGAAGTGCTTCGATAGCATTGGTGTAATTCATTCGCTCGGCATAATTAAATGCTCGGCGTTCTGCTATAGCGCAACTGTCAAAATTAGGTGCTGTTGGGTATACAACTTCAGATAAGCGTTCTTTGCTAATAGTAATCCAATCTCTATTTCGAGAAAGTGAATATTCCGCTAAAGCCATAATTTTATCTATGGAAGAGTCACTTTCTAATTGCCCCCAGAGTTCTTCTGATAAATTGTATTGAGCTTTTGTTGCTTCGCTAAAATAGTTGTAACCGCCTGAAGTATATAAAACATCAGCTAAACCGCGTCCCATCAATATAACGGAACAATAGTCCGTGTTGGATCTAACTCCACGCCCCATTCCTTGCTCAATTTTCTGTATCTGCTCACTGCAAAGCCTTTTGTTATTCGGCGTTGCATTTTGCTCGTAAGCATCGTAATAACTTCGCATATTGGGCAATCCATCGATAACCAGTAATCTACATGCATCTTCTGGTAAATCAACTCCGTCATATTTGTTTATCAATACCGCTACGCCGACATGTTCATTCTTTAACTTATGAATTCCCTCAACCATATTGGAAGCATGTAGTTCCATAGAAGATATGTCTCGCCAGTATTCTGCGCGACGATATGAAGGAACTATTACAACAATGTTGTGCTCAGCTGAAAGCTCTGCTATCTTTCCTTTTATTTCATCATCGGTAATTCTTTTGTTTATTACCTGGGGGAATAAAATTAACCTATCTCCAATGTCATTCGCTTTTTCAGGGGAGATGATTTTTTGAATTTTATCTGCGTCAACATCCAATCCAGTAACAAAAGTGCTGTCATTTGATAACGTAGCACTCATGTAAATTTTTCGCTTTGCACCAATAAAACTTCTAATTTTATGAATCGGAATTGACGGAGGTGTTATTTCTATTTCTCTTGCAGAAATTACACATTCACACAATGACAAACAATCTTTTATCAACTGAAAATTAAAATCAGAATAATCTTTTCCAAATTGTCTATTTATAATGGAATATACATTTTGGGATTGTTCTTGCCATGACCAAAATGGAATTAACATACTTTGATACGGGTCGTGAAAATCCACAATCTCAGTGTATTTGCTTTCAGATTGTGTTTTTAAGGATTCTTCGAATAAACTTACAATTTCCTTATAGGCAGGGTCCGTAGAAAGAATGCTTATTGTATACTGCTTTTCTATAGTAGCTAAGCATGCATGTACATCGTCAATAATAACACTTCCAACTTCAATGTTATTTGCCGCCCTCATCCCAAACTTACTTTTTCCATTTACAAGTGTTTGGATATTGGTTATTAATATAGATCTTTTTCTTAAAAATGAGATATTATCGGGATCTGTCGTTATATCCAATCCAAGTAATCTCGCCTCATCGCAAACTTGGTTAACCAAATAATTGTCTGGTACAACAAACACAGCAGGACCAATTCCCTCATTAAGACAACTTTGCAATATTAATAACCCTACAATAGTTTTGCCACTTCCCGTATTCATTTTTATAATACAGTGTTCGTTATTTCTCATTTCAAACCACTGTTTCCAAACTTCAGTTTGAACATCGCGTGGATATTCGTATCTCTTATCACGTGTGGGCAATCCCATAAATATATCGCGCGGTTCAATCAATGCTGATGTTTGGTTGTTAGACAATCTTCTAAAATCAATCATAATCGTTCTCCATTTCCTTGTTTATATGTCGTTTACAATCAAAGTATAATACTGGATGCTTTAATAATCAAAGCATTTCTCTATACTCAATCAGCGTTACGTTACCCATTTCGGCTGCTTTCTCTACGCAACCTTTGGTGAAGCCGGATTTTGCGAAGAGGTAGTAATGCTTATTTTTATAGTGGAATAGGTTGCTCCGTTCGATGAGCAGATCAAGCACTGCGACGTCAACCTTTTCGTTCGTCCACTTGCACTCGCCGAAGAGTGCGGTGTTTTTATCGGATTCGCCCATAATATCGATCTCAGTCTGGGACTTTGATTTTGGATCGTTGCCCCACCAGCGTCCGAGCGAGGTAAATTCAACGGGACATTTACCCGAAAGAAGCTGCTTCCAGACGTACTGCTTGCAGATCTCCTCGAACACTCTGCCCATATACTCGGACAGATGCGGCTCGATGCGCTTGTATGCCAGATCGTCTGCACCACGTGCGATGATAGAATTGTTTTCGGGCACGAAGCGGTACCAGAAGCGGAACATATTGTCCTCAACCGAATAGATCGATTTGCGGGACGCCTTTTCGCCGTAAGGCGTTTCCTTTTGAACGATGCCGAGCGAGAGAAGATTTTTTAGATAGATGGAGCATACGTTAGTATCTTCGCCTACCTTGCTTGAAATCTCGGACATACGCGATGCACCGGTTGCGATAGCGGTAATGATGGCATTATAGATCGCCGGTTCACGCACCTCCTGCTTAAGCAGGTTTGTGGTTTCCTCAAACAAGGGGGAGGTCGGGTTCAGATAGGTATTCTTGATATTTTCCTCAATGCTGAGCTTATCGTCGATTTGCAAAAGGTATTGCGGAGTTCCACCGACAATGCCGTAAATGAGGGCTTTATCCTCGCTTGATGCGTTTGGAAAATATCGGCAGGTTTCTTCAAAATCGAAGGGATTGATCTTCATCTGCGCCGTCTTTCTTCCGTAAAGAGGGGCCTTGTAGGAAAGCACGTAATCCTCCATAAAGGACATAGACGAGCCGCAAAGAATGAGCATCAGCTTGGAGGTATCCTTATATTTATCGATCAAAAGCTGGAGTGTGGAAGCAAGGCTCTTGGAGGAACGAGCAACGTAAGGATACTCGTCGATTGCTAGCACGATCCTCTCATTTTCTGCCATTTTGAACACATACTCCAATGCCGCCTGGAATGACGAAAAGGAGGTTTCAAGCGAGAACCCCGTACCGTATTCAAGTATGCTCTTTGAGAAGTTGTCAAGGTTTTGCTTGGCATTACTCTCAACGCCCATAAAATATATTGCTTTTTTATCACGAACAAACTCGTTGATCAGCGCGGTTTTACCGACACGGCGGCGACCGTAAATAACCGCAAATTCAAATTTATCCGAAGCGTACAGCTTGTTCAAAGCCGTCAGCTCGCGTTCTCTGCCAATAAACATAAAAATATGCCTCCTTGTATCAGTTGACACTATTATATCACACATTTTTAATTTAGTCAAGTACGATTTGGTAAATTGTGATTATATATTTTGAATTACGGAACAAAACGCGGAACATTGCACGTTTTCTGTTCCGCATTTTGTTCTTTGACAGCCCTTGTGATAAAAAGAAGACTGCCGGGGGCGCGCTCCGGTGGGCGATATACCAGACTCATTCTGAAAATTCACTAAACCTAAAATTTGAAATGGGTATGACGAATAAATTTCACCAATTCTATTGCATTTATTTCTATTAGATGATATAATGTATGCAAAAAGCATACATTGTGGAAACGCGAATGTTATGTATGTTTTTAGTGTATGCAATTAAAGGATAGCCCCAAAAATAAAATCATGATATAATGAACTCATCAACAACGGAGGTTCTTTCGGTTATGTTTAAGCATGAAAACAATCAAAAAATAGGAATGTATCTCTCGGAACTTATTGAGAAGAAATACCCCTCAAAAAGACAATTTTGTAAAGCATATATTCTGGCAGTTGGCGGCATTGTCAACGATGAAGAAATACGAAAAATGGCAAATCGTATATCGCAGATCACGAAAGGTGCAAAAGCGATCCAAACCTATGATCTTCCCGTCTTTACCGAACTTCTTGGCGTGTCCTGCGAGCAGATTCTAAGCGCGGGCGAATATAGCGTTCCGCAAGTCAAGCGAGTAACGAATTATTCTATTGCTTTTTCAAAGAATCCGTCTGAATGGGAAACATTTATCAATCGTGAAGATAAGCTCATACTTAACCAAGACGAGTATTGTAAAACGATTATCGATTATGCCTTGGAGTTTGGTAATTACGAACTTCTGAAATACTTAATGGATAAAAAGTATATTTGGTTTGATAGCAGAAAAGATAACGACTATGTTATTAACTTTGGTGCAGGAACTTCCATTGAGAGAAGACATATAAGCTATACAGATTACGGTCTTCAAGCAAAATTAAACGAGGAAGATGAGCTGCGCCTAAACCTCATCGCGCTCGCTGCTGATCATAATGATTTAGAAATGTTAGAAGCTTTGCGCGCAAGAGAAAATACTCAGATGTATTACGCCGCGCATTATTTGTCCGAGCAGCATCCTGATTTTGGTAAATCCTATAATGAGAGAATGGTTCGCCACATCGCTTTATCAAGCAATGAAGTGCTGGATTATTTTACAGATGAATTTGAGATTCGAGACCGTGTTCGCTATAAGGACGGACGAGATAGTAAACACATTTACGTATTTCCGTACATTTCAGAATTGTTAGATTTTCTTATTGAAGGCAATTCTTCATTTGCGGAAACTGCTATTAAAAAAGCCATCAAGCATAATAAAGCCACATATAAAAAACTCTGTGAATTGGTGGTTCGATTGAAGAATGACGACCATTATTCGCAAGATTATATGCAAGGCGTTTGGATCAAACATTGTCAAGAAGATATTAAGTTCTCCGAAAACGGCAACGTTGTTAGTTTTAGAGGCTTTTATACCTCTTTGATAACAAAATCCACTCCCGATGGCATCATCACAAATATTGCTCATGTTACAAGATCATCAAAGGATCCTATTATAAAACACTTGATCGAAGAATTGAATGAATCTTATGACGCAATCAAAGAACTTAGAGAGCATTTGGAGGAAATCTAACTATGACCAAATGGTGTTACAACTATGATTCGGGTGAATATGAATACATAGATAAAGATGGCTTCAGTATTGATCGCGGTGAATACGTATATAATTGGGATGATAGTGAATATCGTAGGGAGCGCGAGGAAGAAGAGGAAGAAGAAAGACGTCGTCAAGAAGACGAGGACGATGATTGGTAATAAAAATGGGTATGGTACAAAGCCGAGGCGATGCACCATACCCGTTTTATTTAGTTATCCAGCATCTCTTTTTCTACGAACTCAAACGAAATTTGTTTGATGATAGCATTGCTGCCTTCCATATACTTTTGCACGAACTTTGCCATCCAATCGTAACAGATGATTTCGCCAAGCGCTTCCGGATACAACTCTAACGCTTCCTTAAATCGTTTCAGTCTGGCAAGATCGCAATCGAGAAGTGATAAAACGTGTTTCTTTCCTTCTTCTGAGGTGACCAAAGCATCGTAATCAAATCGACCACATCCAAAGGTGCGCTCCTCGTCATCAAACAACAGTTGCAAAAGCTCCTCTTTCCAATTCGGTATAGTAAGGAATTTCAAGAATCGTGCACCATACTCATTTAACGGAACATAGTGAATGTAGAAAAACTGACTATCAAATCGATATTCCTTACGGCTGATCTTCTTGGTTGATTCAATCGAGCCCATTGCGATCTCTGGTGAAACCCCGAAAATGATTGCCGAATGGATACGGTCAACGCTATACGCCGCATTAGCCTCATAAATAAATTCAAGATTTATTCTCGCCTTCATCTCACCCTCGCCCGACCACTTCATCACGGAATCGCGGGTATTGAACACGCAATAACAATCGTTACCGGCGAATAGCCCTCCGACCATTCGCGTGAAATTCGTCTTGTTCGCCTCGCTCTCCTCGCCGCCGATCTGCTTGATTGCGCGACTTGTGAGAAAGAAAGGACTGCCCGGGGCGATCAGGTATGCACGTCTGCCGATTTTGAGTTTGGGCAGATTATGCGGCAATACTTCGATCCCCGCGTCCATACAGACTGCTAGGGCTTCACCGACTCGGTGGTTTCGGTCAAGGTGTGATGCGTTCATCGGTAAGCTGTAACCGTGAGTGATGCTTTCGTAATACTCACCCTCACCGAACCAAGTGAGTATGGAAAGCGCCCCTGCATAGAGGCGAATGGTTTTCGTTCTGCCTCTGCCGCAAAGATTGAATAGCTTCGGGAGCGATAGCATTTCACCCGTCTCGCTGTTCTTCACCGTCAGCGGTGACAGTCCATCCTTTACCAGCTTTCGATACATCCGCTTGTTGCCGAGAAGATGCAGAGATTTGACGGGATATTCACCTGCAACGGATAATAGGCACATCAAACGATAGAGTTGACTGCCCGGTTTCATTGTTTTCATCATATAGTTTTCCTCCTTGTATGTAAGTTTTTTAAGAATTGTGTCATCGGGAGAATTGCGACATGATGACTGCTCTCAATGTCGCAACACTCCTCGTAAAATCTCCCGAAAAGTCAGATTTTATAAGGCTTTTTTGATCTTTCGGGAGGTGTAAGAATTTTTTAGCAAAAATCGGCTGTTCTTACATCTGTTCAAGTGTGCTTTCGGGCGGATTTTCAAGCAGAAAAACGCTATTTTCGGGGAACGTAGGCTCTGCATTCTGCCACGTTTGAAAGTCCGATTTCGGTACAATATAGACCTCTGTGCGATCCTCGTCGCCTGCCGCAGTACAATAGAAATGCTCGCAAACTCGAGGACTATCGTCAGGCAGAACGTACATCGCAACGGCATCTGTGGTCAGATTGATCTCGATATTATCGTGATCGCGTCGTTGCCGTTCCTTGAAATCTCGATTGTAAACGTGGCGGTAAATCAGCACGCAATCTCGGTAACGGACGATGGGTTTTCCTCGGAAGAAACGTTCAAGCGCGGGATATAGGATTCCTCGTATGTAGTCCACAGCCCCCTTTTGCTTTTTCGGAAGCAGTGCGGGAATCTGCATACAGAACCAGCCCTCTTTCGTAAAACCGATTTTCACGGGCACGACCTCAAGCATCGTGTCCTCAATCATTTGGAATGCGTTTGGTCTTCCGAAGTAGGCGGGCATCATGCGGCAGATAAGCGTGGTGCGCTCGGTTTTCTCGTAGGCTCGCAGGGCATACTCAAAAGCACGTTCCGCGTTTCCATTATTGAACGCGTCCTCTGCCATTAAAAGCCAGTTTATAAACTCGGCATTTTGTTTCTTTGCTTTTTTTAGATGATCCATAAACGGATGTGTTGTTTTTGTTTGTTTCATAAATTTTCTCCTTTCTAAATCAAAAAATGGTAAAAGAAAAAGCGTGCATCAAGAACAAAACACGTAATGTGTTAAGCTCTGATACACGCTTTTAGCGTCTTATACAGATCTATTGAGTTTTGAGACAAGATTGTTTTTGTTGCATCGTTCCTTTTTCGGATGTTTTTTTCGGCACACCATTTTGCCGTATTTTTAGGCATTTTTTCGCCTGCTCCACCAAATCCTCCACCAAAACCGCATTTACTTGCATAAATTTTTATGGAGTTTTATGATCGAGTAAAATTTTTGAACGTCCGAAGATCCCTTGTGCCATAAAGCTTTATCGACTTTTATGGAGATATATTTTAGTGCTGAAATTTGGTCGGTCATCACCGATACCAAGTTTCATATTTTCACCACCGAATTTTAATTTTTACCGTACTATTTTAACATAAAAATGGTGATTAAGCAATACCTTTATTAAAAATAATTATTTACACAACAAATACTTCCTCAGTATATAGAGTTTAGGAAGAATTAAAGATTTGTTAATACAATTTCTATAAAAATTCATAATTTATTCTTGACAAAATAACAAATTTACTTTATAATAAAATTGTTAACATTTTAAATAATTTAACAAAGTTAACAATCGGAGGTTTAATATGGATACTAAATTATTGGTAGTTGACGACGACCCTAATATCTGCGAGATTCTCAGATTGTATTTTGAAAACGAGGGTTACAAGGTAAAGTGCGCTAACGACGGTGTGGAAGGAATTAATCTTTTCAAGATTTATGAACCTAATTTAGTTCTTCTCGACATTATGATGCCTAAAAAGGACGGCTGGCAGGTCTGCCGTGAAATAAGAGAGATATCCTCAAAGCCTGTAATTATGATTACCGCAAAGGGCGAGGTGTTTGATAAGGTTCTCGGCCTTGAGCTTGGTGCTGACGATTTCATTGTTAAGCCCTTTGATATGAAGGAGCTTTCCGCAAGGGTTAAGGCGGTTCTCCGCCGTTATAACGCTCACGTTAACGTAAGTGACGAAGAGGTTGTTAAGTATGAGAATATAGAAATAAGCCTTCAGAAGTACGAGCTTAAGATTAACGGTAAGGCTATTGATATTCCGCCTAAGGAGCTTGAGCTTCTCTATTTCCTTGCATCGAACTGCAACAGAGTGTTTACGAGAGATCAGCTACTTGATAAGGTGTGGGGCTTTGATTATCTCGGAGATTCCAGAACGGTTGACGTTCACGTTAAAAGACTTCGTGAAAAGCTTGAGGGCGTTTCTGACAAGTGGTCGCTTAAAACGGTTTGGGGCGTAGGATATAAATTTGATACGGTAGGTTGATTTTATATTGCGCGGTCGCGTTACGGTAATCAAAAAAGCGAAAATAGCTATTCCATATACAAATAAGGCTTTCTCAGCTGCAAAACGCATTTGAGAAAGCCTTTTAACTTTATTTTTAGAATTTAAACGCAATCTGATTGATTATTGTTCCCGTTGAAGGTATTGCTGTTTTTTTGCATTTTGTTACGTCAGCACCGAGAGATGAAATTCTATCGGTAGCAAGCTCTATTTTGCCTTTTTTCTTCGGAAACTGCATAATCTGAACTCCGGCTGATGTACGTGTGGCTTTAACGGGTATAAGGTCGCTCTTTATAAGCATTCCCCTGCCCATATCGCTACGCAGGAAAATCTGTAGAGGCTTTTCTTTTACGTAAAACACAGCTACCAGAGGCGAAGCTGCGGAGCAAGCTCCGGTAATTTTCTTTCTTCTAGATTTTGATTCATACGCCGACATAGGTATTCTGACGCCCTTACCGTTTTCAAAAATATAGATTACGTGATGCTCGGGAACGATATCATATATCATCTGGCAGGCTACAACGTGCTCATCCGATTCCATTCCAAGCTTTGATGGAATATACTCTCCCATCTGCGAGGGCTTAGAAAGATCAAAATCGGAAACCTTAGTTCTGTATATCTGAGCTTTATCGGTAAAGAACAGTAGATCACCGCGGTTATCCGTGTCCTCCTCATATATGACGTAGTCGCCCTCTTTGAGCTTCTGTTCATCAGCGGAGCGCATCGCCTGAACGGATAACTTTTTGAAGTAACCGCCCTTGGAAAGTATAAGTCTGCAGTTGTAGTTTTCGAAGAATATCTCCTCTTTTTTAACTACGGCAATAGTACTCTTTTCAACGATTTCGGTGAGTCTCGGCTTACCGTATTTTTTCTTTATATCCTTCAGCTGCTCAATAATTACGTTTTTAAGCTTAAGCTCGTCCCGCAGCTTTTCCTTAATGTCCTCAATCTGAGCTCTTAAAGCTTCTATTTCCTGTACTCTGTTGAGTATATACTGACTGTTCAAGTTTCTGAGCTTGATTTCGGCAACGTATTCAGCTTGTACCGTAGTTATATTGAATGCCGCCGCAAGATTTGGAACAACGTCCTTTTCTTCCGTAGTATTTCTTATAATCTTTATAGCCTTGTCAATATCAAGCAAAATAGCTGCGAGTCCAAGTAGAAGATGTAACTTCTCTTCTTTTTTATTAAGCTCATAATTAAGCTCTCTCGTGAGGCATTTGGTTCTGAATTTAATCCATTCAAGGAGTATTTCGCGAATGCCGAGAAGCATAGGCTTACCCTCGACAAGAATATTAAAGTTGCAGTCGAAGCTGTTTTCAAGCTCTGTCGAAGACATTAATTTTTTGATAACGATATCGGGATTTGCGTCCTTCTTTAATTCGAAGGTTAAAAGTCTAGTACTGCTTATATCTACCGAATCTCTTACGTCGGAAACCTCGCGAAGCTTTCCGGACTTAATCATATCTACTGACTTTTTGATAATAGCTTCTATGCACGACGAGTACGGAATTTCAAGAATATCAATAGAATTATTTTTCTTATCGTAAGCCCATTTTGCTTGCATTTTAAAGCTTCCGAGACCTGTGAGATATATCTTTTTTATTTCCTCGGTATCGTAAAGTATGGTTGCGCCGCCCGAAAAATCAGGAGCCTTGATTATCTCCATAATACGTTCAACCGTGGTTTTGGGATTTTTTAGCAGCGCAATCGTACCGTCGCATATTTCTGCGAGATTGAAAGAGCATATTGAACAAGCCATACCTACGGCAATTCCGAGGTTGGGTGATACGAGAATATTAGGAAACGTGGTAGGCAAAAGCGTAGGCTCTTCTGACGTATTGTCATAGTTGGGTACGAAATCAACTGCATCTTTATCTATACCGTCAAAAAGTTCTGCACAGAAGCTGTCAAGCTTTGCCTCGGTATATCTTGAAGCTGCGTAAGCCATATCTCTTGAATACTGCTTACCGAATGAACCTTTAGAATCGACAAAAGGATGCAAAAGCGCGCCGTTACCCCTTGTAAGACGTACCATTGTTTCGTATATAGATGCGTCACCGTGAGGGTTAAGTCGCATAGTCTGACCGACTATATTCGCGCTTTTGGTTCTCTGCCCGCTCATCAGTCCCATTTTATACATAGTATAAAGAAGCTTTCTGTGAGAAGGCTTGAAGCCATCGATCTCGGGGATAGCTCTCGAAATTATTACGCTCATAGCATACGGCATATAATTCTTTTCGAGTGTCTCCGTTATCGGCTGCATCGTTGCGGGAGCTTCATTCTGTTTTAGTTCTTCAAGAGAGACTTTTTTCTTTTTTGCCATTTTTATTACCGTCACATTCTAATGATATGATATGCGGCCGCTCTTATCATTCTGTTATAAAGAGCCAGACCGACGCCCTCCAGACTTGGCAAGGGGGCATAAATTTCGTCAAAATTACGCTTGTCCGCATCGCGAAGTATATCGAAAAGCAAATGCGCTTGTAAAAGCTCGTCGCTTTCTGCTCCAAAGGGATAAATAAAAGCGTTTGGAGCCTTTTCTCTTAATAGTTCGATATCTTCTTCGTAGCAAAGAACAGCTACAGTTTTTGTTTTTGATTTATCCGCAATGAATGAGAAAGAATCCTCAATTTTTGCATCAATAAGAAAAACGGGAGACTTTGGTGCATAATGCCTGTATTTCATTCCCGGTGAAAGCGCGACTTCATCTTTTCCGAGCTTACTTGTCACCGCATCGGCAATTTTTACGACAGGACAAACGGTAAGCAGGTCGTCAACCGTAATTTTCCCAGGTCTTAAAAGTGTTAACGTGCCGTTTTCCTCAATTTTTACGATAGTAGATTCAAGACCGAACTCCGAATCACCGCCGTCGATAATCATATCAACCTTTCCAAACATATCGTCTACGACGTGAGATGCTTTTGTCGGAGATGGACTTCCTGAAAGATTTGCAGAAGGAGCCGCAATAGGAACGTCTGCAAGCTTGATAAGTCTGTTGGCTATAGGGTGAGATGGGCATCTTACCGCAACCGTAGGTAAAAACGCCCTCGTTTCCATAGGAACGGTGTCCTTTGCGGTTAAAACTACGGTAAGCGGTCCCGGCATAAATTTTTCAGCCAGACGGAAATAGGTTTCGTTTGTAACCGTAAATTCCGAAGCATCTTTTGGATCGGCTATATGAATAATCAAAGGATTATCGGACGGTCTTCCCTTTGCTTTGTATATTTTTTCAGCCGCGGAAGCATTAGTTCCGTCAGCACCGAGACCGTAAACCGTTTCGGTAGGAAAAACAACAAGCCCGCCGCTATTTATTGTAACGGCAGCTTTTTTAAGCTCGTCCTCGGAAAATGAATTTGGATTTATCTTAATAATTTCTGTTTTCATTCAACTTCGCCTCTTAAGCGTTCAGCTGTATCGAAAGCAATAAGCTCGTCAACCAGCGCTCCTATATCACCGTTAAGGAAAGCTTCGAAGGTGTATACAGTCTTATTGATTCTGTGATCGGTAATTCGCGACTGAGGATAGTTGTAAGTTCTGATTTTTTCACTTCTGTCGCCTGTTCCAACCTGACTTTTTCTTGCAGATGCAATAGCATCATTTTGCTCTTTTTGCTTGATATCGTAAAGTTTTGTATACAAAATACGCAGAGCTTTTTCTTTATTTTGGAGCTGACTACGTTCTTGGTCGCATTCAATAACAATGCCGGTAGGCTTATGAGTAAGTCTTACCGCAGATTCAGTCTTGTTGATATGCTGACCGCCGGCACCACTTGATTTGCAAGATTCAAACTTAAGATCAGCAGGATTAACTTCGACCTCTACGTCCTCCGCTTCAGGGAGTACCGCTACCGTTACGGTTGAAGTTTGTATTCTTCCGTTTGATTCAGTTACGGGAATACGCTGAACTCTGTGAACACCGCTTTCGAATTTAAACCTGGAGTACGCTCCCTCACCGATAACGTTAAAGGTTATTTCTTTAAAGCCGCCCAGCTCTGTTTCATTAGCATTAACGAGCTCTAATTTTAACCTTTCTTTTGTAGAAAACATAGAATACATACGGAAAAGGTCTGATGCAAAAAGCGCTGCTTCTTCCCCACCTGCTCCGGCTCTGATTTCAACTATAACGTTTCTTGAATCATTAGGATCTTTGGGAATAAGCAAAATTTTCAGCTCTTCTTCAAGCTTTTTGCACAACTCCGAATATTCCTTACATTCTTCTTCTGCAAGCTCACGAAGCTCACGCTCAACAGAGGTATCATCTCTAAGCTCTATCGCATCGGTAAGTAATTTTTCGGCAGCTTTATATTCTCTGTATTTTTCTACTATAGGTGTGAGTCCATTGTACTCTTTTACAAGTGATGTATATTTTTTTCCGTCCGACGTTATTTCGGGAAGTGTCATTAATTGTTCTATTTCGCGGTATCTGTTCTCCGCAGGAATTAATTTTTCTAAAAACATATTTATCCTTTAAATTACTTAATGAAGGCAAGGAAAGCTTTATATGTAGAATATACGTCGGCTTTTGAAACAACCTCGTACGGAGCGTGCATTGAGATTACGGGAACTCCAAGGTCAACGGTTTCGATGTTGTGATTTGCTATAAATTTAGCAACCGTTCCGCCGCCACCCGCATCAACCTTTCCAAGCTCTGCAGATTGCCAAATAACTCCGTTTTCATCGAATAATTTTCTAACGAATCCAACGAATTCAGCAGAAGCATCACTGGTTCCTGATTTCCCTCCTGCACCGGTATATTTGCTTATAACAGCACCGCAAGAAATAATGGCGCTGTTGCGCTTCTCGTAAACATCGGCAAAGTTGGGATCGTATGCTGCGTTAACGTCTGCGCTGAGGCATTTTGAATGATGTCTGACTATCTTTGAGTTTTTACCGAGAGCCGAAGATATTTCGTCTATAATATCAATAAGAGCGTCACTCTGCATGCCGCTGAGTCCGACCGATCCTACTTCTTCTTTATCTGCAAGTACTACCATAACGGTACGTTTTGTTGCCTCGGTGTTAAACAAAGCGGTAAGCGCAGGATAGGAACAAACTCTGTCATCGTGACCGTAAGCGCCGATTAATGCACCGTCAAAGCCGATATTGCGCGCCTTGAATGCTGGAACGAGCGAAAGCTCTGCGCTGAGGCAATCTTCCTCTGTTACACCGTATTTTTCATAGAGATATGAAAGGGCCGTGAGCTTAATCTTTTCGCTTACTTCATCATCATCGTAAGGAAGACCGCCTATAAGTATGTTAAGAGTTTCTCCCGAAATTGCGGTTTTAAGGGGCTCCGCAGACTGCTTAGCGGCAAGGTGTGGAAGAAGATCATTAATGTAAAAAACAGGATCTCTGTCATCTTCTCCTATGACAATTTCAACCGATTCACCGTTTTTATTTATCATAACGCCGTGAAGCGCAAGCGGAATGGCAGTCCATTGATATTTTTTAATACCGCCGTAATAATGAGTTTTTAAGAATCCCATTCCGGCTTCCTCGTACATAGGCACCTGCTTAAGATCAAGACGCGGAGAATCTATATGAGAGGCTATAATTCTTACGCCATCATCTTCAATGTCATTCTCCCCCACCTTAAAAACGATAAGTGATTTTCCGTGATTGTTGAAGTATTTTTTATCACCAACACTTATTTTATCACCGATTTTATACTCGGTATATCCGTATTTTTCCGCAAGCTTAATAGATGCAATAACTGCTTCTCTTTCCGTTTTTGCATTATCCAGATAGTCCATATATCCTTCTGAATATTCGTAAATAGCTTTTATTTCTTCGGGAGTTGCTTCTTCATATACGTTTTTCTTTTTGTAAGAAAGCTTATCAAACATTTCTTTTCCTATCGTTTTTTTGCTCATTTTTTATCCTCGCAATAAAATTTTATTTATAATTTGTTTAACTTTTTCGTTAAGCATTTCTACGTTGCCTTTATTTTCAATAACGTAGTCGGAATTTTCGATAAGATATTCATCTGAAATCTGCGATAAAATTCTTTTTCGTATTGAATCTTCATCAAGAGAATCTCGATGCATAAGACGCTTTACACGCTCATCATAAGGCGCGGTGACAGCAATTATTACGTTACATTTTTTATTGAAGCCTGATTCAAAAAGCTGAGGAGCATCAAAAACAATCGCAGGATTTCCCGCTTCACGAAATTCATTAATTCTTCGCTCTGTTTCTTCAATTACAGCAGGATGTGTCAGAGAGTTCAAAAGTATAAGCTTTTCTTTACTGGAAAAAACTATATTAGACAATTCTTTTCTGTTTAAAAATCCGTCTTCCGTAAGAATCCTGCCCCCAAATACCGAAGCTATACTTTTTATCAACGGTGAATTTGAATAAGTTAAATCCCGATATACAGCATCGGCATCTATTGTGGGAATACCGTTATCTGCAAATATTTTTGCAACTGTACCCTTTCCTGACCCGCTTCCACCGCAAAGTCCAATAATAATCATAAATACCTCAATTTCTCTAATATCTTACCGAATCGAAGGGTATACTTTCGCATATTAATTATATTATATAAAAATAAATGCAGATTGTCAAGTTTTTTGTAAATAACAATTTGCAAATTCAATTTTTAAAAATCTAAGGAGAATTTTTATGACTGAAAATTTTTATACACATAACGAATATTTCGCATCTGCAAACGGATATAGCGGATTTAAGTCATATTTCCCGCAAATTTTTAATTCTGCAAATTTTGAGAAAATATACATCCTAAAAGGCGGTCCGGGCACGGGTAAAAGCTCTATAATAAAAAAAGTATGCTCGTTTTGTAAAATGAATAAATTATACTACGAAATATACAGATGCTCGTCCGATCCGGACTCTCTTGACGGTATAATAATTAACCACTGTAATATTAAAGTTGCAATACTTGACGGAACTGCTCCGCATCAGAGAGATGCGGAGATTCCGGGTGCTGTTGATGAGCTTGTGAATTTAGGCGACGCGTGGAATGAAAGTATTTTGAAATCGCATAGGGATAAAATATTAGAATTAAATTACAACAAAAGCAAGTGTTATGCAAAATCATACGAGTGTTTAAGATATTCTTCAATATTCGCAACAAATATCAAGGCAGAAATAATTAATTCATTTGATTTTAAAAAGGCGTCAGAAGACTGCGATAATGTTATCAACAAACTTTCAATTAACAAAACAGGTACTTCCGACATAAAATTGATAAGCTCGTTTTCGAAATATGGTTACAAAACTCTTTCAGGTCCTTTTGTTAATTCTGAAATAAATTATTCTATTTTCGGACGATTTGGAAGCGATAAAATTTTTATAGGTATTCTTATTAAAAAGCTTATTGAAATGGGGGTTGATTTTTGCAATATTCCATCACCGCTTGATGCTGATATCAGCGAAGGTCTTTTGCTCGATCGCGGAAAGACCATTGTTTTTGGAATGGGCAACGGTGAAATTATTTTTGATACTACTTCCCTTTTAAAAATTAATGATATCGCTCAATTCGAAAATAAAATACAAATGCTTGAAAAAAGCAAGGAATATTATATGAGACTTGCCAAAGAAGAGCTGGATTTGGCATCTAAATATCATTTTATGTTAGAAGATATTTATACACCCGCTATGAATTTTGACGTTGTTGAAAAAATTTGTAGCAAAATACTAAGTGAAATTAAAAATATTTATTTAACTTAGCGCTTAAATTATAGTAGTTTATTGACAATGTATAAATTTTATGATAATATATTAAACGTGAAAGCACCCGTGGGAACTTCACCACGGGTGCTTTTAAATTAAAGAGCTTTGACGATTGCTTCGGTATCCTGAGCGATGACAAGCTCCTCGTTTGTAGGGATCATATAAATTGCCACTGCAGAATCATCGGCAGAAAGCTTCACTGGAGTTGAAGAATGCTTAAACGTATTTCTTTCCTTATCGAGCTTTATGCCAAGATATTCAAGCCCGGAGAGCGCATTTTCGCGAATATAAGGTGCGTGCTCACCAATACCTGCGGTAAATACTATTGCGTTTACTCCGCCCATTGCTGCGCTGTATGATCCGATAAATTTCTTTATCTGGTAGCAGAGCATATCATAAACAAGCTTTGCTCTTTCGTTCCCCTCTTCCATAGCTTTTTCAACGTCTCTTGAATCTGAGCCAACACCGCTTATTCCTTCGAAACCGCACTTTTTATTCATATAAGCGTCCATCTCTTTAGGGGTATATCCTTTCTTTTCCATAATGAAAGGAACGATAGCAGGATCTATTGCTCCGCAACGGGTTCCCATAAGGATTCCGTCAAGAGGTGTAAATCCCATCGAGGTGTCGATGCATTTACCGTCTTTAACTGCGGTAATGGACGAGCCGTTTCCTATATGGCACGTAACGATTTTTGTTCCCTCGGCTTTTCCACCGAGTATCTTAATCATTTCGCCGCTTACGTATCTATGCGACGTACCATGAGCACCGTAACGACGAATCTGATAATCCTCGTACATATCGTAAGAGATACCGTACATAAATGCTTCTTTAGGCATTGATTGATGGAAAGCGGTATCAAATACTAAAACCTCGGGAATATCGGGCATTACTGCTTTGCAGCCTTTAATACCCATAATGTGAGCTGAGGTATGCAACGGAGCGTATGACGTGCATTTTTCAAGAGTCTGCATAACCTCATCGGTTACGAGGACAGACTGGGTGAAATAAGGACCGCCATGCACTACTCTGTGTCCTATAGCTTCGATTTCATCAACCGATTTAAGACATCCGTATTCATTGCTGAGCAGTGCAGAAACAACAAGCTTCATAGCTTCGGAATGATCTTTAAGCTCGGTTTCCTTTATGTAATCTTCCTTTCCGGATATTTTGTGAATAAGTCTCGAGCCTTCAATACCGATTCTTTCGCAATTTCCCTTAGCCAAAACGTCACCGGAATTAGTGTCAAAAAGCTGGTATTTCAAAGAGCTTGATCCTGCGTTTACAACAAGTACTTTCATTTTTTTGTCCTTTCCTGTTTTTATAACGCTATAATTATACAACAAAAAAATAAATTTATCAACACTTAAAGTAAAAAAATTAAAGAAAGGGGTTTATAGAATTTGTCAACAGTAGCAATTATTTCCGAATACAATCCCTTTCACTCGGGGCATGAATATCAAATAAAATGCATAAGGGAACAATTTGGTGAAAACACTGCAATAATTTCAATTATGAGTGGCAACTATATGCAACGCGGTGACGTTGCATTTATGCCTAAGGAATTACGCGCGAAATCTGCTGTATTAGGTGGAGCTAATCTCGTTCTTGAAATTCCCTTTCCTTTCTCGTCTTCAAGTGCTGATTTATTTGCAAAAAGCGGCGTTTATATAGCCGATTCGCTGGGTATAGTGGATTATATTTCCTTTGGCTCTGAGTCCGGAGATATTGAGCTATTATCTAAAGCTGCAAACGTTTATTTAAGCGAGGATTTTAAAAAAGCATTTGGCAATCTTCAAAACGATAAATCTCTCGGTTTTCCTTTGAGATGCGAAATGGCATATAAATCAGTCGTGGAAAAATGCGATATAACGTTTACTCCCAACAATATTCTTGCAGTTGAATATATAAAAGCACTTATTGAATCAGGCAGCCAAATTAAACCGCACACGATCAAGCGCATAGGGTCATCCTATGATTCTCAATTTTTAGAAAATACCGATTTTCAAAGTGCATCCGCAATAAGAAATTCTCTTATTGATTCAGATATTAAAGCTTTGGATTATATTCCCGAAATATGCAGAAATATTATCGGTGAGGCACTGGCGAAAGGTGAATTACCTTGTGATATTTCTCGAATTTCGACTGCTTTTATTTCCAAACTACGTTTAAGCTCGTCTTTGCCTGACGAAGATTTTCACGATGCAAATGACGGTTTATATAATCGCCTCTACAATATGAGCTTTGAGGCAAATGATATCACTTCTCTGCTTAAACTTTCCGAAACTAAAAATTATACCAAAGCCAGAATAAGACGCGCTTTGCTTAATATTTTCTTCGGCGTTACCTCCTCCGATGTTAAAATATTACCGCGATATACTCAGGTTTTGGGTATGGACAGTATCGGAATGAAGCTCTTAAAAAAAGTAAAAAAAAGTGAGTTCAAAATTCTGACTAAGCCATCTGCTTACGATCATTTCAATGAAATTGAAATGAAACAGAAGATCCTTTCCGATAATGCAGACGCGCTATTTGAACTAACTAAACCTATTCCTAAGCACGGAAGAAGCGCGCTTAAATTTACCCCGTTTGTAAAAAAATAGTATTTTTTGCGTTATTTTTACGTTATACTCTTTTGTCGAATATATTTACAAGACAAAATTAGTTTGTTATCATTACTACGCGGAGTAGTTAAGCAGTCCCTGCTTCCAAATAAAATGAAAGGAGAAATACAATGTTAGAAGTAAAAGGTATTGATTGCAGCGAATTTCTTGAATACAAGGGTAGACCTCTTGTTCGTAAGGATGACGATCTTTATTACGGAGATCTTTCTCAGTACTATGTAAAAATGATGATAATGACCGAAAAGCCATCTAAAAAATCGGATAAAAATATTCCCGATAATATTGCAGTTCAGCTTTTCGCACCGGGAAAGCCCTTCCCTGAGAAGCAGATTTCCGCCAAGGGCCTTTTAGATGCTTTTGAGACTGCTGCGGCTTGGCTTGACCGCTATAACAAGTAAACAGAACACAAAATTCGTTAAAGCGTGCATACTGTTTTGATATGGTATGCAAGGAGGTAAAAATGAAAAACGCATCAGGAAGCAGCATAGCAAGGCTGCTTGCGGCAATAATAATTGGCGTGGTATTTATTTTCCTTATCGGCACCGTTGCAAACGGTTGGCAAAATAAATCCAATAACGATGATAATAATAGCGGCGATACCGATGGTACAATCGGTGATGCCGATGAATCAAACGGCGATACCGACGGAAATGAAGGTACCGCCGATAATAATAATCAAGATTCTATTATACCGGACGAACCTAAACAACCGGAATTTACAAGCTATTTAACAGGCCTTGAAATTCCACCTGAACTCAACGGAAGGCTCCCATACGTTATAACGGTTGAACCCGGAGCTCCGCTTTACGGTATATCAGGATCTGAAATTACAGTTGAAATCCCTACAGAATGCGGTGAAACTAGATTTCTCGTTTACAGATCTGAGATCAGCACCCTCGGAAAGATTGGTGCTATTGCCAAAACAAGAAATTACATCTCGCAGATCGCCAAATTCTTCGGCGGAATCCTAATCGCAAACGGAAACGAGGACATAGTTTCATATAATGCCCTTCCCTCGACACTTCATATTGATCTTAGTAAAAACATAGAGTATATCTACAGAGAAAACGGAAAAAACGTTTATACAGACTATCATAATTTAAATGAAATCATAAAAAACAACGGAATTGATACATCGACTTATATTATTCAGCAAATACCTTTTGATTTTTGTGACTATTTTGATACTGTCAGCGGTAAAGCATCGGCTAATTCTGTTATACTTCCATATGAAAATAATGAGAGTACGCTTACATATAATATCGCAGATAAATGTTATTTTCTTTCAAAAAACGGACGGGATAAAGTTGATATGCTCGACGGAAAAACCGCTTCTTATAAAAACGTATTTGTTCTTTTTGCAGATATGGTTACGTATGAAATGTCTTCGGGAACCGAAACCGTTGTCAATACTGCTACCAAAGGCACGGGCTATTATATTTCGGAGGGAAAATTAACCGAGATTAGATGGAACGTTGAATCTAACGGTCAACTTGTTTTTAAACATCTGACAGGAGAAAAGCTCGTCGTAAACCGAGGAAATTCTTATTTAGGCTATTATAAAGCCTCGGATTCAAATTCGGTTGTTTTTGAATAAACTTTCATTGTATAAAATAAAACACGGTTAGGATTAAAGCTTCTAACCGTGTTTTATTTGACCTTAATTTTCCATTTGTTTTCCTAAGAAAATACCGGCTGTCTGTATTAGCTTCGCTTCTATTTCGGCGGATATTTTATCGTTTATCGGATTTGATGTTTGCCACGCTGAAACAACGCAACCGATAACGTCTCCTTCGGCAATTATAGGCATACCTGTACTTATATAATGCTCTTTTCCAAAATCGGAAACAAACTTTTGTTCTGACTGTTGAGTATATTGATAAAGAACTCTGTTTTCCATTATTTCTTCAAGCTCATAAGATATCTTTTTATCTAGATATTCTCTTTTAGATGCACCTGAAACAGCTATAATTGCATCTCTATCGCAAACAAATATTGGCATTCCCGATGTTTTTTGAAGTGTGTCTGCATATTCACTTGCAAAATTTTGTAATTCTCCGATTGGGGAATATTTCTTAAAAATTACTTCTCCCTCACGGTCGGTGAAAATTTCCAGCGGGTCGCCCTCACGTATACGCATAGTGCGCCTTATTTCTTTTGGTATAACTACACGACCGAGGTCGTCAATTCGTCTTACAATTCCTGTGGCTTTCATTTATATATATAACTCCTTAAATTTTAGGGTGTGATGTTAGTATCTGTAAAACGAGGGGATTTATACTTAAACGCAGACTTTTATAACGTATTTCACGCTTTAACATACTTGAAAGCGTCTGTGCGAATGTTATATCCTGAAGAACACGCAAAGCACGGCAGCCATTTCGTCGTAAAATCATAAAATTCGATTTTAAATAATAGTGCACTTAGGCATAAAGAATCAAAAACGAGATAGATATTGCAAATTTATAGTGCAATTCTATCTCGTTTTTTATTCAATTACAAAAATATATTTCGCAGTTTCCTGCATTATAACGTTGAATTTATCTTTAAGCTTTCTTCTTGCTCTGTTAAATTTTTTGTAGAAACGCTCGCTTGTCATATGAATATCGCTACCAAGAGCCACAACAAATCCCAAATTGATCCAAGCTCTTATGTGCTTCTTTACAAAAAACTGAGATATTGACGAAACATTAAGCTGAATTACTGCACCGATTTCAAGAAGGCAATTTATAATCTCTTTAGGATATCTGTCTGCATGCGCAAGAACTACGTTGTAACCCAAATCTATAAGCGATTCAATAGAAGCTTTGTATGAATCTCTAAAAGTTGAAAAAGGGAGTTCTATAAGCAAAGTTTTTGTACCTTGAATACAAAGAGAGTCTAAGTTTTCAAGATGCTCCAGCTTATCGCACAGTAAAATTTCTGCTCCGCAAATTATCTTTGCATTAGTATGCTCTATAAGTGACGAATACGCTTCGTTTCTTCTCACAAGAAATTTATTAAGATTATGCTTATGAGGATAGAAGTGCGGTGTTGCAACGATTATATCGACACTTGCACTCTTTGACAATTCGATTTGTGAAAGAGACGTTTCTATCGAATCTGAGCCGTGATCTGCTTTAGGTAAAATATGTGTATGGAAATCTATAATCTTCATATCAATAATAAATCACGCCGTAGTGATATACGGCGTGAAAATTCATTTTTTCAAATGCAGAAAGGAAGCCGTAAAGCCACTCTGCAAACAATGTTAAAAAATATTACGGGTTAATCAGGGCTTGAAAACAGAGACATCGTTCTGTGATTTTCCAGGAATAACGTCTTCTTCCATCCAATCTAGATCTTCGCAGTAAAGGAGCCCAAACCTATTGCCTGTGTAACGAGGATTCATATAGTATTTGCTGGAATCATCGTCTAAGCGAATAATAATACCGCTATCTCTCAAATCGTCTTTGAAGGTATAATTGGTATCCGAAATTCCATACTGAAGATAGTTATGCAAAGTTTTATCGTTGTTTATTGCATAAATAACTTCCATTGCTCTTTCAACGTCAGCAACCTTAGCGTTGATTGCGAATGCACCGGCAAATACATCTTCACGAGAAGCGGAAGGAAGCTCTGAAATGTTGCATATAAGTCCGTTTGACTCATAGGCATTTTTGTTCTGAATATTTCCTGTCTGAACCTTGATGTATTCTGCTGGATTGCCGCCTCTTGCTTTAATACTTTCCCAAAGAGAAATAACATTATTTTCTTCCGGGCGACCGCAATTAGCGAAGTAACGATTGTTATCCAATCCAACAGCCTCAGCTTTATCCATATCAATCATAACGTAGTCATAAAGGTTATCCTCACGCTCGATTTGATTGAAATAGTACTCCTTTTCGTTAGCGATCAATTCAAGCTCTTCGCTGCTGTAAGCAACCGATGATTTTACTTCTTTAAAAATTTCATTAAATCTGCTTTCAGGAAGATTTTTCTTAGAATCATCGTTATATAAATATTTCTTTCTTGCTTCTGTAATGGTGGTAATGCCTTTGGAAGTTACGGTAATATTTTTGGTACTATATTTCTCAGCCGCTTCCTCGCAGAAGAAGAGATAGGTATATTCATCGCCTTCTTTTTCGGGAGCCGTTACATTTAGGCAATCAAAATCAGATTCAAGAAGCTCAGGATTACTTATTGCGGAATTCTCATATACCCAAATATACTTTTGATCGTTATCATCAAGCTCAAGATTAAGATTAAGCAACTGGTTAAAGAGTACCCAAATATATTCAGTTCCAAAAGATCCGGGTGCTTTTTGCTGAAGATCAAGCTCGCTGAACTTATGTAAAGCTGCGATCTGAGCATCGATGGTAAGATATTTGTATGAACCGACAACATAGTTATTGGGAACACAGTAATTCTTAAGTACGACATTACCGGTCTCGTCAAGCTTTTCAATCAAAGATCCCTGCATCAGTGAGTTAGCGATCTGAGCGTTAAGCTTAGCATATTCATAATTACCGTTAATGTATTGTGTAATGTCTGCGAGGCGATCAGCTTCAATTAATTTATCCATTAATCCTGCGGAATTTATAAGTATAATATCCGCCTGCTCGTCAGTACCATCCAATTTTTCATTCAGTATAACCGATTCATATTCCGATTCTGTAAAATACTTAACATTTAAAGTGGTCTGCATATCAGAGCTGCCGGTATAGTCGGCAATTCTGCGCTGAACGTTTTTTATTGCGTTAAGTGAAGTTCCATCTTCACAAATGATATACAGATTGTAGGTAAGCTTCTCTTTAACTTCAGGCTTTTCGTACTGTTCAAGATACTCACCTATTATATCCTCACCGCAGCTAACAAGCATAAACGTTGCAAGCACAAGACATAAAATTGCGCTAAGAATTTTCTTCATTATGTAAATAACCTCCAAGGTAACAGTTTTTTACCAATATATTTTACAACAAAAAGAATTAAAAGTCAAGCAAAATAAAATGTAAAATTGTAAAATGAACTTTAAAAAGCAAAGTAGACAATTAACGTTATGTTTTTTTGTCTATTTCGACCTAAAATCAGTTTGCTAAATAATCTTTAAGTGTCTTTGATCTTGAAGGATGTCTGAGCTTACGCAAAGCCTTAGCTTCTATCTGACGAATTCTTTCTCTTGTTATTTGGAATTGACGTCCTACTTCTTCAAGAGTTCTGGGACGACCGTCCTCTAGACCAAAACGAAGCTTTATAACCTGCTCTTCTCTTGGGGTAAGGGTTCGGAGTACGTTGCAAAGCTGCTCGCGAAGCAAAGCGTAAGAAGCGCTGTCTGAAGGGGCCGGAGAGTCGCTATCCTCTACAAAATCACCAAGATGGCTATCCTCTTCCTCGCCTATGGGAGTTTCCAGCGAAACGGGATCCTGAGCGATTTTCATTATTTCTCTAACCTTATCCGGAGTCATATCAAGCTTTTCGGCTATTTCATCCGTTGTGGGTTCTCTTCCGAGGTCCTGAAGAAGCTGTCGTGATGTTCTTGATACCTTGTGAATGGTTTCTACCATATGAACAGGTATACGAATAGTTCTTGCCTGGTCTGCAATAGCTCTGGTTATTGCCTGACGAATCCACCACGTAGCGTAAGTTGAGAATTTAAATCCTTTGCTGTAATCGAATTTTTCTACGGCTTTCATAAGACCGAGATTTCCCTCCTGAATGAGATCAAGGAAGTACATACCTTTACCAACGTGACGCTTGGCGATATTAACAACTAGGCGGAGATTCGCTTCTGTAAGCTCGTCCTTCGCCGCTTTGTCGCCGAGAGAAATTCTTTCGGCTAGATATGCCTCGCGTTCGGGCGTAAGAAGCGGAATTTTACCTATGTCCTTTAAATACATACGAACCGGGTCATCGATTGCAAGCCCCTCTTGCGAAAGAAGCTTTTCCATTTTTTCGCCGGTTTCGTAATTTTTAACGTCGCGTTCAATTTCTTTAAAATTGTCGTTCTCTATATCTTCGGGATTTGCCGAATCAATGTCAACCTGAGTTATATCAAAATCGATATCCTCAAGAGCCTTCATAATACCTGATTCAACTATGCCACTTGAGTTTTTTGAATCAATGTAATCGTTAACGTCAATTTTTTCTCTACTCATTTTAATATCCTTTCTCGTTCCTTTAAAGAATTGCTTAGTTGCTGCTCTCGCTTCTGAGTTTCTTAATCAGTTCAGCAAGCTCATCAGGAGTCGTAGCATTTTCGGCAGATTTTTTCTTTATAGAACTTTTAAGTGCATTTATACTTTCTGAAAGAACTTCGTCGCCGTTATTTGCGAGCTTCATTCTTTCGTTCTTAATTTTGGTAATCCTTCCAACTTCATCGGGAGTAAAAATTTCATTAATATTTGGGAATGCATCTCCGTTCAAATAAGCATCTCTTATGTAAATGAAGACACGTTTATTGAAATCCGTGAAGAAATTTTCTTCCGTAAGTATATCTTTTTCAAAAACAGATTTTCTATGCTCAGCAAAAAGCAGTAGCAAACCTATTACGGTTTCTTCGTGCCGTGCAACTGCCGGTGCTTTTGCGAAATCGGTATTAACTTTATCCGCATATCCCGTAGCGGTCTGACGTGCTTTGAGCCCTTCGTTTTGTTTGAAAGCCCGCACGTTTTTTTGAATTATTCTAGCAACGTCTGCCTTGATGCTTTTTGGCTCAACCCCTAGTTTCTTTGAAACCAACTGTATGTAAACGTCTCTTTCTGCCTCGGAATAAACATTGGATATTTCATTTTCAAGCAACGCAATAACTTTTACTCTATCCTGAGGAAGATTTATATCATACTTAGAAAGTATGTTATCCATAAGATATTCAAATCTTACTTTAACATCGTTAAGAATGTCGGCAAATTTTTCTTTGCCAAATGTTTTTATATATTCATCGGGGTCTTTTGAGCCCGGCACAACTACTACGCCAACGTCAAGTCCAGTATCTCCTATTACACGAAGTGCTTTATCAGCAGCCTTTTGACCCGGTTCGTCAGAGTCGTAACAAATAACTACTTTCTTTGTATATCTGCTCATCAATCGCGCCTGATCAGAAGTTATCGCGGTACCAAGCGTTGCGACAGCATTAGTAAATCCTGCGGCGTGTAAAGCTATAACATCCATATATCCTTCGCAAAGAATCATTTTTTCGGAGCACGTGTGCCTTGCAAAATTCAGAGCATATACGTGTCGAGTTTTTTTATAAACCGGTGTATCCGATGAGTTCTTATATTTCGGTTTGGTTTCGTTATCTAATGCTCGTCCGCCAAAAGCGATAACGTTTCCCGAAACATCTATAATCGGGAACATTACTCTTTTTCGAAAAGCATCGTAATACTTACCTTTTTCACTCTTTCCGCACAAGTATCCTGCTACGAGTTCTTCATAAGTATAACCTTTAGACTTCATATAATTTAAAAGAGCGTCAAAACTATCCGGAGCATATCCAAGTCCAAAATGCCTTATAGTTGAAATAGAAAGTCCTCTTTTTTCCGTAAAGTACGAAAGAGCAAGCTTTGCATCTTCAGTTCCTGAAAAAAGAGCTTTGTGGAAGAAATTAGCGGCATCAACGTTCATCTTGAAGATTCTGTCTCTGTTGAATTTCTTTTCTTCACGAATGGGTTTGTCATTATCTACTATCGTTATCCCTGCCCTTTTCGCTAAAAACTCTAATGCGTCCGGATAATCGAGATGCTCTATTTGTTTTATAAACGTGACAGCATCTCCGCCTATTCCGCAGCCAAAACAATAGAAGCTTGACGTTCTGGGATAAACTGTAAAGGAAGGGCTTTTCTCGCTGTGAAACGGACAGAGTCCTTTATATGTATCGCCTGCACGCTTTAAGTTCACGTAGCTTGATATAAGCGATTCAATATCTGTTCTGGCAAGAATTTCTTCAATGGTCTCCTTGCTTATCAAAGCTTTTCCTCCCTCCTTTAATTTTCTACACTGCAATATACGACACCAAAGGCAAAAAACACTTTTAATATTTGAAATTATTCTCTGAAATCGTATTTTTTATCTAAAAACTCGGTTTTGCATCGTCCTGAAGTTGCTTCGGCAAGTTTTTCGCACAATTTTTCAAAAACGTTTGAAATAACCGAGCCGATTATAAATACGCTATCGGAATATTCGGTGGACTCACATACAAAATCAAATTCTGATAGAGTAGTTCCGATTTTTTGATAATCCGAATAACTTGCGGATATTTTAAAAACAGTGTATGTATCGTACTTTATAATTTTAGCTTTTTTTAAAGCTCCCGATGCGGCTTCGGTATATGCGTGAACAAGACCGCCGGTTCCAAGTAATATGCCGCCAAAATAGCGTACGACAATTATTATAACATCGGTTACACCGTTTTTTCTGATAACATCCAGAACCGGCATTCCGGCAGTGCCCTGAGGCTCTCTGTCATCTGTGAAACGCATAGTAGAGTTTTCTCGTAAAACGTACGCATAAACCCAATGTCTTGCGTCTGGATATCTCTTTTTTATTGCTTGAACAAATTGAATTGCATCTTCCTCAGTGCTTACAGGCTTCGCAAATCCTATGAATTGCGATTTTCTATCTTCAAAATAATATTCCGCAAGCTCTTTGACTGTAATATAAGAATCCATATATCAATCTTAATCCTCGCAAATATATTTTTTCAACATTCCGCGCTCGGCTGCACCTAAAATAGCTCTTATAAAAACACCCTCTTGACGATAATCAACCTCAAGAACTGTAGAAACGTTATAAAGATTACTTAAAACTGCTTGCTCCGAGTAAGGAAGCAAAATGGAACATTCGCGCTTTCCTTCGTGAATGACGTCTTCTATTATTGATAAGAGCTTATCTATTCCCTTGTTTTCCTTTGCTGATACAATAACCGTTTTTTCACGAGGAACAGCATACGATGCTCCGTCTATTTTATCAGATTTATTATATACGTATATTCTTGGCTTATCACTTGCATGTAGATCTTCAATAATCCCTTCAGTTACTTCCAAATGCTCACCGACTTCAGGATCGGTTATATCTGAAACAATTAGAAGTGCGTCGGCATACGTAACTTCATCGAGCGTAGATTTAAATGCTTCAACAAGATGATGAGGAAGTTTTCTTATAAAGCCTACTGTATCGGTTAATAAAACCGTTTCCCCGCACGGAAGCTGCAATTTTCTTGTTGTAGGATCAAGCGTTGCAAACAATTTATCTTCCGTTAATACATCTGAACCTGTTAACAAATTTAGAAGCGTTGATTTTCCAGCATTGGTATAACCGACTACGGCAATTTTGGGAAGACCGCTTCTGTCTCTTTGCGCTCTCATTACACTCCTGTTGTGTTCAAGAAGCTTTAACTTTGCCTCAAGTGCCGATATTTTCGAATGAAGATGACGTCTGTCACTCTCAAGCTGGGTTTCGCCGGGGCCTCGTGTTCCGATTCCTCCACCTTGACGTGAAAGTTTTGCACCTTTTCCAATTAGTCTCGGCGCAGTGTATTTAAGCTGTGCAAGTTCTACTTGAAGCTTGCCTTCACCCGTAATAGCGTGGAGCGCAAATATATCAAGAATAAGCATACTTCTATCTATAACGTCAACGTTGCCGATATCATCTTCAAGATTTCTAATTTGCATAGGAGAAAGTTCAAAATCAAAAACGACAAGCTCAATATCATTTGCTTCGCAGATATCTTTTATTTCAAGAACTTTTCCGCTTCCTATAACGGTTCTCGGATCAAACGTAGGTTTTACTTGTATAACCCTTGCGTAAGATTCTCCGCCCGCAGTTTTAAGCAGACGTTCAAGCTCATCTAAACTTCGCTCACATTCTTTAAGTTCCGAGGTAGATTTAGCTACCGCAACCAAAACGGCTTTTTTTATAGAATTTTCTTCCATATAATAACCTCCTGCGTTAAAATAAAAGAGCGTGGATACCCCTAAGTATATCCAACGCTCTTTGATAGGCAATGATAACCAATAAATAATTACTTGGTCATTGCAAGACGCTTCTTGAACTTATCAACGCGTCCACCTGCATCTACAAATTTCTGCTTACCTGTATAGAAAGGATGGCACTTGGAGCAAATTTCTACGTTAAGATCGCCCTTTACAGAGTGAGTCTTAACAGTTTCTCCACAAGCACATCTAATGGTAGCTTCTTTGCATTCGGGATGTATTCCTGCCTTCATTTTAACACCTCTTTACATAATTATTCATTTTAATTGCTATTCATTATATCACATATTTTTTAATTTTGCAATACTTTTTTCAAAAAAATCCTGAATTATTAGTAATGGTGTAAAAAAAGATTTAAAATCATATTTTTTCTTCGATTTTTTTACGTAATCTATGCATTATTTTCTTTTCTAGCCTGGAAATATAACTTTGAGAAATTCCAAGGGCGTCTGCTACCTCTTTTTGTGTCAATTCTTCTCTTCCCGAAAGTCCGAAGCGCATTTCGACTATTATTCTCTCTCTTTCTGACAAATCCATTACTGCCTTTCTTACAATACGGCGTTCTTCATCTTCCTCCATTTCTTTAAACACGCTCTCAGCATCGCTGCCTAAAATATCTGACAATAAAAGCTCATTTCCGTCATAATCTACACTTAAGGGTTCATCTATTGATATTTCTTTTTTTCTACCGGACGTTTTTCTTATAAACATCAGTATTTCGTTTTCGATACATCTGGAAGCATAAGTTGCTATTTTAATATTCTTATCAGCGTTATAAGTAGAAACGGCTTTCATTAAACCCACAGTACCTATTGATATAAGCTCCTCGAGTCCAACTCCGGTGTTTTCAAATCTCTTGGCAATATATACAACCAATCTCAAATTGTGCTCTATCAGAGCCTGTTTAGCATAATCCTTGTCAATATCAGTAATAAGCTTTTCTTCTATCTCTACGTCGAGCGGAGGCGGCAAAGTCTCACTACCGTTTATGTAATAAACGTCTTGCTTTCCAAAAAGTTTGAGTATAAATTTCTTAATTTGGTAAACAATTAATTTCATTTAACTATTCTAGAAGCGACAGCGGTACAAGTGCCGTATAACCGCCGAAGCTACCTCCTTCTTCATCTAGTGCAATAACAATATTTTCGTATTTTTCTGAATTGCCTTTTATTTTTACGTAATCACTTCTTATGCCAAAAAGTATCTTTTCCTCATTTAACGTTTTTATTGGTATTACGCGTATTCTTTTTTTAATTTCAATATTGCTGCAATTTGAAATATTGCCTAAATTTCTCGTTGATGCCAACGAGTTCTTCTTTACGATTATTACCGGTTTTGAATCAAGTGGGTCACAAGCCATCAACCCACTGTCAACAAGTCCGGTAATTTTTTCCTCAATATTATTTATAGATACTGTTATTTCTATATTTTTTTCGCATTTCGACGTGTAAAACGCGGTAAATAGAAGTTTTAACAAGGCGTATGCTAAAAAAACAATCAATGATAGAAGCAATAAATTACGGTTTTCAGCACCAAAAGTCTCATTTGCAATCAAAGGATATACATATGTATCTAGTAAGTTATAAATCAGATTAACAAAACCACCTAAAAAAGTTTCAAATATTATAAAACCGAAATATAACTTTAATTTTCTCTTAATACCTGTTTTAACAGCGAAAATTTCAACAGTAAGCCATGTGCCGAAAACGAAAATGAAAAAGAAAAAAATACCCTTTGGTACGAATATTGCAACCACGCAGGCCATAAATGCACTAAAAGCGCCGGAAAGTATCAACCTTGCCGTTGTGCTTGTAATTCTTGTAAATAAAGCCGCAAAGTACAAAGCCAGGATATTTACAGTAAAGTTGATAAGAAAATATATATCTACATAAAATGTTTGCATTTTTCCTCCTCTTTTTATATAATTATTTTATCATCGTTGAAATGATTTTTTTGTCACATTAAGGAAAAACAAAAATAAAAGAAAAATCCTTACTCTGCCTATCGTTTGCAAAGTAAGGATTTTTTTATTTATTAAACTTATTTTCGAGAATGTCTGCGCATTTCTCCATATATTCGCCTTCGAAAAGCTCAATTACACCTAGGTCGCATTGTTTTGCAAGATCGCTATCAATCGGTAGCTTTGCAAGAACTGCAGTACCGTAATTATTAGCAAGCTCTTCTATTTTACTCTCTCCGTAGGGTCGTATTACCTTCCCGCAGTCGGGACATACGATATAACTGTAATTTTCAACAAGACCTATTACGGATATGTCCATAAGAGATGCCATATTAACCGCCTTTTCAACTATCATAGAAACCAACTCTTGCGGACTTGTAACTATGATGATACCGTCAAGAGGAAGACTCTGGAAAACAGTAAGAGGTACGTCACCTGTTCCTGGGGGCATATCCACAAACATATAGTCAACCTCATTCCAGACAACGTCGGTCCAAAACTGTTTTACAGTTCCCGCTATAACAGGACCTCTCCAAACAACAGGTTTTGTTTCCTCATCGACGAGCAAATTCAAACTCATTACTTCTATTCCCGTTTTTGTAATAGCCGGAAACATTCCGAGTTCCGAACCTTGCACTTCACCGCCCCTAAGCCCGAAAGCTTTTGGAATTGAAGGTCCTGTAATATCTGCATCAAGGATAGCGGTCTTATATCCTCTGCGACGCATTGTAACTGCCATAAGAGACGTGACGAGAGATTTACCAACGCCGCCCTTTCCACTTACAACACCTATGACGCGCTTTATATTGCTTGCTTTGTTCTGTGGTGCAAGGAGTGATTCTTTTGAACACTTACTTGAGCACTCAGAACAGTTGTGATTACATTCTGCCATTATTTTTCTCCTGTTTTTGATTTAATCAAATAGACTTAATCTTTATTTCTTCGTTTTCTATATACAAGTGAGCACCGATTATTTTATTCGGATACGACTCAATAATAGTGTTTGCTATTAAATCCTCAACGTTTCTTTCGATATATCTTCTCATATTTCTTGCACCGTATTTATCTGAGAAAGATTCTCTCGCGATAAATTCGACCAGCTCGCGAGAATAAGATATTTTAACTCCTTTTTCCTGCATACCGTCTGCAAGCTTTTCGAGCATAATATCTGCTATTCCTATAAAGTCTTTCGAAGAAAGGTGATTGAAAGTAATAATCTCGTCAATTCTATTTATAAACTCGGGACGAAGAAATACTGAGAGTGCTTTTTCTGTTTTCTCCGAAATTCTGCTTTCTTTATTCTCAGCGAATCCCGGTATCGATGATGAGTTATCGCTGCCGGCATTGGTGGTCATTATAATTATAGTGTTTTCAAAATTAACTACCCTGCCTTGTGCGTCCGTAATTTTACCGTCGTCGAGTATTTGAAGAAGAATATTTAGAACGTCCGGATGCGCTTTTTCTATCTCATCAAAAAGTACAACCGAATAAGGACGGCGTCTTATCTTTTCCGTAAGCTGCCCCGCCTCATCGTAACCTACGTATCCGGGAGGAGCTCCTATGATTCTTGATACCGAGTGCTTTTCCATAAACTCGGACATATCAAGACGAATTAAGGACTCGGGTTGCTTAAATAATTCGTTTGCTAAAACTTTTACTAACTCTGTTTTTCCTACGCCTGTAGGGCCGGCAAAAATCATTGAGACGGGATTTCTTCTGTAGGAAACACCTGCTCTTTTTCTCTTTACCGCACGAACTACAGCATTAACAGCCTCATCTTGACCTATAATTTTCTTTGAAATTTTTTCTTTCAGTCCGACAAGTTCGCTTATTTCCCCTTCCTTTATATCGGAAGCGGGAATTCCCGTCCATATTTCAACAACGTTTGCGAGATCGTTTACGCTGAGTGAAAGCGTAGAAATTATATCGTCAAGTTGCTTGTTACGTTCTTCTATTCTAAGCAAATGCACTTTTACGTCTGCGAGCTCTTTGTAGTTAGACTCTGTCTGTCCTTCGGGTTTCTCAATTTCAGTTTCAAGGGCAGCTCTTTTTGCATTGAGGGAAACGAGAAGCTTCGAATTTTTCTTTTTCTCGTTTAGTTCGGGAGAGGCTAGTGCAGCCCTCGATGCCGCTTCGTCTATAAGATCTATCGCTTTATCCGGTAAAAATCTATCCGTGATATATCTTTCGGAGAGCATTACTGCCGATCTTGCGATTTCATCGGTTATCTTTACTGAATGGAAGTCTTCATAATACTTTTTTATACCTGAAATAACGTCGACGGTTTCATCAATGGAAGGCTCATTCACCATAACGGGCTGGAATCTTCTCTCGAGAGCACTGTCCTTTTCTATATGCTTTCTGTACTCTTTTAAAGTTGTCGCACCTATAACCTGAATTTCTCCTCTTGAAAGTGCAGGCTTAAGCATATTAGCTGCGCTCATACTTCCCTCAGAGTCGCCCGCGCCGACAATGTTATGAACCTCGTCGATAACAAGTATAATATTACCCGCAGATTTTATTTCTTTGATAAGTCCTAAAATTCTGGATTCGAACTGACCTCTGAACTGAGTACCTGCAACGAGCGCAGTGAGATCGAGGAGCCAAACTTCAGAGTCGATCAAACGCTCCGGAACAGCTTTATCAACTATTCTCTGCGCTAGTGCCTCTGCGATGGCGGTTTTACCAACTCCGGGCTCGCCTATCAGGCAGGGATTGTTTTTCTGGCGTCTGCAGAGTATCTGAACAACTCTGTTAAGCTCTCGATCTCTGCCTATAATTCTGTCGACCTTACCATCTTTAGCTTTTAAAGTAAGATCCGTACAATACATATTCAGAAATTTTCTGGTTTCGTCATTTGCGGAATTTGCTTTTTTTGATTTTCCGTGTCCCTTTGTATTATCCTGATTAGGCTTAGAAGGCTGACCAAAGCCAAGACCGGAAAAGAACTTTTGAAAATCAATCGCGGGAGAACCTCCGTCGTCGCATTCTTCTGCTATAGGAAGTGACTCTGTCGCCTCGGCAATAGCATTTTCGATTTCACCCGACATAGATTCTATTGCCTCGTCGTTCAAGCCCATATTTTTGAGCATATGATCAAACGGTTTTATGCCCATCTGCTGAGCACATATAATGCAAAGTCCCTCATTAATAGTTTTTCCGTTCTCGTTTCGGGTTATAAAAACAGTAGCAGGACGGGACTTACATTTTACGCATATTGGTAAATTCATATTTTAATACACCTGGAATTTTTTAATAAAAGAATCAGAATTTCATAACGATTGCAAAGGGGTTTATATTTTTGAAGAACTGGGTAATTGCACCGCTGGCAGCATCTGCAGATATTGCACCCACAACGTTAGCTACAACACAAGCCGCAACCATCGCTATAACGCCGCCAAGAAGCAATCCTAAGAATTTATTGATCTTTCCGAGTATGCCCCTTGTAAATACGACGTCCAGCAAAGATATAAGAAGTGTTAGCAATAACATAAATACTATAAACAATGCCAAATACGTCACAGCAACGGCGACAAGATTTCCTATCGGAATTGCCATTTCTGATGCCATTAAGGATAAAACTTCTTCTGTTGTCGCATCGCTTCCGAGCGTACTTATATCCACCTTTAAAAGCTCGGCAACAAGTCTTAATAACGTAGGAACGGATTCAGCAGCAGCTACACCTGTTACGTTAGGATAAGCTTCCAACAATGATTTATATATCCACGCTTCAATTTTAGAAGTAAACAAGGGCCTCGTCCAAGCATTGATTATAGGTGATGAAATAACAATAGTCAAGCATATCGATGCAACTATTTTCAGCGGTTTTGTTATACTTCCGAAAAATCCTCTTTTATAACCAAGAAGAAATCCGATTACCAGTATAGCAAGCAATACAATATCTAATACTGTCATATCTATATCCTTTCGTTTATTTTAAGTCGTTTTAATATTATACATCTTATTTTAAAGACTGTCAATACTGACAACTAAATATTAAAGCTTTATTAAAAGTTATTTTACGACTACGTTCGACTCTCCGTAAATTGATTTGAGCCGTGAAATTACCTTTTCATCCGCAGCAAGAGTTATATTCTTAATTGCGATGTATTTTTTTGAAGAATCATCGTAAATCGCTATCGGAACAGTTCCCGGATTTAAATTTGCAATTCTGTAAATCGGAGTAATAATACTCTCCTCGAAGCGTTTCAGTTTTACGTAAATTCTCTCTTGCTTTTTAATAATGACTTCTTCGGAAGATATTTTCTCGGTAGCATTTTTACCGTTAAATGAAGAGTTTGAAAGCAACGGAGAAATTTTTGAAGCAATAATTTTAGGATTTTCACCATCATCTTCGCTTATTCTGCCTTCTATTATGACTGCATTTTCTTCTGAGATTTCATCTGCAAATCTGGAATATTGATTTGAAAATACAATGACTTCTATTTCGGCAAGTCTGTCCTCTACGTTTATAAATGCCATTAAATCGCCATTTTTGAGAGTTTTTGTCTTTTTTGAGGTAATTATACCGGCAATTATAACTTGAGCATTATCAATGTATTTTTTAGTTGCGTCATTATCTTCCGACGCGGCATCCTCAATAATCTCGGAAAGCCTGTCCGGATTTAATTTTTCAATATGAGAGCTATAATCATCAATCATATGTCCGGAAAAATACATACCTGAGCTTTCTTTTTCAAGAATAAGTAGCTCTTTCATAGAATATTCATCTAAATCCGGATAAGAGTAGCTTGACTCATTTTTCGTGTCGCTCGTAAGCACCATAGAAAACATATCCATTTGCCCCGAAATATTGTTGCGCTTTCTTTCCTGCTCTGATTCAAGAATATGCTCGTAAGAGGCAAGAAGCGCACTCCTCGGAATTCCCAGCGAATCAAATACTCCGCATTTAATAAATGCCTCCAACGTACGCTTGTTTATATCGCTTTCACTGAGACGTGAAACAAATTCATCAAAGCTTTTAAATTTACCTTTTTTACGTTCTTTAACGACTGCCTCGGTAAAGTTTCTTCCTACGTTTTTTATTGCTAACAATCCAAAACGTATAGCACCGTCCGCCACTGTGAAGTCTGATAGACTTAGATTTATATCCGGTGGCATAACCTTAACACCAAGCTTGCCGGCATCTGCTATATATTCTTTAAGCTTTGTTGAGCTATCAAGCACACTCGTCAAAAGTGCCGCGAAATACTCCGCCGGATAATGAGCTTTTAAATATGCCGTTCTGTAAGAGACAATTCCGTAAGCGGTCGCATGGCTTTTGTTAAACGCATATTTCGCGAAGCTTACCATATCATCAAACAGCTCGTTGGCACATTTTTCGCTTATACCGTTATTTTTGCAGCCCTCAACAAAGCTTGTACGCTCTCTTGTCATAGCTTCCGTTTTTTTCTTTGACATCGCACGACGTACAAGGTCTGCATGTGCGTAAGAATATCCGGCAAGAACTCTGCATATCTGCATTACTTGCTCCTGATATACTATGCATCCATAAGTAACGTCAAGTATATTTTCAAGCGCTGGAGTTCGGTAACTTATCTCCTGCTTTCCGTGCTTTCTTGCAATAAATGAGTCTATGGATTCCATAGGACCGGGACGGTAAAGAGCAATAACGGCTATAACGTCTTCAAGCGTTGAGGGCATAAGCTTAGAAAGCACCTGCTTCATTCCGCCCGATTCTAACTGAAATATACCGTCTGTTTTTGCACTGCAAAGCAGATCATACGTTTTTTTATCATCAAGCGGTATTTTCGAAATGTTAAAATCCGGATTGAATTTCCTTATTGCAATTTCTGCATCGTGAATAACCGTTATATATCTAAGTCCCAAAAAATCAAATTTAACAAGTCCTAGTCTTGCATCGGTGTTCATATCAAACTGCGTAACTATTCCGGTTCCACTATAAGACAGAGGAACGTAATTGTACGTGGGCTTTTCTGTAATAACTACTCCTGCTGCGTGGGTTGATGCGTGTCTCGGCATTCCCTCGAGGCTCTTGCTTATATTAATAAGTCTGCGAATATCGGGATCGTTGTCGTATAAGTCTTTAAGCTCCTTTGAGGTTAACGCTTTTTCAATAGTGATATTTAATTCTCTTGGAATTAGTTTCGCTACGGTATCAACTCTGGAATAAGGCATCCCGAGAGCCCGTCCAACGTCTCTCACGGCAGCTCTTGCAGCCAACGTACCGAAAGTTGTTATCTGCGCTACTTTGTCGTCACCGTATTTCCTTTTGACGTAATCTATAACTTCTTCGCGTCTGTTATAGCAAAAATCAATGTCAAAATCAGGCATAGAAACTCTTTCGGGATTTAAAAATCTTTCAAAGAGCAAATCGAATGAAATAGGGTCCACGTCTGTTATGCCGACGCAGAATGCTACAAGGCTTCCGGCGCCGGAGCCTCTGCCCGGCCCGACAGGAATATCGTTTTGCTTAGCATAACGCACAAAATCGCTTACGATGAGATAATACGCATTAAATCCCATATTATCAATCACGGAAAGCTCATATTCCATTCTGGCAATATATTCTTCTTTTTGATGCTTCTGGTAATCAAATCTACCGTTCTTTTCGTGCTTTTCAAAACCTGCGAAAGCAAGTGCACGTAAGGTATCTTTATGAGATTTATCGTTTTCCGATTTAAAATCAGGTAAATGAAGCTTGTCAAATTCAAAATCAAAGTTACATTTATCCGCAATAACCGCCGTGTTCTCGATTGCTCCGTTGTAATTTTTGAACAACTCGGTCATCTCTTTTTCTGTTTTAAAGTAATATTCGTTTTCCTCAAATCCAAACGGTCTGCCGTCCGTTATAATGTTATTTGTTTGAATACAAAGTAGCGTTGCCTGAGTATCAGCATCGTTTCGTTCAAGATAATGTACGTCGTTGGTCGCAACCATAGGAATATCGCATTTTTCGCTTATAAGCTTTATTCCAAAAGCAACCTTCAGTTCGTCTTCAATTCCGTGATTTTGCACTTCAAGATAAAAATCGTCACCAAAAATATCTTTCATTTCAAGCGCATATTTCTCTGCTTCAGACATACTTCCGGCAAGAATAAGCTGAGGTATTTTACCCGCAAGGCAAGCCGAAAGTGCAATTAAACCCTCGTGGTGACTCCTTATGAGCTCCATATCTATTCTAGGCTTCATATAAAAGCCATTGATAAAGCTTTCAGAAACCATATAACAGAGGTTTTTATAACCGATCTCATTTTTGCAAAGCAAAATCAAATGATTTCCCGAAGAATCGCCCTTTCCGTCCTTAAGATGACGGCTTCTGGGAGCAACGTAAACCTCGCATCCTATTATGGGCTTTATTCCTTGACCTTTCATTGCATCGTAGAATTCTACCACACCGTACATTGCACCGTGATCGGTAATAGCTACTGCAGTTTGCCCATCATCTTTGGCTTTCTTTGCTATTTGACTGATTCTGGTCGCTCCATCAAGTAAGCTATATTCGGTGTGTAAATGCAAATGAACGAATTTTCCCATCGGTAACCTCCTTTCTTTTATTACAAATATAAATTATATTTAGCAAGAATTTCTTTACCTAGCTTCACAATTTTAGACATTCTGTGAGTTATTCCGGATTTTGTAATCGGCGGAACTGATAGTCTTGCCAACTGGCTGAGCGAAAAATCCGGATAAGCGAGTCTTAATTTTGCAGTACCGATAAGCTCTTCTGGCAACATTTCAAGAAGTTTATGTTCATTAAGCTTTTCAATAACCGCAAGCTGCGGAGTAGCGGCATCGACAGTTTTTGAGATATTAACCGTATCAAAATTTCTGATTCTGTTCGCCTCATTAAGAAACTCGTTACGAATCTTAATATTCATAATCATATAAGCGGTTTCATTCAGTTCGGCCGTCGCAAAAAAATCTTCTATGACGATGCTGTTTTTGGTGTATAAAATATTTTCTGTAAGCCTCATCACGTTTTTCATTTCAAATCCTAAATCTTTAAAAGCGTTTAAAAAAAGCGAAGCTCTGTTTCCCAATGAAAATTCAAGGCAGAACTGCTTTTCCGGATCAGAAAATCTTCCACAAGCTAAAAATACTCCTCGTAAAAACGATGATGTGCAGGCTTGACATTTATTTAAGAAAAGCGTATTTGATGCATCTAATAACAAAATATATTTTTTTGCCGATTTGCTATCAAAAAATATTTTTTTACCTCTTCCACCTTTTTGCGCTACGGCTACCGTTATTTCTTTACCGTAGAATTCTTTTATTAAGGATGCAACGAAAGAAACCTGTTCTTGTTTATCAAGGCTTACATAAATATTGTTATCTTTACCCAAGTACGCCTTAGCTGCCAAAACTCCGTTAAGAAGGGCGCGTCTGCAGCAAGCATTTTTATATTGATTATCTATTATCGTTTTTTTTACCTCGTAGGATACTGACACCTCATCGCCCTCCTTTTTTTAAATATTTATTCAACGAATTCGGCTTCTCGCAATAAATTTACACCGTATTTTTCTTTTACTGTTTGTCTTATTTTTTCAGCAAGTGTATTAACGTCTTCAGACGTTGCATTTGCCGAATTAACTATAAACCCCGAATGCTTCTGAGACACAGAAGCGCCGCCAACCGTATATCCTTTTAAACCTGCATTATCTATCAGCTTTGCAGGAATTACATTGTTAGTCCTTTTAAAAAAGCTTCCAAGGCTCGGCAGCAACGGTTGTTCCGTTCTTCTTTTTTGAGCATATTTTTTAAATTCATCAAAGCATTTTTCTCTTTTAGAACGATATGCTTTCAGCCTTCCTGAAAGAAAAACCATACCGTTTTTTTGCAATTTTGAATACCTATATTCAAAAGATAAACTTTTGCTGTCGAGTGTAATAATTTCCGAATTTATCGGATCATAAAAACATCCGTCAATAAAAAAATCGGAAAGTTCCTTGCCATACGCACCGGCATTGTTTCTCACCGCACCGCCAAAAGTTCCAGGAATACCGAAAAGCTCACCGGATATCTGATATTCTTCCGCGGCCGCAAGCCTTAAAATCGAGGATAATGAACTTCCGCATTCTGCAGTAATAATACTATCTTTAATAGTGGTTTTATTCAATGCTGTAGTAAAAACAACCGCACCATCATAGCCTATATCGGAAAAGAACGTGTTCGTACATCCTCCGATGATTTTGTATCTTTGCAAAAAAGCTTTGCATATTTCGATGGACTCTATTAACTCATTCAAATCAGACGGATAAATTGCAATTTTAACTTTACCGCCCGCTCTGATTGAACTGATTTTGGACGTATCTACGCTTTCCTTGTATTTTATACCGCATTTCGAAAGATACTCTGCAAACGTCAAATTTATAAAACCTCGTTACGTATTTTTATAAATTTCTTTTTCCTTTAGCATATCAATGGCAGCTTCGCGCTGAGCATCTGTTACGTTAATTCCGCCAAGAATCCTTGAAAGCTCTTTGATTCTACCGTTGTAGTCAAGTAAGTTCACTGACGTTTCAGTGATACCCTCAACGTCGCTTTTATTTATTAAATAATGGCTATCGGAAAGCGATGCAATCTGCGCGCTATGTGTAACGCAGAATATTTGCGTCGTTTTAGCTAAAGACATCATTTTAATGCCTATTTTCCTTGCTGTTTTCCCGGAAACGCCGGCATCAATCTCGTCGAAAACGATTGTCATCACACCGTCTTTATCTGCTATAACACTCTTAAGAGCAAGCATAATTCTCGCAAGCTCTCCTCCCGAGGCTATTTTTGCAAGCGGCTTAGGCTCAAGCCCTTTGTTTGCGCTGATCAAAAATTCAACGTTATCATAGCCCGTAGCGTAAAGTACTTTTTCTCCAGCATTATAATTTTCTTTAACCGATACAATGAAAACTACTTTCGGCATATCTAAAAACTCAAGTGTTTCACAAACTGATTTTTCGAGCAGTTTTGCACCGTCTATTCTACGGTTGTGAATTTCGCTTGCAATCTTTAAAGCTGAATTATATGCTTCTTTTTCTTTTAGTTTCAGCTCTTTGATAATGCTCTCCGAATTTTTTAATTTTTCAAGCTCAGTGAATGCCTTTTGTCTGAAAGCAAGTATATCCGAAACGGTAAGTCCGTATTTTCTCTTAAGCTTCGATATTTTATCCAGGCGTGACTCGATGTTATTGAGCTTTTCCGTCGGATCTTCATCATCTTCATCCAAAGTTTCATATACTTCTTCGGCGATATCATCAATCTGATACCGAAAATCACGCAGTTTTTCTGCATAATCCGCAAACTCCGGAACAACGTCGGAAATGGAAGTAAGAGCAGTTGCGCTTCTCTCAAGAAGATAAGAAACGCTCCCCTTCTCGCTTCCCTTCAAAGCCTTATAAACAAATCCCGATTGCTTGCTGATTCTTTCGCTGTTTTTTATCTTAAGCTTTTTATCTACCAGCTCCTCTTCTTCTCCGGCGTGGAGCTCCATAGAATCAATATCACTTATCTGATATTCAAGTATTTCTGTATATCTGGCTATCTCTTGCTCACGCTCTGTAATGCTTTTAATCTCTCGCCTTGCAGCTTCATATTCAGAATACACCTTGTTATATTCTGAGAGAAGCTCGGTATTTTTTGATATCATATCGAGAATAACGATGTGGTTTGCCGAATCCGTAAGAGCGTGCGTATCACTCTGTCCGTGAATATTTACAAGCATGGGCGCGATGGATTTTAAAACAGCAAGGCTTACGGTTCTTCCGTTAATCTTTATCTGAGATCTTCCGTCTTGCGAAATGCTTCTCTGAATCAGAATATTACCTTCATCATCTAAGCTGACTCCTGAATCAGAAAAAATACTTTTAGCTGTATCAGAAAGATCCGAAAAAAGTCCGCTAACCATAGCACAGGATTCACCCTTACGTATGAGTTCTTTTTCAGCTTTCTTGCCGAGCAATAGATTTATGCTATCTATGATTATTGATTTTCCCGCACCCGTTTCACCTGTTAAAGCGGAAAATCCGTTTAAAAAATCAACGTCAACAGATTTTATGACAGCGATATTTTCAATATGAAGTGAATTTAACATTTTAAAATCTCCGACGATAATCAATTTAGCTTGAAAGCTATTTTCAAGCTGACTTCCATTGAGCAGGCAATGTCATCATCCGGAGTTACTACGATTATAGTATCATCTCCTGCAACACAACCGACAATAGCATCATGATTTATAGAATCAACACATACAGCAATAGCATTTGCCATTCCTGATAAAGTTTTGACAACAACTATGTTCTTGGCAGCCTGAATTTTTACAACAGCTTCCGTTAAAGCTGAGTTCATAACAGTTTTATTATTTTCACGCTTAACGTCGGGTACTATATATTTGTAAGAACCGCTTGACGTCACAGCCTTAACGAGTTTTAACTGATTAATATCTCTGGAAACTGTAGTTTGCGTAACAATATATCCCTCATCTTTAAGCTTAGAAATCAATGCTTCCTGGGTATCTATATTATACTTTTCGATAATTTCAAGTATTTTTTGCTGTCTTGCGTTTTTCATATTACGTCCTCCAAAATTTTCATTTTGCTAAATAGGTTTGAAAACATATTATTGTCTTTAAACGTGAGAACCTTTAAAGTTTTATCAGAGGGCTTTATCAAGCACTTTTCGCCCGGGGTGAGCTCATAATAAAATCTTCCGTCAATCGAAAGATTAAGTGCTTCACACGAAGTATTTTTTATTCTGATTTCTTCATTTGCCCCAAAAACTATTGAACGGTTAAAGAATGAATGAGAAGCTATCGGGGTAACTATAACAGCACCGGCATCGTGAGAGACGATAGGTCCGCCTGCCGATAGCGAATAAGCGGTAGAGCCTGCAGGCGTTGAAACAACAAGACCGTCAGCTCTATATCTTACACCGCCTTCCTTGCTGAAAAGGACGAAATCGGCTATTCCCAAATAAAGATGATGAGATAGGACGATATCGTTGACGGCAAGTCTGTCTAGTTTACTCTCGCCATCTTTACTTACGTATGCTTCAAGAAGCATCTTATTATTGATTTTATACTCATCTGTAGCTATCCCCGAAAGCAAAGATAAATCATCAGGCTCAATTTCGCTTAAATACCCAACCTTTCCGAGATTTATACCTAAAATCGGAATATCAAGCCTGATAGCAAATGATGCTGCGTCAATAAAAGAACCGTCCCCTCCGATTACAATTATAAGCTCTGAATTTTCCGGAATATCTTTTACGTTTACACAACTGTCATTTTTAAAATCGTTATATATATCGGAAATATATAATGTGCATCCCAAAGATTTTAATTTTTCGGCAACGCATCCGGTCACCTTATAATCAATATCTTTTTTTGGATTTGGAACAAGAAAAATGTTTTTCATTATATTCACCCGGTTTAAACCTTTTTAAAATGAGCGAGAAATTCGATATTCCCATCTCCGCCAATAATAGGCGAAACCATAGAAGCGATACATTCGAATCCTACACTTGTCGCAAAATTGATAACTAAAGATTTAGCACTTTGCCGCGCCTTTTCATCTTTAACGATTCCTCCCTTGCCTATATTTGATTTGCCAACCTCAAACTGAGGCTTAATCAAGCAAATGAAATCCGCACCGGGCACAAGACAGTCATAAAGCGGCTTTATAATGTAGGTCGACGATATAAAAGATACGTCCATTACTGCAATTTCCGCAAAATATTCAAAATCGGCAGGATTCATATATCTCGCATTGTAATTTTCAATGGAAGTAACTCTTGAATCATTGCGTAACGAGAGTGCTAATTGAGCTGTTCCGGAATCGATCGAAATAACGTGCGCTGCACCGAATTTCAAAAGGCAATCTGTAAAACCGCCACTCGATGCGCCGATATCAAGTGCCTTTTTTTCCATAGGAGAAACGCCGAACTCAGTTAATGCTGCTTCAAGCTTCAGACCGCCGCGGCTTACGTATTTTTTAGAGCTTTTATCAACCTCAACCTTGAATGAATTGATTATATCAAGCGAAGGCTTTGTGATTATCCTACCGTCTATTTTTACAGAACCTTCGGTGATGAATTTCTTAGCTTCTGTTCTACTTGATACGTATCCGTTTTCTACCAAATAAATATCAAGTCTCATAGTCTTCGTTTGCGACAAACGGTTTGTCTGTAATAGAACCGTCGGAACCTTCGGTCAATATTTTAACCTTCTGCTTTGCGGTGGAAAGCTTTTCTTCACAAAATCTGATTAGCTTTACAGCTTGCTCAAATTTCTCTATAGAGTCATCTAACGGGAGATTACCGCTTTCGAGCTTAAGAACTATATCTTCAAGCTTAATCATCGCGTCTTCAAAATTGAGATTCGTATTATTTGATTTAGCCATTTTTAATTTCCTTTACATTTTTCACTTCTGCTAATATTTCTCCATCCGAAACCCGTAAGCAAATTTCATCACCCGAATTTATATCGGAAGTATTTTTTATTATACCGGATGCTCCGGTTGCTATGGAATAACCTCTGGATAAGGTTGCAAGCGGGCTCAATGCGTTAATTTTACCGCAAGCTACGGCAAAATCCGAAGCCTTTTTTGTTATGAGATTTTCCGTGAGGTATTTTATGCGTTCTGCTAAGTCAATTATATCGTCTGCTTTGGGTCTGAATAATTCATCTGCATTTGTAAAAATTTGTTTCGATTTTATCGTATAAAGCCGTTCTGTTTTTCTCTCGCACAGTCTCACAAGGCAGGACTCAAATCTATCGTAAAATCCGGATAGTCTAAGCAATAATTCTCTTGTATCCGGCACAGCTATTTCTGCGGCTGCCGAAGGAGTAGGCGCTCTTAAATCTGCAACGAAATCGCATATTGTAAAATCTGTTTCATGACCTACCGCAGAAATAATCGGTGTCACAGAATCGAAAATCCGTCTCGCGAGCTTTTCACCGTTAAATGCCCACAGATCTTCTATTGAGCCTCCGCCCCTACCAATTATAATAACGTCAACAAGACGGCTCGCCTCAAAATAATCGATAGCTTCTATTAAATTATCTTCTGCACCGTCGCCCTGAACAAGCGAAGGATAAATATAAATTTCTGCTAACGGGAATCGTCGGCCGGTAACGTTAATAATATCTCGGACAGCAGCACCCGTCGGCGAGGTTATCACACCGATTTTTTTAGGATATGCAGGTATTTCTTTTTTGTACTCCTCAGAAAACAGCCCTTCCGCATCAAGATTCTGCTTAAGCTGTTCATATGCCATATAAAGTGCGCCTATGCCGTCAGGCTGTATTGAAGTGACGTATATCTGATAATTACCCGATTGACTGTAAACGTTAACGCTTCCCCTGACAATAACTTTCATACCGTTTTCCGGCATAAATTTTAAGCTTGAAGCAGACGAGCGGAACATAACTGCTCGAATTTGCGAATCTTCGTCTTTCAAAGTAAAGTACAAATGTCCTGTTCTATGATATGTCAAATTCGAAATTTCGCCCCTTACCGAAATTGCATTTAACGCTCGGTCGTTATCAAACAGCCTTTTTATATACGAGTTAATTTCACTCACAGAAAACTCGCTATGCGTATTTCTTTCTCTTAAAAAAGATATATCCATACATATTTCCCGTTCATTTTTTGTTGTAAGCTCTCAGTGCAAGAAATGCCGTTCCAACAGCATTATCGGCAGACATTGCAGGCTCTGCGAAAGAACACTCAAATTTATCCTTCAGAATTTGTTTTATTATAGAGTTAGACATAACGCCTCCGGCATAAACAAAGTGCGTTTTTCCATAGATTTGTATATATGCTTCGCTCATATCAACGATTGCATTCGCAATGTAATTCAAAACAAAGCGCGATACCAACGGCTTGTTATTTGTCTGCGAATATAGTTTAATCGCCATATTTTCGAGGCCCGATAGATTAACAAACAAACCGTCTCTGCTTATCTTCTTATTTGGAACTTTTTCTATGTATTCCAATGCTGACGACTCCAACTCGCGCCCACATGGGAATGAAAATCCCATTTTGACTCCTATACGGTCAATTATCTGACCTGCATTAAGATCTTTTGTTCCACCTATGTGAGATGCAGAAAAACCGTCTTCCAACGGATGAACGTAAAGTAATTCTGTCGTGCCACCTGATATATGGAATGCGGCAAAATCCTTATTTAAAAGGTCAAAATTTCCAGACGAATATATAGCCGACATTATATGACCGCACTGATGAGAAAATTTATATAAAGGAGCTTTAGTGACGGCTGATATGGCTGTTGCTGCTGCAACCCCCGATAAAAAGCACGGCATATACGAGCCTTCAACCTTTCTTGGCTTTTCACTCACACCTATTGCGGCAACTTTATTTTGTGAAATGAATTTTCGCGCTTCGTCAAAAATCAAAGCCAAATTTTTCGTATGCGAAAATACCGCATCCGATTGCCTTAATCCACATTCACCAGCTTTTACTGCGAGGGGCATTTTTAAATTAGCAAGTAATTCACCGTCCTGCGAAATTATCGCAAGAGACGTTGTATAATTGCTTGTATCTATTCCAAGAACGAGATTTTTGCTCATTTTAATTTCAAGACATCTGCAATAGCATTAAGGACGCCGTTAACAAAAACATACGATTTATCGTCATCGTATTTTTTGGAAAGTTCAACGGCTTCGTTCATCGAAACAACAGCCGGTACATCCTCAAGCGCTATCATCTCAAACGTCGAAAGAGCTAAAATAGCCTTTGATACGGGAGAAATTCTTTTCTTATTCCAACCTACGAGATTGGATTCTATAAGCTCGTCTATTTCCTTTCGTCTTTCCTGAACTCCGAAAAATACAGTTTTAACGTAGTCATCTAATTGAAATTCTCTGAACTGCTCGGCATATTCAAAAATTTCAAGCGCGGTTTCATCTTCTCTGCACTCGGATTCAAAAAGAAGTATAAATGCGGTTTCTCTTGATGCTTTTCTACTCATAATAATTCCTCACAAAATGTATTTTTACATTTATATTATATATTTTAAATATTTGTTTGTCAATCGGAAAATATTAAAATTGTGAATATTTTGAATTTTTATACATTTTTCGCACTTAAAATTTAATGTGTATTGACGAAATTTGATTAATCTACTTGCATTTTTTCTCATCTTATGTTAAACTATCATTCTAATAAGTGTAGGAGTCAAAATATGTCAAACAAAGAAAAATTCATATATCATTCAACTGCATATACCGTTACTATATCTGTTTTATTCTTCCTTTTTGCAAGAATTATGAAAATAGACGAGCTCTCGATCAATTTTTTGAGATACTTTACCATTTTTGCATTCTCTTTGGTATTAAGCGGCTCAGAATTTATATTTACAATCAATAAGCTTAACAAAGCTCTTAAACACGTTATACATTACGTCATTCTTTGCATAGCCTTTTTCGTTATATTTCTAACAGTTCAAAATTCATCCGATGAATATCAATTCAGAGTTTCTACTATATTTGCTGCCGTAATAATATTCTCGGTATTTTATCTTATATTAACGTTGCTTTATCTGTTTGTTTTTAAACCTAGAAAAAGCGCGTCTAAGGAAGCGATTGGCAAAGGCGCGGAAAAAGGTAAAACTTATAAATCCAGATTTAAATAATAATTAAATTCTGCCGCGTTTTAAATTCAATTTTCTCTATTTTTACATAATTAAAATACTGCAACAGCTTGTAATCAAAAATGCTGTTGCAGTATTTTTTATTTAATATTCAGTAATTTTAAAATAGATTCAGCTGTTGTTATATCTTTTTCGTAGTCTACTACGTAGTCGCAAATTTCCTCATTTCTTCTTTCGTCATCAATGGAGATAATCCTATTAACCTTCTCCTCATTAGAACAGTTTTTATTAAGAATAGATGATAACAAACTACGCTTATCACGTTTAATATACACTGTAACAACGCTTTTAAAATTAGTTTTAAGAGACATCGCTCCGCATATATCCATCGCAGCAAGAACTATTTTTTTATTCCCTAATATACGTTCCACGTCTGTCTTCTTTGATCCGTAACCGTGACCTGCATACATGGTTGACTCAAAAAATACGCCCTCGTCCATCATTTTAAAGAACTTAGTTTTGCTTACGTAGTTGTACCAATCATTATCATTCTGTTCTATCGGGTCTTTGGTTGTATAGCTTTTAAGCTTTTCAAACCTATCAGAAATTTCAAGAAGTTTTTTTGCAACTGCGGTTTTGCCGGATCCTGAAGGACCAACGAGAGCGACGATTTCAGGCTGTTCATCAGTATCTTTCATTCTAGAGTAACTTGTTGTTATAACCTCGACAAGCTTTAAAAATTCATCGTAATTATTTACAGCGAGCATTCCTGTCGCAGAGCTGTTCCAAGGTCTACGCATAAGAATTGGATAAGCGGCATTCGAGTTAAATACGTTATGCATACCGTCATCAAAAAGAATATCAACGTTCAGTTTATCCTTTCTTGATCCCATATAAATATGCTCCGGAGGAATTTCCGGAAATTCTTCCATAATTCGCTCTGCTCTTATCCCCATAAATTTAGGGGTAATCGACGTGCAAATAAATACTTCTGTCATTTTTGAGAGTTTACGCACAAACTCTTTAGCACCTTCAATAACGGGTTGATTTCTGAAAAAATTCGGATCGTCAAAGAAATCAAAAACAACGTCTGCACGTGTTCCGAGCTTCCCCCACTTATCGAACTCATAAATAGTCAATGGCGGGTCAAATTTATACTTTTCGTTTGCAAGTCTTACTGCATAAGGAATGCACTCCATAAGAAGATCATCAACGTCCAGCGCGGTTGACATTCTGAATTTTTTACTCATATATTATCCTTCTCAGTTAATTATAAACTTTTGATAAAAAAATTATTTGTTTATTGGCTGAAGCGTGATTACATCGATTTCGGGAGAAACGTATTTGCTATTGACAATATTCGGCTTCCCGTCCTCTCCTACGGTAACGTTATAATAAATTGTCTCAGTTATAGTAGTTTGCCTGAACGTCCATCCATCGCAACTAAATAAATTTCCTTTATTGGAAACCACTATGTTTTCAACGAGTATTTCAGCCATATCACTCATTTTCACGCCATTCCAGAGTATTGTGTCTGCATGCTGCAGTGCATTTTCACCGTACAGATTTGCAAAGTAAAGATTACATTTTGAAGTATCTTCTGAGCTTTCATAGTAACAAGTAACTATAGTTTTGCTATCGTAATAAAATCCGTTCTGGTCAACGTAATAGCAAGAATTTGCAAACTCTTTTTCCATTGTTTCTAAGTTTATCCTATAAGCTGAATCACATGTCATAACATAGTAATAACCGTCCTCAATGACAATCATTGATTCTCTATATTCGTACTTCTGAACGAACAAGTCAAGCGTATATTTTTCATCTGGCAAAAATTCTGTCTGTTCGAAATTTTCTATAAGCTTATGATAATCATATACCGCTATCGCATCTTTTGATGAAAAAAGATATTTATTCTGTTCTGTATAATAAACGGTATTATTATTCTCGTCAATAGTGTTAAGAAAATCGTTGTAAATATATTTATTACCGTATTTATCCTTAAAATAGTGATTAATACTAATCGTGTCATTCTGTACTACCGTATAGAACTGCAATTCATTTTCGTCATTAACGAGCATATCGTATATTTTATCGGAAATTATTATCAGATTATTTTTAATCTCATCAATAGCAACGTCCTTTAGCTCATAAACGTATCCCGTAGCATTATCAATAACAAAACTTTGACGTGTGTTATCCGAGAAATAATCCTCTTTATCATAAATTGCTACGCCCGAAACGTCGTAAATTAAATTGGAATCTTCGGGTCTTTGAGATTCTCCTTCAGGAACGAAGCTGATAAACGTATAACCGTTCATAATGTAGAGCTTATCAATCTCGCCGCCAATTTCATCCTGCGTGATCGTAGTTTCAACACCGATACCTATGTACGTTACCTTGTATTCAACACCGTCTGTCAGATTATCAAGAACTATAATTCCCTTCTTATTTTTCTTATCGGTAAGATCATCATCTGCAACAGCATCATAAACAAGTGTTTCACCCTCGTAAACAGAATATCTGAACCCCTCAATAGCGTGAATAGAAATTTGTCCCTTATTTGCTTTAATGTATTTCGTTCCGGTAATCTCAGTAGTCACATTTTCTGTAACAATCTTCGTAAACGTTACTTTGGTAAGACTGTTTTCATCCGTCTCGGGAGCGTTTGCACTGTAGTCGGTAGTGGTCATAACTATGTAATTTTTACCTTTATTGTTCTTTCCGGAATCGAGAGTAGTTGCAGATAAAAACTGAATGCCCGAGCTCGATTTGCAATTTACAGAAACAGTTGATGCCCCTGAATTCGATTTTCTCGAAATACCAAGAGCCGTTGCATTTGTAATATTAGCTATGCAACCGGATAAATTTACTTTGAACGGCTCGTTTAAAGAAGAATTATCATCTCCGTCCAATTCATCTTTGTTAGAATCGTCAACATCCGAATTCCCGCCGCTAGAATCATTGTTATTTTGATTATCCTCATTTGAATTATCATTGGAATCATTATCGTTCTGGTTATCGTCATTTGAAGTTTGATTGATATTACATGAAATCAATCCTGCACATAACGAAAGCATCAGAATAGTTACTAACAATAGAGATAGCATTCTTTTCATCATTTAGCTCCCTTTGAATAATAATTTGAAATACAAGGCCATGCAAAAATGAAATTTTGCTCACACCTCTCAAATATCATTTTATCATACAACTGTAAAAAAAGCAACATTTAATCAAAACAAGTGTTCTTATAATCTTAATTCATTTCTATGGATAGTAAATGCCGAAAAATTCTATTTCTTCAACCATTTTGTTTTTATTGTGCTTTAAATTATAGGTATTATCCGTATAAATAAACTTATAGTACTAAAACTATCTATACTAACGTGTCATAGGAGAATATATGGAATCTATTTGGGAGAAAAATTCACCGCGCGTAAAATTTGAAGCTTTGACCGAAAAAAAAAACACCGATGTTCTGATAATAGGCGGTGGTATTGCGGGTATTTTATGCGCTTATAAATTAAAAAACGCAGGTATTGATTGTTTAATCGCTGAAGCAACTGATATCTGCAACGGTATTACCAAAAACACGACCGCAAAGATAACATTAAGTCATAGTTTGATATACGATAAATTGATCCGCCGATTTGGAATAGATACTGCTAAACTTTATTTGATGGCACAAAACGATGCACTAACAGAATATATAGATTTGTGTAAGCACATCGACTGCGATTTTGAAATAAAAGACTCATACGTATATTCTCTCAACAATCGTCGGAAGATAGAAAACGAAATTACGGCATTGAACAAGCTTGGTATTAATGCGGAATTTTCCGATTCAAGCGAGCTTCCGATTAAAGCAGAAGGTTCGGTTCTCGTAAAAAATCAAGCTCAATTCAATCCATTGAAATTTTTATATTTAATTGCTAAAAATCTTCCTATTTACGAACATACAAAAATTTTAGAACTGTTACCACGAAAAGCAGTTACTCATCACGGAGAAATCACATATAAAAAACTGATAATCGCAACTCATTTCCCTATTTTAAATAAGCACGGCTTGTATCCGTTAAAACTATATCAACACCGATCATACGTTCTCGCTCTCAAAGGCGCAAAACGAGTAAACGGTATGTATGTTGACGAATCTGATACCGGTCTTTCTTTCCGCGACTATGGAGATATTCTCCTTCTTGGCGGTGGTGGGCACCGAACCGGTAAGAAAGGCGGAGCTTGGGCAGAACTTGAAAATTTTGCAAATAAACACTACAAAAATCCCAAGATTTTAAGTAAATGGGCAACGCAAGATTGTATGACCCTTGACGGTATTCCCTACGTGGGTCAATATGCAAAATCAACTCCCGACGTATTCGTTGCAACCGGTTTTAACAAATGGGGCATGACTAATGCCCTAGCTGCCGCAAATATTCTGATAGATTTAGTTTCGGGTAAATCCAATTCATATGCCCATGTGTTTTCACCGTCACGTTCGATTTTGCGCCCGCAGCTTGCTATCAATCTTGCAGAATCCGCTTTGGGACTCCTTACGCCTACTGCACCGAGATGCCCACATCTCGGCTGCGCGCTAAAATATAACAGCGCGGAGCATACATGGGATTGCCCCTGCCACGGCTCAAGATTCACCGAACAAGGTGAACTTATAGACAATCCTGCAACCGACGATAAAATTGTTAAATAATTCACGGCACCGCCCCATTTTTGATAAGCAAAATATGTAATTATAACTTTAGGCTTTTATTTTAACATCATCTATTGACTTTTATAAAAAACTATGTTAATATATATAAGCTTAAAATATCAGATATTTGCTAATAAATTTGCGGGTGTGGCGGAATTGGCAGACGCGCTGGACTTAGGATCCAGTGGGCTTCCCGTGCAGGTTCAACTCCTGTCACCCGCACCAAAAAAAGACTGTAATTTTGATACAAAATTGCAGTCTTTTTTAACTAAATCCGCCTGCGTCGGAATAAATCGACTGAAGTGGATGAAATCGCTACTCGATGAAATCCCGCTAATGCGGGGTGATAAAAGGCGGATTTGATTTCATCTGAAGCCGTGGGCGAAGATTTCATCCAAATTCGTTTGGATTTCATCCTGCAAGGCAGGATTTAATTATTGTTTTTACTAAAATCTTGTGCTATACTTAAGTCGTGGTGATAATTATGGCAGAAAATAAGCTTGCAGATTTATCTATGGATTTTGCAGTAAGTATTTTGAAATTTACTGACAGCATTAAGGGGCATCATTCTCTTATAAATCAGTTGGAGCGTAGCGCGACATCTATTGGTGCTATATTCGTGAAGCAAAATATGCTCACAGCAAGGCAGATTTTATATCTAAACTTTAAATTGCACTGAAAGAATGCTATGAAACTGAATATTGGCTCGAGCTTATGCAAAAATCTGAGATTTTTACCGATGATGTCCCACAAAAGCCGTTTACCCGTGATTTTAAATCAATTTTAACAACAAAAAACAACTAAAGGGCGCATTAAATAATGCGCCCTTTTATATTAAGAATTAAGATTACGTTTATAATCGAGATATTCCTCGTAAGTTCCTCTGCGGTCGATAAAGCCACCGTCAGGAAGAATTTCTATAATTCTGTTTGCAACAGTATTGAGAATTTCATAGTCGTGTGAAGTGAAAAGGATATTGCCTTTGAAGTTCTGCATACCGTGGTTAACTGCGGTTATAGATTCGAGGTCAAGATGGTCGGTCGGTTGATCTATGATAAGCATATTCGAGCCGAACATCATCATTCTTGAGAACATACATCTTACCTTCTCTCCTCCGGAAAGAACGTTGACCGGTTTAAATACGGCATCATTTGAGAAAAGCATCTTTCCGAGGAAGCCTCTCAAATAAGACTCTGTCTGATCTTTAGAATATCTTCTCATCCAATCGAGTATAGAATCTGTGCATCCGTCAAAATATTCGGTGTTGTCGTGGGGGAAATAAGAGGTTGTTATGGAAACGCCAAACTTGAATTCACCTGAATCGGCCTTTTCTTCTTCCATAAGCACCTTGAAAAGCGTTGTAAGTGCAAGCTCATTTCCAATAAAAGCAATTTTATCGTCTTTTGCCACTCGGAATGTCAAGTCCTTGAACATAAGCTTTCCATCCGGCGAGGTTTTGGTCAAGGAATCAACAAAAAGGATTTCTTTTCCGGGTTCTCTGTCCATATCAAAACCGATAAAAGGATATCTTCTGCTCGATGCGGGAAGTTCCTCTACTGTTAACTTATCAAGAAGCTTTCTTCTTGCCGTTGCCTGCCTTGATTTTGATTTGTTAGCCGAGAAACGCGAAATAAAGCTTTGCAGCTCGGCAATCTTTTCCTCATTCTTTTTGTTCTGCATTTTAATCATACGCTGAATAAGCTGGCTTGATTCATACCAGAACTCATAGTTACCAACGTACATTTTAATGCCGCTGTAATCAATATCAACGATATTCGTGCAAACATCATTCAAGAAATGTCTGTCGTGCGAAACAACAAGAACAGTTCCAAAATAATCTGAAAGGAAGTTTTCGAGCCATATAACAGCGTCGATATCAAGACCGTTAGTAGGCTCGTCCAGAAGAATAATATCCGGATTTCCGAAAAGAGCCTGCGCCAAAAGAACTTTAACCTTTTCGCTTTCCTTGAGTGACGACATATAGGAATAAAGCATATCATCGGAAAGACCAAGACCTTGAATAAGCTTAGATGCATCGGACTCAGCTTCCCAACCATCAAGCTCTGCAAATTCACCCTCAAGCTCTGCCGCGCGAATTCCGTCCTCATCCGAAAAATCTTCTTTGCAGTATATAGCTTCCTTTTCCTTCATTATGTCATAAAGGCGCTTGTTACCCATAATTACAGTATCAAGTACGGTATATTCTTCGTATGCAAAGTGATCCTGCTTCAATACAGACATTCTCACTTCCTTAGGAATAGAAATCTCGCCCTTCGTAGGCTGAAGCTCTCCGCAAAGGATACGAAGGAACGTAGACTTTCCTGCTCCGTTAGCTCCTATAATTCCATAGCAGTTTCCGGGCGTAAATTTTAAATCTACGTCTTTGAATAAAAGTTGGCCTCCAAACTGAAAGGCTACGTTACTGACTGTTATCATTTTAACTCCAATTAAATATTGTTATATAATTCTCTGATGTTTTTCATAATGTAGGTAGGCTTTGTATCTGTATTAGTTGCATCTTCCACTGTGCCTTCTCCGGAAAGAACAAATACGGTATCAATACCTGCATTATATCCTGCGGCAATATCGGTATAAACTCTATCGCCTACCATAAGTGATTCCTCTTTTGAATAACCGTATTTTTCCATAGCCAAGGTAAGCATCTCGGGACGAGGTTTACCGATGAAATACGGAGACTTTCCTGTCGCTTTTTCAATCATCCAAGCAAAAGAGCCGCAATCTGGCACGTATCCAAACGATGTAGGGCAAACCCAATCGGGATTTGTCGCTATATAAGCTTCAACACCTCTTGTCAGAAGCCTGCATATATCATCAAGCTTCTTGAACGTAAGCTCGTTATCATTTGAAATTACAATACCGAAAATACCATCACAAATATCGGTAACAACGTCAATACCGCCCGATATCATTTGATTTATAAAAGATTCGGTTCCCATAGCATAAAAACGCTTTCCGGGATAATTATTGTTAAGATAAAGTATCGTAGCATCTGTTGAAGTTAAAAAATTAGTTTTATCTGCGACGATTCCAAGACCGTTAAGCTTTTTAACGTATGCGTCAACACCCTTGGAAGAATTATTTGTAACGAACAAATATTTTCCGTTTTTCTCACGTATCTTTTTAAGGAAATCAAGCGTTCCATCAAAAAGGTCATCATCTAGATAAATGGTTCCGTCCATATCTAATAAAAAGAACTTTTTATTTTTTAGACTATTCATTTTCCGCTCCAAAAGCTAACAATTATTTACAAATCAAATTATAACATAGGAAAAGAGGTCGCATTTTTGCTTAAAAGCAACCTCTTTATTTTAATTAATCAGGATATCCGTCAGGATTCATTTTTTGCCATCTGGCAGTATCTTCACACATCTTTTTGAGATCGTACTTTGCTTCCCAACCGAGAACTTCTTTAGCCTTTGTAGGATCGGAATAGCATTTATCAATGTCACCGGGACGACGTGGGCCTATTTTATATTTAACCTCAGAGCCCCATGCTTTACCAAACTCTTTAACAATATCAAGCACCGAATAACCGTTACCGGTACCGATATTGAAATAATCTATTCCCTTTGCTCTCGCGGTATAATCAAGTGCCTTAAGATGCGCTATTGCGAGGTCCACAACGTGAATATAGTCTCTGACACCCGTACCGTCGTGCGTATTATAGTCATCTCCGAATACACTGAGACACTCGAGTTTTCCTGCGGCAACTTTAGCCACGTAAGGAAGAAGATTGTTTGGAATTCCCTTAGGATCCTCACCCATAGTTCCACTCTCGTGACCGCCTATAGGATTGAAATAACGGAGAACGCAAGCAGATAAATCAGAATCAGCTGCCGCGCAATCCTTTAGGATTCTCTCAATCATAAGCTTTGTTTCTCCATAAGGGTTTGTTGTTGAAAGCGGAAAATCTTCCTTTACGGGAACAGTTTCCGGCATTCCGTAAACAGTTGCAGAAGAACTGAAAACGATTCTCTTTACTCCATGACGATTCATAGAATCAAGAAGATTGAAGGTACCTGTAAGATTATTATGATAATACATAAGAGGAATTCGGCAGGATTCGCCTACAGCTTTAAGACCTGCGAAATGAATTACCGAATTTATTTCGGGATAATCATTAAAAACTTTATCTAAAGCTTCTTTATCGAGAAGATCGCACTTAACAAAAGCGGGTCTCTTGCCAGTTATTGCTTCTATTCTGTCTAAAACACAAATTTTACTGTTATAAAGATTATCAACGATTACAACCTCTTCGCCGGCGAGCAAAAGCTCAACGACGGTGTGAGAACCTATATATCCGGTTCCACCGGTAACCAAAATTGACATAATTATTCCCCCCTCTGTAAATTTAAATTCAAAAATTAAAACAAAAAAGAGCAGACGACTCTACTCTTTTTTTGATAATATTAGTCAGCGTAAACGCTAACCTGCTTCTTGCCACCGGCAATGTGCTCAAACTTTACTTTACCATCAACAAGCGCAAAAAGAGTATCATCGGAACCGATTCCAACGTTAGTACCTGGATGAATCTTTGTTCCACGCTGTCTAACAAGAATATTGCCTGCAAGAACTGTCTGACCGTCAGCCTTCTTAACACCGAGACGCTTAGACTCGGAATCACGACCGTTCTTAGTAGAACCTACGCCCTTTTTATGAGCGAAGAATTGCAAACTGAGCTTTAACATTTTTTGTTACCTCCATTATTAGTATTGGCATCACGCCGCAGTACCGACTCGATTTCGCACTCAATTTCTCTGACGTCAAGGAAATCATAATAATCCTCTATCAAATCCATCAACTGCAGAAAATAAGCCTGTATAAGTCCGGAAACGGCATACTGTTTATTATTATCGCTCTCAAATTCAGGGAGAGCCGATTTAGCAATAACACGAACGTCGGTAGTTTTCTCGTCAATAACGTAATCTACATTACATGCGTAAGAAACCTCTATTGCATTTATAATGAGCATAGTCATTGATGAAAGCGCCGCGCAAAGCACGTCATCTCCCGATTCACCGTATCCGGTGTGTCCCTGTTCTTCAAAACCGTAATAAATACCGTTTGACTTATAAAATGTGATCGTTGTCATTTAATCAGCCTTCGATCTTTTCGATCTGAATCTTAGTATAGTCCTGGCGATGACCGATTTTCTTCTTTTCGTTCTTCTTGGACTTATACTTGATAACGTCGATCTTCTTGGATTTGCCGTTCTTAACGACATTTGCAACAACAGTTGCACCTGCAACGTAAGGAGTACCAACAGAAAGAGTCTCGCCGCTAACAGCAAGAACCTTATCGAAAGTAACCTTTTCGCCCTCAGCAACGCCGAGCTTCTCTACGAAGATAACGTCACCCTCAGCAACTTTGTACTGCTTTCCACCTGTTACGATAATTGCGAACATTTCAGAAAGCACCTCTCTTTCATTTATGACTCGCTAAAAACGGTAAACGCTATGCGTTTTTAGGGAACCGTAATTTAAGCGGCATATTATTTTAGCATAAAAGCAAGCAATATGTCAAGAGCTTTTCGCAAAATATTTCGTATTTCGCAAAAAAATATTTTTATTTTCCGCACTTGACAAACTCCTTGCTGTTGTGTTAATATAAGGCAAAGAAATTTATTTTACAGGAGTTATTTTATAATGGATATATGGAATATCCTCGAATTTGTCGGCGGCATTTGCCTCTTTCTTTTCGGAATGAACCTTATGGGCGCTTACCTCGAAAAGGCGGCGGGCGCGAGGCTCAAAAACATTCTC
>JAZNKD010000040.1:0-1709 GCA_045578385.1 Eubacteriales bacterium | reverse complement strand
TTACGGCTGTTAATATCAAGTTTCTTATAAATGTTTTTGCAATGGAAATGAACTGAGGAATGTGATACGAATAATTCTTCAGCAATCTGCTGCTGTGTTTTATCTGTAAGCAATTGTGCAAAAACCTCCATTTCTCGCTTTGATAGCTCTGTGAGTTCAGGATAATTTTCCAACAAACGTTTATATTCATTTTCAGCCAAAGCCATATAATCAAAATAGTTCAATTTTTCTTTTTCCATATTTTGCCCTCCCTACAGAATTATTATAAATCATCCCGAAAGTATTGTAATCTACCCGAAGCGGTGTTAATAAAGCCTTTTACTACCTAAACGGGTAGTTATTTACTCTTTTGGTTGAAAAATATTTTATATTATGATAAAATTCTCTTAACATATTCTCTATAATTACAACTTGATTATAAGGGAATTTTGTATATTTTCATATCCCACGTTGGTGGGATTTTTACAAAAAGAGAGTAGTTTTCTGCCTTTTCAGGCAAAAAAACTAACCTTAAAGGAGTGTGAATCATGAATCACCCGATTCTTTTAGAAAATCAGAAAAAAAGAATTGATATGCCGTTGTGGAAGCTTATTTTCTTTTCTATGTTTTCCTTTTGGCAGATGGCATTTATCTATTATTTCCTTGAACCGTCTTCGGCAATAGACGGGAAAATTCCGTTACCCATTAACATTGATAACGGCACCCTGCTGACGGCAGTTTGTTACATACTGGGCATCCTTACAATGATTTTTTTACCGAAGATTATCGTATGGACACAACGCATCGCCACGGGGGTTGCTCTTGTTTCAGCAATCGGCTTCTTTCTCCCTTTGTCGGAAGATATTCTGCGCTTTAACATTTATCTGCAGATTTTCTGTTGTTGCCTGATGATTGGCTTTGAGACCTTCCTTGTAGTCAATTACTTTTCTGAGAAAAGCAGTATCAGGTATCTGACCGTCGGCTATGGCATAGCAGTATTTCTGATTGCTTTGGTCCAGAACGAGATTGTGTCTATTCCGTTTTCCGCATTCCGTTACGGAATGGTAGCGGCTCTTGTGCTTTTGTTTATCTTCTTCCTCAGTATACCCACGGGCAGAGAGCATCTGCCGCAGTTCGCGAAAAAGAGCGACAGTCTTATCGCACCGAAGAAGATGATGTGGGGGGCTTATCTTATTGCTTTCATTGCTGCGCTGATGGGCGTTGGTGGTCCTGCGGTCGTAGGCAAAGTCGAACACGGAGTGTCTATTATGTATTTGGTAGTGGCTCTTTCAAGCTTTACTATGTATTTTCTTCATAAGAAAGCGAACATCCATCCCTTCCGCATGGTGCCCCTGTTTGTCGGACTCGGTGGGTTCGGTTTTCTTGTAATGCTTGTGTCCGCATACGTTCCCGCACTCTCCTACGTCGCCTGCATACTCATTGGATTCGGTATGACGGTATGTATGCTCGCTCCGCTTTACGGTGTGCCAATCATGAAGTCCTATCCATCCAAGTTTATAGCGCCCTCTATCATCGGACTTGCTCTCTCGGCGGTTCTCTTCCATGCCGTTATTGCCGAGATATTCCTCAACACACCTAACGCACTGTATCTTGTTTATGCGGTGATTATGGTTGCCCTTATATTTGTGTTTATGCAGGTTGAACCGTTCCTGATGTTCGCGCTTCGCCGCAGAATAACTGATGAAGAAGTAACTACCGATGAAATTGCT
>JAZNKD010000039.1:0-104299 GCA_045578385.1 Eubacteriales bacterium | reverse complement strand
CTTTGAAGTCGCTCGCAAGATGGGATACGATGTGAACATCAATTTCGGTAATCCGGGCAACTACATTAGCCGTGGTTTCGTGAGCTGCAAAAAGAAGAACGTTAGCTTTGTCGTGGACGGCAATTTCCCGACGGCTTTGCTCGTTGCAGAACTTGTTCCGGGTGCGCTTGACGGCAAGAAGTGGATGTATATTCCTTCCACCACCGCAGATTGCTGTGATGACATCGCTGCAGTCGAAGCTTTCGACGCCACCTTCCCACCCAAAGAAAAGAAGTGGATGCCGAGCCAAGAGGAGTTCTATATCTATAGTCATTCTTCGGTAGTTCGCTGAACGTAAAAGAGCCGATGAGAAATCGTTTGATTTCTCATCGGCTTATTCTTTGTTTAAGGCTGTATAAATTTTTGCCATTATCCCTCTCATTTTAGGACGCAAAAAGGCGGGATTTCGGGGCAAAAAACTCGCTACAATCGCTTGAAAAAGACCAAGGGTGATATATGCCTATCCCTTTGGTCTATTTGTTAAATGCGCGGTATTTGGTTTAAATCAGCTTTAAAAATATCTCGTTGAGATTTTCCCAACCTTGAGTATCCTTGTCTGGAAGTTCTGCGATGATTTGCTCAACTTCTTCTATCGTTCTGTCGAGATATTCGTTCACCTTATCGAAGCGTTTTCCTTCACTGATTTCGGGCATCTCCATTTTCATCTTGAGGAGTGTCTCAACGTCCGGTTTTATGCTTTCATCGAGGTATTTGTCCATCAAGGTTCTGAAGAGCATCGGAGGAGGAGTTCCTTCCGTAAGTATCCACTTGCATGCGAGAAGCGGTCTTAGCACATAGAAGTATTTCTTGAGTCTTACTACATCGCCTTTGAGATATTCGCGGTAGTTGCTCTTCGCGGTACTGAGGTAATGATATAACCCCGATTTCTCTATAAAGTATTTATCTATTATCGAAGATACCTCTTTCCACTCGTCAGTCGTTTTATAAACTATGGGAGAAGAGTTCCACTCGAACAGTGTCGGGTTTGATTTATGTAGCAGTCTGAGTGCTTTTTGTAAATCCCAACCGTTTATATCAAGAGTTTCGTCAAGTTGCCATTCAATAACATCTCTCGTCTTATCGAGTCTCAAATAATATTCTTTTGGACGCACGTAGATGAAGCGAACATCGTAGTCACTATCCGGGGAAGCGAACCCCCAAGCTCTGCTTCCTGACTCTACACAGTGAAGAATCTTTATATTCTCGCGTTCTTCTATTTCTTTCAGCTTTTCTCTAATTACTTCTAACATTTTGTCACCTCTTTTCGATTGCTTTTATTATATCATATTTCGAGTGGATAAGCAAGTTGTTTTTAGGGCAAAAAACTCCTTGTTTTTGTGTTTTAAATTCTCTACAACCGCACCAAATTTGTTTCGGAGCATACTTGCCTTAGCCGACTCTAATTTGCTACACGGGGCGAATTTAAGGCTTTTTTGATGCACCTTCCATATAAACGGCTTCGCTTTGCAAACTCCGAGATTGCAAAAACCTAGACGTAGCAAGGGATTTTCGGCTATTGGGAAAGAACAATAAAAATACAAATCAGTCAAAAAGCAAGGATTTTTTCGCATTCTGTGCAAGTTTTAAGGGATAGGCTCTTAGTTGAACCTATCCCTCACGCTTATTTAGTTAACGTTTCTATTGCGATTCGCATGCCGAGCTTGAATGCGTAGCAGAATATCGCACACTCACCGAGACTTGCGTACTCGCTCCAGCAGTCGTGGAACTTCTCGAAGATTTCTTTCTGTTCCTTGGTAAAGGTCTTTTCGAGGTCTTCGTGATGACGTGCCATATACCCAAGGAGCTCTTTCATCTCCTTTGAGTTGGTTCTGCTGTCCTCTTGCGGTATGATATTGCCGTGCCACAGTTCTTTTATTATGCTTTCCATTGGTTGCACCTCCTGTTAGCACAACACAATATCACATAACTTCCGCAAAGTCCAGACTTTTTAGAAAATTGTTTTAATTGTTCGTTCCGTTCCCGATATAAGTTCAAGTACCTCATCTTTTGTAGGTTCTCTATCTTTGCTGTGGTCGCAAAGATTTCTTATATCGCCCAACCTCTGAATTCTTCTCCATTCTACTGTATCATATACTTCATCTTTTAGCAAATCGTTATAGTCAGCAATTGTAGGATTCTTTTTAGTTGAATTAATTCCACGGTTAATGCATATGGTTTTTAAGTGCTTTTCTAGAATTACACCGCATATTGCTCCTGCAGCTCGAAGGAATCCTCTTTTTAGCAAATGATTAGCAGCATCAATTTCAGAATCAAACAAATCTGCTTGAAGAACGTTTTGGATATCCCATATGCAATTATCAAATGAAGATAAGCAAGAGTTGAGAATCTGTGTTTGACGTACCATACACATGTATGCGGTGGATGGGGTAAATGTTTTTGATCCATTGGACAAGCCTCTAAGTGCATCGGAAATAGTGTATTTATCCACGGTTACTTCCTTGCGCTTATTATCTGAATATAAGATAATAAAATCGTCTAAGCGATCTTTAGCTATTACTTTTATGATATTTTTGGCTTGTGTATACCATTCTTCATAATTTTCATAAAAATACATAAACTCATCCGTGTCGACTCCATAATTGCGTATTGACTCACAGAGCTTTTGTCCTTCTTTTACCATTTGTTTAATTTGGGTTTTCATATTTTCGTAACTATTCATTTTCTTGCCTCGTCCATTTATAGTCTCTTTTTCAAATACTCTCTCAAAGCCTCGTCTTCACAGTAGATATAACAACCTTTTTGACCTCTGGTAAGAAGGGTTTTATAGGTGTTTCTTATAATGCTGTCAGCGTCTGTTGAGCAATCGGGATTTTTGATTCCGCTTAAGCTCTTATCGCTCTTTGCTCGTTTGCTTTCATCGGTTATTACTCTTCCGTTCTTATAACGGAGGTCTTGTCCTATAATAACACCAACGTAGTCGAATTCAAGTCCTTGCGAGGTGTGAATACAACCGACCTGATCGAATGATTCTGCGTCAATAGCCCACGTAGTAGTGTTGTTGTAGTTCCATGTTGCTTCAAAGCCGTAAGGAAGAATAATATCGCAAAGATCGGGATTGTTCTTTGAAATCCATTCGTAACAATATCCCGCAATCATACGAGCCTTGTTGTTGATTTCGTTCTTTTCTCTCAAAGCCTCACGCATTTCGCAGGGATTATCAAAAACTCGAATATCGTAGTCCATATCAAATCCGTCTGCGTTTGCGGTGTCTCTTATACCGAGAACATCGTCAATAAAAGCTATATATCCGTCACTGCCGTTACATCTGAACTGTGAAGAAAGCTTGTACTGTTCGCCCTTATAAAGCTTGCTGCCGAGCCTCTTTGCCCAGTACGAAATTTCAGAAACAGAGCCAATATCTTTTGCCGTAACAACTTGATCCTCGTCAATGAAGAATACACTTACCTTTGAAGCCTCGATAATCTCTTTTATCTGGTTTTCACCTTTATTTTGGAAAAGACCGCTCTTCTTGTTGAGACGGTGAGATTCGTCTACGAGAAGGCAATCGTATACGTCGTAGGGACAATCATAAAAGCTTCCCGATCCTTTGAAGAGTGCTTTTACATAGTTGAGGCTCGCTTTTCCTCTTTTGAGTTTCTCAAAGTAAACGTTACGAGGAGCTGCATTCTTGGTAACGTAGGAAACAGTAAGGTTATCGTGCGAAATTAAGTCAGCAAGAAGCTGTATCGCTACAACGCTTTTTCCTGTTCCGGGGCCACCTTCGACTATAACGGTGTACTTTTGACCGTCTTCTTGGGATTTCTTGACGAGATTTTTTACAGCCTCGTAAACGATTTTCTGCTCGTCAATCATTACAAACTCTTCATTGCCGTTAATCATACTAACGATAGTATCCTGAAGCGCCTTTGATGGTCTGAGTCTGCCGTTGTCGATTTTATAGAGAAGGTCTCCGTTGGGGCCTCTTTTGATGTACTTACGAATGAATGTACGAAGCTTTTCAACCTCGGACTTTATATAGAGAGGTGCGAGGTCTATAATTTCGTGATAAATCGGAGCTTTAACCTCGTCGAGCTTGTCCTCGCGATAATTATGTAAAAATGCACACGGGTGAAGACCTATAGACTCGTCTTGAACTGTTGCGTTAAAGTTCTCAATAGTTTTTGCATATGAGTATGCTTGATAAGAGGGGTGAGCTACAGCTTTAAGCGAGCCACCAGTAAATGCAGTCACGACACCGTCAGTATTAGTCTTTGTTGCTTCAGTCCACTGCTTTAACTCAATGACTATGACGTGCTCTTGATCTGTGGAATCAGTTCCGCCAATCAAGAAGTCGACTCTCTTTGAAGTTTGGGGAATCTGATATTCGACAGCAACTTGAAGATTGGAAGGAAAATCGTCAGTCGAGAGAACTTGCTGCATTTCACGGAGCGAGTTTTCCCACGAAGCAAACTCGGAATCGTTATTATGAGTTAAACCTCTGCTATAGAAGGCATGCTCTATCTTAGCGCCTATCATACCCGAGAGGACGTCTTTATCAAATTGTGATTTTAAGCCTGAGTATATGAGCATTATTCTTCGCCTTCTTTCTTAAGTTCTGTATACTTTGCTTTGTTTCCGAAAGCTGCTTTGGCAGGATATTTTTCTTCGTTTTTCTTGATCTTGGCTTGAATTATCTCATCCATATCGAGACCGTATCTGTCAGCCAAAAGCACGCAGTAATTTAACACGTCCGCCAGCTCTTCCTTAACCTTGTCGAGCTTGTCCGTGCATTCGAGATCGTCCGCACTCCATTGGAATATCTCCAAAAGCTCGGAGGCTTCAAGATTTATTGATATGGCCAAATCCTTCGGATTGTGGAATTGCTTCCAATCGCGGTCATCTCTGAATTTTTTAATAAGTTCTATTGTTTCGTTGGAAATCATATATGTACTCCTCATGTTTTGCTAGTAATCTTACCATATTCTGCAATCAGGTAATTTACAAATGCACAACAACTGACAAGCATAAATTTAGCTTCTTCAAATGTAACATCGCTAACAAATAGCCCTTCTGCGTGTCGTATGCCACCTTTATCATTGGTGTAATTGTAAAGTTTTTCAAATGCGGACTTTAATTGCCCCTTTAATCCGCGCTTGCTTTCTAATTGTTTAAGGGCATCGCCTAAAGTAGCATTATCTTTTCCAATTATAACCTTGCAGATTGATTCAACTGCACTTATGCTCTCTTTAATACAATTTTTGTAATCTTTGTTGTCTCGATCAGATAAAAATGCGAGTGCGTTGTTAATGTGTTTTCTACAACCATCGAATTGACATGTTGATGCAGATTCAATCTCGGATATTTCTGTTTGATCCGTAATTCTAACAATTCGCGAAGCAACAAATCTATATCCTACACACTCCTGTTCAAATAAGTTATTAAAGATTTGAAATTCATCTATTTCGTATCTATCATACTCTACTCCATTATCTGTTTTTTTGTATGAATCATAGTCTGTAAATTTACTTCTGTTAATAAAATACTTGTGCGTCCATGAAAATACATATTCTAACACGGTCAGCACCGCATCATATGAATCATTCATAATTGTACTTTTAATGTAATCATCAAACATACGCGCCGAATCGTTAACCATTGTCATGTCAACACAATATACATTCTCTAATACCAAATCGTACAATTCTTCCCATGAATGATGTAAGTAGTTATATGAACCTCTTATTGAATAATCTATAGAGTTAAGTGTGCTGGAAAAACGATTGTGTATTAAAGTTCGTGTTCTTTCATCAAAATCTTCAATTTGTATTTTTGTAGAAACTGGATTTACTCCGTTTCTATCGCTAAATCCACCGCGTAGTTGTACTTTTCTTAAAACTTTTCTTTCATTGTCATCAGCAAATCTTCTCATTTAGTCGCTCCATGTTATTGATTTTTTAATCCTCAGTGATGTCCATAATGTCGGCAATTCCACAGTTTAAGACAGTGCATATTTTTACAAGTATTTCTGTGTTAACATGCTCGTTTTTGCCGAGCTTCGCAAGGGCGCCGGTTGAGATGCCGGCTTTGATACGCAAGTCCGTTTTCTTCATATCCTTTTCGATTAGAAGCTTCCAAAGCTTTTTATAACTTACTGCCATAGTACACCTTCCTATTCTATAATCAATGTAAGGCTTATCTGCAAGCTCGCTTGCAAGTAAGCCAAAGCAGATTGCTCCGCGAGTGCTTTGCGATAGCGAAGCAAACACGAAGTGTCGCACCGTGCAAACGGTGGACTCGCATAAGAGTATAAATCTTTAATTGTATATAGTATAACACAGCGAATTCTTCTTTGCAACAAAATATTTCAAAATAGAATATAAAATTTTATTTTTTCACTCTTCTTTGATTACAGCGGTGCAATTTTTGATGTTTGATGGGAGGAAGCATTCTGAAATAAAAAACTCCGAAGCTGCAAAACTTCGGAGAACGAACGGTCTTCGTTTTAAACTAATCGCAATTTTTTATGTCACGTTGCCTTGCATCGTTTGGTTAGAAAAACTATACACTTTTTCTAACTATCGTAACACTTGACTTCATATGATATTTCGTAGATAAAAGTATATACTTTTTTACTCGAGACGGTGATTTTCAGTGAACTTTCACTTTTTATTCACTTTTTTCACTGAATTTTCATTTATGGGTGAAAATTCAATTTGGTCATTTTCTCGAAAATGATGCGATTTAAATTGGCAATGATCAAATTGAATCATATTTTATTGGTTGAAGCTTTTTTGTTTTTTCGGCAGCAACTCGCGTTTAGTGCCGAAAAAATAATTGTTTTACGCTGTTTGCATATACCACTTGATTTATGCCATAAAAAATGGTATAATAAATACATAATTTGCTTGGGAGGTGAGAATATGGATTTACGCAAATACATTGGCGAAGCAACTGAATATGATAAAAAGGCGATGCTTGAAGAGAAGAAGCCTAAGAGTTGGTGTAAAAGCGTAAGCGCGTTTGCCAACGGCAAGGGCGGTGTTCTCATTTTTGGAATTGCCGATGATGACACAATCGTTGGTATAACCGAACCCGAAAGAGTTGCTGAGAAAATCAGCGAAACTATAAAAGCGAAGTTAGATCCTATTCCCGATACTACACTGAGGTTTGAAGTTGTTGACGGAAAAACTTTGATTTTCCTCGAAGTTGCCGCAGGCTCTCAAACACCGTATTACTACGTAAGCGACGGCACACGCATTGCTTTTGTTCGTATTGGTAACGAGAGCAATCCTGCAGAGAATGTGAAGCTCCGCGAGCTTGTTCTCCGTGGCAGCAATTATACCTATGACAGCTTGGCATCAAAATTCGAGCTTTCCGATTACGCTTTCTCAAAACTTCGTGCTGCTTATAAGAAGAGCACGGGCAATTCCTTTGTGGATTCCGATTTTGAATCTCTCGGACTTGTTGAGGGGCAATATCTTACGAATGCAGGTGCGTTACTTGCAGATGATTCACCCATTCGTCATTCTCGCTTGTTCTGCACTCGTTGGAATGGCTTGACAATGACATCCGGCACGATGGATGCTATCGACAGCAAGGAGTTCTCTGGAAGCCTTATTCTACTTCTTGAGAATGGATTAAACTTCATCACAACCAATTCTAAAAAGAAATGGAAGAAGTTATCTGATCGACGCATTGAAATGCCTGATTATCCAGAACGTAGCGTTCTCGAGGGACTTGTCAATGCTTTGATTCATCGTTCATATATCGAACTCGGGAGCGAAGTGCATATCGATATGTTTGATGACCGTCTTGAGATTTATTCTCCCGGTGGTATGTATGACGGTACGAAGGTGCAGGAACGTGATATTTACAATATTCCTTCCAAACGTCGCAATCCGGTAATTGCCGACATATTCAACCGTTTGCATTTCATGGAGCGCAGAGGTAGTGGTTTTAAGAAAATCTGTGAAGATTACGCTTTTGCCGAAAGTTATACCGAAGAGAAGAAACCTCGCTTTATTTCCGACAACGATAATTTCACGTTGATTCTTCCTAATTTGAATTATGATGTCGAAAAGGCAAGGGCCACAAAAGGGCCACAAAAGGACCACAAACAAGGGCCAGAAATCATCGACCGCAAAGCTCATATTTTAGATTTGATTGCATTGAATCCTAAAATTTCGCGAGCAAAGATTTCCGTCCAACTTGGACTTACCGAAAAACAGGTTAGAATCGCACTCGAACAACTCGTTGCTGAAGGCAAAGTTAAACGTGAAGGTGCCGACCGTGGTGGACAATGGATTGTTTTATAAAACTAAGATGCTCCCGTCAAAACGGGAGCATCTTTCTTTGTTTAAGGCAGTACAAATTTTTGCCATGGTGTGAGGCTTATTCTTTGTTTTAGGCATAGTGATTTTTCATTGGGAAGAAGAAGTGAAAACCGCTTGATAAAATCGGCAAGGTATGCTACAATAACACACCCGAGAGGGAGGGTTAATGCTCCTTGTTGGTGCTTAAAAGGAGCGTAATGTGGCTAGCCAAAGTCGCAAGACGAGGTGAAATATCTAACGCAATATCTAAAAATTTCGTTGGATATTGTGTTGGATGCAAAGACCTTTGATGCGTCTGGGAAAAGTGTTTTTTGAGATAGAGAAGAGGCTGAAAACCCTTGATTTTACTGGGTTTTCAGCCTCTTTTATGTTCCGTTATCTTCCGTTAATTTCTTCTAAAATCCGACAGTGTATTACGCCTTGAAAACCGTTTGCCCAAAAGGCACGGGGATTCGAATCCCTCTGCCTCCGCCAGAGCCTTGGAGCATTATGTTCCAAGGCTTTTTTGTGTATCACCATGCTGTCGCCTAAGCAACTACAACATACCACAAAAAGTTTTATAAGTCCAGAGATTATTCGGGATTATCCGGCATTAAATTGATAACTTTTCGTGTCGGTTTTTCTTTGCTTGCTGCGTATCAGTTTTTAATATGTAGAGATAGTAAAAGCGGTGGGCGTTTCCGTCCACCGCTTTGGTGTTTATTTGCGTTTAATTACTTTTTGAATATACCGATAAGGTCGCTCCATTTTTTCTTCTTGATAACGAACCAGAAGAGCGAGAAGCCGCCAAGTCCGACTGCCGCCGTTGAGCCAACGACAATGCCTGCAACAGCTCCGCCCGAAAGTCCGTCTTTCGAAATCTCTGACCCGCATATGTCGCAAGTGTTGTTTTCATCCTCATCCACATGATCGGCAGGGATTCTTTCCTCGCCGCAGGTGTTACAGGTTGTATCACAAACGTTATCGTATACGTGTCCAAGAGCGTTCACATCCTCGGTCTTTATATGCTCGCTGTTGTGTGTACAAGTGAATGTCTTAACTCCAACTACGGAGCAAGTAGGATCGGTCGTTACAACACCCTCATTCCAAGCGTGTGCGTTTGCATCAATCGCAACGTCTTCGGTCTTGGTGTGTGCGCTGTTGTGCGTACAAGTAAATGTCTTAACACCAACTGCGGAGCAGGTGGGTTGTGTGGTTACTTCGCCATTTTTCCAAGCGTGTGCATTCTCATCGATCGCTACGTCCTCAGTCTTGGTGTGTGCGCTGTTGTACGTACAAGTGAACGTCTTGGCACCAACTGCGGAGCAGGTGGGATCTTTTGTAATCTCTCCACTATCCCATTGGTGTACGTGGATGCCCTCTGCTATGATATTAACATCGCTATATAAATAATTGCCGCTGATGGTAAGCTCTCCGGTCACACTGTCATAGGTATATTCTACTCCACTTTCTATAACTGTTCCGTCAACCGTGACAACAATAGTCTCCGGCAGTATATAACCGTCATCAGCAGTCAGTTTTGCAGTATAATCGGTCGCTCCAAAAGCTACGCCTTTTCCATCGGAGGATACATTGGTACCGTTAAAGTGAACCTCATAACCCGTTACCGCTTCCGCTATTATCACTATATTACCGTTGATGTATTGTCCGTAGATTGTAAGCTGTTGGGTGTCACGATCCCAATTATATTGTCCCCAAGTCAAATAGATTCCACCGACATTCAGATCTACATCATACGGCACATCATAGCCGATTTCAGAAACAATCTCTACGGTGTAATCCTTATTTCCGATGGCAGTGGTATCGCCATTCAAGGATAGATGAGCTCCAGACAAATTGACTTCATAAATTCGGACAACACCCGTTGCCGTAATTACAATGTCGCCGCTAATACTGTCACCGTAAATTGTTACCGTACCGGCATTGACGCTTTTTTGGTAATAATATTTTTCGTCAGGCAGAACGGTTCCGCCAACGGTGACCGTGATGGAAGCGGGCAGGCTATACCCCTCTCCCACGGTCAGGATCGCCGTATAAGTAGCTCCCGCGGTGACACTCGAACCGCCCTCAATGGAAAGGTTGGTGCCGAGAAAGGCAACCGAATAGGTGTTGGGGACACCTTGGGCGTTTATGCGGATGTTGCTCATAATAGCGGCCCCTTGGATCGCAAGCCCGCCGGTGCTTTGATCGTAGGTAAAGTCGGTATCGAGTATCAAAGCCGTAGAGCCGCTAAAAACGAGGATGCTTTCCGGCAGGGTATACCCCGGAGCCGGCGTCAGGGTGGCGGTATAATCTGTGCCCGAGGTGGCGGTGGTATTTTCCCCGAGGGAAAGGGTGTTATCCATTAATTCGACAGAGACCGTCTGCCCGAGCACGGCCACACCGTTGGCGTTTATTCCGATATCTCCGTTAATGATCTCCCCTGGAATCGTTATTAGGCCGGTGCTTTTATCATAGGTGTAAAAAGAGGTCGGCGTCCCGATATTGCCGATGGACACATTAACGGCGTCGGGCAGCGTATAGCCGTTTTGCGCTGTCAGGGTGACCGTATAATCGGTTCCCGCGGTGGCGGTGGCTTCGGTTGGAAACGCGATGCCGCTTCCAAAGAAGGAGACGTTGAAGGAGCCCGATACGCCCTCGACGTCGATCTCAATGGTTTTATAGCTGCCGTCATTCTTGTACAAGTAAATCATATCTATGTAAAAATAGCCGGGAAACGCCGTATTCCATTCATAGGTATCCTGCGGTCGCAGCTCGCCGTCGAGCTTGACCGTGACCGTATTCGGAAGGGCGTACCCCTCCGCCGCGATCACCCTGGCCCGATAAGCTCCCCCTTCCCTGTCTTCGAGCGCCTCAAGGGACATACCGGTACCGCGCAGCGTGACCTGATAGCGCGGGATATCTACCGCGCTTGCGGTGATGACAATGTCGTCGGTGATATAATCATCTGTGATATGTATCAAGCCGATGTCTGCCCAATACCAATAGCCGCTGGTGATGTCCATCGGCACCTCGACACCACCACAGCTCACCTTGATCGTCTTCGGTAGGGCATAGCCTTCGGCCGGCGTCAAGGTTGCTTCATAATACAGGGCATCCGCTGCGACTTGATTATTGTCAAGCGTCAGATTGCTGCCGTCCACGGTGACCGTATATTTTTTAACGACCGGATAAGTGAAAATCGAAATATCCCCCGTGACGTCTTCTCCTGGAATCGTGAACGTGCCGTCAGAAGAATTATATGTATATCCCTCATACGGATTATCCTCTACGATCTCTCCAATAAAAACCAGTAAATTATCCAGAGCATAGCCCTGATTAATGGTTATTTTAAAGGTATAGTCCGTTCCGGGCGCAACAGTGCTGTCACCGCTGAATGAAGTACCGGGATATCCAATGTTTACAAATTTGACGGTATAGCTTTCGGCTCCACTCGCCGATACTGAGCCAAAGGCGCAGAAAATGCAAAATGCAAAGAGCAAAATGCAAAATGTTGTTAAAATTCGATGCTTTGTTTTTGTCATACAGCTGTTCCTCCGTTAAAGACTTGTTTTCTTGCGAATGGAAACCAAAACTTCTATGATTTCCTTTATATTTTCATCCCCCGCTTTTGCATTTTGCATTTGCTTTTGCATTTTGCATTTTGCATTTCCTCAAGGTTGTGTTCGTTGGTTTCGGTCACGTACCTTTTGAAATCCTCATAGACCTTTCTTCCGATTTCTCGGTAGTCCATCGCAAGCACCTTTGCGACCTTTATATTTCGGGTTTCTTCAGGAACGCCAAACAGAATCATAATCGTATTTAACGCACCCTCTATTCTATGCTCGACCGATGCGGAATGCTCGGTTTTCATAATAGTTGCATACTCGATGCCTGATGTGATTACTTCGTTCTCAGTGTACTTTTCGTCATCCCAATCGGGTGTGTGCTCGGAGAACACTTGCTTTACCTTTTCCACATCATTTGCTCTGATCAGCTCAAGAGTCATAGGGTGAGAGTACGCTGCCGCAAGAAAGTCGTTCATTTCGGGGAATTCATCGGCGATGGCGACCAAAGTGGAAAGCTCAAGACAGTACGCAAGCAGAGAGCTTTTTCCCTCGTCTGCGGCATTCTCCATCTTTTTCCATTGGTAATCGATCATCATCTGTACGAGTACCGCTAAAATATGCTCCTTGGTCGGGAAATAGAATGTCAGGTTACCCGTTCCCATTCCAACCTTTGCGCAAAGCTCGGACGAGGTTGTCTTTGAAAATCCCTTCTCAAAAAACAATTCCGATGCTGCTTTTACGATCTTCGCCCTCAAAAGTGACGGTTGTTTAGTTCTTGCCAAAGCGTTGTCCTCCTGTATGTATCGTTAACATTGTTTTGGATTTATCCAAATATAACATATTTTTCTGAAAAACACAATAGGTTTTGAGAAATTTCTTGGAGATTTCCAAATAATTTTTCATCAAGAAAAGCATCGGCTGTTTCACCGATGCCTTTGGGGCTTTTTTTATTTTGAAATGCGATATCTTTGATTCTTCTCTTTCGTATAGCGAGCGAAGTAGTCGATCAGCCATTCCTTGGTTGTGAACACTCCGTTTTGCACCCTTACAAATCGAAGCCCATCTTCCTTTTTCATCCATTTGTTTATGGAGTCATTTGAACAGCCAACAAGTTTGGCGGCTTGCGTGGTGGTCAGTACCGTAGGACTTTTACTCCATTCTGCTCGTAACTCGATTTTCAGATTTGTAATGGTCGTTTGACTGATCCTGATTGCATTTTCTTTTCTTTGACTTGGATACTTTTGTGTAGAGAACATTCCGTAAGGTACGCTCGGAGCTTTCCCTTCGGAGCATTTCTCTATGTACTTGATCAGCTCGCTTCTCGGCACTGAATACTGTCTTGTTTTCTTTTCTCCGATGGTGCATTTGATGTATCCGTTTTGCAGAAGCCACGCGGCTTTGCGTTTGCTGATATGTAAGATACATCTGACTTGTTCGAGCGGGAGGATAGGGGGATAATTCCTTCGGATTTCTTCCAAGGTCATGGTCAGCATCATCATTTTATTTCCCGACCTATGCTGTAGCACCTGCCTTTCCTTTCGCTATAGTCAACTATGGTTTCTATCAGATCCGTCTTAGCGATTGTGTATGAGCCCTGAAATACGAAGATCGTAGGTCTTTGTTTTTTATCAGCTCGTAAACCTTGTTTCTTCCAAATGGAGAGCATTTGCTCGCCTTGAGGGGACTCATCACGTTCGGGACTTTTGCAAGCATTCTTTCAAGCTCTGCAACCTTTTCTTCTCTTGTCATCTTAGATTCTCCTATTTCGTTTTTTTAATTAGGCAGACGTCATACCACTTTATACACATTTTTTGCTCTTTTATCTGCTTTTTTATCAAGCGATGATACACTCGAACCCCCACCATTTTTAGTGTATTTTTTATTTGAATTTTTCTGATTTTTGCCCAAATCTCGCATTTTTCTCGCTTTTTTCCTCAGGAACCCTCAAATCAAGCCATTTTTGCGGTTTTTTACGGTATTTTTAGGGACGCACCGGGATTAACCGTGAACCGTAGGGATTAGAACGAGGAATCTTTGAAAACCGTTAGGGTGTTAAAGCCCACGGGGGTTCGAATCCCTCTGCCTCCGCCATCGCCCTTGAAATCCAGTATTTTCAAGGTTTTTTTCTTTGTTTTTGCAAGATTTTTTTGCATTATTTGCAGTTGAACCCAAATTGTGTTTTTCGCACGAGCGGTGCGTTTGACAGTTAGGTTTTTACTGTTTTTAGTATAATTTAAAATCAAAATGCCAAAATTCCTTGTGGCATAAGGCTTTTTGGCACTTTGTGTTAGATTTTGCGTTAGATGTAAAACTTTTTGCATCTAATACAATTTCTAATTTTTACCCTTTATACATCTCTTTTACAAACCACTTTATAACCTTTTTGTGCCACTCTGACTTCGGTTGCATAGCAAACCCTTTGTCACTGGCAAGAAATTTTATCAGCGAGTATTTGGATACGATCTATTGGTTGCGTTCTTTGACTGCGAACAGCTCGTCTTTGTAGATATGGCATCTTATTGTTTTGTAGCTATAGCCGATAATTCCAACTATTCGTTTGATATCCATTGCATCGGGGTATATTGCTAGGCGCTTTTCAAGCACCTTTTCAAACCTATTTCTATCCTTTTGGCTTAGGAATGCGAACACGCTTATTCCGTCTCCCGAGGCTTCGTCAGTCTCGGGAGAGCTTTTGTTACGGGAAGAGAATTGTCCTCTGATTAACTCCTTCTTGCTTTCGGTAATTCTCCCTTTCATATACTCCCTCAAATACTCTTCCTTAACGTAGTATCTGAGGTGAGTGGGAGTATCTACAATTCTACACGGTATGGCACCATTTTGTAGAATCCAAAATGCTTTGCGTTTGTTTAAGTCTTTTTGCGGAACTTATACAGCTTTCGGTTGAAATATAAGACAATTTGTGCTATAATATGCTTAAGAAGATTGCTGTTGATTTTGAAAGCAGGTGGATATTATGAGCTGCGAAAATAATTTTAGAATTGAAAATCAAGTGCTTACAGGGTATCTTGGCGAGGAAAAATACGTTGAAATTCCCGACACGGTAAAATCGATTGGCAAGTTTGCTTTCTGGGAGAACAAAGCCTTAGAAAACGTCGTAATTCCAGATTCGGTGGAGACGATTGAGGAGTTTGCTTTTAAAGGCTGCGCCTCGCTGCAGAGGCTCGTGATTCCTGCATCGGTGGTGTCAATCGGACACTACGCGATCGGCGACTGTTGCGAACTTAGCAAGCTTACGGTTGACGAGGGTAACAAAAGGTATTTCAGCCGCGGAAACTGCGTTATCGATAAGCGTGAGAACTCACTCGTTCTCGGATGCCAAAGCAGCGTTATTCCCGACGACGGCTCGGTTACCGCTATTGGAGAGTTTGCATTTGCCTCTTGCGTGTCCTTGGAGAGCATAGTAATTCCGAGGGCCGTTAAACAAATCAGGGATTACGCATTTGACGGATGCTATAATCTTGATAGCGTTATCTTTTCCGATACCGTTAACTCTGACGCTTTGTGGTACGGACCGATTAACTACATCGGCTGCCATGCGTTTGAGGGCTGTTCGGGTCTTGAAAGCATCGTAATTCCCGAATCGGTTACTTGTATTGGGGAAAACGCGTTCTTTGGTTGCGAAGGACTTAAGAGTGTTACCGCAAACGATTCGCTTAGCTGCATTGGCAGAAATGCCTTTGGCGACTGCAGCGAGGATTTGACGTTTGTTATTCCTCCTGGAGATTTTCTTGAGGAATATGCAAGAAAAAACGGATTTCGGATTCAAGCGCTTTCCAACTGACAGCGATTTCCCGAACCCCCGAGATTCTGAGAAGAGGTATAGCATTATGATTTTAATTTACGAGGACGGACGTTTCAAGGAGAGCTTGATGCCACGAACAAAAGATATCGCGGAAGCTTTGAATATAACAACGGTAACGTGTTCGAGGGCGAATGGCAGAACGGACAAAAACACGGCAAGGGCAGGTTTACATGGGCTTAAGGTCGCAATATATAGGCGAATCCAAGGACGCCTTAAGGGACGGGTACGGGACCTATACCGACGTTGACGTAAGGACCTTTAAGAGACAGTGGAGAAAGGACGAATTTCTTGGCTAAACGAAGCTCTTGCCGTGCAACGAAAAAGAGGATTTTTCGGTGTGTGTATTCCGTCACGAGAGTGACAGGTCTTTCACTGTTGTAATGAATAGTGAAGAAAGAAAAACAATGCCGACGAGCATAAAAACTCGTCGGCATTGTTTTATTTCTCTATCCCGCCTTTCCAATCAAGAATCCCGCCAAATTCAACTATATTCGTGTATCCAAGCCGAACGAGCTTCTCGGAAGCCTCCTCGCTTCGTCTGCCGCTTCTGCAGTATACGAGTATAAGCTGCGATTTATCGGTAAGAATCGGAATTTTTTCTGTGCCAATGGTTTCATTCGGAACGTTTATTGCTCCGGGGATATGACCCTCGGCATATTCGTCCGGTCTGCGCACGTCGAGAATTATATATCCCTTTTCTTCCTTCATCGTTTTTACGGCATCGTCCATACTTATCTGGCGGTAGCTCGGAGCCGTGTTAACCGCGGAAGAGCAAGATGATAAAAGCAACGCCAAAAGCATCATCCGTATCAGAAGTTCGATTTTTCTCATATTTTTCTCCGTATTTTGCATTTTCCGCTTTTATTTTAAGAGTTACCGTGCCGCTTAAATATTCAAAAGCAACGCCCAGGCAAGACCGTAATAGCTAATAACAGCCACAAGGTCGTTAATCGTTGTAATCAGCGGACCCGAAGCAACGGCAGGATCTACTCCGCACCGATATAAGCATATGGGAATTGCAGCACCCGTTAATCCGGAAATCGCCATAGCAAAGCACATGGCGAGCCCGACACAGCCTGCTGCCGCAAACACGAAGGTTGCTCCGTATGATGCAAAAACAAAAAGATATACACTTACAATAGCGAAAGATATTGCTCCGAGGACAAGTCCGTTCAATAACGCAACGCGGATTTCCTTTAAAATAGTAACAAGTTGAGTTTTAAAGTTATTTTCCTCGTTACTTCCAAGTGCTCTGACCGTCACCGCAAGCGACTGAGTTCCGACGTTGCCTGCCATTCCGAGAATAAGCGACTGGAATGAAACTATCATCGGAAGAGCATCTACCACGCTCTCAAAAGCTCCCACGACAGCAGACACTACAAGACCCATAAACAAGAGGGCTATCAACCACGGAACGCGTTTTTTCATACTCGAAAACAGAGTTTCATCGGGTTCATGCTCAGAGCTCAGCGCCGCAAACTTTGCGTAATCATCACTGCGCTCTTCATCGACAAGTTCAACAATATCGTTCGAAGTAATCACTCCCAGCAATGTATTGTTTACCGAAGAAATTACGGGTATCATGTTCTCGGAATATCCGCGCAAGCGTTCAATGTTATCTGAAATTATGTCATTGTCATAAACAAACGGGAAATTCGTATAGATTAAGGTTTCGAGATCAACGTTACTTCTGGCAACTATTAAATCCTTTAAGTCTATCACTCCATAGAACGAGCCGTCCTCGCGGGTGACGAATATCGTATAAATATTGTCGTTTTCCGCCGCCTCACTAACGAGAGTTTTCATCGTCTCCTTAATCGTCTGAGTCTTTTTTACCGCGATAAAATTGGTGCTCATACGGCTTCCAAACTCATCGTCATCATAAGAATCAATAAGCTCGATTTCTTCCTTTATTTCATCATCCTCAATAAGTTCAAAAATCTCGCTTCGCGTTTCTTCGTCAAGCTCCTCAAGCGCCTCAGCGGCATCAAGAGCATCCATCTGCTCGATAATTTCAGCTGCGTCGTCCGCGTCTATCTCCGAAAGATATTCTCCTGCGTCATCAAGGAACGGAACGACGTCTGATATGATTTCACTGCCAAGGATTTCGAGCAATCTGTCGCGTTCTTCCGGTGTAAGCTCCTCAAAAGCATTCGCTATATCGTTTTCGTGATATTCTTCAAGCTGTGTCTTTATTTCACCGTCACTTAAGTCGCTTCGGATTATGCTCAAAATTTGGGCACTGTAATCTCTTTCCTGCGAAGAAAATTCTGTCTTTTCCTCCATAGTCACCCTCCTCTCTTATTATCAGTATATAATTAAAACTTTTTACTGTTTTATTTCCTGCTATTTTAAATGCTTATACGATATTATACCGAATTTTGAGTCTTTGCAACAGTTTTCTTTGTTTTTATTAATACTATGGGCTTATTTGTAATCTTATGTTTACTTTTTGTTAAAAACAATCTATCCGACGAACAAAATCATACGCTGACCGTAATTAAGCAGAATTTAACACGGTGCGGCGGTCGTCTTTTGCGCTTTTTTTAAGCAGTTTTTATTTATTCTTAGCTCCGTTACCGACAGCTCAAGAGCTTCGCAATCTAAAAAATTTTTTCAGCCTTTTTTCTCTCTAAACATAACACTACTCATAACGTTTCAAAGGTCACGCCGATAACGACCGTACGTGCTGCAAACTTTAGGGTGAATGGACTCGGGCGGTGCATTATCAAATACACTTTAACACATAGTAAAGAAAAAAACAAGCAAATAATAAAAAAATATTATTTTTTATTGAATTTTTTTGTTTTAAGCTATACTGCTTTTTGCTCTATTAAACATCTTCATTCAAGAAAGAGATAAAGATGAAATTTACAAAGAAGCAAAAAATGCTCAAAGCCGCTTGCTATATGTGCAACGTTTCCATGTCCGTCGTTGGAAATCTTGCGCCTTTGCTTTAAGCCTCAGAGAAAGGCTCGGACTTTCAGTAGTGCAGATCAGTATGAAATGCGGGATTCTCACAGTAATGTTCTTTTCTCTCATTGCCGTTTTCGTTTACTTCGCATTGATAAAAACAAACAGACAAATGACAGTAAAAGAAAAGCGTGACTTTTAAATTTAAAGTCGCATTTTTACACTCACGATTGCGTTTTTTAAAAAAGAATATTAAAAAAGACCGCTTGCCAAAAAGCTTAAGCGGTCTTTTTTGTATTGTTATGTTTACATTTTGTGCTGTTTTGTATGTTTTTTTCTCGTTTTGTGTATTTTACAATTCAAAGCGAGCAGTTTTATTTCTGTCATTTTTTCAAAAAATCATCATTTTTGAGTCCCGCGTGTTTTTTTGTCCATTTTTAGAAAACAAAATTATCACAGGTAGATACTGAAATTGTAACCGCAAAGCAATTTTTTTGCCCTAACATTAAAAATCTCAAAAATTTTATATTATGCGTTCATTTTTTCGCCTTTTTTAATTTTCTGATTATAAATTAAGAAAATCGGCTATATTTTTTATAACTTAAGTTTGCATAAAGCCGTTTTTTTACTCTCCGTTAAGATATTAAAGTTAACAAATTGGTTTTTGCTGCCCAAGCTCGCAATCGCACATAAACCACCTTTTTTAGCCTTTTTTCGACCTTCGTTCCAATATTATTCTTGACAGACGCACGCACGTGTGATATAATATTTAATACAAAAAAATAATATCTATTATATATCGCACTCTAAGCGGTAACGTAAAGGCGAACGGTGAATAAAACGGTATCGGCCGCTAATGCGTTACAACCCAACATAAAAACAAGAAAAACGGCAAAAGCCACTGGAGGTACATATGCTTCTTGAAGTAAACCATCTGTACAAAAAGTACAGTAAAAAAGCAAGCTACGCCATTGAGAATATCAACATAGTCGGAGCGCCCGGGGAGATAATCGGAATTCTTGGGCACAACGGTGCCGGTAAATCAACGACCATAAAATGTATTACCGGAATGCACCCTTACGAAGAAGGCGTTATTAAGGTAGCTGGCTTCGATCTTGAGACCGACCCTATTAACGCAAAAAAGAACTTTGGTTACGTCAGTGACGAATATACACTCTTTGAAAAGATGACAGGCTTTGAATTCATCAATTTTATGGCAGACGTTTATAAAGTACGCCGCCGTGACAGAAAAGAGCGTATAAAGAAATTTCAAAGTATGCTCGCTCTCGGTGATTCTATATACAAACCGATTTCATCGTACTCTCACGGCATGAAGCAAAAGGTCTCGTTTATGGGCGCGCTCATACACGACCCGAAGGTATTTATTCTTGACGAACCTATGGTCGGTCTTGACCCTCATACATCAAATCAGGTTAAAAACTTCTTCAGAGAGCACAGCTCACGCGGGAATCTCGTTATTTTCTCGTCTCACAATCTTGACGTAGTTGAAAAAATGTGCGACAGAGTTTATATAATCGACCAGGGACAGATATTACAGGAACTTGATATGGCGGTATTCAAGAGTGTTGGCGGCGATCTTGAAAGCTACTTCCTTTCTATCACGCAGAGAGTGGCAAAGGCATGAAGAACTTTCGCCTCCTCTTTAAACACGAGCGCCGTTCACTGTTTCCGACCGTCGAGCATAAAAAGCTCGACATAATCGGAGGACTGCTTTCCGCTCTCGTATCACTCGTCGTAATAGCGGCATTCGCGCTTATGATATATGCCGTTGCAGAAAGCTACGTCACCATTAAGGTAGACAAGGTAAGCGACCCAACCGCAAGGGCGCACGAATTTCTCAGCGCATTATACACAGTTATTATTCTGGCGCTCGGCATTATGTGCCTTGAAAAGTTAAGAACAAACCTCGTACGCAAAACGGACAGAGCTCTGTTTCTCCGTCTGCCTATAAAGCAATCCACAATCTTCTCTGCGAAGTTTGCGGCACTTTTGCTCTGGAACTACGTTACGGCTTTCTTCCTCGTTATTCCGGTAAACCTCATATTTTACATCGTTCTTAAGCCAGGCATGGAATTCTGGATTCAGACAGCGTTGGTATATCTTCTTTTACCGCTTGCCGCATTCTTAATAGCAACGATACTGATAGTTCCCTACGTTTACCTGATAAACTTCTTGAGCCATAGGTATTTTATAGCCTTCATTACGGTTTCTGCACTCGTGGTAGGAGCGTTCCTTCTATACTCCAGATTTCTTTCTGCGCTCCAGGGACTTTTTGAGAAAAACACAATCAAATTCCTGTTCAACACCACGTTTGTAAGCTTCCTGCAAACCTTAAAGAAGTTCAGCTATCCCGCAAATTCGCTCGCGTCAATAGCACTCGGGCAGGATACGCTTAAGTCGGTTATCATAGCGGGAGCTACGGCGGTTATCGCGCTTATTGTCGTTTTCGTTTCAACAAACGCACTCTACAAGCTTACGCTTTACAGAAACGCCCCACACATTAAGCACGGAAAACGCAGAATGATAAGGCGGCGTTCCGTGCTGGGCGGCCTTATGAGAAAGGAATTTATTTCCGTATTCCGCGAGCCTAAGCATATGTTCTCTTATTTTTCCATAGCGCTTTCAATGCCTTTTATGGTTTACTGCTGCTATACCCTGTTCGACGCGTTAATTTTTAATGCAATCGGACTCAGATTTGAATTTTCTCTTGCTCTTATGGTTATTCTCGTGTTCACAATTCTTACGAACACGTTCTGCGCCACCAATATAACAAGAGACGGACTTACCGCACTTAAGGCAAAGATGTTCCCGGTAAAAGCCTCAAAAATACTCTTTGCAAAGGTTTTATTCTGTGGAATCATCAGTTCCCTCTCGGTGCTTGCAAGCACAGCGGTAATCTATCTCACGTCAAATCTCAAAAATATTGACGGCGTTATGACGTTAACCGAAAAATTCAAGCTTACAGACATACTTATCGTTGCCGCCATAGGTTTGATATTCTCTCTTTCTCAAATTTTGGTTGCTACGAGAATGGACCTAAACCACGCGATTTTAACCGCAACTCCCTCTGAAATAGCAAGAGTCAGTAATAAAACTATTGCAAAAACGATAACGCTTGGACTTTCCTTCGCTTTGATAATAGGCGTTCTTTCCATCTTTATCGCGCTGTTTGCAGGCCAGACTACTCCGGACTTCCTGTTCAGTATCCACGTCAAAGAATCGTATATTCGTCTTATTCCTTTGGCTATAGCTGTTTTCTATTTCCTTATAAGCTTACTCTACTATTCTGTAAGAATCGAGAAATCGTTTAAAAAGCTCGTAAGATAACGGTTATCCGAACGAATGAAAGAAAAAACGCAAAAGAACCGATAAGGAGATTGCTGTATGGCAAAAAAACTTATTCTACTAATTCTTATTCTACCGATAATTCTGATGTTGGTGCTTTTCGCGGTAACAAAAACCGTGAGCAACCTCATAGACGTTCCCGTATCAAACTTTGAAATTATCGGAGAGGACCGACACATCTATATAGATATGGATAAAGCGGAAACGTATGCTCTTGAATACGTCGTTTATCCCACTAATGCTCAGAACCAGAGCGTTACGTTCTCCTGCGAGGAGATTGAAGGAGCAAGGCTCGCAACCTTTGATTTTACTCCCGCATCAAACACCTTTATCGTAACCCCTAAATCCGCCGGCGCTGCAAAGGTTAGCCTGACGACTGTCGACGGAGGCTTTAAGGACAGCGTAATTATCCACGTAGACTCAACGAAGCTTCAGTCTATCGAGTGCAGCATTCCCGAAAGCACGCTCACGGTTGGAGAAAAAACCAACATAACAACGAGCTATTTCCCCGAAAATCCCTCGAATACTCTCGTTAAATACGCATCAAGCAACAGTAAGGTTGCATCTGTTAACCAAAAGGGTGAAATCACGGCACTCAGCCGAGGAGAAGCCACCATAACGATAACCTCCGAATTTGATGAAAGCATCAAGGATACGGTTACCGTCAAGGTAAAGAACAAGGATGCTATGGACCTTGGAAAAACAGAAATAGAAACCTTTGGCACGTTCGGCTCTATTCCTATTTCCATAGCGTCTGACGATGCGATAGATGCCAAAAACATTTCTTACAAATTCTTGAATTTGGACGGTGACGTTATCGGAAACGATATCATCAAGGGAGAAATCAAAATTTCCGGCAACAGTATGACGCTTGACTACACCTTTAAGGATACCTCCTTTGAGGGTGATATCACGGTTCAGATTACGTTCACGCACGGCGAAACCGTTATAACCAAGAATTGCGAAATTTCAAGAGTCAGAGAAATATTCGTAAGCTTCGACGAAGTCGTTTCCTCGTTTGACGTAGGTCAGACCAAATTTGCAAACTTTACCGTTTCCCCCGATGACGTTGACGTTACCTACAAGGTTGAAGTATCTAACGGTAACATCAGCGCAAGACTGGCAAACGGAAATCTCATCGTAACGGCATTGCGCGCAGGCGTTGCCAAGATAACTCTTACCGTTACTACCAAGGGCGATTTTGTACAGACAAAGGTGGCAGAGCAAGAAATCGTTATAAAGCCGAAATCACTTTCTGTTGATGAGTCCGCCAAAACCTACGGCATCGAGGGTATTCTCACCATAGGCAAGCACGAATACTCCCACGAAAACGGCGTTATTTCGCTCGTAGATACTTACGGAACTAAAAACGCATTCGTGCTTCACTACAATATACCGAAAACCTCGGAGGGCGAAACCACCGCAGGAGTTGGATTTGCGGAAAACTTCAAATGGATTTCAAGTTGTCCCGAATCGGTTACGATAGATAAGGACGGAAGAATTCACGTTATTGACGAAGGCTTCTCGGGTATAGTTGAATTCTATGCAGAGTTCTCCTACGGCGGAATTTCAATGACTACAGAAAAGGTCAAAATCCGTTGCATCGGTAAAGGCGTTAACGTCTATAACTATAAGGACCTTTACACCGCAACCGCAGCCGAAGAAATAGTAGTTCTCCACAAAGACGTCAAGGAAGATTTCGGCTATATTAACGGTGAGGTTATGTACTCCGAAATTTCAACTACTTACGATGATACCTACTACAAGAATCTCGGCAAGGAACACGATGCCAAGATCAAGGTTCTTCTCTCGTTCAAAAACGATATTTACGGCAACGGTCACGTAATCAACGCGCATAACGTAACCTATAAGCTGAAAGAAACTTCCGGCGGTGCAAAGGTTCAGGATGAAAAGGCGCTGTTCCAAGGTCCCCTTAACTTTGTTATGGCAACTCACACGAATACGGATACGGGACTCGTCAGCACGATAAGCGTTAAAGCGCAGGATAATATCTGCTTCGCGCTTTACGAGGGCGTTACGGCAAGCAACGTTGAGCTCCGAGGCTGCGACCTCACGGCCAACACTGATGGACAGTACGACCTCGTTGACCTCACTTACATAGGAACTACCGTTGAGGCTCTCGGGGACGATATCAGCATCGAATATTCAAGACTTACAAACGGAAGAACGGTGTTAAGAGCATTTGGAGATATAACCGATTCTGCAAAAGCAATAGATGTTTCTATAACCAACTCGGTGCTTTCGGGAGCTAGAGAATTTATCATTCGCACAGGCTCTAACTGCTTCAAGGACGGCAGTCTTAGCAATCTCTCTCCAAATCTTGACGGTGATAACGGCACCGATTATGAGATGAAAAAGACGTACAACGGTCTGACCCCGGAAGAAAAGGCGGCTTACGACGATAAGTACATAAAGACATATATCAATATCAAAAACAGCGTCTTCAAGGATACCGGTCTTTTTGCTATCGGTATGGAATCCCACTTTGCAGGTGCGGCGCTTGCGGACGGATCTAAAGTAGCCGATCAATTCAAAGCATTAAACGGACTGCTTGAAGGCTGGAAAGACATAGCTAAAACGAGTTATGGAGCAAAAGTAAGCTTCGAGGGCGAAGTTGAGCTTTATAACTGGAAGAAGGTCGACGACGTTGACAGCAGCTCGCTTCTCGAAATCACAGGAAATTACGGAATTTTTAACAATATGAAGTTCGACGTAAAAGAAATGATACAGGAGATTGCAAGCAAAAAGGAATATTCTAATATTCTTACAAACCACAACGGTAAAAGCCACGTTCACGCAGGCATCGCATTCTTTGGAGGCGGCAAAAATTACAGCGTATTCGAGGACAATAGGAGCAAAAACGGCGCCAACCAAAACAAGCTCTATAATTATCAGATATCCTTCGAAGACGTAAACAGACCCGAGCTTATATTCGCGGCAGGCGAAGAACCATTCTACTTCTTCTTGTACGATAAATCCTCTCCTTTCTCTCCTAAAGTACAGGAAGATACGCTTAAAACGGGCGAAGCCTACGGATGTATCTATAAAAAATAATATTTTAATTTTATATTTAGATTAGTTCCTATTATCTTTGACATTCAATTTTATCTTTTTTGGTATTCAGTTAACCACAAATGGAGGAAATTATGAAAAGAATTGTAATTTTTCTTTTGGCATTAACGTTAGTCATAGTAGCACTCTTTGGATTATCCTCATGCACACTTATAGATGACACAAAGGATGCCGCTTACACTCTTGAAAGCGATGATTTTAACAAAACCCTTGCATTTGGAGAGGAGGTCAGCTACAGCGGTCTCACAATCGTAAAATCAATCGGGGAGAACGTAACGCAAATTTCCGTTACGCCGGATATGGTTACAGTTCCGATCGATACCGGCGCTGTCGGCTCTCAGGACCTCATCATTTCTTATAATGAAAAAACATTCACCGTAACCGTTACCGTGAAATACAGAGCCGAATTCAAGGTTGACGGAGAGGTATTTGAAACAAAATACGTTCTCTCGTCCTCAGAGCTTGTAAGCCAGAAGGCTCCCGAAAAGGACGGCAAGATTTTCGTTGGATGGTCTCCCGAAATTCCTGAAACGGCTACGGGTAATATGGTATTCGATGCAATCTACACCGACGCAGTTCCCGAGCTCGAAGAAATCGAAGCGGAATATTCCGACAAGCTTTCGAATATCGTACTTCCCTCTAACGCAACGGGTAAGTGGGTGTTTGTTGACGCTGATGGCACTGTCGGAGATATCGGAAAGAAAACCTTCGAGGTCAAATTCGTATTAGATAAAAGCGGTGAGGAAATAAAAAGGGACACCGTTACCGTAAACGTTGCTCCAAAAGAAGTCACGTTCTCGAATATAATAACCTCATTTTATTATAATGGAAAACGCCAGATTCCCACTTACACAGCAAGCGAATCCGTCCGCGTATTATTCATAGAAGACGGCGTATCGAATTATACGGACGCGGGAACGTATGAATACGAGCTTATCGTAGATGATGAGAATTACACCGGCTCATTGAAGGGTACATACGTCATCAACAAAACGCCCATTACCGTCCAGGTAAGAGCCGATGACGCAGACGGCAAAATTCTTGCAAACGAGCAGCTTCCTAAGGTAGTATACGACGTTGCCGTGTTTAATAACATTGACATTGATCTCTCGATTCTCGGTATCACGGTTACCGACCTTAACGACATATTCAACGGCGCGGGAGAATACACTTTGACCGCAACCGTTGCAAACCCGAACTTTGAGGTTACCGTTATTGACGGAAAGCTTACCGTCGAGTCCACTACCCTTAACGTAGGTGATCCCGAGCCCCTGAAAAATACGGCGTTCTACGAGGACTCCTTAAGCTCAATCGCCTTTAAGGCGCACCCGAATGGCGTATGGAGCTGGAAAACTCCAAACGTCACAGTTGGTAACGCAGGTAAGAATACTCACGTTGCAGTTTTCACGCCTACGGATACACGTTACGACGTTATTGAAAAGGACGTTGAAATAATCGTAGATCCCAAGCCCCTTATATTCGCCATTACAAGCAAGACCGTGTATGATTACGACGGCAGAGAGCATCAGCTCACTTACACTTTAAAGGATGCAAACGGAAAGGATTACGGTCACCTTGAGGTAACCGGAAATAACGCCCATAAAAACGCAAACAGTTATCCCCTTACTATTGAAGTTACCGACAAGAATTATTCCGCAAGAATCCAGCCTACGCTCATTATCAACAAGATAAATCCCGAAACCGACTTCTCCGATGTTTTTGAGAGAGTTTGGTCTAATACACTTAAGCTTTCGGATATACCTCTTAAGGCGGGATATAGCTGGACAAACCCTGACCAGAAGCTGACAGCGGGCACACATAACATCAGCGCAATCTTCACTCCTGAAGACAAACAAAACTACAATACCATCTCGGGAACGTTCAAAGTTGTTGTTTCTAAAATCAACGCAAGTATCGAAAATGTAAATAATAGTTATACTTTCACATACAATGGAAGTGCATTTACTCTCGATAACATCTTTGCATCTCACGCCGAATCAGAACTTGAATTCGTTTATAAATTAAATGGAAGCACTGTTGTTTCCGCCCTTAAGGATGCGGGAACCTATATGGTTGAGATAACTCTCCCCGAAAGTACAAATCACTTCGAAGCAACTGCCAAAACATACGTTACTATTAACAAAGCAAATATAGACATAAGTAATGTTGCGGTAAAACAAAACGCAACCTACGGAGATAAGCTTCTCGATAAGATCACACTTCCCGAAAGCACTCTCGGTACATGGACTATAGACGGCGCGGACGAAAACACCTTGGTTGGCGACGCGGGAAATAATGTCTTTACCGCAATATTCACTCCGAATACCGAGAACTACAACTCGAAATCGGTTTTAATAACCGTTGAGGTTGCCAAGTATAAGGTAATCGCTCCTACAGTACCTGCTGAAAACCGCGAACAGAAATACGATGGCGAAAGACATTATTCCGGTATTTCCGACGGTAAGGGCTATACCGTGACGGATAACGGCGGAATTACAGTTAATACCTACTCCGTAACTCTTAAGCTCGAATCGGATAACTACATCTGGGCTGACGGAACGAGCGCAGACAAAACTCTTACCTATAAGATAGTTAAAGCAGATAACGAGTGGAAATCCGAGCCCACTATCAAGGATAAGTGGCAGTTTGGTGACACGGACGGATTAGATACGAGTAGTGCGGAATACAAGGCTTACTCGGGAACTGCTATAGCTAAGTACGGCTCTGTCGTCATCACCTACGCACCCGTTGGCAGTGAAAGCTTCGTAAGCACACTTCCCACAAACGCAGGTAAATATATCGCAAGATTTACAGCAACAGATGACAACGCGGGAACTATCACGGCTGACGTTCCGTTTGAAATTACCAAGATAGTTGTAAGCGTTCCTGCTTATACTGCTGTTTATACCTACACCGGCAAAACCATAAAGGCAAATATCCCAACTTCTCTCCTTTATACTATAGAGGATGACGGTCACGTGGTCGTTGGAACGTACAATGCCACTATCAAGCTTCCCAACACTACAAACTACGAGTGGTCGGATAACGATCCCTCTGTTTCAAAGCAGCTCGAATACAAAATCGAAAAAGCAACTATTATTATAAGCGAGCTTACGCAGAGCAACGTTACATACGGAACCGCTCTTACTACCACCGCTAAGACAAACTTCCCCTGCACTCTAAGATACGTCTACTCCGACAGTGAGAACGGAACCTACACGGATACCGTTCCCACCAACGCAGGCGTTTACTTCGTTAAGGCTGTTGCCGCAGGCGACTTTAACCTTAACGGAGCCACAAGCGATCCTATCTCCTTTGAGATTAAGCGCGAAAACGCTACTATAGACGGCTGCAAGGAGCTTTATGAAACCGTCTACAACGGCTCGGAGTTCAATATCACCGGTGTTACCGCATCTAACGGTGTGGCACTTGTCTATGCTTACGTTAAGGATGGCGCAAGCGTTGAAAAGATTTTTGACGCAGGCACATACACCGTAACGATCACACTTCCCGAAAGTAAAAACTACAACGGCGCAACTAAAACCGTTACCGTTTCGGTTGCTAAGGCTGATATCGACACAAGCGACGTTGACACTACGCAGAGTGCAACCTACGGAGATAAGCTTCTCGATAAGATCACACTTCCCGAAAGCACTCTCGGTACGTGGACTATAGACGGAGCTGACGAAAACACCTTGGTCGGCAACGCAGGAAGTAATAGCTTTACCGCAATATTCACTCCGAATACCGAGAACTACAACTCGAAATTGGTTACCATAACCGTTGAGGTTGCCAAGAAGCAGATATTCCGTCCGATTGTTTCGGATAAGGAATACAACGGAGAATATTACAACTCCGGACTTACCGGTACCGACGACTACAAGGTAACCGCTGACGAGGGTGGAGTTAATATGGGCTCGTACGAGGTAACTCTCACGCTTAAGGATCCGGATAACTGCGTATGGGTCGGCGATATTACCAGTGACTCTATCACGATCGGATACAAAATTGACGCCGCTCCAAACAGCTGGGATACCGTGCCTTCCATAACGCCCACCTGGGAATACGAAAGCACCGGAACCGTATCCGCAGACGCAAAATACGGAAACGTAAAGATTGAATATAAGCCTGCCGATGCCGACGATTCGGCTTACTCGGAGACTATGCCTACTCTTCCCGGCAGCTACACTGCAAGATTTACAACTACAGATACTAACTACTCTATACTCAGCGAAGCTATTCCATTCTCCATAACGAAGAAATCTATTACTGCACCTACAGTAAGCAAGAAGGAGTTTGTTTACACCGGCTCTACCATCAATCTCGGTCTTGTATCGAATAACGAATATACCGTAAAGGATTCAGGAGGCGTGATTGTTAACAATTACTCTGCAGTTCTTACCCTCGCAAACGAAAACTACAAGTGGGCCGGCGAGAATGATGAAGTCCGCACCAAAACCTTTAATTACTCGATAGTTAAAGCTTCGGTAAGCTTCACAGACCTTGATATCGAGGATTGGACGTTTGGAGAAGATGCTTCAACGCCTTCGGTAAATAAGGACTTCGATTGCACTGTTTACTATCTCTACTCCGACAGCGAAAACGGAACCTACACAGATACCGTTCCCACCAAAGCAGATACTTACTTCGTTAAGGCTGTTACAGACGGAAACGACAATCTGAATTATTCAGAAAGCGCTCCAATATCCTTCAAGATTAAAAAGATTGTTGCCTCTATCAACGGATATGAGGAAACCTACACCGAATACTACAACAAGAACGGATTTGACATCACGGATAAGGGCATTACCGCTTCCAACGGAGTTGCGCTCTCCTACAGTTACCTCTATACCTCGCCTGAAGGCAACTCGGGCGCAGTATCGGCTATTATGAATGCAGGTACTTACACCGTAACTATCACGCTTCCCGAAACGGATAACTATCTCGGAGACGAGGTTACCGTTACCGTTACTATCAAGCAGATAGAAAACAACGACACTATTCCCGACGATTACTCCGCAACCTACGGAGATAAGCTCACTTCTCTTGAGGTTCCCACTTCGACTACGGGAAGCTGGACTTGGAAGGATGCTACCGCAGATACGACGGTAGGTAATGCAGGAGAGGTTAAATATACTCTCGTATTCACTCCTACCGATAAGACCAACTACGCGGCGCGTGAGGTTGAGGTAACCTTCACCGTTAAGAAGAAGGTTCTTACCGTTCCTGCGGCTAAAAATCCGACAAGCGTTTACGACAATACTACTCACTATTCAGGTCTTACCGACACTGATCTTTACACCGCCAAGGATGACGGCGGCGTAGACGTTGGCACTTATACCGCAACGCTTACACTCGTTGACAGCGACAACTACGCATGGACTACCGCTGACAACACAAGCAAAACCGCAACCGTTTCCTACTCTATAACCAAGGGTACAAACGAGCTTACTAACCTCGCAATGCCCTCTTGGACCTACGGTGACACCAAGGGCAAAGGAACCGCGAATGCTAAGTACGGCGACGTTCTCGTTGAATATAAGCTTGCCGACGCTGACGACTCGGCTTATTCGACGACAGTTCCCGAGAACGCAGGTAGCTATATCGTAAGATTTACAACTACAAACACCAACTGCGACACGATTACCAACCATCTCACGTTCACGATTTCAAGAAGAACGGTCAACGTTCCCCAAATGTCGTTTACAAGCACCCCCTACACCGGTAAGAAGATCACCTCGGGTATCGTTTCAAACGATTATTACACCGTTGTTGATAACGGCGGAATCGATGCAACCACCTACACCGTTACAATAACTCTTAATAACACCGCAAACTGCAGATGGAACAGAGCGGAAAACGATACCGATCCTATTTCCTACACTTACACGGTTACCAGAGCGACGGTATATCTTTCTAACCTTTCGGCAGGTTGGACGTATGACAACTTCACGACACCTACGATTACGTCAAACGTCATCTGCAGCATTCAGTTCCTTTATTCCGATACTGAAAATGGAAATTATAGCACTGTTATCCCCACTGCAGTTGGCAATTACTACGTAAAGGCAGTTGTTGCCGAAACGAAGAACTACACGGCTGCATCCGCAGGTCCTGTTGCATTCAGCATAGGCCGAGCAACACCTACCTTTGCAGATCCTTATTTCACAAACAAAACGTATTATCAGAACTCGCTGAATCTCAGCACGTCAACCTATAAGGCGTATAACGAAGGCAACACAAAGAAGCCTGTCAGCGGTACGTTTACGTTTGGTGACGTTGTATTTGTAGATGAAGCAGGAAAGAGCTACGTTACTCTTACCTTTACTCCCAGCAACACCACAAATTACGCTCCTGTGGAAAAGACCTATTATATGACTCTCAAAGCAGCTGCGTATCTTGATGATGCTTCAAATACGTTTGGCACTATCGAGGAAGCCGTAAAGGCTGCAAACCTTGCCGGCGGCGGAGTTGTTTGGGTTATCCCCAACGTTGATACCGATGCCGATACAGAAACTAAGAAGGATGATCCCATTTACATCAAGGGCTACAAGAAGACCGACAGCGACGGAAACATAGTTCTTGATGAAGAAGGCAATCCTATCTACGAGCTTAATATCAACGCAGGCGTAACGCTTCTTCTTCCCTTCGAGGTTTCCGGCGCACCGACGAGAAACACGCTGAACGAAAACGGACTCGTTGAAGGTGACTCCACGGTTGGAACGATGGCTACCGACACGAAGTGCGCAACCAAGGTTATCATATCCGATAACGTAACGGTAATCAACAGCGGTACAATCGAGATATGCGGTCAGCTTTCCGGAGGCGGCGGAAATAAGAAGTATTCCGGCCAGACCTACGGCAGCCACGGAAAGATTCTTCTCGGAGAAGGCGCTAAGATTGAATCCGAGCGCGGAAGTAAAATTCTCTGCCGCGGATTTATAAGCGAAGTCAAAGAGAATAACGGAAGTATGGTTCTTATCAAAAACGGCGCCGTGCTCGAGCAGCCCTTCGTTCTTTGTGACCACAGAGGCGGCGAATATCTGGCAGCTATATACAATAAGCTTAAAGCCAATGAGTCTAACTACTCACCCTTCAACCAGTATATGTTTGTTAACGTAACGTCTATGGTGAGAATCAATTACGGCGGCACTATGAATGCTCTTGTTAATCTCCAGGCATCAAGCAAGCAAAACGCTGCGCTTGTTGCATTCGTTGCTACAGATAAGAACTCTAACGCCGTAATTCAGCTTACAGACCCGGATAACAGCTATCTTACAGCAAAGTGGCACTATGACGCCGCTGCTGCTCAAAGCACTACAACGGTAGATGACGCAGGAACAACAGCAGGTTCTGTATACACGAAAGAGATACGCTGCGACCTTAACATCTACGGTGACGTAAAAACCGGAAGTATGATGATAAAAATAGTGCTTGATTTAAAAGCGTTCCAAATTCCCATTTCAATAGACACGGCAGACTCTACGTTCCCGATACCTTACTTCTATCATATAACGCTTTCTCCAAATGCGGAAACAGAGCAAGCCTCAGCGAAAGCTTATATGAATCAGGCGTTTAAGCTTCTTCCCGGAAGCAGTCTTACTGTAAACGAAGGGGTATCCCTCACCGCACATTCCCTTGCTGTTTACTATCAGGATGCATCCAGCACAGAAACCTTCTTCACGGACGGAAACGCGACGCTTCCTTATCCCAGCGGTCTTGGTGCGGCCGAGTTCAACCTTGGCGGTATGATGGTATGCACTAACTTCGGCGGAAAAATCAATATGCTCAACGATAACGTTAAAATTATCATTACAAGCGCATACGAACTTACAACCAAAGAGGTTACTACCATAAACGAAAACTATAATAACAGCAGCGTTAAAACAGAGCAAACGCTCAAATGGAAAACCATTATTATCCGTAGCAACGGTGATTTCACAGTTCAAAATGCAGGAGTATTCGCTGTAGAAAACGGAACCTTTGGTTCTCTTAATTACTCCTATATTACTATCTCTGACGGAATTAAATCGCTTTACGTTGACAGTCAGATATACGGAGATGATTTGCAGCCATTGGAAGGCTATACAACGTATACCTACAACTCCGAAGCTACAAACAATCCTCCGTTTACGTCATTCTTCGTAAAAACAGACGGAGAGACCGCTCCTACAATAAGCTACGTTCTCCATGATGGATATGCAATCTGCAAAAACGGTAAAATTTACATAGGCGATAATGAAATCTCAACCTATAAAGTAAACAGTACCCTCCCCACCGGCGGCGGAGAAGGAAGCTGGCAAGCTTCCCCCTCGCTCCACGTAACCTTCGTGCGTTTGCCGAAAATTACTGTTACATATCCGTCTCTTGAATCAAACAGTGTTGTTTACAATGTCGACGGAAGCGTAACGGTTACCGCAAAGGCAAAAGTATCAAATTCGGGACAGGTATTGGTTGCTACCGTATCCAATGACAATTCTATCGTTGCTATCGGAGACAACGAAGAGACCAAAATACTATTGTGGAGTACGTATTACAGTACCGTTTCAATAACCGTCAAAGAGGATTGCACAATCACTCTGGTTAAAGCAAATGCAAGCGATTATCAGCAGTAGTATTATAGGATTACTGTAATTGCTAAAATACGCATCAAGTGATGCGTAAAGCCGGCTCGGCGTAAAAACCGAGTCGGCTTCATTTTTATTCTTTTAATGATACACGGTGAGGCATTTAAATTACGTATTTTCGCACGGGTTATCACTAAAACGCGATTTAGACCGCAAAAAAGGCTCTGACCTCGGGGAGCACACGTTCCCAAAGTTCAAAGCCCTTTTATTTTTAACACGCCATTACTTATACGCCGAAGGCTGCCTTCCAATCTGCTTCAAATTTAGCAATTCCCGCATCGGTAAGAGGATGCTTTATCATCTGGCAAATAACCTTATAAGGAATAGTTGCAATATGAGCACCCGCAAGAGCCGACTGTACGGCGTCCTGAGGACCTCTGATGCTTGCAGCTATTATTTCGGTCTCAATTCCGTGAATAGCAAATATCTCGGCAATTTTTGACACGCAGTCGCATCCGTCGTCCGAAATATCGTCAAGTCTACCTATAAAGGGAGATACGTAAGTTGCTCCCGCACGAGCCGCGAGGAGCGCCTGCGCCGGACTGAATATCAGGGTTACGTTTGTTTTTATCCCAAGTGCCGAAAGAGCTTTGGTAGCCTTAAGCCCTTCCATAGTCATAGGAATCTTGATAACTATGTTTTTGTGAATCGCGGCAAGCTTTTTTGCTTCCTCTACCATTTCAGCAGAATGAGCGCCCGTTACCTCCGCGCTTATCGGACCGTCAACTATTGAGGTTATTTCAGCAATAACGTCCTCGATTTTTTTGCCTTCCTTTGCAATAAGGGATGGATTTGTCGTAACGCCGCATACCACACCAAGTTTCGCAGCACTTCTTATTTCTTCAATATTCGCGGTATCAATAAAAATTTTCATAATGCATCTCCTTTTGTAAAGATTTATTTGCTTTTTTGATAAAATTTATTCACTTTTTTGTAAAAACGCGCACTAAAATATCAAAAGGCTCGTGCGTTTTATAAGTTGTTTTCACAGGCAAACACCGCAGCACCCGACATTTTTTAAAACACCGCGTTTCGAGGCACGGTTTATTAAGGTGGATTTTTGTACTGCTTCAAAAACTTTCAGCAATGCAAATTTCGAAAATTCCTTAAATGGCACCAAAGATTTATTCTGTCTACGACTCTTGCCGTGTATGAATTTTCACAATGCTCCCTTTGTCAGTCCTGCATTAACGCTTTACAGCTTTATATTACCACGAATAAACAGTTTTTTCAATAATCTTTTTTGAAAATTAACAACAAAAATCAAAATTTACGAATATAAAGTTAAAATATGAATAGAATGTTTATGTAAAGCCGTGAGAATTCACAGTTCCGCATTTTGTCATATTTTGCAATTTAAAAATATTTTCGGTTTAGGTATTGACTTTTCTTATATCTTGTGATAAAATAATATGGCAACTTGGAAAGCAGGTCTAAAAATATGCCGGAATGGCGGAATTGGCAGACGCCCGGGACTTAAAATCCCGTGAGATTTTTTCTCGTACCGGTTCGACCCCGGCTTCCGGCACCATTATATCGCGGAGTGGAGCAGTCTGGTAGCTCGTCGGGCTCATAACCCGAAGGTCATGAGGTTCAAATCCCATCTCCGCAACCATATGAACACACCATTGAAATCCGAACCCCTAAAGTTCGAATGACAATGGTGTTTTCTTTTTAAATCCTTATTTTATGCGGCTTTTTGAGGTTGCATTTTTTATTTTTCAATCGGACTCAAAAACAGAAAAATGCGAATTTTGCCAAAAGCTAAAATCAAAACATCACTTTCGAACCCCAATAGTCCGATTATTCAAGTTCGATTGTTCCAAAAGCCAACGAATATTCCCGTTCTCTTTGTTCGGGAGTCTTGTATTGTATCTTTGAATGAGGTCGGCGTGTGTTATAAAATTCTATGTAATCATCTATGGCTTGGTACAAGTCGGTTTCGGTTCGATATTTCTTCCTGTAAAGCTCCTCTCTTTTCATAGAAGCAAAGAAAGATTCAATAACAGAATTGTCATATGGAACATACGGTCTAGAAAAAGAACGCACAAGCCCCAATGATTTTACGTAATCGTTTAAGGTTTTTGAGCAATAATTAGAGCCTCGGTCGGAATGGGAAATCAGAGATGAATCAGGCAAGCGTGATTCATAAGCTTGCTTTAATGTCGTTTTTATAAGTTGAGTGCTGTTTTTCTTGCCTACTTTATAGCCGATAACCTTCCGTGCATACAAATCTATGATAACGCAAATATAGTAAGATTTTTCGTTGCACTTGAAATACGTGATGTCGCTTACCCAAACCTTGTTTGGCGCATCGGGATCGAATTCTTGATTTACATAATTCTTATGCTTTCGAGCTTCATCGTTATAAAGACTCTTGGATACTTGACGAATGCTAACAAGCCCCATATCACGCATCAATTCTCTAACCATTTTCGTGCTTGTTTTAATACCTTTGCTCTTCAAAACGGCTGTTATTTTCTCCGCTCCAAAAATTTGGTGGTTTTCGTCAAAGACCTCTTGTATTTGAATACGCAATTCTTCGCGCCGCTTGGCATACCAAGTATTATCTCGTTTGTTTCGCAGAACATGGTTGTAGTAAGTTCCACGAGCGATGTCTAACGCATCACAAATTATATGAACGCTATATTCTCCGGACAACTTTTCAGCTGCATAGAGCTTTTGCTGCAAAGGCGCGTTAGGTAATACGTTAGCCTTTTTGATAATTTCGATAATACCTTCTAACCTTTTTACTTTGGCTTCAAGCAAGTTGAAATTTCGTAATGTTAATCCTTTTCGTTTGGCATCTGCTTGCTCTCTTTTATAATCCGATAGCCATTTGTAGAAGGTGCTTTTTGAAATGCCGACGGATTTGATAATACTTGTAGGCGATTCGGATTTAGATATGTAGCGATCTAAAATCGTTTGCCTTTCTTCGTGAGTAAATTTTGACTTCATGATACAATCCTCCTTCCTGAAATTATACAACGACAGCAAACTTCAAAACAAGAAGAGCATATAAACACATTTAAATATACAAAACACCCCTGTAAAAAGCATGTTCATATTTTACCCCTTGTTTTTTTATTTATTATCAACAAGAAAACACATCGAACTGTGCGATTTTTTGGAACCCAACTATACTTACAAGCACAAAAATATATGTTACAATAATAGTGCAAATCGATTTGACAACTTTTTACTTTTGATGTATAATCAAGGAGGTACAATGAGTGAAATGACAATTATCCCCGATTTGTATTTAGAGGGGGACAGCAAACAATGGAAAAACTGGCAAGCAATATATCTCGATATAAAAACTTGTGAGGATTGCCGCAAAAAGCACGGTAAAATATACAACTTTAGTGCAAAGCGTTACCAACCGGAGCATTTGTATTGCAGATGCTCTGTTATACCGATGAGAACAAAAGCGGTTGGAACTGCAACCGATAGAGGTTTTGATGGTGCTGACGCGTGGCTGTTATATCGCAATAGGTTGCCGGATTATTATGTGACGAAAGATATAGCCAAAGCAAATGGGTATCGTCGAAAAAAGAACAATTTGGCAGATGTTCTCCCCGGGTATATGATAGGAGGGGATGAATTTCTTAATGATCAAGCAAAATTGCCACACGCCCCCGGCAGAACATGGTACGAAGCGGATATTGATTACACATATGGAAAAAGAAATCTGAAAAGAGTTCTATATTCTAATGACGGATTGGTATTTGTTACCGAAGATCATTATCAAACATTTTATGAAATAACAAAGTGAGATGAAAAAATGGATAAGTATATTGTTGATTTTTCCAAAGTAAAGTACTATATTGAAATTCATGAAGTACTAAAACGTGAATTGGATTTTCCCGACTATTACGGAGGAAACACAGACGCATTATGGGATTGCCTTACAGATATGTTGGGAGATCCGTCGCATATAGAAGTTTCCGGCTTTGAGGATATTAAAGAAAGATATAAAAACGAATGGGATAGCATTATCAGAATATTCAAGAAGGCTAAGCATGCATACAATGATAAATATTCAAATTCGTTTATAGTTATATTGGTTCACGAAGACGGGACTCGCGAAGAAATTAAATAATTATTAGACGCTAAGGTTCAAATCCCGTAAGTACTTCGCCAAAAATATCTTTTTTATAGCCCTTACACAAAGAAGAACACACAGCCCTTGTGGTTGTGTGTTCTTCTTTTGCTACGAAGTGATTTGCCCTCTATTCCCTCCGGATATGAGAGTCAGCGAGCGGTGCTCGCTGGGTGACGAGCGAAAAACAACTGCTTGTTGTTTTTCGTGACGGAAGTCCACAAAGCAAGAAGCTCTCGAAGGGCTTTACGCCCCACAATGAGCGACTATGCGACTGGACGGGGCTGTGTTCGCACTTCCTTTTCTTCACCTGCTCTTCAAATCCCATCTCCGCAACCATAGTGTGTTAAAAAATAGATGTCAATCAGCTTTTTCGAGCAAGGGAGCAGAAATGAACCTTTAATAAGGCGAAAATGGGTGTGCAAGCGCTACTTGACACGGTCAAGTACGATATTCTTTGCATTTTCTGACCTTGGTGAAGTAATTATATTGCAATCCACCCCAAAGTGTGCTATAATGCATTTGACACAAGTGTCAAATGACAGAAAGGCGGTGATATGATGCAGCGAAAGCTATGGAATAAGGATTTTATTCTGCTGCTACAGGGAAATGCGGTCAGCACGATCGGTGACGTTATGTACAGCATAGCGATCGGATATTGGGTATACCAAACAACGGGCTCAAGCGCGCTGATGGGCATCATGTCCTCGATTTCGTTGTTTGTCACCATGTTTCTATCCCCGTTCTGCGGCAGCATCGTGGATAAATGCAACCGAAAATGGGTGATCGTTTGCATTGACATCGTGCAGGGCGCGGTCATGCTTGCAGTCGGTGTGCTGGCATATCTCAACGCATTGAACGTTCCGATAGTGCTCACGGCGGCGTTTATTGCGGCATTTGGTAGCGTATTCTATTCTCCGGCAATCAGCACTCTGATGATAGACATTATTCCCCATGACGATATGGTACGTGGGCAATCCATACATTCCGGTACGTCTTCCGTGATCGACCTGGTCGGATCTGCATTCAGCGGTGCGATGGTCGCATTCTTCGGCGTCCCACTGATCGTAGTTATCAACGGTATCAGTAACCTATATTCCGCCTGCACGGAGCTTTTTGTACACGTTCCAAAAAACGTTCAGCAAAAAGAGACTGTCACGGTAAAAGGGGTGTTGAAGGATTCACTGGCTGCTACAAAAACCATTTTGTCAGATGGATGCTTGCGAATATTCGCCCCCTGCGCCTTGCTGGTAAATCTGCTTGCGGCGGGCGCATTCACGCTTATGCTTCCTTTTTGTATGGAAAAAGGATTCTCCGTCGATATGTACGGCTATTTAGTTTCCATATATTCGGCAGCTTGCTTGGTAGCCGTTTTGATACTTGGAATCATCAATATAAAACCTAAAACACAGTTTTGGTTTATGAGCATTGGATTTACACTGTCGGTTCCTTGTATGATTGCTACGTATTTTTCTCAGAATTTCGTTCCGATGTGTACATTCGCATTTGCGGCAGGATTTTTGAACTGTGTAGGCAATACGGTTTTTAACGCGTCTATGATGTTGGCCTTGCCCGAGCAAAACAGAAGCGCCATACTTGGTGTTTTTCGATCGGCAAGCGTCGGCGGCTCGGCTCTTTCTGCTGTGGTTTACGGTTTCTTGGGAGAACTGTTCCCTTTATATATTGTTTTCGCAATTGGAAGTGCCCTGTCTCTTCCGCTCATGATATTTATGTGTTTCCACCCAAGAATCAAATGCTTTATTCAAAGCCAAGGCAAAAAAACTCTTAGTGAAGAAACAGTCGAAGCTTAATTTAGAATATGACAAAATTGAGCGGCATCTATTTTGTCAACATATGAAAATGCCGCTAAATCGTAAAACCCCTTGATTTCATCGACTTTCCCGTGGTGGCATCTATTAAGGAAGCACAACACAAAAAATCCTCGGACGTGTTCCGAGGATATTTTTTTACCTCTTCACTCTTCACTTTTCACTTTTCTCCCGCCGCAGAGAATTTTTTTGGAGGTAATCGCGAATAGTGAATAGGTATTTTAGGTAGAGTTTCGCCGTGCGAAACTCATTTTTATTTTAAGGTTGAAAAGTAATAAGTTTTATAGTATAATTGACATATCAAAGTGAACGCTGGTAATGCTGTATCTGAAAGTCTGTTGATTGTAAAACTCAAGGCTTTTTCACGGATATTCGTGAGTTTTTTATGCTACGGCAAGGCTGACTTTATTATCAAGCTTCAAATCGCTTTAAAAAAGTGTTTCGAAATGGAATATTGGATTGAGCTATTTTAGAAAAATCTATTATCACGATATATTTATAAATATCTCTCACTTAGGAGGTTTCTATGGAAAATACAAAGCACTTGGGTTGTAACCACTCAATAACAATTATGGAAGAAAAAAGATGTATTATCGGAGAGGGGCCAATTTGGAACTCGGCAGAGGAGCGGCTTTATTTTACAAACGGTTTTGGTAACGAAATCTGCACATATGATTTCAAAACCGACCGCATCTGCGTACGTCCGTTGCCTTTTGGGGTTTCCGCATTTGCTTTTGACAAAGAAAACAGACTTATCGTTTCTCATGAAAACGGAGTGTTCATTTTAAACGAAGACGATTCTCTAACGCCTATTTACGATAATTCTAAATACCAAATAAAGCATGCTAACGATATGAAGGTCGGCCCTGACGGCGCAATATACGTCGGAACACAGAGCAGCAGAAGAATTGGTATTTCGAATGAGTTGGACGGAAAACTATATCGAATTTCTCCAACCGCTGAGGTTTCGATTTTGCTTGACGGTCTTATTCTATCAAACGGAATGGATTGGTCCATTGATGAATCAAAGTTTTACCATACTGACAGCGATACTCACGTTATAAAGGAATACAGTTTCGACAAGCTAACAGGAAAAATCTCATTCACCGGAAGAGAATTATACGTAAAGGGTGTTGACGGTTTTACAATCGGTTACGATAACTATTTGTACGTGAGTTGTTGGGGGGAAGGCCACGTTGCCGTAATCTGTACGGATACGATGGAACTCGTTGAGCATATCGTTTTACCGTGTAACATTCCTGCAAGCTGCGGCTTCTGCGGACCCGATATGGATATATTAGCAATCACCACAGCTTGTTATAACACGGATATTGCGACGGATACCAATGCCGGATTTTTGCTTTTGAGAAAATCAAGCACAAAAGGAAGAAAACCGTATTTATTCGGTTAATAAAAATACAATCACTGTCGGCCTCTTTATTACAGGTATCCCGTGATTGTATTTTAAAAGCGCGTTATGTTTTTGATTAATCATTGGAGAAATTTTAAACAAAATCACGAAAGAATAGGGGACTTGACAGCGTAGAAAAAACGAACAAGCTTCTGCACCGTCTAAAAATGCGCTTTCTTTACGCGACATCGTTTCTGTGGACGGACTTGAATTAAAAGAAGACGGCATATATTTTAATTCTGCGACATACAGAGAGTTATATAAAAGATATTTTGAAAAATATAAGAATCTTGCTCTTTAATTTTTCAACAGCAAAAAATAAAAATGTAAACTTTAGTTATAAATTAAAACAAAAACACAAGAAATTATCGGGGCTTCTCTTACAAAAGGAGCGTGTTTTTCTTGTGTTTTGTTTTTTATATTAATGCGAAGCTGCATGAATAGTTATGCTTTCGATTACAGGCTGGTCATACGAAGGAACACTCTCGGTGTATCCTTTTTTAACTGTATCCTCAATCATAGCATCTATAACTTCCATACCGTCGGTTACCATACCAAAAGCTGCGTAGTTTCCGTCAAGAGACTTGGAATTATTTTCAGAGGTTTTATGAACAATGAAAAATTGACTCGATGCGGAATCAGGCTCGTTGCCTCTTGCCATTGATATAACTCCTCTTACGTGTTTAACGGGGTTGTTGACTCCGTTCGCGGTAAATTCACCCTTGATGTCCGTTCCGCTATCACCCCTTCCGTTACCCTCGGGACAGCCGCCCTGAGCCATAAAGTCCTCCATAATTCTATGGAACGTAAGACCGTTATAAAATCTGTCGTTTGCAAGTTTAACGAAATTGTTAACCGTGATAGGCGCTTCGTTTCCAAAAAGCTCTACGTGAACGGTACCGTAGTTCTTAATTTTTATAGCTGCGTGATGCGTTGCTTTAAAATTCTTGTTAGGATTTTTATCAAACCAGCCGAGCGCAAAACCGAGACCGAGAATAATACCTACTACAAGCAAAGCAGAGACGGCAGGGATAAGTATGGCTTTTAAAAGCTTCTTCTTTTTTGCCGCTTTTTTAGCTCTTTCCTTTTCAAGCCTAGCCAGCTCTCTTTTTTCAGTTACGTAATTTGAGTTTTTCTTTTTCTTTCCCATATAAAAACCTTTTTTCTTTATTTTACCCGTTTATTATAACATATTTTCCTCTCTATTTCAATAGAAATCTAAGTGTATAAATTCAACATTTTCGTCATAATGGTTTTTGCTTAAAATATTTTTGAAAATCTGTTGACTTTTAACTTATAAAGTGCTATATTATTTAATCGTGCAAGAACGCAAGATATTTTCCCGTTTCTGCCCATTATTTAAAAAATATTACGTAAAAGAAAGAAGGCGTTTATTTTGTCACAGACAGCAACTATACTTTTAAGCCTTTCAACCGCGCTTCTTGTAGGTCTGTTACTTTCAAGACTCGCAAAGCTCGTATCTCTTCCCGCCGTTACGGCATATCTTATCGCAGGAGTTCTTATAGGACCGTTCTGCCTCGGTGCCTTTAACGTTACCGGCTTGGGTATAACCGCAGAGCAACTACACGGATTAGGTATAATATCCGACGTTGCACTTGGATTTATCGCATTTTCTATGGGTAATGAATTCCGTATATCTCAGCTTAAAAAAATCGGAAAGCAAGCAACCGTTATAGGAATATTCCAGGCTGTTTTTACCACAATTATAGTTGACTTTTTCTTAATAATGCTTCACCTGATGATTCCCGATAAGTTTTCTCTTTCGGCAGCTATCGTTCTCGGCGCAGTTGCAACCGCAACTGCCCCCGCAGCAACGCTTATGGTTGTTCGTCAATATAAAGCAAAGGGAAATCTCACAGATATACTTCTCCCGGTTGTCGCACTTGACGACGCTGTCGGTCTGGTCGTTTTTGCAATTTCATTTGGCGTTGCAAAATCCCTCAGCTCAGGTGCAGTTGACCTTCTCTCTATAATTTTCGAGCCATTGATTGAGGTTGCATTATCCCTTCTTCTCGGTCTTTTAATGGGTGCGCTATTCACCGTTTGCGAAAGGTTCTTCCATTCGAGATCAAAGAGAATGGCGGTTTCTGTAACGTTCGTTATGATGACTGTTGCAATTTCGAGTCTTAAATTCGAAATTGGCGGAATACATATAGCATTTTCTTCCCTTCTCGCGTGCATGATGCTCGGAACAGTATTCTGTAATATCTGCGATTTTTCCGAGGAGCTTATGGATAGAGCTGACAGATGGACTGTTCCGATTCTTATTCTGTTCTTCGTTATCAGCGGTGCTGAGCTTGATCTTTCCGTCTTTGCCGATTTTGCAGTAATTCTTATAGGTATAGTTTATATTTTCTCACGCTCGATGGGTAAATACTTTGGAGCTGGCATAAGCGCAAGAGCTACGAAATGCGAGCCTAATATTGTAAAATATCTCGGTATAACCCTACTTCCTCAGGCAGGGGTTGCTCTCGGTATGGCTATAAAGGCGATGGAGCTAGGTACCGAGGGAGCAATCGTAAGAAATATCACCCTCTTTGCCGTTCTCGTTTACGAGATAGTAGGTCCCTCTCTCACCAGAATTTCGCTTATCAAGTCGGGTGATATCAAGCTTGAGCACAAGACGAGCGCAAGAGAGGAAGCTCGCCGTACTCTCCACGAGAAAAAGCAGCGTCATCACAGACACAGTTAAGCTCGAAACTCAAATCTATAAATAAATAAACGGAGACTGTCTCAAACGCGTATCGGCGTTTGAGACAGTCTCCGTTTTATTATTTGTGTTTTTATTGCTTGTTATTATTATATTTCTTAACAATATCGCGAAATTCGCTCTTGAATTCATCATTTTCGAGGTCGAGCTGATCAAGTCTTTGTATAAGAGACTCGATATTTGCGTCTGCCTTGTATTCTGAATCTCTAAGAATCAAACCAAATTCAACAACAGATGCAACGAATAAATCGGTTTCCGTCGACACCGTGTGATACGAATCAGCGTTTACCGTAAGAACCGATGCAACCTCTGCCTCGGCATCCGAGCCTGCGTTTTCCGTGGGCTTATATTTAATAGTAATGTCTGCAAGCTTACCCTCTTTCGAAAGGTCGGCGGATTCTTTAATTTTAATTTCATAAACCACTGTAACCGTATGTCCGCTTCCAAGCTCTCCCGCATCAGTCGATGAATCCTCAAACTGCTCCTCGGTAAGAAGCTTATTTTCATATCCTATGAGTCTGTAGCTTTCAACTATATCACTGTTAAAGAATATTCCCGCCTTAACGTCCTTTGCGACGGTTACAATACTTCCGCCTATATCGGTAACAAGCGCTTTCTTTGCCTCTTTTACGGAATCGATATAGCTGTATACACCGTTACCGGCAAGTGCAAGAGCTTCCATTTTTTCGGATTTTACATTTCCTCTGCCAAAACCGTATACCGAGAAATAAATACCCGTCTCCCTCTTTTTTGAAATAAACGTTTCAAGGTCCTGCACAATGCTGAGACCTACGTTGAAATCTCCGTCGGTGGCAAGTATTACACGGTTGTTTCCACCCTCGATAAAATACTGCTTCGCTAGCTCATACGCTGTTTCTATACCGTCTGCTCCTGCGGTTGATCCGCCGGCTTCAAGGTCCTCAATAACACCAACTATCTTGCCTTTCTCATATCCGTAAGCGCCCGAAAGAGCAACTCTTTCGTTACCCGCATAGGTTACTATCGAAACTCTGTCTTCGGGATTGAGATTTTCGGCAAGGAGCATAAAAGCAGACTGCACGAGGGGCAATTTGTCCTCTGAATACATAGAACCGCTGACGTCTATCAAAAATACAAGATTGTTCTTTACCTCAGAAAGCTCAACCTCTTTAGCGGCAAGTCCTAAGGTGAGAAGCTTCGTTTCGCTGTTGTAGGGATTATCGAAGACTGACGATGTAAGAGAAAGAATTTCTCCGTTTTCGGCAGTTTTATAATCATAGTTGAAATAATTGAGCATTTCTTCTATTCTTACCGCATCCTTAGGTATATACCCCGAGTTGTTATTTATAAGGGAACGAATATTAGGATAGGCTGCAGTGTTGGCATCAATGGAAAAGTAGGCGTTTGGATTTTCTTCTGCAACAACGAAGCCGTTTTCAATAATTTCGGTGTATTCCTCTCCTGAAAGAGCGCCCGAAAAACCAAAGTCCGCATCGTAGCTTGGAGCGTAATCGGCACCGCCGTCCGAAGCACCCTTTATCGAGCACGACGCAAGAGAAATAAGAAGAACTGCCGATAAAACCAATGACAAAATGCGAGTTGTTTTTTTCATAATATTTTCCCCTTTTTGTTTTTAGGATACCATAAAAGGAGAGGGAGTTCAATTAATTATAGGTAAATAAAGTTTTATCCCCTTTTTAACATAATGTTAATCATTTGTAAATGACAGTAAGAAAAAACAAAATACGCGGAGTCAAAGCAGGTAAAATTTGTCTTATCTCCGCGTATTTTATACAGATTAATATTCTAAAAAATATTAATTATTATACTTCTTTAAGAGTATAAACTTTCTTATATTCATCAACCTTTGTTTTGAAACTGTCGTTATCGTGCTTAACCTCGTCAATATATTTATGCATACTGAGTGAGTCATACTTGGAAATTTCGATAACGCAGCTTGCTATGTTCGAACAGTGGTCGGAAACGCGCTCAAAATTGTTGAGTATATCCGAAAGAACGAATCCGTGCTCTATGCTGCACTCGCTTTTCTGAAGTCTTAATATGTGACCGAGCTTTATTTTATCTCTTATATCGTCAACAACTTCCTCAAGAGGTTCTACGTTTTCCGCAAGCGAAACGTCATTGTCAACAAAGGATTTATACGTCATTTCCACTATATCGGAAACCGCGCGCTTCATAACGTCAATATCACGCTGTGCATCTTTTGAAAATTCAAGCTTCTTTTCTTTCATTTCCTCTGCCGACTCAACAATATTAACAGCGTGGTCTGAAATTCTTTCAAAATCCCCTATCATATGGAGAAGCTTCGTTATCTGATTTGAATCCTGCTCCATCATATCATAAGCGGAAAGTCTTACAAGATACGAGCCTATCTGGTCTTCATACTGATCCGCTTTGCCCTCAAGTTCGCGTATTTCGTCAGCAAGTTTAGGATCGTATTTATCAAACAGAACAAGCGATTTAGTCAGTGCATCGCATGCAATTTTTGCCATAGAAGACGTAACGAATGCGGATCTCTCTACTGCGATTGCGGGAGTTTCGAAAAGACGCTCGTCGAGAAGATTGATCTCCTCGTTTTCTTCTTTTTTATCTTTAATTGTAAGAACACTGAGCTTTTCAAGCTGTTTATAGAACGGCGCTATCAAAGCTACCGACAATATCTTAAAGATTGTATGTACTCCGGCAACACCCCACATATCTATCGTTGTGCTAACAAACGCAAATTCGAAAATAGCGTTAGCAATGCTGAATATGACAAGCCACAAAACAACACCGATAATATTGAAATAAAGATGTACCATAGCGGCGCGCTTGCCGTTTTTACCTGCGCTTAATGCCGAAAGCAATGCCGTAACGCAAGTACCTATATTCTGTCCCATAATAATCGGGATTGCAGCTCCGTAAGTGATAGCACCCGTCACCGTCAAGGACTGGAGAATACCGATGGATGCAGAAGACGACTGAACTATAGCCGTAAGAACAAGACCTGCAAGAACACCGAGAATGGGGTTTGAGAACATCGTAAGTATCGATTTGAAGCCTTCATCATTTTTGAGACCCGCAACGGAATCGGACATCATACTCATACCGACCATAAGAATTGCAAAGCCGAGAAGAATGTTTCCGATATCCTTCTTTTTGCCTCTTTTTGTAAACATTATTAGGCAAATTCCTATAACTGCGAGTACCGGCATCCACGAATCAGGCTTAAGCCATTTAACCCAATCCAAAGCTTCTGCGGCATCTCCGCCAACTCCGGAAAGAGCCGTAAGCCACGCGGTAACAGCAGTGCCTACGTTTGCTCCGAGTATAACTCCTATTGCCTGAGTCAGTACCATTGTTCCCGAGTTAACAAAGCCGACTACCATAACCGTTGTAGCCGATGACGACTGTATAATTGCCGTAACTCCGAGTCCAAGTAAAAATCCCCTGATAGGACTTGATGTCATTTTTGCAAGTATCGACTTAAGTCTTGAGCCCGCGCTCTTTTTTAAAGAATCTCCCATAACGTCCATTCCGTAAAGGAAAAGCGCAAGACCGCAAAATAAAGATAGAACTTCAAATATTCCCATTTTTTATCCTGCCTTTTTTATGTTGTTTTTATTTTATAAAAGGTAATTTATTAAGATATGCGTCAAGTGTTCCGCTTGCAATAAGCATATCTATTACTATCATAGAAGTGCTGAAAACAATTCCGAATATTCCGATAATAAGTCCTGCTATGCACATACCGTCAAAATATCTGAGAGTAACTCTTGATACAACGGAAAGAGATATTGCAATTATTCCAAAAGCAAGACCAACCCAACCAAAATAAGAACAAAAAACAGAAACTATTGCAAAAATCAAAGCCGCAACAGACCAGCCTCGTGTTTTATGCTTTGTTTTTTCAAAAATTTCATAATATCTGTCCTCTCCGTCAGAAGGGGTTGTTATATTGCTATAATAGCTTTCCGGCACGGATTTTTTCATTTCTTCATCTTTTTTTTCTTCATAGGATACGGGAACGGGCGTTTTTTCTTCTTTGCCGTTTTTTCCCCAGAAGCCGTCTTTCTTATCCATCATTTTCTCCTTTGCCGAATTTTATCGAACTTTCCCTATTTACTATTATATTTAGATAAATGTACTTTGTCAAGTAAAAAAATACCAAAATATTTATTAAAGTCCTCTATTTTTTTGTCCGGTGAATATTTAAATCGTTTTTCGTAAAAAATTATTACAAACTTTATCACGGAGTTATGATATGGAAAGAGCTGAAATTTACAAAAATCGTATAAAACTTCACACGCCCCCCTCTACAATATTAAAAGACTGTTCTCTTGCTTTTCTTTTTGGCGGATTTATATGTCTTTTAGGAGAAATTCTTGCAACTGTTTATAAATTTCTCGGCGCTTCGGAAAAAAACGCTTATACCCTTGTTACAGTAACTTTAATTTTTGTAGCTGCTCTTCTTACCGGATTGGGTGTTTTTGATAATATAGCACGTCTTGCAGGTGCGGGAACTCTGGTTCCGGTAACCGGGTTTGCAAATTCGGTTGTTTCTCCTGCTATCGATAATAAATCGGAAGGACTTATTTTAGGCGTAGGTGCAAAAATTTTCACTGTTGCAGGTCCTGTAATACTTTACGCTGTTCTTTCGGGAACTCTTTACGGATTGATATACTATATAACTAATCTTTTTATCTGAGGTAATTATGCAAAAAATAACGTATCTTGAAAAGCCCATTTATTTTGAATCCTTTGCTGCTGTCGGCGGTCATGAAGAAAAAAGAGGTCCTTTAAGTGATTCCTTTGATTTTTTAGACGACAGCGACCTTTTCGGTATGAAAACTTGGGAAAAGGCCGAATCGGAAATGAGCAGATTGGCACTTAATTTTGCCCTCAACAAAGCAAGTCTTTCCCCAAGAGATCTCAATGTTTTAGTTGCCGGAGATCTTCAAAATCAATGCGTTGCATCATCAGGAGGACTTTTTTCGTTTGGAATACCTTTTCTTGGTCTTTACGGCGCCTGCTCTACCTGCACAGAGGGACTTCTCGTATTAACGGCGATGCTTACATCGTCAAAAAACTACACACGGGGTGCATCTATAACCTCATCTCATAATTGTGCTGCAGAGCGACAATTCAGAACTCCCATTGAATACGGCGGACAAAGAACCCCCTCTGCTCAGTGGACAGCAACTGCTGCCGGAGCGTTCATTTTATCAAAAGAAAAGCATAATGCAAAAATAACGGCTTTTATGCCGGGAAAGGCTATCGACGGCTATACAAAAGATTCATCTAACATGGGTGCCGCTATGGCTCTTTCGGCATTTGATTCAATCGCCCGTTTTTTTGAGGAAAACAACCCAGATGAATACGATTTAATTATCACGGGCGACCTCGGACAGATAGGAAGCGATATTTTAAGAGAGCTTTTAAGAGAAAAAATAACATCATGCGGAACAAAACTCGCTTCCATTCACAGAGATTGCGGCCTCTTACTTTACGATAAGGAAAATCAAGACGTTCATTCGGGTGCTTCGGGATGCGGTTGCTCTGCTTCCGTGCTTGCTTCCCACATACTTCCGAGAATTAACAGCGGAGAACTTAAAAAGATTGTTTTTCTTTCCACGGGCGCGCTTATGAGCACTTCAAGCGTTTTTCAAGGCGACCATATTCTAGGTATTGCTCCAATTATAAGGATAGAACACGAAAGTTGATTTTGGAGAATAAAAATGATTGATATAACTCGATTTCTTCTTGCGTTTATAGTAGGCGGTATAATTTCCGTTATAGCCCAGATTTTAATTGATTTAACAAAACTTACACCTGCGAGAATCCTCGTTTTATTCGTTTCTTTCGGAGTACTTCTCGGAGGAACGGGTATTTATGATTTTCTTTTTAACGTTTCGGGAGCCGGAGTATCCGTACCTCTTATAGGGTTTGGAGCAACGGTAGCTGACGGAGTAAGAGAGGCAGTTGATAAAGACGGTCTTTTGGGTATTTTAAAAGGTCCTTTTACAGCTGCTGCGGCAGGTTGCTCCGCATCACTCGTTTTCGGCTATATTATTTGTCTTATATTTAAAGGAAGACCTAAAAGAAGCTGATTTTTTATTACTTTTTGTAAAAAAACGGTGAAAAAACATATTTTTATGTTTTCTGCCGTTTTTTTTGTTTTTTATCATATTCGCGTTTGTTTTTTTGTTATAATTTTTCCACATTTTATTATGTTTTTTGCAAACTCTTGCTTGCATTTTAAATATTTATATGCTATAATACAAATATTAAGTATTATACAACTATAGAAGTGTAATCGTATACTTCCATATTTCTCAAGAAAGGTGGTTTTTTATGGACGAATTACAATGCATTGTTGATTCAATGTTACCTATAATTGAATCGAAAATAAACGCTGCTCCGTCTACTTTTAAACTTTGGTTTGGAGATTTTGTTCTTCTTTCTCTCAATGAAGAAGAAGCCATTTTTTGTACACCGACAGAACTTCGTAAAAGAATTCTTACTACAAAATATACAAGTCTTATATCTGAAGCGTTGTCCGAGATAATAGGATTTGAAGTTTCTATAAAGATAGAATCAACCGAAGCTCTTTCTCAAAAAAACAGAGATCCCGAACCTATTAATCTGGTTCCTACAAAAGAAGAGGTTAAAGAAAACGAGGACAGAGAGAAAAAAATAAAAGCTATTCTCGATGATAATCAATCTCAAAATAGCGATGAAAAGAAAAATATTCTTGATGAATATACTTTTGACAATTTTATTGAGGGAGCTTCTAATAAATTTGCAAAAGCCGCCTGTCTTGCAGTAGCCAATACCCCCGCAACAGATTTTAACCCTTTATTTATTCACGGAAATTCGGGACTCGGAAAAACTCACCTTCTCTGCGCTGTTATAAATCATATGAAAGTTAAATATCCTAAACTTAAGATTGTTTATAAAAAATGCGAGGACTTTATGAATGAGCTTATAGCTGCGATATCAACCTATTCAACAGGTGAATTCAAAGAAAAATACCGCAGCGCCGACGTTCTTCTTATAGATGATATTCAGTTTATTGCGGGTAAAGTCTCAACTCAGGAAGAATTTTTCCATACTTTTTCATACCTTTATGAATCAAACAAGCAGATAATTTTGACGTCTGACCGTCCTCCTCACGAAATAAAGCCTCTTGAGGACAGATTGCGTACAAGATTTGAGGGTGGACTGATTGCGGATATTCAGCCTCCCAGCTCAGAATTGAGAGCTGCTATAATAAAGAAAAAATCAACGTCTATCGGTCTTACAATATCAAACGACCTTGTTGAATATATGGCAAGCAGGCTTCATGAAAATATCCGTCAGATAGAGGGCGTTATAAAGAAACTCAGTGCTATGAACGCTATGACGGGCAGAGAGGTCACAAAAGAGGCTATAGACGAAGTAATTTCGGTTATTGACCCTGGAAATATTCCGGTAGATATACTCATAGATAAAATAATTACAACGGTAGCTAAATATTACGGTGTTTCTGTTGATGAAATAAGGTCCAAGAAAAAGACCGACGCCGTTGCAAATGCAAGACATATTGCAATATACATAATAAGAAAGCTCACGGATAAATCTTTTAAAGAAATCGGTAATATATTCTCCCGCGACCATAGTACGATAATGGCTTCCTGCGACAGAGTTAATACCAATATAAAAACAATGATAAAAACCGAAAGCGATATAAAGAAACTAATAAAAGAAATAAAAGGAACTTGATTTTCCACAATTTTGTATTAAAATGTGTAAAATATCAGGTGGAAAAGATGTTTATTTTCATTGGATTTAAGGTGGATTAATTAGATAAATAATTCAACTTACTAAATGATGAAAAAAAGTGGATATTTTTCGCTTAAGAAGTATTGATTTTATTGACTTTTCGGGAATTTTCCACATTTTCAACATCCCCTACTACTACAACTCCTACCCTTAATACATAAATATTATTTTCTGCTCTTTTCAAAAAAATATGGATTTAAAATTTGATTAATTAAAAAGAGGATATACATATGAAATTTACAGTTCTAAAATCCGTTCTTATGGATAAGCTTACTCCGGCGATGGGTACAGTTTCAAACAAAAATACCATAACTTCTATTGAAGGTGTTCTTATAGAAACCCTTGATGACGGGAACGTAAGACTCTCTACTTATGATATGAATAAGGGAGTAAGAGCCGTATTTACTCCTGTTGAGGTAGAAAGACACGGAAAGTTTATTATTAACGCTCAGCGTTTTTATCAGACTGTTAAGGTTCTTCCCGAAGAAGAAATAACTATAGATATAAACGATAAGCTTAATTGCACTATTTCCGCAGGTAAGGCTTCTTTCTCTATGTTTGCAATGAATAGTGAAGAATTCCCGGTTCTTCCCGAACTTACAACAGATCAAGGATTTGAAATTCAGGGCGGCGTTCTCAAAAAAATGATTAGCAAGGTATCCCATTCTATCGCGGAGCAGGATATAAGACCTATGCTCAGAGGAGCTTTCTTCTCGTTTAATGAAAATCATCTTGAAGTTGTTTCCTGCGATAGCTATACACTTTCAAAGTGCGAGATAGTTTGTGATATTGAATATTTCAACACATCTTCTCATAAGCAGTCTTTTATTATCCCCGGCCATGCACTTTCCGAAATGGTAAAAATACTTAAAGATGACGAAAAGGTAGGAATGTACGTAACCAAAAAGCACGCAGTTGTTGATTCGGGTGATATGATATTCTTTACAAGAACGATTGATGCTGAGTTCATTGACTACAACAGAATTATTCCTAAAGATAACGATATTTTCGTTAAACTTGAAAGAGACAGATTCCTTACCGGTCTTGAAAGAGCAAATATAATAGCCGAAGAAAAAATTCAGAACAGCGGTAAGAGTTACGTTAAAATAGAGGTTGAGGAACAGTTTATAACACTTACTTCTTCGTCTGTAAACGGAAAGGTTTACGATGAAATGGATTGCGAACACGAGGGTAACAATCTTGAAATAGGCTTTAACTGCCGTTATCTCATAAATAGCGTAAAGGTTGCAGAGGGAGAAAAAATACTCCTTTCTATGAAAAGTCCTACTCAGGCTATTACAATAGAGCCTGTTGAAAAGGATGATGAATTCAATTATTTCTATATGATTCTTCCCGTAAGAATGAGTGAAAAATGATAATTAAAAGCTTTAGAGCTCAAAATTTCCGAAATATAGAAAAATGTTCTCTTGAATTTGACACTTCCGTAAATCTTCTTCTCGGAGAAAACGCTCAAGGAAAAACAAATGCGGTTGAAGGTATCTATTTGTTTGCAAGAGGTAAATCTTTCAGGCGCGGTGATGAAAAAGATCTTGTACGTTTCGGTTCAGATGGTTTCAATCTCTTTATAGAATACGAAGATAAAAACGGAAAAAACACATTCGAATATTCTGTTTTTGGAAAAGAAAGACGCAGAAAAAAAAACGGATATAAAATATCGAAAGCTTCCGAAATGGTGGGAAATTTCAAGGCCGTTCTTTTTTCTCCCGACGATTTAACTCTTGTAAAAGGAGGTCCGGAAGAAAGGCGTGAATTTCTTAATGTTGCCATTTCACAGTGTTTTCCATCTTATATTTCAATTTATTCGGATTATAGAAAGGCTCTTGAAAATAGAAACGCATTACTTAAGGCAGCGTCAAAAGGCTTTTATTTCGACGAGAGCGAGCTTAATGCGTGGTCTATTTCTTTAGCAGAATATGCATCAGATATATATATTCAAAGAAAAGAATATATAAAAAAGCTTGAGGTATACGCAAAATCTTTTATGAAGGATATTTCCGAAGGAAAAGAAAACATTTCCTTTGAATATAAAACCGACATAAATGATATAGAAGAATCAAGAGAAAATATAAAAAATGAATATTGCCGTATTTTCAAAGAAAACATGCATAAAGAAAAAAACGCGGGAGTTACTCTTTACGGACCTCACAGAGAGGATATTATAATAAAAATAAACGGTAACGATTCTAGAATTTTTTCTTCACAGGGGCAGCAAAGGTCAATAGTTCTCTCTCTTAAAATGGCAGAGGGAGAGGTTAGCCGTGAATTGTTTTCCGAGTATCCTGTATTTTTATTTGACGACGTATTATCCGAGCTTGACGAAAAACGCCAAAATTTTGTTCTCGATGGAATGAAGGACAGGCAGATAATTATAACGTCCTGTGAAAGACTTCGTACGGCGGGTAAGGTTATTGAGGTAAAAGGAGGATATTTTTATAATGTATCTCCATATAGGTAATGGAATTACCGTACGAAAAAAATATATAATAGGTATATTTGATCTTGATAGCTCAACAGTATCTTCTGTAACGAAAAAATATATAAACAAAAATGAAAAGGAAGGAAATATACTCTACGGAGATTACGACCTTCCGAGAACTTTTATACTCCATGAGGAAAAAAAAGAGGATAAAAAGGTTTATAAAATTAAACTTTCAAGAATATCATCTCAAGGTCTTAAAATAAGAGCTGAAGTTGATGATTATAACGAAAATTAGTAATTTCAATTATTAAATGTAAATATTGTTTTGCATTTTATCATACGAAAGGAAAAAGTATGGAAGAAAACAAAAATTTAAATGGCGGGTATGATGACAGTCAAATACAAGTTCTAGAAGGATTGGAAGCCGTAAGAAAACGTCCTGGAATGTACATAGGTACTACTTCAATAAGAGGCCTTCATCATCTCGTATATGAGATTGTAGACAACTCTATAGATGAAGCTCTTGCAGGTCAGTGCAGTGCAATAAAGGTTACTATATGGGAGGATAACAGCGTATCGGTAGAAGATGACGGACGCGGTATCCCTTCGGGTATGAATGAAAAACTCGGACTTCCGACACTTGAGGTTGTATATACTGTACTCCACGCAGGCGGTAAGTTTGGCGGAGAAGGATATAAAATAGCCGGAGGACTTCACGGTGTGGGTGCTTCCGTTGTTAATGCCCTTTCAGAGTGGGTTGAGGTAGCAAACCACAGAGACGGTATGAGATATACTGAAAGATTTGAAAGAGGAAAGGTTGCAAGACCGTTCACCTGTGAGGGAGAGACCTCTAACAGAGGACTTTACGTAAGATTTAAGCCGGACCCCGAAATTTTTGAAGAGACTGTTTTTGACTATGAGATTTTGCTTGCAAGAATGAGAGAGCAGTCCTTCCTTAACGCAGGAGTAAAGATAATTCTTACCGATAAGCGTGAAGGAATGGAAAGAGAGGAAGTTCTATTCTACGAGGGAGGTATAATTTCATTTGTTGAATATCTTAACAATGAAAAAAGAGGAACTCCAATTCACCCGCAGGTAATATATATGAAGGGTGAACGCAACGGATCTATTGCAGAGGTAGCTATGCAGTACAATGATAGCTATAACGAAACCATAATTTCCTTCGCTAACAATATGTCTACTATCGAGGGCGGAACTCACGAAACAGGCTTCAAATCAGCTCTTACTAAAGCTATAAATGATTATGCCAGAAAGATAAAGGCTATAAAGCCCGAGGATAAAGGACTTTCCGGAGATGACGTAAGAGAAGGTCTTGTTGCGATAATTTCGGTTAAGTTAACAGATGCTCAGTTTGAGTCTCAGACCAAAGCAAAGCTTGGTAACAGTGAAATAAGAACTCTCGTTGATAATATAGTTTCACAAAAGCTTGAAGAATTCTTTGAAGAAAATCCCTCGGCAGGTAAAATAATAATTGAAAAAGCACTCGCTGCAAACAGGGCAAGAGAAGCTGCAAGAAAAGCCAGAGAATCTATAAGACGTAAAAACGTTCTTGAGGTTTCCACACTTCCCGGAAAACTTGCTGATTGTAATGAAAGAGACGCAAGACTCACGGAAGTTTATCTCGTAGAGGGAGATTCTGCAGGCGGTTCTGCAAAGGGATGCAGAGACAGTAGATTCCAAGCTATTCTTCCTCTTAGAGGAAAGGTGCTTAACGTAGAAAAAGCAAGATTAGATAAAGTGTATGGAAATACGTCGCTGATTCCTATTATACAGGCTTTAGGATGCGGTATAGGCGACGAATTTGATATAACAAGACTAAGATACGGCAAGATAATTATTATGGCAGATGCCGACGTAGACGGATCTCACATCAGAATACTTCTTCTGACGTTCTTCTTCAGACATATGAGACCTCTTATAGAGCAGGGACATATTTACCTAGCTCAGCCCCCTCTTTATAAGGTACACAAGGGTAAGCAAATGAGATATGCTTTCTCTGATGCTGAAAGAGATAAGGCTATTGAGGAGCTTGGAGTTAAAGGTGTTGAATCTGAAAGATATAAAGGTCTTGGAGAAATGGATCCGGAGCAGCTTTGGGAAACTACAATGGACCCAGAAACGAGAACTCTGCTTAAGGTAGATATAAACGACGCGATAGCTTGCGATGAAATGTTCTCGGTGCTTATGGGAGATATGGTTGAACCCCGACGTGATTTCATATCCAAAAATGCTAAATTCGTTCAGAATCTTGATATTTAACGGATAAGGCATTCAGAAAGGATTATCAAAATAATGGAACATAATTATAAAAGTTCAGATATAGAATTTCCGTCTCAAAAAATTGAGATGAGAGATATGCGTAAAGAGGTAGAGACGTCGTTTATTGAATATTCGATGAGCGTTATTACCTCAAGAGCTCTTCCAGACGTAAGAGACGGTATGAAACCCGGTCAAAGAAGAATTCTTTACGCTATGTACGAGGATAATCTTACACACGATAAGCCATTCCGTAAATCAGCTACGACGGTTGGTAACGTTCTTGGTAGATACCACCCTCACGGTGACGCAGCAGTTTACGGTACTATGGTAAGAATGGCGCAGGATTTCTCGTTAAGATACACTCTTGTTGAGGGACACGGTAACTTTGGTAGTGTTGACGGAGACCCGCCGGCAGCTTATCGTTATACCGAAGCGAGAATGAACAAAATAGCAAATTATATGATGAGCGACATTGAAAAGAACGTCGTTCCGATGACGAGAAACTTCGATAATACAAGGGATGAACCTACAGTTCTTCCCTCACGATTCCCTAATCTACTCGTTAACGGTTCTGTAGGTATAGCAGTAGGTATGGCAACGAATATTCCGCCTCACAATCTTACAGAAGTTATAGACGGAGTTGTTTATAGAATAGATAATCCCGAATGTACGGTAGATGAGCTTATGGAGTATATAAAGGGCCCAGATTTTCCCACCGCGGCGCTTATCTACGGTACAAAAGGAATAAGAGAGGCGTATGAAACCGGAAAAGGCAGAGTTTACGTCAGAGCAAGAGGTCGCGTTGAGGATGAGCATAAGAGAATAATCTTTACGGAAATTCCGTATATGGTTAATAAGTCCATGCTTATAGAAAGTATGGCGGCTCTCGTTAAGGATAAGAAGATAGAAGGAATAACAGGACTTCGCGACGAATCCGGTAGAGGCGGTATGAGGATAGTAGTTGAGTACAGACGCGATGCTAACGGAGAGGTAATACTCAACCAGCTTTATAAATATACTCAGCTTCAGGATACCTGTTCTATCAATATGCTTGTAATAGACGGAGGAGAGCCTAAAATTCTTCCTCTCGCTTCTATTCTTGATAGATATATTGAATTCCAGAAAAGTATCATAGTTAACAGAACAAAATTCGATCTTGATAAGGCTTTAAGAGAAATACATATACTTGAAGGTTATAAGATAGCGATAGATAATATTGATGAAGTAATATCTATAATCAAAAAGAGTGAATCTATCCCTAATGCAAAAGAAAAAATTATTGGAAGATTCGGTCTTTCGGATGCTCAGGCTCAAGCGATAGTTGAAATGACGCTCGGTAAGCTTTCCGGACTTGAAAGACAGAAGGTTGAGGATAGAATTGCAAAACTAACCGATGTTATTGCAGAGCTTCGTTCGATTCTTGACAGTGAAGTAAAGGTTAAGGAAATTCTCAAAACCGAGCTTGGTGAAATAAAGAATAAATTTGGTGATGCAAGAAAGACCGAAATTGTCGAGGCAACAGAGGAAATAGATCTTGAGGATCTGATTGAAAGACACACCTGCGTCATAACGATGAGCCATACAGGTTACATCAAGCGTCAGCACGCGACTACGTATACTGCTCAGAACAGAGGCGGTAAGGGTATAATCGGAATGACTACGAAGGAAGAAGATTATGTAGAAAAGGTTATTGTAGCAAGCAGCCATTCTTACATAATGTTCTTTACAAATCTCGGAAGAGTATATTGTAAGAAAGCTTACAGAATTCCCGAAGCAAGCAGAACGGCTAAGGGTACTAACCTTGTAAATATACTTGAACTTAACGAGGGCGAAAAGGTAACGTCTATGATAAGCGTTTCCGGATTCGGCGAGGGCGAATATCTTACAATGGTTACTAAGAGAGGTATCATTAAAAAGACACTTCTCACAGAATTTGAGTACCAGAGAAAAGGCGGTAAAATAGCTATTAATCTTGACGAAGAAGATGAGCTTATATTCGTTCGTCATACTCTCGGAACTCAGAGCATTATGATAGCAACGAGAAACGGTATGTGCGTACGATTTGATGAAAATAACGTTCGCGGAATGGGCAGAGCCGCAAGAGGTGTAAAGGGTATAACGCTTCAAGGCGATGACTATGTAATAGGAGTTGCTATAGTAGATGAAGAAAAGAAGCTTCTTACAGTTACCGAAAACGGAATGGGTAAGAGAACTTCATTTGAAGATTTCCGCGAAATGAAGCATAGAGGTGGAAAGGGTGTTACCTGCCATAAGCTTACTGAAAAAAGCGGAAAGCTTGCTGCAATCCAGACTGTATCCGATGACGATGACGTAATGATAATAACCGATAAGGGTACTATCATAAGAATGTCGGTATCCGATATCAACGTATATTCGAGAGCTGCCGGCGGAGTTATCGTTATGAGAATATCTGATGAAAGCCGTATAATTACTCTTTCAAGACTCGAAAAAATTGAGGAAATTGAAAAAGCGGAAGAAAAAATTGATGAAGAAAACAAAGTTGCAGAAGCGGCGAATTCGGATAATGTAAAGTTTGTTGTTAGCGAAGAATCTGATGAAACAGAGGATTCATCGGATGAAGAATAAACTGTTTTTGCTAACAATAGTAGTCATATTATGTTTGTTTTTTTGTATTTCTTGTGAAAAAGACAGAGATTATGATGAAAAAGAAGTTATTGCAGCAGCAGAAAAATTGATAAAATCATCTGAAATATTAAACGATATCTATTACGGGTACGGAATAGAATACTACAAAGACGAAAGCACAGCAAACGGTGTTTATTATCAAGCTGATTTTCTTTCACTTGAAAAATTTGGAGTTGAGACTGTCAACGATATAAAAGAAATGACAAAAGAATGCTTTACTAAAAGTCTTTCGGAAATGATGATAAGCACTGTGCTCACGTCTGTTTCGGATGAGGACGGAATACAGAGATATTCCAGATACTATCAGAAATACAATTCTCTCGATAACACAGAAGAATGTATTATGGTGCATAAGAATGCGATTATATTTCTTACCGATGAGGTAGTTTACGATTATTCTTCTTTGCGTGTTTCACGTGTTAAAAAAGAAGAGGTTTTTGTAAAAATAAACGTTACCGTTACGAATAGCGAAAAAGAAACGCAGTCTCAGGAACTCGAGATTTCTCTGCTTGAAGAAAGTGACGGTTGGCGAATTAATTCTTCTACGTATACAAAATACGTAAATAAAGAATATTATGAAGATTTGCAAAATAAAAATTAAAATATAAAACGAAAGGACACTTAAAATTATGATGACCTTCAGTGAAAAACTCGTTGTACTCAGAAAAATCAAGCATTTGACACAGGATGAATTTGCAAGCGCAGTTGGCGTTTCACGTCAGGCTGTTTACAAATGGGAATCCGGTCAGTCCTATCCCGAAGTACAGAAGCTTATAGAAATGAAGATGCTCTTTAACATCTCTATAGACGATCTTCTTGACGATACTTTTGAGATAGAATTACCTAAGAAAAAGAGAAAAAAGAGAACTCCCAAAAACGCAACTCCCGAGGCTGTGTCAACCGAGAAGGAAGAAGAAAAGATTGTATTCGTTAAAAAAGAAGAAGAAGATCCCGCAAAAGTTGAAGAACCTGTTAAGATAGAAGAACCTGTTGTCAAAACAGCTGAACCTACTGTAAAGGTTGAAGAACCTGTTTTGGCAGAAGATCCTGCTGAAAAAGCTGAAGAAGAAAAGGCTGTTGAAATCAAATTCAATAAGGATATGCCAAAAGTTAATGCTCCTGCTCCAAAAGAAATTAACGATCCTACTCAGAACTATGCTAAGAGAGGCGGTCTCTTTGGTAAAATCTTTGGTAAAAAGTAATAAAAAAGCTAGGGTAGCCTGAAAATACAGGCTACCCTACTAAATAAAAGTATATTTTATTTCAAGAAAAATAAAACGAAAATATATTTATACAATAACGGTAACTACGGATAAGTATAATTGTTACGGGTGAATATAAATAATACTGCGTGTCAAGAATAGAGAAGAAAAGATTTTTATATTAATTTACGGTATAAATTGAAAAAAGCAGAGGCGGTATGATGCGCGGTTATCAGAAAAAGGTTGTTTATTTAAAAAACACGGGAAGTCCCGTGTTTGAGGAAGCATATTTTGTAATAAAAACAGATTGCCAAAAAGAAGATAAATATACGGGAGAAAAACTAATTGAAGAAGCAAACCGTATAGTAGAAGAAAACAAAAAACTTTATTGCGGAAACAGAACGAAAAGATTTAGCGCAAGCAATTTTATAATTTTTGGAATAGGATTTCTTTCATCAGCAATAATATCGATTTTGATTTTTATATTTTGAATAAGACAGTAACCGGCGCAAAAGCGCAGAATAAGGACATATAATGGAAAAAGAAAAAACATATACAAAAGGAGATAAAAAATTTCCTAAAGGTAAAAAAACAACAAAAAAGCAAAATAAAACTAAAAATACAGAAATAAGAAATAAAGAAGTTTTAGAAAATAAAAAAACAGAAAATAAAGAAAAAAACAATATAAATGACTCTAAATTTACGATAAAAGCAAACAATAATTTACAAAATAATGTGTTAAAAAACAAAAATAATAAGAATACTCTTAAAAAACAACCTGTAAAATCTTCAAAAAAAACGAAAGCAAAAACGAAGATTATGAATGAAAAAACAAAAAAAGAAGCTTCCGAAAATTTAAGCAAAACACCAAAAGCTTCAAATAAAACAAGGTCTTTTGATACAAAAGACAAAAAAGGGCATACGAGAGAAAAAAAGCTTAAAATTATATCTCTCGGCGGCCTTGCCGAAATAGGTAAAAATATTACCGTTTTTGAATACGGCGAGGATATTGTCATTATAGATGCAGGATTGGCTTTTCCTGATGACGATATGCTTGGTATAGATTTGGTTATTCCTGATTTTTCATATATTGTTGCCAATGCACACAAAATAAAAGGATTACTTATTACACATGGGCACGAGGATCATATAGGCGCAGTTCCCTATCTTCTGTCAAAAATAGATATTCCCGTTTACGGAACGAGACTATCTCTCGGAATTATAGAAGGAAAGCTTGATGAAAATCCTCCTCCGTTTTTGCCGCGGCTTTACACAGTTGAGGCTGGGGACGTGGTAAATTTAGGCTTGTTTAAGGCGGAATTTATACACGTCAATCATTCCATAGCTGATGCTGCCGCAATTTGTCTTAGAACTCCTGTAGGAAATGTTTTTCATTCAGGTGATTTTAAGCTTGATGTTTCACCTATCGACGGAAAAATTATGGATCTTACGAGAATAGGCGAAATTGGCAAAGAGGGCGTTAGTATGCTTCTTTGCGAATCAACGAATGCCGAAAGAGCAGGATTTACCCCCTCTGAAAGAACGGTAGGCGGCTCGCTTGACAGAATTTTTATGCAAAGCGAGGGAAAGCGATTAATAATAGCGACGTTTTCATCTAACGTTCACAGAGTGCAGCAGATAATAAATGCAAGCGCAAAATACGGAAGACACGTGGCGGTTATCGGAAGAAGTATGACAAACGTTCTCGGCGCGGCCGTAGAGCTTGGATATATGGATCTTCCTGACAACGTTCTTATAGATATTGCGGATATAAAAAAATATTCTCCCGGTGAGCTTACTTTGATTACCACAGGCAGCCAGGGAGAGCCTATGTCAGCACTTTACAGAATTGCCTTTTCCGAGCACGATAAAGTTAAGCTTTCTCCAAATGATATAGTTGTTCTGAGCTCGAGCGCAATTCCCGGAAATGAAAAACTTGTAGGAAAAATAGTTAACGCACTTATAAAAAACGGCGTTAAGGTTGTTAACGATTCTGTAGAGGAGGTTCACGTATCGGGTCACGCGTGTCGCGAGGAAATAAAGCTTCTTATGGCTTTATTGAAGCCTAAGTATTTTATGCCTATACACGGTGAATACCGGCATCTTTACGCAAATAAAGAAATAGCAGAATATATGGGGATTCCCGCGACTAACATCTTTATCTCGGAAATAGGAAAGGTTGTTGAGCTCGATAAGCATTCGTGCTCCTTTGCAGGAACGGTTCCATCCGGTAAGCTTTTGATTGACGGCGCAGGCATAGGAGATATAGGAAACGTTGTTTTACGAGACAGAAAACATCTATCCGAAGACGGTCTTGTCGTTATAGTAGCGGTTGTTAATCTTGAGGAAAGACTTCTCTTCTCCGGACCGGATATTGTTTCGCGAGGATTCGTTTACGTTAAGGAATCAACAGACCTTGTTACAAAGACGAAAAATATTGCAGAGCAAACGCTTACTAAGCTGCTTGATCGAGGTGTTCAGGATATTATGCAAATAAAGAACGCAATACGTGATGACGTATCGAGGTTTATTTTTAAAGAAACTAAAAAACGTCCCATGATATTGCCCGTTCTTATGGAAGTTTAATATGGCAGAACTATATTTACTGAAATTTCCGTCTGAAGAAAAAAATAACGAGTTCTTAAACAGCGCGTTCGACGCACTTCCCTGCCCGGTAAAAGAAAAAATAGCTAAAACGGCAGAAAAAAAAACAAAAGCCGAACGTATTTACACTTACAGCTTTCTTTTTGAAAGGCTTGCCAATACTGAGTTTTCTTTCAAAAAAATCGATAAAAGCTTAGAATTTACAGAAAAAGGAAAGCCTTATATCAAAAACGGCAGTATATATATTTCTGTTTCTCACTCCGACGGTATTGCTGCGGTAGCACTATCTTACGATAAGGCTATCGGAGTGGATGTAGAAAAAATAGATTTATCAAAAAAAGAAAAACTAAAAAAAATAATCGACAGATTTTGCCCCGATTTAAAGATTATATATAACGAAAATATTGTTATATCGCAAGCCTTTTCTGCGAAAAAAAACGGTTTTATCGATTGCGGTAAACCAAAATCCGAAACGGTAAGCGAAGAAAACGAAAGCTTTGCAAAATGGACAGCTCTCGAATCGGCATTAAAATGCCACGGTGGCGGATTTTCGGCGCTCTGTGAGAAAAATACCATATTAAACTTGGTTACCATCTCGTCAGGTGTAATATCAATCGATAAAGAAAACTATGCTATCTCCGTTTCGGAAGCAAAAGAAAATATATAATTAAGAGAAGAGCTTTGTTTGGAAAATGTAAAAATAAAGATATTAATACGCAAGACAAACAAAGGCAAACTTGAATATTTTTTAATACACAAACAAATAAAAACGCGTTATAACGAGAAAGACTTATTTAAACGGTAGAAAGCCGTAAAAAGTCGTAAAAGCCCGTTATAACGCGTTTTTTTGCCTCTTGGATATAATTTGGGGTAAACTGTCGTGATTTTAAACTTCAATAAATAATTTCTAGGATTTGACGCTTATTAAAATATTTTTCCTTGCTGATGATTGATTTTTACGTCGAAATACGAATTTTAAGACATCATATTGTTTATAAGACTAAGAATGGACGGCATTGAAACTATCAAAACGGCGGAAAACGCAAAAATCATAACGCAATATAAAACTGCTTTAACTGGAGAAGATCCGTTTTTTAACGATTGCTCCGCATAGTCTCTCATTTCGGGAAGAATATAAAGCTTTGTTTTTGAAAAATCAATGCTTTCGGTGGAGTGCGATGTTTCTTCGTTATTGTTATCGCTTTCGTCATCAACCTTGAAAATCAGACGCTTTTTAGCTTGCTTTTTCTGATTTTCTGCGTTTATATATTCTTCATAGGTCAATCTTTTACGTCCCACGATGCAGACAACCTTCTTTATTATGCCCGAATCTCTTAAGATAAGATTTTCCGTCGGCCTGTGGTTCTGAAGACCGAGTTCTTTCAGCGTTTTGCTCTTTTCTTCCGAAAATGCCTCGAGTCTGATGAGCTTTTTCAGCAAAAGAGACACGTTGCTTTGATAATAATTTATAAAAATGCAAGCAACAGAGAGACCGAGAGCAACAAAGAAAAGAAATTTGTTTATTTCGAAATTGACGTCTATATTAGGATAATCGTTGAGATTGACAGAGAAGTATTTGAAATAAATTTTACTAAAAAACTCCATATTTTCCTCTCATTTGATAGTATAAATTTCGGTTTCTAATGTATAAATATATTAAATTAATAATAAAATGATTTTTTATTTAGTATATCAATGATATATTGGTAATTTTTGGTAATTATTCTTCCAAAAAATCCTCGCCGCAAATGGTTTTAAGGAGCTCGTCAAGATCCTCGTTGTCCTCGTAAAACAGAGTAACGCATTTTTTCTTGCCGCTGCCCTTGATTTTCACAACTCTGCCAAGATGAGACTGAATTTTGATTTCCATTTCTTTAAAATAATCAACCAAAGGAAGAATTTCTTCCTCCTCTATTTCGATTACAGGTTTTAATTTATTGATTTTCTTTACTTCTTCTTCAAGCTGACGTACAGAATAGTCAAACTCTACGGTTTTGTTTGCTAAAAGAAGCATATTTTCGCGGTTTTTAACCCCGAGAAGTGTTCTTCCGTGACCGGCAGATATATCGCCGTTTGCAACCATTTCAAGAATTTCTTCTGGAAGGTCGAGAAGTCTTGTAGAGTTTGCAACTGCGCTTCTACTCTTTCCTACTCTCTGGGCAAGCTCCTCTTGCGTTAACCCGTATTCTTCAGCTAAGGCTCTGAAAGCCATTGCTTCCTCTATAGGATTGAGATCTTCGCGTTGAATATTTTCTATAAGCGCGATTTCCGCAGCTTTTTTATCGTCTCTGTCGAGAATAATTGCCGGAATTTCTTCAAGTCCTGCAATTTTAGATGCGCGGAACCGTCTTTCACCAGCGATTATTTGGTATCTTCCCTCACCGTATTCTCTTACGAGAATAGGCTGTAAAAGACCGTTTTCTTTTATAGATTCAGCAAGTTCCTCGAGGGCTTCTTTGTCAAAATATTTTCTGGGTTGGTCACTTTTTGGATCAACCATTGAAAGTTTAAGTATTGTAATGATATTTTCACCGCCTGCGGTGGTTTCATCTAGTGAATTATCTAAAAAAATCGCATCAAGGCCTCTGCCAAGACCACTGTTTTTCTTTCTCATATTAACCTCCGTGTTTTTAAGTAAAATTCTTTGGTTTATTTTTAAGTGAAAACATTTTTCGTCCGCAGCATATCTATTTTATTTGATTTTTGTTGAAAAATATTTCTATATAAAATCAGAAGTTATTTTGACACCACATACAGATAATATGCTTTCAAATACGTATGATAAACAAATTAAAAATTAAATGACAAACAACGTAATATGGACATTTTTGTCAAAAAAAGATAGTAAAAAGTCGAAAAATCAACAATAAACCGTTTTTTGTTGAGAAAAAGTGTATTTTGGATACTTTGTTTAAAAGCTAAACTGTTTCACGTGAAACAGTTTAAAGAAAACTGTTATTTGAGGGAGCAATTACAGAGCAAATTATAACGATGTTTAAAAACGGATAATAGAATCCGAATTGCATTTCTGATTGTGTAATTATATTCTCAACATAAGCTCTTTTGCAACGGCAGCATATTCCAGTGAGCCTTTTCCGTAAGGATCGTGATAGCAAATAGGCTCTCCGTAACCCGGAGCTTCTGAAATTCTTACAGTTCTGGATATCGGGACCTTGAATAGTTTATCCTCGTAGTATTTTTTTAATTCTGTAACTACTTGATTCGTTAAAGTTAATCTACCGTTGTACATAGTAAGAAGAATTCCAACTACTCTTAATTCCGGATTAAATAACTGATGTATCTTTCTTATGGTATTAAACAGCTGAGACATACCTTCGAGTGAGTAAAATTCGCACTGCATAGGTATAACAACTCCGTCAGAAACGGATAATGCTTTGACTGTAAGCATACCTAAAGAAGGGGGGCAGTCAATAAAAATATAATCATATTCGTTTTTTATTTCAGAAATTGCAATTTTTATGTAGTCGAACTCTGTTTTTCCGGCTTCTTCAAGGTCGTGAAGCTCAAGCTCTGCTCCCGCAAGATTTATAGTCGCCGGTATTACAGATAAATTTTTAAATCTGGTTTTAATTATCGAATCATTAACGCCGCATTTTCCAATAATAACATCATAAATGGTCTTTTTGATTTTAGATTTTGGCAAACCAAGGCCACTGGTTGCATTTCCTTGAGGATCCATATCTATCATTAGCACCTTCTTACCTTTATTGGCGATTTGGGCAGCAATATTAACGCACGACGTGGTTTTGCCTACCCCTCCCTTCTGATTTGAAAAGGAGACTACTTTTCCCATACTTACCTCCTGCTTTTGAACATAATTAAGTGCAAAAATCGCGTTTTTACAAATATTATACCATTTTTCATATAAAAATGTCAATATATCTACGATAATTTTGCCACATTTTGCATTCGGAACTAACTAACATTTAACGTGAAACATTAAGAACTTTACACCTATTATGATGTTTCACGTGAAACTGAGGGACAACCGACGTTTTGTTAGTCGAGCGAGAACTCGCCTTTGACAGCCGTTTTGAGAATATCAAAAAATAAAAAGCAAAAAAAGAAACGTTTCACGTGAAACATTGCTATAATCGATTAAAAAATTAAATTGAACACTCCTCATAGAATGCAAATTGTATATGATTGCAGAATTTTTAAGTGTTAAAACTTGAAAAATAACAGGATTAGCTAGTAGTAAAAGTAATCTATAGACAAAAACAATTATAGAAGAGCAACGCGCAATAAAACGGCACAAATGTTGTTCTTTTTTTCATAGAAACTGCAGTTTAGTGTTAATTGAGAACTCGGACAGTAGGAGATTAACTCCAAAAAACAGACAAAAGTAAACAATATAAAGACAAGCCCAACTCCACTCACTTTATATATTTTCGTAGTTTTTACCATTTTATGTCAAAAAATCATACAAAAAACTGCTCCTTGTTTTTTGACACTTTTTTGTAACTGTTTTTCGCCATTATTGCGAAAAATTTGAAAATGGTGAATGTTAAAATAAAATGGAAAAAATTAACATATTATGAATAAATACACTTTTTAAAGCATAAAAATACAATTCAAATAAATTTAAACTGTGCTTAATTTTACAAGAAAATTCAGAGTTGTAAATTAAAACACAGACAAAATGCAAGAATAAACTATTTTTATCAACGTTAAACATAATAAAACTTGACTTTTTTGAATTTATGTGCTAAAATAGAATTAAACAGGTTGAGAATTACTTGGAGAGGCTTTGAAATAAAATACAATTTTTAAGCGTGAATAAATAAAACATTCTAACACTTAAATTACTTGCAAAAAAATACGAAGAATTGCGAATTATTACTTTTTTGCTTGTTCGTTGTTTAGAATCTGTTGAAAAAAGGATTTATATGAGTAAAGAGATTAATAATATTGAAAATAAAGAAACTCTGTGCGAAATAAACGTTGATTGTGAATTTGATACGGTTTTGCTCATTGTCCGCCATGGAGAAAGTATTGGAAATGCTAAACGAGAATTTTTGGGGCATACAAATAAAGACCTTTCTGAATTAGGTTATAAGCAAGCCGAAAAGACGGCGGAATATCTTTCAAAAACAAAAATAGATGCGGTGTATTCCAGCGATCTTATCAGGGCTCATAATACTGCGTTGCCACACGCTAAGCTTCGTAATCTTGAGGTTAACGACTCTGAAGAACTAAGAGAAATATACGCGGGCGAATGGGAAGGGAAGCGAGTAGAGGATATTATAGAAGAATACCCTAACTACTTCTATGAGGTGTGGCGCGCAAAGTTTGGAGAATGCGAAATTCCCGGTGGAGAATCCGTTCCGCAGCTCAGTGAAAGAATTTACAGAGAGGTTTTGAGAATTGCATCGGAAAACAAAGGAAAAACCGTGTTAATAGGGTGTCACGCTGCAGCTATCCGTTCCTTATGGGGCAAAATAACGAAAACGCCCCCGAGCTTTGTTGCAAACGAAATTCCGTTTCCGACAAACGCATCCGTTTCAGTTGTCTATTATGATGGAAACGAGCTTATTCCCGGTGAATATTCTCACGATAAGCATTTGAAAAATTTGACGCTGTGATAAGTGCATTTCGAGATAGAGTGTACCCGTCTTGACTTTCGCGTGTATACGCTCCTACAAAAGAATTAAGGCGAAAGCGAATTAGCAGTGCTGTTAAATAGCTTCGCGTTCGCGATATCAGCGTTTAAGTTTTGGATGATCTTTAAATATATGTAAATAATAGTTGACTTATTATAACTTTTATCGTTTTAATTTTTTAAAAAGTCTTATAAAGAAGTATAATTTGATTTTCGGAGAAAATTAAATAAAATAAAAATATAGAAAAGCCTATACCGTGTCAACTTTCAAGTTGACACGGTATAGGCTTTTTAAGATATCTCTGCAGGTTATGTTTTATTTATTGAATATTTTTTTGAAGAAGCCTTGCTTTTTACCGCTATTTCCATCTCCGAGCGAGTTAGCAAAAGCGATAAGGAGTTCTTTTTGTTTTGAGGTAAGATTTTTAGGCGTTTCAACGGTGACTGTGAGTATTAAATCGCCTTTGCGTTTTGTATTGACGTTTGGTACGCCCTTACCCTTTAGGGTAAATGATGTGTCGGTTTGAGTACCTTCGGGAATAGTGAACTTTTCGGTTTTTCCGCCAATAATAGGAATATCTATTTCTGCACCAAGAGCAGCTTCAGCAAAGGAAATAGGCACCTCACAATAAAGGTTATCTCCTGAGCGTTCAAAAATGGTGTGGGGAAGAACTCTTACGAGAATGATAAGATCTCCGTTTACACCGCCGTTTCTGCCGGCAGAGCCCTGACCTCTTAAAATTATTCTCTGCTCGGAATCTATACCGGCAGGGATTGACACGTCCATCTTCTTGTTAATTCTGACAAAACCTTTTCCATTGCAGTTCTTACAGGGAGTTTTAACTATTTTTCCCGTACCTCTACAGTTACCGCAGGCTCTTTGCGTTTCCATAAAGCCAAAGCCCATATTTTGTTGAACTCTTACGCTACCGGTCCCTTTACAAGTTTGACATGTCTCGGGCTTTGTGCCCTTTGCGGCGCCGGAGCCACCGCATTCGTCGCACGCCTCTATTCTTGCAAAGGAAATCTCTTTTTTGCAACCGAAAACGGATTCCTCAAACGTTATGGTAACTCTTACGGAAATATCATCGCCGTCAATAACGTTAGAACGAGTTCTTGCTCCGCCGCCTCCGAAAATACTGGAGAAAATATCTCCAAAGTCAAATCCTGCGCCTCCGCCAAATCCACCGAATCCACCGAATCCTGCGCCTCCGCCCATTGAAGGATCAAAAGCTGCGTGGCCGTATCTATCATATTTTTCGCGTTTTTCGGGATCCGATAAAACCTCGTAAGCTTCGTTAGCCTCTTTGAATTTCAATTCGGCTTCAGCGTTGCCGGGATTCATATCGGGGTGATACTGTTTAGCAAGTTTTCTATACGCTTTTTTTAATTCTTCCTCTGAAGCCCCTTTTGAAACTCCGAGGATCTCATAATAATCTTTTTTATCTGCCATAGTAATCCTTCGTCATACCTGATTGAACTGAGATTTTATTAAATCAACTACATAAAGATGCAACGTTTTCAACAAGGCTGTCTCACTTTTAAACGAGACAGCCTTGTATTTTTGCGATAATTGTAAATAATTATTGTCAATTTGTGACTAATTAGGTTTTGTCCTCAAAGTCTGTGCCGTAAACGTCGCCGGAGCCTGTGCCTGCATCGCCTGAGTCGGTAGGATTACCAGCGCCGTTTGCTGCCTGCTCTGCATAAATCTTTTCTGCGATAGGATAGAATGCCTTTTGGAGCGCATCCGTGTCGGTTTTAATTGCTTCCGTATCACCGCTGTTGACGGTTGCTTTAAGCTTTTCTATTGCTTCGAGAACGGGAGCTTTGTCGTTATCGGTAACCTTGTCGCCGAGGTCGTTCATACTTTTTTCTATCTGGAAGATCATATTTTCAGCATTGTTCTTTGCCTCAACGGCTTCCTTGAATTTCTTATCTTCTTCGGCAAACTTTTCTGCTTCCTTAACAGCTTTTTCGATATCTTCCTTTGACATATTTGTAGAGGACGTGATTGTAATGTGCTGTTCTTTGCCGGTGCCCTTATCTTTAGCTGTTACGTTAACGATACCATTTGCGTCAATATCGAAAGTTACTTCGATTTGAGGAACGCCTCTCGGTGCGGGAGCAATTCCGTCGAGAGAGAATCTTCCAAGAGTTGTGTTCTGGTTTGCCTGATCGCGTTCACCCTGAAGAACGTGAACTTCAACAGAGGTCTGTCCGTCGGCGGCTGTGGAATAAACCTGGCTCTTCTTTACGGGAATCGTTGTGTTACGCTCGATGATCTTATTAAAGAGACCGCCGAGAACTTCGATACCGAGTGAAAGGGGAGTAACGTCAAGAAGAAGAACGTCTTTAACGTCACCGCCGAGAACACCGCCCTGGATTGCAGCGCCGATAGCTACACACTCGTCGGGGTTGATGCCTTTGAAGGGCTCTTTGCCGAGAAACTTTTTAACAGCGTCCTGAACGGCGGGGATTCTAGTTGATCCGCCTACGAGAAGTACCTTTGAAATCTGGCTTGCGGAAAGATTTGCATCTGAAAGAACTTTTCTTGTGGGAACCATTGTTGCTTCAACGAGATCGTGAGTAAGCTCGTCAAACTTAGCTCTGGTGAGAGTTGCTTCGAAGTGCTTAGGACCCGTTGCGTCTGCGGTAATAAATGGAAGTGAAATAGCAGTGCTCATTACACCGGAAAGCTCAATTTTTGCTTTCTCTGCAGCATCCTTGAGACGCTGGTGAGCCATTTTATCAAGGCGAAGATCAATTCCGCCGTTTTCCTGTGCGAAAGTGTTAGCCATCCAGTCAACAATTCTGGCATCAAAGTCGTCGCCGCCGAGACGGTTATTACCTGCGGTAGCGAGAACCTCAAATACTCCGTCGGATATATCGAGAAGCGATACGTCGAACGTTCCTCCGCCAAGATCAAATACCATGATCTTTTGGGCTTCTTCTTTGTCGATTCCGTAAGCAAGAGCAGCTGCGGTAGGCTCGTTAATAATTCTCTTTACTTCGAGACCTGCAATTTTACCCGCATCCTTTGTTGCCTGACGCTGCGCGTCCGTGAAATAGGCGGGAACCGTAATAACGGCTTCCGTAACGCTTGTTCCGAGATATGCTTCTGCGTCAGCTTTAAGCTTCTGAAGAATCATAGCTGAAATTTCCTGTGGGGTGAACTTCTTATCGTCAATGCTTACCTTGACGTCAGAACCCATATCTCTTTTTATGGAGCTTACGGTCTTGTCGGGGTTTGTAACAGCCTGACGCTTTGCAACCTGACCGACAAGTCTTTCTCCTGTTTTAGTGAATGCAACTACCGAAGGAGTTGTTCTCGCGCCTTCGGGGTTTGTGATAACAATAGGCTCGCCAGCTTCGAAAACGGCTACGCAAGAGTTTGTCGTACCAAGGTCAATACCAATAATTTTTCCCATTTTGTTTTCCTCCAAAAATATGTGAAATTTTTAATTAACTGTTTTAACCATAGCGAAACGGATCATCTTGTTTCCTTTTCTATATCCCTTTTGGAATACTTCGACGATCTCGCCCTCGCCATGCTCTTCGTCCTCTGCGTGGAGAACGGCGTTATGAAGATTCGGATCAAAGGTTTCGCCAACTGCACCTACGGTCTCAACCTTTAATTTTTCAAACACGGTCTCAACGGATTTTGCAATCATTATAAGACCTTCTTTAACTTTGCTGTCGTCATCGTAAAGAGACGCGCGCTCAAGATTATCAATAATAGGAAGAATTTCCGCAACAGTATCTGCAACAGCTTCTGTATAGGTGCTTTCACGCTCTTCTCTTGATCTTCTGCGGAAATTTTCATATTCGGCAGCCATACGAAGATGCTGGTCTTCTTTCTCCTTCAAGAGAGCTTCGAGGTCTTCGATTCTTTTTGCAAGTTCTTCTACACTAGGCGTTTCGTTAGTTGCTTCTTCCGTTGTCGCTTCTTCGTTTTTTACTTCATTTTCTTCAGAAATGTCAACTTTTGTTTCTGTTTCTTGATTTTTATCTGTCACTTTAAATATCTGCCTTTCTGATTTATGTCTCGTCGTCGCTGCTTGTGAGCAGGTTAAAACCTGAATCCCCAAACATTCTGCCCATACCGTAAGCTAAACGGTTTATCATAAGGATTACCTTTTGATAATCCATTCTCTTAGGACCGATTACTCCGATAGCAACGCGTTTTCCGCTTATAGTAACGTTTTTGAATATCAACGTGGTGTCACTCATAACACCGCTATCGTCTTCCGTACCTATGAACACCTGAATTCCGTCATCGCTTATATCTCTTGAAGATATAACGTCTAGCAGCTTATCTTTTTCCTCTAAAACGTCAAGCAGCTCTCTGAGCTTTGACACGTCTGCGTATTCGGGAAACTTCAAAAGCTTTGTAACACCTTCAACCTTTATATCGTCAGTGTCGAGCTCGTTCATTGCTTCGTATATGGCTTTAATTGCAGGATGTACTATTGCAAACGAGCTTCCCATAAGAGTTTCAAGCTTCATTATTATGGGCATCGTTATCTCGTCGCTTGTGAGGTTAGATAAGTATATATTTGCCACGTCGGTAAATCTTGAAACGTCCTCTTTTGTAATAGAGAATCCAAACATAAGAGTTTTGGATTTTACTATATCGCCTGAGAAGCTCATAACAAGGTGGAAGCTTCGGGGTGAGATGAATACCGAATCGAATCTGCTTATCCTTACTTTACCCGCTCCGGACTTGAAGGCTATACCGGTGTAATCCGTGAACGAAGATGCAAGGTGAGATGCTTCCTCCAAAATCTCGTCCATTTCCGTAAGCTTGTAGCGAAGTTTTTCATTGAGCTCATCTATTTCGCTCTTTGTTTCGGTATATTGACTTACGAGAGCGTCTACGTAGTATCTGTATCCGAGAACCGACGGGATTCTTCCTGACGATGTGTGAGGCTGGATAAGATAGCCCATTTCTTCAAGCTCTGCCATCTCATTTCGTATCGTTGCAGAAGATGCCGAAATTCCCACTTCCTGCGAAAGATACTTTGATCCGACGGGTTCTCCGTGACTTATATGAGCGTCAACGATGGCTTTTAGTATCAGCTGCTTTCTTTTACTGAGTTTACCTTCGTCCATAAAGAAGCCTCCTTTTTTGTTTTAGCACTTAGAGAAGATGAGTGCTAAACCCGACGACTATAATATAATACATTTTATGAAACGTGTCAAGCCTTTTTATATCAAAAACTGTGAACATTTTGTTAATAATAAGCAGCTTTGAGTTTTGTTTGCTATTTTTTACATAAAAAGGGGGTTAATAAACCAAAAATTAGGACAAATGCCGAAGAAATCCAGATTACGTATCATAAAATAATTATTTTGCGAAGATTTTTCTTGACTTTAATTATAACTTATTATATAATAAACTTGTACGATTATTCGCAAAAAAGACTTTTGCTATTTTACAATAAAATTCAGTTCTATTTAAAAATACATTATCTTACAGCTAATCGTGAAAAAATACAGTTTTAAAAACGGAAAGGAAAGCAAAAAGCAAAATGGATCCATTATCATTGGCAATCGGTATTGTCGGCGGTCTCGTTCTGGGCTGCGGCGCCGGTTTTGTTATTAGAAAAACCGTTGCGGAAAAGAAGCTTGGATCTGCAGAGGAACAGGCTAAGCATATTCTTGAAGATGCCATCAAAAATGCGGAAACGACGAAAAAAGAAGCAATCTTTGCTGCAAAGGATGAAATTTTCCAGATGAAAAAGGAAGCCGACTTTGACGTAAAAGAACGTCGTAAGGAAGTTTCTAGACTTGAAAGACGCGTTACTCAGAAAGAAGAAACGCTTGATGCCAAGCTCGAGGGTATTGAAAAGAAGGAGGCTCTTCTTCAGGAAAAAAGAGCTGAGGTTGAGAGCCTTAAGGAAAAGGTTGATGCAACTCTTCAGGCGCAGATAGTGACCCTTGAAAGAATTGCAGGACTCACCAGCGAGGATGCTAAAAGCGAGCTTGTTTCCAGACTTGATGCCGAGATGAAGCATGAGACTGCACTTAAAATTGCAGAGTATGAAGAGAAGTTCAAGGAGGAAGCAGATTCAAAAGCTAAAGATATTCTTTCTCTTGCTATTCAGAGATGCGCAGCAGACCACGTGAGCGAAATTGCTATATCGGTAGTTCAGATTCCCGGTGATGAAATGAAGGGAAGAATTATCGGACGTGAGGGAAGAAATATCAGAACTATAGAAAATCTCACGGGTGTTGAACTGATAATTGACGACACCCCCGACGTTATCACCGTTTCAGGCTTTGATCCCGTAAGACGAGAGATTGCAAGGCTTGCTCTTGAAAAGCTTATTTCTGACGGAAGAATTCACCCCGCAAGAATAGAGGAAATGGTTGAGAAAGCGCGTCGCGACGTAGATAATTCTATCAAGCAGGCGGGAGAGCGTGCCGTATTTGAAACGGGTGTTCACGGACTTCATCCTGAAATTATCAAGCTTCTCGGAAGAATGAAGTATCGTACTTCGTACGGTCAGAATGCGCTCCGTCACTCAATAGAGGTTTCGATGCTTGCAGGCGTTATTGCCGACGAAATGGGTGTAGACGTAACTGCCGCGCGTCGCGCGGGATTGCTTCACGACATAGGAAAAGCTGTTACCGCAGAGGCTGAAGGATCTCATATTCAGCTTGGTGCCGAGATCGCAAAGAAGTATCGCGAGAGCAAGGAAATTATTCACGCTATTGAGGCTCATCATAATGATATTGAGTCCGTTACAGCTCTTGATTTTATCATTCAGGCAGCCGATGCTTTGAGCGCAGCGCGTCCCGGCGCTCGCCGTGAAGATGTTGAAAATTATATCAAGCGTTTGCAGAAGCTCGAAGAAGTTGCGGGAGACTTTGAAGGCGTTGAAAAGACCTTTGCTATCCAGGCTGGCAGAGAAGTCAGAATTATGGTCAAGCCCGAGGTTATTAATGATGACAAGATGAAACTTCTCGCAAGAGATATTGCGAAGAAGATTGAAAACGAGCTTGATTATCCGGGTCAGATAAAGGTAAGCGTCATTCGCGAAAGCAGAATAGTAGACTACGCTAAATAATAAAAATGGGCTATGCAATCGTAAATCCTTTTGTGTAGCCCTTAATCCTGTAAAAAATTACGCCGTTCCAATAGAAAACGTACAGTTTAGCTTGGGTTTGGTGATAGAAAAGAGAAAAAATTGAAAATACTTGCAATAGGTGATATAACGAGTCCTGCGGGAGTTCAGCATCTTGAAAAAAATCTATGGTCGGTAAGGCAGAGGTTTGAAATTGATTTTTGCGTGGTAAACGGTGAAAACGCGTCTTTCATAAGCGGAATATCGCGCATTGGCGCGGAAAAGCTGTTGCGTTCTGGCGCGGACGTTATAACTGGTGGTAATCATACAATGCAAAATCACGCGGCTATACCGATGCTTGATGAGTTCTCCGGGGTTCTAAGGCCGATAAATTACGGCAACAGTGCCCCGGGGCACGGATACACTATATTAAACGCAGGAAGCGCCCGTATTCTTGTTATAAATGCTATGGGTACTATCCATATAGAGCCACAGCTCGATATGCCTTATTCGTATATTGATGCAGTGCTTGATAAAGAGAGCAAAAATTACGACTTTGCGGTGCTTGATATTCACGCAGAGGCTACGGGCGAAAAGCTAGCTATAGCGCACAATTATGACGGTAGAATAAACGTCATATTTGGAACTCATACGCACGTTCCGACCGCAGACGCAAGCATTCTCCCGCGGGGAACAGGATATATCAGTGATCTCGGTATGTGCGGAGAGAGCGGCGGTATTCTCGGCATGGAAATAGAGTCTGTGCTCTTTAAGATGAAAACAAAGCTACCGGGAAAATTCCAATGCGCAAGCGGAGCTCCGTACGCGGACGGCGTTATATTTAATATTGACGATAAAACGGGCAGAGTTAATGAAATAAAGAGAATTAAATTTTAGCACGTATATAGGTTAAAAACTGTTTTGCTGGAGAAAATATGACTAACTTTAAAACGCAAGTGCTTGTTATAGGCGCAGGGCATGCCGGAATAGAAGCAGCGCTGGCATCGGCACGAATGGGTGTTGACACGGTAGTGTTTACAACTAACCTTGATGCCGTTGGGAATATGCCCTGCAACCCCTCTATAGGCGGCTCTGCAAAGGGTCACCTGGTCTTTGAAATAGATGCGCTCGGCGGAGAGATGGGATATGCCGCAGACAGAGTTACGATTCAGTCGAGAACTCTGAATCTTGGAAAAGGAGCCGCAGTTCATTCGAAAAGAACTCAGGTAGACCGCGACGCATATAAGAGATATATGAAAAAAGCTCTTGAAAGTGAGCCTAATCTCAGATTGATTCAAGGGCAGATAGTTGATATAAAAACAGCAGAGGAAAACGGCAAAAAACGAGTCGTCGGCGTAGTGACGCACCTTGGCGAGATATGGGAAGCTAACAGAATAATTATTGCTACGGGAACGTTTCTTGAGAGTGAAATATTCGTAGGTGATAAGGTGTATTCAGCGGGCCCCGATGGTATGATGCCGGCAAACGGACTTTCCGCCTCGCTTTTAAGAGAGGGAATTTCGTTGCAGAGATTTAAAACGGGAACACCTGCACGTGTGCATAGAAGATCTATTGATTTTTCAAAGCTTGAAGAACAGGCGGGAGAAGATAATGCGGTTCCTTTTTCGGTTCGCTCTGAGAGTGATGAAATAAACGATAAGGCAGCAAGCTGCCACATTGTTTATACGAACAGCGAAACACATAAAACAATTCTTGATAATCTTGATAGAAGCGCTATGTATTCTGGCAATATAGTTGGCACGGGTCCTAGGTATTGCCCGTCGATCGAGACTAAGCTCGTGCGTTTTGCGGATAAAGAGAGACATCAGCTTTTCGTAGAGCCGTGCGGACTTGACACTGACGAAATGTATATACAGGGATTTTCAACCTCTATGCCGACCGACGTTCAGTATGAGATGCTAAGAAGCCTTGACGGCTTTGAAAACGCGGAAATAATGCGATACGCATATGCGATTGAGTATGACAGCGCCGAGCCTACGTCTATGCTTCCTACGCTCGAATTCAAGACTGTTTCTGGCCTTTACGGAGCAGGGCAGTTTAACGGCACGTCGGGATATGAAGAAGCGGCAGCGCAGGGACTTGTGGCGGGAATTAACGCAGCCCTTGCGGAACGCGGTGAAGAGCCGATGATACTTTCGAGATCGTCGTCGTATATAGGCACGCTTATTGATGACCTTGTAACAAAGGGAACAAAAGAACCTTACAGAATGATGACCTCTAGAAGTGAATACCGATTGATTCTAAGACAGGATAATGCAGATCTCAGACTCACAGATATAGGGCACCGTGTTGGATTAATCAAGGATGAAAGATATAAGGCCTTTCTTGAAAAACGCGATGCGATAAACAAAGAAATAGCCAGAATAGAAAAAACAACGATAGCGCCTACCGATGAGGTTAACTCGCTTCTTGAAGATTACGGTTCAACAAAGATCAGCACGGGTGTGAAGCTCGGCGAGTTGCTTCGCCGTCCCGAGCTGTCCTATGAAGCCCTTGCTCCTATAGATAACGGCAGACCGTGCTTATCACGAGGAGCCATGATAACGTCAGAAATAAGTGTTAAATACGACGGATATATAAAGCGTCAGCTTGCTGAGGTTGAGAGAAATGCAAGACTCGAGGAAAAGCTTTTGCCCGCTGATATAGATTATACCAAAATTGCAGGACTGAGGCTCGAGGCCGCAGAAAAACTTAATGAAATAAGACCTGCTAATCTAGGTCAGGCCTCTAGAATAAGCGGTGTGAACCCAGCCGATATCAGTGTATTACTTATAAGGCTTTATAAAAAATGAAAAGAAAAGACTGAGCACTAAAGGCAAGCGCTCAGTCTTATTTTTTACATTTAATCACGTAAATGTAAAAAAGTTATAAAAAATCATTTTATATAATAAATTCTATCGGGTTTTATTTCTTTCGGCTCAGGAATATTTCCGTCGGGATAGCCGAGAATCAGGTTACCTATCCCTTCAACCTCACCCTCTATTCCAATCGATTCAAGCCAATTTTTCCACTCAGGCTTATCAAAGACCTCTTTCGCTCTGTGTATCCAGCAGGACCCAAGACCGAGTGCATGGGCTGCAAGCATCATATTTCCGAGAGTAAGGCTACCGTCATAAAGATAGGTGTGCGCAGTTTTTCTTGCCAAAACAACAAGAACAACGGGCGCACCGTAAAACGGATCCGAGTCCATATTAAATATAGCGGCATTTTCTTTCGAAAGTTTGTCGCGAATTTTCTTATTTGTTACGGATACTATAACCGGAGCTTGAATGTTTCTGCCGCTTGCCGCCTTTAGACCTGCGGTTATTACTGCGTCGATTTCCTCGGCGCTCGGGATTTTATCAGTATATTTCCTTGTGCTTGCTCTTGAATTTATAAATTCTAAAATATCCATCATATCTCCTCCTCGTAAGTTGTTTTTTGATTGCGGAATACGGCTGTCCTTCAGTTTTTAAAAACTATTCTGCCGCCGGAATAAAAATTCTCCTTTTGTGATATCCGATGCGATATCATATATAGGGTTGAAGTTTTCTGCGTTACATATGCGTATGTGCATAACCGAGCTTTCGGTTATATGAACAAAAAACGGCATAGGCAGTGCCGACAGCAAATACTGCGGGGGGCCGGTTTTTATTATTGACATATACACATTTGGTCTTTGTTTCTTGTATAAATTATAGTATGTGACTTTTATTTTGTCAACAAAAAAAGAAAAAAACACGCTCTCATATGAAATAAATGTTAAAATGTTTAAAATAACTTGAAAAAAATATTGTTATATGTTAGAATTTAGATTAAGTTTGCATATTGAGATAAAAAGGGGGGATCGGTTTGATATTTGGAAAACACATAAACCGTTATTACCTTAAATACTTACATTGGCTCCTCTTAGGAGTCTTTTCGCTGTTTGTGGTTGACCTTTTTCAGCTAAAGGTTCCTGAGCTTTACAGAATGGTGATAAACGGCATAGAGAACGGCACCGTTGAGGTGGATGGCATTTTAAAGCCGTTTGATATGGCATTTCTTGTCGACGAGATATGTCTGCCTCTTCTCGGTATAATTTTAGCTTTGATCGTCGGACGTTTTCTTTGGAGAATATGCCTTTTCGGCGCAGCTATAAAGGTTGAGACGGATATACGGCACGAGATGTTTGACCATTGTAAAAATCTATCGGTTCAGTATTATCAAAGAAATAAAGTCGGAAATCTTATGTCGCTCTTCACGAACGATCTCGAAACAATAAATGAGTGCTACGGCGACGGTGTTCTCATGCTGTGCGACGCGCTTTTGCTCGGAGGACTTGCTATCTACAAAATGGCGAAGATACACCTTACTATGACGCTTCTTACGTTGATTCCGATGGCTCTATTACTGGTAATCGGAACGATTATGGGAAAGTATATGATGGCAAAATGGGAAAAACGCCAGGAAGCATTTTCGTCACTTTCGGATTTTTCGCAGGAAAGTTTTTCGGGTATTGCCGTTGTAAAAGCTTTTGTTAAGGAATTTCGTGAGCTCTGGGCATTTAAAAAGCTTAACAAGGATAACGAAAAGGCGAATATTGAGTTTACAAGAAGCTCTGTTATGCTCCACATTTCCGTAACGCTATTCGTTGAGTCGGTAATCTGTATTATACTCGGTTACGGCGGATATCTGGTATATCGCGGTGATTTTAACGCAGGAACACTCGTTGAGTTCATAGGTTATTTCAACTCTGTTATATGGCCCGTTATGGCTATATCTCAGCTTATAGAAATGAGCTCAAGAGGTAAAGCATCGCTCGATAGAATCAGCAAATTGCTTGACGTTAAGCAGGACGTAAAGGACAGAGATGACGTATATGACGTGGATTTTATACGTGGAGATATAGAATTCAGAAATCTTACTTTCCGCTATCCTGATGCCGATTACGATTCGCTTACCGACGTTTCGTTCAAGATAAACGCCGGTGAAAACGTGGGTATTATAGGAAAGACCGGTTCGGGTAAAACGACTATCGTTGACCTTATTTTAAGAACCTATAACGTTCCGAACGGAACGCTGTTTATAGATTCCCACGACGTTAATGCGATACCGATACGTACGGTGCGTAAATATTCGGCGTACGTTCCGCAGGATAACTTTTTATTCAGTGATACGATAAGAAACAATATAGATTTTGCAAACGGAAATTCGGATATGGAAGATATAGCCCGCGTTGCAAAACTTGCAGACGTTCACTCGAACATCGAGGGATTCTCAGACGGATATGATACCGTTCTCGGAGAGAGAGGAGTTACCGTTTCGGGCGGTCAAAAGCAGCGCATTTCGATAGCGCGTGCGCTGAAAAAGGAAGCATCAATATTGATTCTCGACGACTCCGTGAGCGCGGTTGATACGGATACTGAAAGGGTAATAATAAGAAACCTCAGAGAGAATAGGCTCGGTAAAACAACGATACTTATAGCACACAGAATTTCCACAGTTGAGAACATGGACAAGATAATATTCGTTGAAGACGGCAGAGTTCTTGCTGTGGGACGCCACGAGGAGCTTATAGAAAACGTCCCCGAATACAAAACCATGGTCGAGCTACAAAGACTTGAAGAAGCAAAGGAGGATTGATTATGTACGAATATTTGCCTCTTTTGATTGTCGGGGCTATTATAGGTCTGTTTTCAATATTTTTCGTTTTGGCTTACGCTTTAATGAAAAATAAAAAAGAAGCTATCGGCTTTGACAGAAATATGAAGGACACCGAAATAATAAAAAGACTCCTTGCATATGCAAAGCCTCACTGGAAAAGCTTTGGATTGATAGGCGTGATAATGCTGTTTTCAATAGCCTACGACATTATATCGCCTATTCTTATGGGAAACGTGGTACAGCTTCTTGTTGAAGATTTTGAAATGAGCACGCTTTACGGCTACGTCATAATTTACGCTTCGATACTTATAGTTTCGCTTATATGCACCTATTTTCAGTCGATACTCTTGCAGAAAATAGGTCAGAAGATACTATCGAAAATACGCGAGGATACGTTTGTCCATATAGAAAGCCTCTCTCATTCTCAGCTTAACGCAATTCCGGTCGGAAAGCTTGTAACGAGAGTCGCAAACGATACGGGCGCTATATCCATGATGTTTACGCATATTCTCGTAAACCTTATTAAGAACTGCTTTATCATAGTCGGCGTATTTGTGGCTATGCTGTGCCTCAATTATATGCTGACGCTTATGGTTCTTTGTTTTGTTCCGTTTATAGTGCTGTTCACTGTTATATTCAGAAAATTTTCAAGGCGCGCATACCGTAAAGTAAAGGATTGCACCACCGATATCAACACTTATCTTTCCGAAAATCTTTCAGGGATAAAAATTACTCAGATTTTTAATAAAGAAGAAAAAAAGCTTGAGGAATTTTCCGAGAAAAACCGTGCGCTCGGTACTGCAAAGCAAAAAGAAATATTCGTATTCGGCATATTCAGACCTATGGTATATATGCTTTATATATCATCGATTTTATGCCTGTTTTACCTTGCGGGTAAGGGGGTTATACAAAACACGGTATTTCTCGGGCAGGTAGTGACGGCAGGTACTCTCGTGTCGTTCTATTCGTTTATTTCAAAGTTCTTTAATCCGATACAAAACCTCGCAGACCAATTTAACCGTTTGCAGTCGGCATTTGCTTCGGCTGAAAAAATATTCACGGTTCTCGATATGGAGCCTATGGTTAAAGACGACGAGGACGCTGTAGAGCTTGACGAGGTACGCGGAGATATAGAATTCAAAAACGTGTGGTTTGCTTATAACGAGGAAGAATGGATACTGAAAGACGTATCCTTTAAGGTTAAGGCAAAGCAGACTGTTGCTTTCGTAGGCTCTACGGGCTCGGGAAAAACCACGATACTTTCGCTTATATGCCGAAATTACGATATACAGAAGGGCGAAATACTTATCGACGGAATCAATATTAGAAAAATAAAAATTTCATCGCTGAGGCGTCACTTTGGACAGATGCTTCAGGACGTATTTCTTTTCTCCGGAACGATTCGCTCGAACATTATTCTCGGCGAGGAAGGCATAACGGACGAGGAAATCAAGAAAACCTGCGAGTACGTCAACGCAAATCATTTTATTGATAAGCTTAAGGACGGACTCGATGAGGAAGTAAGAGAGCGCGGCAATAATTTCTCTGCAGGACAAAGACAGCTTTTGTCGTTTGCAAGAACTATAATACACAAGCCGTCGGTTATGATTCTTGATGAGGCAACTGCAAATATAGATACCGAGACGGAGCTGCTTATACAGGATTCTCTTGAGAAAATGATGAATATAGGTACTATGCTTATGGTTGCGCACAGACTTTCAACCATACAGCACGCAGATAATATAATAGTTCTTTCTCATGGAGAAATAGTAGAGCAGGGAAATCATTTTGAACTTCTTGAAAAGAAGGGAAGATACTACGGTCTTTATATGCTTCAGTTTGAAAAGGATAAGCTCACAAAAGGTGCGAAGCCTACCGATACTGTATCTTAATCATAGATTTAAATTCATAATAAAAAGCAAGAACAGGGTTTAAGTGCCCGGTTCTTGCTTTTTTTGTTAGCTTTTATTTACTTTTAAATAATTTAAACAGCTTTGATAGCCATTTCTTTTTTATTGCAAACCAGGCAAGCGTGATTCCTCCGGCACCTGTTGCAGTCGATCCGGCAACAATACCGGCAACTGCTCCTGTGGAAAGACCGTCTTTCTCACCGGACAATTTAGCTTCGCAGACATCGCAGATTTTATCTTCGTTTTCATCTTCGTGCCTAAGAGCTTCTAACTTGCGGGTTTCATAGTGAGTACAGTTCTGGCAATTTCTGCGCTCTGTGCCCTGAATTTCGCATTCGGGAGCTTTTGTTTGTAGCCAATCTCCGTACGAGTGTCCTTTTTCGGAAATTTGCATATATGTTGAATAATCACAGCGCGAGCAGGTAACGTAGGCGTTCCAACCCACCTCGGTGCAAGTAGCCGCCTTGCCTGCGTGTGAAGTTTCGTCATGTCCGAGGGCGGAAATTGTGTTCTGTGTCAAAAGAATTTCGTTGCATACCGAACAGTGCTTACCTTCGGTTAATCCGCTGTTCGTGCAAGTAGGAGCGACAGCTTTATCTGTCACACTGACATGCGCGAGCGCAGCTACGCTTCGTGTTTCGTAATGGGTACAAATCTGGCAATTTCTGCGCTCAGCACCCTGAATCTCGCATTCGGGAGCTTTTGTCTGAAGCCAATCACCGTAAGTGTGTCCATTTTCGGAAATCTGCACGTAGGTAGTGTAATTACAACGTGAGCAGGTAACGTATGCATCCCACCCAACTTCCGTGCAGGTTGGTAATTTTGGATCGTGTGGGATTTCATCGTGACCAATCTTTGCTACCTCGCGAGTTTCAAAGTGGTCGCAACCTGAACAGTCGCGGCGATCTTCGCCTGCGGTTTCGCACTTAGGCGCAGCAGTTTGCGCCCAATCACCATAAGTGTGGGGTTCTTTTGGAATTTCGACGTAGGTAGAATAAATACAGTTTTCACGTTTGCAGGAATCATAAGCATTCCAACCGATCTCCGAGCAGGACGGAGCTTTAGCGTCGTGAACCTCCAAATCGTGATTCAAGGCAGGCTTTTCAGCGTATGTTGAGTATGTACAATTTGCGCGCTTACAGGTGACGTATGCATCCCAACCGATTTCGGTGCAGGTAGGAGCTTTAGCGTCGTGAGACGTTGTGTCGTGACCTAAAAAGTCAACAATTGTTTGCTCTACAAGAACTTTGTTACATTCCGAGCAATGCTTTCCTTCGGTAAGTCCGGTGTTGATGCAGTCCGGAGCAACCGCAGCGTCCGTTACCTCGGTGTGTCCGAGCTGTGCCACCACGCGAGTTTCAAAGTAGTCGCAACTCAAACAATCTCTGCGTTCCTCACCCTTTTCTTCGCACTTTGGAGCTACCGTCTGAGTCCAGTTGCTGAAATTATGGGCTGCGGGAATTTCAACGTAAGTAGAATACGTACAATCTGTACGGTTGCAGGTTTCGTAAGCTTCCCAACCGATTTCAGTGCAGGTGTTTGCTTTTGCTTCGTGCTGAACTTTATCGTGTCCAAGTGCGTCTAGCGTGTGAGTTTCAAAATAGTCACAATCCATGCAATCGTAGCGTTCTGCTCCGGGTGTTTCGCACAGAGGTGCACTCATCAGTATGACTTCGAAGCGGTGAGGAATTTTAAGCAATTCGTGGTAATCTTCCTTGTAATCGCAATTTTTGCGGCGGCAGATCTTGTGAGCCGTCCAACCCGCTTCAGAGCATGTTGGCGGTTTGTAATCTATATCAACCAACTTATGCCCGAGCTTTGGAATCGGAATTTGAATTAAAGTAATCGCGTTACATCTTGAACAGTGTTTTCCGTTGAGCCGGCCTGTTTGTGTGCAGGTTGCGCTATATCCATAGTCTGTAACTTCGATATGGCCAAGCTGTGCTACCTCGCGGGTTTCAAAGTGGTCGCAATTTAAACAGTCGCGGCGTTCTTCTCCCGCCTTGGTACATTCGGGCGCAACGGTTTGCGTCCATTCTCCGAATACGTGGCCGATTGCGGCAGCGGTTTCCTTTCTTGTTGCGCTGCACACGGCGCAGGTGAAGGTTTTTTCTTCGCCTACGGTACATGAGGGCTCCGCAGAAATGACACCGTCGTCCCAAGCGTGTTCTCCCGTTTCGGTTTCTCCGCATTTGCAGCTGCGGGAGTGCGTGGTATCGTCAACTTTTTCCCATTTTTCAAATTCGTGCTCGCACACTACCTCTACGGCAACGGTTGCGTTCAATACTTCGCCATTTGCGGCGGTGTATGAAACGGTAACGTCTTGTTCACCGGTTTTGTTCGGGTCAAAGCCGGATACGGAAGTAATCGGAACAATGAATGACAAACCGTTCGTTTGCATTGAACGAAGTCGCATTCCGAAAAGATAAAGGGGTTTGCCGTAGGGAACTTGTTTTCTGAAGGAATCGGAGGGCGTGCAGATAACGGTATTGTAAACGTCACGGTTTAAGGAATACGAATTGTTGCTGTTTATAACGCCGCACTGCTCAAGCTCTTCCGGAGTCAAAGTCGTTAGTTGAACGCACGAGCGAGTATCAAATGGTAACGATTTTAACGAGCTTCCGTGGCTAACAATTACGTAGCATCGGGATGACCCGCCCAAACACAGAGCTTGCTCTTTCGTCGCATTTCTGTTTCCTATAACGAATCCGTATGAAACTTTGAATCTGCTTCTGTAGTATGACTCACTCGTGGATGTCGGCTGTTTTAAATCATGGAAACGCAGCTCTGAGCTGTTGGCGTGAAGATTTATATTTGGATTTTTTACAAGATTGCCCTTTAATACTCCGGAAGAATCGCCAACGAGTCCTCCTACGTTTATTGTATAAGTATAGCTGTTCGAGAAAACTCCGTCGAACTGACGAATGTTATTAGAGAATGAGAAGTTGTTGCTTTGGCATCCGTAAATGCGTCCGTTGTTATAACCGACAACGCCTCCTATGATTTTTTGATAAGGCGAGCTAGTCTTGTTTGTTGATGTAGTCGGGCTGTATATTCTTCCTCCGTTGATGACGCAGTTTGAAATTGTTCCGTTATTTCTACCTGCCAAAATGCCAACGTGGTGCACACTGCCGGTTACATAACTCGGGTTTACCAGTACGCTTGCTTGCAACGTTAAATCTTTTACTACGCCGGCGCTTTGCACCGTACCGAAGAAGCCTGTTGTCTGACTGTATTCTTCTATTTTGATGTTTGCAATAGTGTAGCCGTTACCATCAAACGTAGCAGAGTATGCTTCGAAAAGATATTTTGGGAAGGTCTGTTCTTCGGTAAAACGAATGTCTGAAATCAGTTTAAAGTTTTTACCCGGTGCTCCACTGAGCTTTGTTGCCGCCAGAAGATCATCCGTTGTGCCGATAAGATGCGGCGAATTCGTTGTTCCGTAACCGCCCGAGAGGAGCTTATCCTGTATCGTGAACGAATACGTAAACAACACGTTGTTTCTGAATTTCAGCTTAAGCTGGAAGTCTTTTTTGTCCAACAGCTGCAATTCTCCGTCTTCGGTTATTTTTGCCGCTGTTTCGTCAGAAACCTCGAGTGTTGTCTTTTCTCCAACGAGTATATATTCATAATCCTGAGGGAAAGACGATGTGCAGTAATACGTATCGCCGAGATAGAGCTTTCCCTGAGTTTCACCGTGCATAATAGGATACTGCTCGGGGCGGGCAGAGGGAACGTAGAGCATATCCATATTGTAGTTGCCTTTTTCGACGATATACTTTGCGAACTGAACGGCAATCGTTTCGTATCTTGCGTCCATACCCTGTATGTATTCCGTTATTTTTTGTCTGGGAATCGGGTTTTCGCTGCCTGCAGGGATATATTCGATCTCGTCGAGATGGTTGCAATGGTCAAGCTGATAAAGTCTGCAGATAAGCAGGCAGTACTGTGCGAGCGAATAGGTCGCGAACAGATTTTCCGTAAATTCAATACAGGGTGCATTGGCTGCGGTAGCGCCGGTAGAAGCGCTTACGTAGTCGTACATAACGTCCTGGATTGATTTTTGGTCGGTAAATTCGCGGTAGCCTCCGGTGAGATACTGATAAAGCTCTTCCTCTATATCGAATGCGGCTTTGTATAAAGCATCGTAATGGCCCTTAGCGCCCTCAAGAGCGTCACTTCCGTTGAGATGAAGCAGAAGATCGTCGTATTCTGTCATCAGGGGAGTGAAAAGACGAACGTAATCCTTGGAGAAGTCGTTGATATATTCCTTGTTTTGTTCGTTTACGATGGTTGCGGCAATGTCGCTTATCGAGGCTTTGATTTTTTCAAGGTCCTGCTCGATCTCGCCTATTTTAGAGTTTATACTATCTATTTCGGAAACCATATCCTTGTAAAGCTCTTGAGAAATGCCGGGAGCGGACGACGGGGGAGAAACCACGGTTACACGGCCCGTAAAAGCATCTATCGCCGCATAGCATATTCCTTTGAAGTCATAAGGATTATATTCCATAGCTTCGGCTACGGCATCAATGGCCTTGATGGTTTTTCCAAGATATTCGACGCATCTGAATACGGTTACAGCTCCACCGATAACGCCTATTACGCTGGCGGTTTCTATGTTTTTAACGCCATCTGTAATTAAACCGTCAACGCCCGATGCTTCGGTCGACGCGCTCGTTAATGCAAAGGCGCCGATAGCGAAAACCGATATAAGCAGTATTGCAGAAAGCATCAGCGCAACTAGTCTGGTCGTTTTTGTTTTCATATATACCTCATATAGTATTGTAAAAAGTGCGTATAAAGTAACGTGCGTAATAATTATAGCAAACGGTGGCGGTAAAGTCAAGTATGCAGTTGCTTTTTTGATATTTATAAAGCGTTAATTTTTTTAAAAATGGTATTGACAAACACAAAAACATTTGCTATAATATACAAGTCAGTATGGGCAGAAGCCTGTAAGGACAAGTCGCTGCTATGGCTCAGCTGGTAGAGCACATCCTTGGTAAGGATGAGGTCCCCGGTCCGAATCCGGGTAGCAGCTCCAGACACCCCCGATGCTCTCAGAGCATCGGGGCTTTGGTTTTTTAGAGTATTTTTCTTTGAGAGGGACGGCTTATGCGATACAATAATCTTAGCGGTTTTTTGAAAAGTGAATACGGTGCAAGGGTTCGCAAGATATGTATTGATGGCGGCTTCACTTGCCCAAACAGAGACGGAAAAGTCGGCACGGGTGGGTGCATATACTGCAGTGAACGCGGTTCCGGGGAGCATATAAAGGCGGGAGTATCGATAGCCGATCAAGTCAAAAACGCACTTGCAGAAGCTTCGGAAGCTGATAGATTCATAGCCTATTTTCAGAACTATACCAATACTTATGCCGAGCTCAGCGTTCTTCGTCAGAGGTACGATGCGGCTCTGATTGACAGAAGAATAGTCGCGTTGGCTATAGGAACACGTCCTGACTGCATAAACGAAGAAGTAGCAGACGTTATAGCTTCTTATAAGGAAAAGGTTGACGTATGGGTTGAGCTTGGTCTGCAAACGGCATCTGATAACACGGCAAAAACAATAAACCGCGGATACGAAAGCGCGGTTTATCTTAAAGCTGTAAAAATTCTTAAGAGCTACGGAATTCGTGTTGTTACCCATATAATGATAGGTTTGCCGGGTGAAGAACAGAAAGAGCTTGAAGCTACCGTCAGCATGCTGAATGAGGCTGACCCGTGGGGAATAAAGATACATTCGGTATACGTCGCAGAGGGAACTATGCTTGCAGAAATGTACCGAAAAGGCGAATATGCTCCGATAGATATGGATACTTATATAAATCGCACGGTTTACGTTTTAACTCACGTTAGCCCAAATGCGATAATTCATAGACTTACTGGGGATTGCCCGAGAGAGCTTCTCGTTGCTCCCGGCTGGAACACCGAGAAAAATTCGGTTCTTTGCGGTATAGTAAGAAAAATGGAAGAGCTTGGAGTTAATCAGGGAGAATATTATACCGATAATTTATAAAAGCACGTTTTTCTTATGAAAAGGGGCGCTTTTGTGATAGAGACTTATAAAGCTATAAGAAGTGTAAAAAGAGCTATTACCGCAGAGCTTGCAACGAGGAGATTTACGGCAAGCGGATGAGGAACTCCCATTTTTAATAAAATATGATGAAGATGCCCCTTATCAGCTATAAAGGGGCTTTTTCTTTTTACTATGCGGCGTATTACGGAAAGAGCTGTGTCCAATGCGGGAATGGCAAGAAAAAGCGAGCTTTCAAGGGTGAAGTTTCCGTTTGGCGCGTTGCCGAGCGCAAGTATGGCGATAGAAAGTCCGAGAAACTGCGAACCGGCATCTCCCATAAAAACCTTTGCGTGATATTTGTTATAGGGAAGGAATCCGAGAACGGCGGAAGCAAGAACCAACGCGGAAATGGCGGGAACCGTGTTGGAATTCGACATTCCGTAGAGAAAAAGCGAGATTAATGCCGTGGCGGATAAGCCTGAGGCTAGACCGTCAAGTCCGTCGGAAAAATTCACAGCGTTGACCGTGAAAATAAGTCTTGTCAAAACAAACAAAAAACCAAAGATGCCCGAGAGCGAAATTCTGAAAAAGCCGAAAAACGAAAATTCAGACGGCATTGGTATAAAAGACATCGTAACAAATGCAGCGAGTGTCTGAATGAGGAGCTTTATCCCGGGCGAGACGTTGAAAACGTCGTCGGCTACTCCGCCTGCAACTATTACGGCACCGCCGGAAAGAAGCGCGGCAACCGTTCTGCTTTCGGAAGCAAAAGGAAAAAGAACGATAAAGCAAGAGAGAAAAAACGCGAGCCCTCCGAGCCGCGGCATCGGTACCGTGTTAATTTTTCTAGATTCGTCGGGAATATCCATAGCTCCTACCCTTCTGCAAAGCGGAATTGTTGCGGGAGTGAACAAATACGATATTCCAAAAGCTATGGCTGCTATGATTGGTAACTTGAATAAAGGCATAAAAACAAAGAACTGCCACAACGGCTTTTGCCGAAAATAGCAGTTCTATCTCCTGTTTTCTTTGCAATATGCAAACTTTAATTTACAAAACCTATCTTTCTCTTAACTTTTGACATTGTTCTGAGCGCGTAGTGCTGAGCTTCTTCCGCACCGGACTTCATTACGGATTCGAGATGAGCTTTGTCAGCAATCAAGCGATTGAACTCTTCTCTTACCGGCGCAAGACCGTCAGCACAAGCTTCTCCGACTGCAAGCTTGAAATCACCGTAGCCGCGACCGTCAAATTCTCTTTCGATCTCCTGGAAGGTTTTTCCCGTAAACGCCCTGTATATAGTCATAAGGTTTGATACGCCGGGTTTGCTTTCGGAATATGTTACTGAAGACTCGGAATCTGTTACCGCCTTTTTGAACTTGCGAAGAATATCGTCCTTCGAATCAAGAATATAAACAACCGCATTCTGATTCGTGTCGGATTTCGACATTTTAGCAAGCGGGTCGGCAAGCGACATTATTTTCATAGTATCGTTGGGAATATATCCATCGGGAACCGTAAACGTGTCGGAATATATCTGATTAAAGCGCATCGCTATATCTCGCGCAAGCTCAAGATGCTGCTTCTGGTCGATTCCTACGGGAACTATATCGGTTTGGTATAAAAGTATATCCGACGCCATAAGAGTAGGATAGGTAAATAGACCTGCATTTATATTCTGTGCATGTTTTACACTTTTATCCTTAAACTGAGTCATTCTTGAAAGCTCGCCGAACATAGTATAGCAATTCAGTATCCATCCGAGCTCCGCGTGCTCTTTTACGTGAGACTGAACGAACAGAGTGTTTTTCTTTTCGTCAAGACCGCATGCCATATAAAGCGCAAGAGTTTCGTAGGTTCTTCTTCTGAGCTCTGCGGGAACCTGCCTCACCGTGATGGCGTGCAAATCTACTACGCAATAAAACGTCTTGTACTCATCTGAGAAGCGTGAAAAATTTTTTATTGCTCCGAGATAGTTTCCTATAGTAAGGTTTCCCGAGGGCTGAACACCTGAGAATACCGTTTTCATATCTTTATTCATAATGCTCCTTCTTCCTCGCTGCTTTATAATATTGATAAAGGTGCGAAGGTAATTTTTGCTGCTAGAAAAATTATATACAAGATTATACAACCGAAACCTTTTTTTGTCAAGTGCGGCGTGATAATTATTGTTCTTGTTTCAAAAAATTCAATAATAATACTTTAATTTAATATATTTTGTTAAAAGTTTGTTTACAATTATGTGTTATACTGTTGGGGTAACGTAATTTTCGGTCGCTTTTTGCGGCGGTACAATATACTGAAAGGAAGTCGGCAGAGCCGACGGCAAATAAAATGGTAAAAGTAGAAAATCTTGTCAAACGCTACGGTCAGAATTACGCTTTGAATGACGTGAGCTTTGAAATCGGAGAAGGCGAAATAGTAGGTCTTCTCGGTCCTAACGGTGCGGGAAAAAGTACCACGATGAATATTCTTACGGGTTATCTTTCGAGCACCTCGGGAAAAGCTTACATAGACGGAATAGATATGCTCGAGCATCCTATAGAAGCGAAGAGTATGATAGGCTTTCTTCCCGAGCAGCCCCCTCTTTATCAGGATATGACGGTAGAGGAGTATCTTAATTTCGTATACGAGCTTAAGGGCTGCACTTTTGACAGAGAGGCTCATTTAAACGAAATAATAGACGTTGTAAGAATAGCAGACGTCAGAAAGCGACTTATAAGAAATCTTTCAAAAGGATATAAACAGAGAGTCGGAATAGCTCAGGCGCTTGTAGGAGATCCAAAGCTTATCGTATTCGACGAGCCGACGGTGGGTCTTGACCCGAAGCAGATACTTGAAATAAGAAACCTTATAAGAATGCTTTCGAAAAATCATACGGTTATACTTTCAACTCACATTCTCGCGGAGGTTCAGGCGGTTTGCGAGCGAGTTATAATTATCAACCAGGGTAAGATAATCGCAGACGAAAAAACATCGGAGCTTACCCGTGTCATTGAGGAAGGGTACCAGTATGAAGTTAAGATCTGCGGTCCTCAGCGCGACGTTGTTGCAGCTATAGAGAAAATCCGCGGCGTCAAGAGCGTTACTGCCACCGGACAAAGAGACAGCGATGCGTATGCTTACGTTATCGAAAGCGACAAGGGCATTGATATCAGAAAGCCCGTATTCAATCTTTGCGCATCTAAATCTTGGGCAATTCTCGGAATGGCTCCGATAGGTACGGATCTTGAAACTATATTCATAAGACTCGTTGACCGAGCAAACGGTGCAGAGCCTGAGCGTAAGTCGCAAAGGCGTCTCGCTCATTGATAATACAGCCGTGTACAAGCTTTTGCGCGATAAACAGATATTTCGACGCAGAAAGCTAAAAACGGACTGCAATCCACTAAAATCATCTGAAAAGAAAGGCAAAACAAATGTTATCAATCTATAAAAGAGAAATGCGTTCGTATTTTACGGGCGTTATCGGATATGTCTTCCTTGTGCTCTTCCTTGCTCTTGGAGGCGGAATTTTCTGTCTTACAACACTCTTTGCAATGTCTGCAGAGGTTTCAAGCTTCTTTACTTATATGCTTATATTCTCCGCGGTAATTCTTCCGCTTCTTACTATGAAATCTTTCAGCGATGAGAGAAAAGCAAAGACCGAGCAGCTTTTACTTACCGCGCCCGTATCTATTACCGGTATGGTGCTCGGAAAGTTCCTTGCGGCGCTTACGATGTTCTCTGGCGCGCTTCTCTTCAACTCGCTTTATTTCCTTATTCTTTATCGCTATGCAGAGGTTAAAACCGCGCACCTGATAGGAAACTTTTTAGCTCTGCTTCTTGTAGGTATGACGTTTATAGCAATAGGCGTTTTCGTTTCCTCACTGACCGAAAACCAGCTTACAGCAGCGGTGGGAACTATGGGTATAATTCTTCTGTTCCTGGGTGTCGGAGTAATAAATTCGCTTCTTCCTGCTGCATTCTGGCTTCGTTACGTATTCGACTGCGTTTCTATATTCACAAGATTCCAGACGTTTGTTAACGGTTATTTTGATCTATCGTCTCTGCTTTACTACATATCGGTAACGACAGTGTTTGTATATCTTACGATCCGCGTTTACGACCGCCGCCGCTATAATTGATTTAAGGAGACGGTACGCAATGAAAAAAATAAAAGAAAAGCTTATCTCGTGGTTTCGAGGCGAGAGGCTGACGGGAAGCGCTATATGCGCTCTTGTGATAGGAGTGATTATTGCATTCAACGCGATAGTATATGCTCTTACGGTAGCCTTTGGTCTGTACCTGTACTCGCCCGACGTTGACGACCTTACAATATCCGGATCGACAGACGCGCTTTTTGCAGAAGCTATCGAGGAGGCAAGAGAAAACGATGAAAAGGTAAGAATCGTTTTCTGCCGCGCAAAAAACAGATTTGATCCCTCAAGCTCAACCTTTGAGGATGATGAAATAAATAAATTTTACATCACCGCTAAGCAGTTTGAAGAAAGATATCCCGATTTTATAGAGCTTGCTTATCTCAATCTTCTTACAAAGAGAATGACGGTCGGCAATTCCGGCGAAGAAGAGTTGGTGGACATCACCGATTATCAGGTAAAAGATGAGACGGGGGGAAAAGACGAATATTATCCTCTTTACAGCAATTCAGTAATATTTGTTTCTAACAAACCGGGCAGAGATAAACGTTATATTCAGGATATTTCCAATGCCGCGTTTGTTATGGAATCCTTGGAGACCGGATCATATTCCTCTTACAACGGCGAAGAAGTTATAGCATCTATGGCTATGTGGGTGTTGGCAGACGAGCATAAGACGGCTTACTTTACAACGCATCACGGAGAGGTTGCGGACATAACCTTTGCAAACCTTCTCACTTGTGCAGGCTATAGTATAGAGATGCTAAATCTGCGTCAGGTCGACGTTGTTCCCGATACGGCCGATCTCGTAGTTATTTCAAATCCCAACAAGGATTTTGAAACCGCAACAGAGAACAGCTCCGTATACCCGGAGATAGCAAAGCTTGAGAATTACATAGAAAACGGCGGTAACATTTACGTTGCTCTCGACCCGTACGTTAAAAAGCTTTATGCGCTCGAAGAATTCCTTGCAAAGTACGGAATTTCTTTCGCTGAGAGCGATGACGGTAAGCTCAAGCATATGGTAAGAGACAGCAGCAACGCTATTACTGCCGACGGATTTACTCTTGTTGCGGAATTTGCAGATTCTGAGCTTTCAAACACTATTGAAAGCAGTGTAAGACTTCATAATGACGGCGGAGTCATAATAAGAGAAGCAGCGGCGCTTAATCTTAATTCAAAGCTTGGTGCATCTCCGATTCTCGTAAGCTCCGGAGCGTCTGCTGTTTACGAGGGCAAAGACAGAGTTGACAACAAGGGTAATTACTGCGTGGGCGCAGCATCGTCGTTTATTACAGAAAAGGGAAATGAAAGTAATATATTCGTTCTTCCGAGTATTTACATTTCCGCAAACGACGCGCTTGCAAAAAAAGGATATTCCAACAGAGATTTCCTTTATTCCGTGTTTGACAACTTATTTGGCATGGAGAATGTTCCGTACGGATGCACGCCTGTTTACAGACGTGATTCTGTGCTTGAAAATCTTACGATGAAATTAGCAAAAATATATACCGCAGTGATTCTTTCCATTCCTGCAATACTTGCAGTCGGTGGCGCAATAGTTGTCACAAAGAGAAAGAACAGATAAAATCAAAGAGGAAACCCCAATATATGAAAAACAATCCGTTTACGGGTAAAAGCACCCGTACAAAAATATTTACGGTTATCACTGTCGTGGCAATCGTTTTGCTTATGGCTTTGAATCTGTTTGTTACAAGCTTCGGAATTTACGGAAACGCGTATATTGATCTTACTCCCGAAGGGCTTTATACCCTTCGCGATAAAATGACTGACGCTTGCAAAAGCATATTTTACACAAACGATGGCTCGTTAAGAGATCCCGGTATAACTATAACGTTTTGTGATGACAGAGATAATCTTATTTCGAATACAATGACCAGAACTATCTATTACATGGCGATTGCGATTTCAAAGAAGTTTGAAAATTGTAAAGTGGAAACGGTTAACGTAAAAATGAATCCCACCGCGGTGGCGCAGTATAAAACAACGTCGTTGACGAAGATTGATTCGGACGACGTAATAGTTTCTTACGGTCAGAGATACAGCATAACCTCTGCCGAAAAATTCTGGCACATTGGATCGGATGGTAAGGTGTACTCCTTCGACGGAGAATATAAGCTTGCATCTATAATGATGTCTCTTACTTTGGTAAACAGACCTGTTGCTTATTTTGTAACCGACCACGAAACGACCACTTATTTTGATAAAAACGATCCTACCAAAATCGCAAATCCCGATCTTGGGGCGTTCGTTGATCTTCTTCGTGAAAAAGGACTTGAGGTTAAGAACCTTAACATTGCAAAGGACGTTATAGAAAAGGCAGTCGAGGAAAGCGAACACACGGGAAAGATAATTGAACCTTCCATTCCCGAGGATTGCGTTTTGCTTATAATCAACAATCCCAGAGAGGATTTTGATATGGATAAGAGCAACTTCGGAACGTTTTCTTATATTTCCGAAACTGAGGTTCTTGACAGATATATGGCCGAGTCTCGCGGATCTATTATGGTAACGATGGATTATCGCGGAGACAAAAACGGAAATAATATGACAAACTTCGAGGATTTCCTCAGGGAATGGGGCATAGCTCTTACCGATACAAGAGTTGAAGATGCCGAAAATCATATCAAGACAGAGGACGGCGAAATCACGACTATCATTGCCGATTACGACTTAGAGGAGGGAACTTACGCCAGCAGTATCTATGGAGATTTTGCAGCAATATCGACTTCTCCCCGAGTTGTAATAAGTGATACGGGTACTATAGTTTCTTCTCACGGAATGATGGTCAGCCCGAATGAGCCCGGAAGCTCGGATACGTCAAGAATATTCGCCCCCTTGCTGTACACCTCAAAAGATGCGATATCCTGCGGTAAGGATAAGCAGGGCGAATATAAAGCTACGGATACCGTAGGAAAACAGATTCTGGCTGCTGTCGGTGGAAGACAGACCATAGACGGAAATACGGGTAACCATACCTATTCGTACGTGTTCTGCGCGGCAAGCCGCGATTTCTTCACGGACAGTCTTATAGGCAACGCATCTTATGCGAACTATGACGTGGTTTCGGCGCTTGTTCAGAATATAGCAAGACTTGAAACTCATGCCGATAGCTCGCTCGGCGGCTTGTCAATGAATAATGACAACGATTCCTTCGGTGGAAAAATGCTTCATGATGCAAGTATCAGAGAAACGGAAAAATACGACAAAGAGTTTGATAAAGACGGAAACCTTATTAAGAACAAGGTGATGCACGCTCTTGAAAAGCCGATGCTTCTTCTTATCACATCGGTGATTTTCGTTATACCGTTGGCAATAGCTGTAACGGGCATAGTAGTATGTCTGAAGCGCAAATATTTATAATGGAGGCGGGAAATGATAGTTGTTAAGAAAAAAATGAAAAAGCCTCTGATAGTAGTAATACTTGCTGCGATTCTTGCGGTATTTACCGTGGCTGCAATACTTCTCGATACTTTTCTTCTTATTGATCCACCCGATAACACCACTAAAAAAGACCCCCCCGTTGTTGACACTTCGATAGGTGAAAGCACCTATCTTAACTCTGCGGTAGCTTATCCGAGAACCGACGAGGCTCATATTTCGTCGTTGTTCATTAGCGGAGACAATCGATACGGCTTTAAAAGAGAGGAAGATGACGGACCGTTTATTTTCTCGTATCAGGCTGCGGACGGAAAAATTTACCGTTACGATCCCCCGATTCACAATGCGGATCCAAATTTTGAATACGAAGACGTGTACGCAACCGAGCAGGGTGACGGATATGGAACAATAAAGAAGCTTACCTATCTTACGACCGCATTCGGTACGCTTTATTTTGATGAAAAAATGGAGATTTCGAAGGATGAGGACGAGCGTAAAAAAGAGCTTAACGCATTTGGCTTCGGCGAGAAAGACGATCCCATTATTGTTCAGATAACCTATTCGGTTCACGATACCGAAAAGAAAGACAGTGATCACAGTAACGAGAAAGAGGTAACCTATTCTGTGAAGGTGGGAAGCAAGCTTCCTACAAACAGCGGTTACTATTATATGGTCGGTGTGGTTGACAAGGACGGAAACACCGACTACAGACCTTACATCTACACGACGTATACAACTTATATTGACTATGCGTTCATAAGTTTTACGGATTATATAAACCCGCTCCTTATTGCAAAGGGACTTCCTTCAGATAATGCTTTCGAGCCTTATCTTACAACCGATTACCAGCAGTATAAAAATACCGTTTTCAAGTACGACGATAAGACCGATTACTACCCTACAATTCCGTTCCTTAATGACACAGACGGAATAAACGTTATAGTTAACGCTGATACGATAACGCCTAATACGGATAAAGTCAAGGCTGATGGGGACGTACTGAAAGGCGGTCTTAAAATAGAAAAAGACGGTACCGTAACATTTAATCTTGGCAAATATTCCGAGGTTGAGGATCAGCAGAGAATCGTTAAGCTTTTCGAAAAGCGAAACGCGGGAAAATTTACCACGCCCCTTGCTATAACTATGCCTGTGTACTCGAATACGGTTGACGTAGATTCACAGCTTAAGTACGTATACACTATAAAATCTATTAATGCGATTTTGACCGATAAAGAGGACTATACCGATACGGATAGACTTGTTACCGAAAATGATAAAATCAAAATAACTTATACTCTCGTTAAGGACGGTAAAAACGCTTACGAGCAGGAAATGGTGGGAGTTCTCGACCTTAAGAATGCTCCTGACAGCCTTAAAAATCAGCTTAAGGGTAATAGCGTGGGAACTTTAGCGGGTAACGGCGTTTCGTTTGAGCGCGTTTACGATAAGAATAACAGCGTTGAAGAAAAGGTTAATATGGTTGTCGAAAGAATAATCAGTATTACCAAAAAAGACGACGTTACCGAAAAGCTCGAAAAGGTTGAAAATGGTTCGAAGGTTGCGATAAGCTACTATCTTGTTGCAGACGGAGTCAGACTTGAGGGAACGTACGAGGAGTACTTTATCATAGGCGACGATGAGTCCAGCTTCAAGGAAATGGACGAAGCCCTTATGGGCAAAAAAGTAGGAAATGATTATGCGATCGAGGTTAACGCATATACTATGTATTCCGAGATCATAGCGTCCTTCACAACGTATGAAATCGATGAAATCAAATACTTCGTTGTTAAAGACAAGATAGTATCCTTTAAATTCCAGCAGGCGTCGGAGCGTGATCCTTATTACGGAGAGTCCTTCTACGTCAATACGACGGGCGGAGATTACGACCTCTACGCGCTCAATGCGTATGCATGCGAAGGCGTCGTAAAGATTCTCGGCGGATTGGTAACGAACGCCAGCACTTCTACGGGACTTGCGGGAACGAAAACTGTTGACGTGGTTATAACTCCCGAGAAGATGGACCATTACAATCTCTATGATTATTCGATATATTTCGAGCTTCCGAGAGGAATAACTCCTAAGGAGTATAAGTCGGAAAATACCAGTATGGACGATTACCTCACCGGTCTTGACGATTACGAGTACAAGACTACTCTCGGATTCCATCTGTATATAAGCAGAGAGTATCCATCTGGCATAAGATATATAGCTTCCGACCTTTATGACGTTATTGCCGAAATAGATTCCGAAAACTTTAAATTCCTTGATGAAACTTTTGTTGATTTCTATGCAAGACGTAATCTTGTACTTACAAATATTTCCAACCTCGGAAACATAAAGCTCGAGTTTATGATGGACGACGTTAAAGGTACTTACAATAACAAGCTTCAGCACAACCAGCTTTACGCATACGGCGGAAGACTGTATGAAAAGAGCCAGCTTACAGCAGATCAGCTCTCACTTGCTGTAAAATACGATGCTATAGACGTTATCGTAACCCCATCGGGTGATTGTATCGATACAAAGCTTTCGCAGTACCTTGAGGAAAAAAATTACAGCTTTGTAAGCTTGCGAGAGCTTTACGGATCAAAGAACTTCTTGGAAATGGATTCGCTTGGAACTGCAAACTTCAAGAAGTTTATTCAGACCCTTTATTTCACACACTATGAGGGCTCGATAGATGCAGAAGCTCAAAAAGACGCTCTTACAAAAGGAAAGCTTCTTATGAGAATGTCTATCACAATGGCGGAAGGCTCCGGAGGAGAGTCTGCTTACGACTACGTTTACGAATTTTACAGGGTGTCTGACAGACGGGTTGTTGTCCGTCTATTCAAACAAAATAGAATAGACGTTAACGAATCCGTGAAAACCGAGGTTTCCGATTTCTACGTATCCACATTCTCATTCAAGAAGCTTGTAAACAAGTACTTCGGTATGATGAATGCGGAAACTGTTGATAATAACGTACCTTATCCGGACGACAGTATATTGAACTAAGAGGGTTTTTCGCCAAAAAAGTGCGGAAAATGCCGCACATTAGGCGTTTTCCGCATAAAGAAAAATAATTCTTTATGAATAACAATATTTTTTTAAAAAATGTTTGCATTTTTCAAATTTATATGTTATAATGTTCTGTGCTTAATGTGCGACGGCGCCCAAATGCGCCATCCGCATCATAAACTTGTTTTATAAATAATATAGAGAAAGAGAAAAAGAAATGAAAAGAAGAATCATCAGTTCTATTCTTGTCGTTGTAATGCTTGTTCTTTCCCTCGTATCCTGTGGCTATAGCTATACCAAGGACGATCTTGCGCAGTACGTGGATTTCAACAAGTCTCAGTTCGACAAGGACCTCAAAAATCTTGAATTTGAAGACGGTGAATTCACCACGAATGAGGAAACCAGAAAGCAGAAGATCGAGGAGTACATTTATAATCTTCTCGTAAACAGAGTTAACAAAGACGACCAGATTACCGAAGGCGAAATCAGCGTATTGGATCAGCTCTTCTATCGCTATTACGTATCTTACACCGATAAGGACGGCAATACCGTTGTTCTTTATCCCGGTAATATGAACAAGTCTAACACTACGACTTCTATCAAGCTTGGCGATGAAACTCTTACCGGCGAGAAAAAAGCCATAAGAGAGCAGCTTGTTGATCTTATCAAAAAGGGTGACCTTAAAGAAATCAAAGAGTATATCTACTCTCCTGATAATACCGCAACCAAGGACACTACCGTAAAGGGCGCAGTAGCATACGTTTCTTACGTTAAGAATTGGGTTGAAAAAGATGCGGACGGTAAGGAAGTTACCCGTAAAGAGACCCATAAGTATGAAAGAGTGACTCTCGGCGACGAGAAGCACTTCGTAGCAACGAAACTTGTTGGTTCTACCGTTGGTACCGCACTTGCCGAGGACTCCGCTAATCCTCTTAAGGATGCAGACGGAAATACCTACACGGGTGTAAAGGTTGATTGGATTGTTCCTACTCTTGAGGGCTCTGATAGCGTAAACAAGGAAATTTGCGTTGTTTACGAAACTCCTACCGAGCTTTCTCCCAAAAGCTCCGACCTGGTTGTCTATAATGACAAACAGAAGGAAGCTGATTGGAAGGTTCCCGCAAAAACTACTCTTACCTATCACATTAATCCCGCATACTTCCTTGAAGTAGAGGAGCTTGACGCAGACCTTATTCTCAAGGCGCTTCTTTCTAATCTTCCTAAAGAAGAATACAAGAACGACGACGGTGAGACCGATACCAGAGCAAGAGAGCTTGAAGCTCTTAAGGATGCAAAGACCGAGCTTGAGGCGCTTGCATCTAAGGTAACCGGTTATAATACTGCAAAATCTGAATATGACAAGGCTGTTGAAGCTACCGCTAAAGCAAAAGAAGATCTTGCTAAGGTGAATAAGGACAACAAGGACGCTTACGATAAGGCCGAAAAGGCTGTAAAAGACGCTGAAGCAGACGAAAAGACCAAGAAAGATGCTATGGATAAGCTTGACGGAGAAGTAAAGACAAAGCTTACCGAAGTTTATAAGAAGGTTAACGCTGATGAAGCAAAGGCTAAGGAAACTGTAGTTTCCGAATATAAGGCTGAAGTTCGTGAAGTCCTTATCGATGAGTACAATGCAGAGGTTAAGGCAAACATTGCAGAGGCGGTTTGGGCTCTTATGCTTGATACCGCGAACGTAAAGGGATATCCCAAGAAAGCTGTTGAGGAAACCTACGACAGAATGTATGAGATGTACCAGGCTGAGTTCTATACCGGAAAAAATTCCAGCAACAAGACCTATTACTCCGAGTATAAGGGGGTATTTAAGGACTTCCTTCAGGCGGAGATGAAGAAGGACAGCAACTGGAAGGACAAGAGCACCATTATTACCGATTATAAGATGGCAAAACACGCGCTTTGGGCTCTCGCGGAAGAATACGTTGGCGAGATTATGGTCATCTACTACGTATCCGGTCTTTACGATGGCGTTACCTATGACAAGTCTGAGATTAAGGACTATAAAAAGGATGAAAGCGGATACTTCAAGTATTACAAGGATTCTCAGGGAGAGACTAACCTTCTTGCCGCATATCAGTTCGATGCTCTCATGGATTATATCCTTGAGGTAGAGGAAAAGGACGGCGAGGTTGTTTATGATGAAGTGACCGGCGCGCCAAACTATATCAGAGTTGCTAAGAAAGCAGATAAATAAAGACAACAACGGAGCTGCGCTAAAATGCTGCGGCTCCGTTTTTGAATAGGAGAAACCTATGAAAGAGGTACAACTGTATACCGACGGCGCGTGCCGCGGAAATCCCGGACGCGGCGGATGGGGCGCTATACTTGTATACGGAAAATATGAAAAAGAGATGAGTGGCGGTGAAGCGGAGACTACAAATAACAGAATGGAGCTAACAGCTGCAATAGAGGGCTTAAAGGCTCTTAAGGAGCCTTGCCGCGTAACACTTTACTCGGATTCAAAGTATCTTGTTGACGCATATCTTGAAGGCTGGGTATACGACTGGGAGAGGACCTCGTGGCGCGGTGGAAAGGTTAAGAATCCGGATCTTTGGCAGAAGCTTCTTGAGCTGACGAGAATACATGAGGTTAGCTTTATATGGGTAAAAGGACATAACGGACACGGATATAACGAGCGTTGCGATGCCATGGCAACTGCTTTTGCGGACTCGTTTTTATCGGTATAACTAATAATAAAGGAGAAAATCTGTGAAAAAAAAGACAGAAAAGGCACAGAAAAACGCACAGGAAGAGGTAAAGAAAAAACGCTCGCTCGGTGACCTTTTTCAGCATACTTGGTTTATAATAACAGCACTTGTTATTGCAGTTATCCTGGTATCTGCTATTGTTATCGGAATTGTTATGTCAGCTACGGGATTAACTTTAGGAGAGGTTTTCGGTATAAAGGTCAAGCGGATAGATTATGCAAACGATCCGCTTGATAAATATATAAGCATTGACAGTGACGATTACAAGAATCTGGAAATGGATATTGCTATCAGAGAGCCTGACGAGAAGGACGTTCTTGATAAAAAAATACAGGCACTTGCTGCTGCTGCAAAAAAAGCAGGCTACGACAAGGGCGGAGAATTCCAGAAAAATGAACCGATCGGGGCCGGCGACAAGATATATTTTTATTATGCGGCCTACGTGCTTGATCAAGAAGGAAACAGAGTCGAGATTAAGGGGCTGAACAACTGCAAGGATTCGGGCGATGGAAATGCCGCTGTGTACGTAGTCGGAAGCGGAGATTTTTCGTTCTTATCTATCGCTGGAGATTTGGGCACTTCGGAATATGAATATAAAAATGAATTTATTCACCATTTTGACGGAGAGCTTATAAACGAGGTTCCCAAAGAATATCAGTTCTTTTCCTTTGGGGAAATCAAAGAAACAGATATAGTTTACGCAACGGTGACGTATATTGATCACGACGGATTGCTTTACGACGATGTTAATATCAGAATAAACCTTTCAGACGATAGCTGCGAAAGTATGTGGGGAGAGGGAATAAGGGCTTATATTACAGATCTTTCGATAGGGTTTGCAAATACGAACCCCGAAACGTTTGTTCGTACAGAATCTAATAGAAAAATAACCTTTACTAGCTTTAACGTTGATTACATAGTGAGAGGTGAGGAAAACCCCACGACAATCGAAACGGTATTCCCTTACGACTATTCAGATGAAAGTCTCAGAAATAAAACCGTTTATTTTGATTTGTTTATAGATAAGACGGTTTGCTATAAAACTCCTGAGTTTAATGACGATTTCGTACTTAACACGCTGAAGCTTACCGAAAAAAGACTTGAAAAGTACGACGGTAATAACCTAACCCAGAAGTGTGAGGCTTATTATCGTGATATGCTTAACCGCGAATACGAGTACAACAAGCAGGTTCTTGCGGAAAGCTATCTTTACGATAAAATAAAAGAAAACGTACAGATAAATAAAATGCCTGAAAGAGAAATCGAGTACGAGTATGACGATTACGTTTTTTACTATGAATGGGCGTGCGAGTTAGCTAACAAAAACAGTGGGGGCAACGCGAGCCTTGACGATTATATCGTAACCGCGCTTGGTCTTGAAGACGGTGCCGACTGGAGTGCTTATTTATGGGACTTTATAGAAAATGCAGTTTTTGAAAAGCTCATTTTCTACTCTATACTCAGAAACGAAGGTTTTATAGAAAACACCGAGGCGTTTGAAAGCTTCTGCGAAGATGAACTGCAAAAATCCTATACTGTCGAGTACGGAAAGACTATAGAGGATTTTGAAACGCCTGAAAAGTATCGGGCTGAAATTCAAGCATATCGCGAACAAAAGATTTTTGATTGCGGAAGCGAAGATGCTTTCATTGATGAGATGTATTACCGATACGCAGGTAAAATCATAGTAGAGAACGCAAAACTCAATGACGTGGTAAATAAACATTAATAAAAAGACTGTTTCAAAGGAAAAAACACCTTTGTAACAGTCTTTTTCGTTGTTGTGTCAACAAAACAACCCCCAGTTTTACTGGGGGCAGAGAAACGACTTTAGTAATAAAAAAACAGCGAGCTATATGCGAGCCGATTGAAAACAATTAAACCTCCAAGTATAATAGTAATGGTTTGGCGACCGCATTACGAAGATACAAGGAGGAATAATCGTTGAATAAAGAAAAGAATGAGATAAGAAGTACGGCACACTCGAAAT
>JAZNKD010000038.1:0-71200 GCA_045578385.1 Eubacteriales bacterium | reverse complement strand
AGACATTTGTCTTCCTAAGACCGCTGGCCTCCGACTTCGGCCACGAGCATCATCATCACGACCACGACGAGCATTGCGATTGCGGCTGCCACGACCACGAGCATCATCATCACGACCACGACGAGCATTGCGATTGCGGCTGCCACGGCCACGAGCATCATCATCACGACCACGACGAGCATTGCGATTGCGGCTGCCACGACCACGAGCATCATCATCACGACCACGACGAGCATTGCGATTGCGGTTGCCACGACCACGAGCATCATCATCACGCTGATGAAGTTTTCGTCAGTGTCGGTATTGAAACTACGCGCAAATTTACCGAAAGCGAGCTTAAGGAAGCGTTTGAACGATTTGACGAGGATTCCGACCTTGGAATGATACTTCGCGCAAAGGGAATAGTTGAATGTAAGTGCGGAAAATGGCTTCACTTTGATTACGTTCCCGGTGAGTTTGAAATCCGAGAGGGTACTGCCGGAGTTATAGGCAGACTTTGCGTAATTGGTTCGGGACTTGATAAAGAAAAGGTTAAGGCAATTTTCGGAGTTTAATAAACCTATAACTATCTTCTAAGGAGAAAAAATGGATATTCCGGTATATCTTTTTACAGGCTTTCTTGAAGCAGGTAAAACGAAATTTATAAAAGAAACTATGCAGGATGAGAACTTCAATGATCACAACAGAAAGTATCTCATCATTCAGTGCGAGGAAGGCGAAGAGGAAATAGAGGCGGGAGAGCTTCCGGGCAACGTTTCCATATGTACCTTTGACCGCGAGGACGATTTAGTTCCCGATAGGCTTGCAGCGCGCGCAAAAAGAGCAGCGGCTGACGTTATAGTGGTTGAGTATAACGGAATGTGGTCGCTTGACAAATTCTATAATTCCTTACCTGAGGGATTTATGGTTTATCAGGAGATATTTATAGCAGATTCCAGAACTATAATGTCTTATAATGCAAATATGCGTCAGCTCGTTGTTGACAAGCTTACGAGCGCAGAAATGGTAGTCTTTAACAGAACTGATGAAAACACGGATAAAGAGGCTCTCCATAAGCTCGTACGGGGTGTAAGCAGAAAAGCAAATATCTGCTATGAGGACGTAAACGGAGAGATAGAATTCGATACTATGGAAGATCCCTTGCCTTACGATATCGAGGCTTCTGTTATCGAAATAAAGGACGAGGACTTTGCAATATTCTACCGCGATATGAGCGAGGAATTTGATAAATATAAGGGCAAAACCGTTAGATTTAAGGGAATTGTAGCTTTGGATTCATCACTTCCCAACGGCAGTTACGCTATCGGCAGGCATATTATGACCTGTTGCGAAGCGGATATTGCATACAGAGGGGTAGTTGCAAAAGGACATGGTAAGCTCAAGCTTAAAACTCGCGATTGGGTAGTGGTAGAAGGCAAACTCAACGAAGAATATTCTCCGCTGTATCAGGGAAAAGGGCCTGTTCTTACGGTAACCGATATCGCTCCTGCGGTAAAACCCAACCCCGAGGTTGCAACTTTCTGAGCTTCAAACGATAAAATATATAAAAACAGATAAGGCAGTTGCACAAACTGCCTTTTTCATTACAAAAAATACACAAAAACGACATTTAAATGAATAAAGTCCTTTACAAAATTAAAAAAGTATGCTAAAATATTTAAAAAGAAATTTTAAGCGAGGCAAGCTATGAAACAGATAGACTCCAAATTTCCGTTCGAAATGTATTCCTTGTCGGGCGCGGGAACTCTCGTTTTCCCACGATACAGCGAAACAAAAATGGAGATAGTTGAGATAACCGCAGGCAAGGCAGCTATTCAGATAGGAACAGAATGTGTGGAAGCTGTAGCCGGTGATTTTCTCTACGTTCCTCACGGTCTTGTTTACAGAGCTGATGCAATAGAGGGATACGCAGCGATAAGAGGTATGATATTTGATAGCTCTATCATAGAAGCTAATATGGTGAACTACGAAACCGAAATCCTCTATATGTTCTACGTTCAGGCAGAGAATAAAATAAGAATATTTAAGGAAGGCCATCCTATTCACGCGGTTCTTTCGCGTTGTATGAAGGATTCTTACGAGGAATATCTGTCTAAGGACGTTTGCTATAAGCTTCCTATAAGAGCTAATATCTATACGTGTATGACGGTGCTTCTCCGACATTATTGCACGGTAAAAAACGAGTCCGAGCGTATAGTTTATCATAACGTTTTAAGACTTCGCCCTGTTATAAACTACATATTCGAGCATTATACCGAAAAAATCTACGTAGAAAAGCTCGCTGAAATAATAATGGTTTCGCCCGATTACTTTACTAAGATGTTTAAGGACAGTATCGGTAAAACTCCAGTTGATTATATAAACGGTATCAGAGTTAACCGTTCTATGCAGCTCCTTATTGAGAGCGAAACCTCTATTGCCGAAATTTCTGAGCAAATAGGCTTCTGCAACGCAAATTATTTCCATAAGATATTCAAGCAGTATATGGGGGCAAGTCCTTTGGCTTACAGAAAAAACGCTAAATAACGTCTTTAATTAAATTAATAAATAAAAAAGAGCAAGAATAGAAGGATAGTTTACCTCTATTTTTGCTCTCTTTCTTATTATGTGTCTTTGAGTTAGCCGCTTTTTTGTTTAGACGAATATCAAGATTAAAAATCTGCTGTTTTATTAATTCTCAATTTGTTTTATTCGTAAATTACGGTAAGCTGTTCCTCGCCCTTAACGAACCCACGGGTTATAATAACCTTTTTTGCACCGTCAAGAGAGGGAATATCGTACATAGGCTTAAGCATAATACCCTCGATTATAGAGCGCAAACCTCTTGCGCCCGTCTCTCTTTCTATTGCCATTTTAGCAATTTCAGAGAGTGCCTCGTCCTCGAAAATAAGCTCTACACCGTCCATCTTAAGAAGCTTCTGATACTGCTTATAAACAGCATTCTTAGGCTCTTTAAGAATTCTTACCAGCGCATTTTCGTCAAGATTGTCGAGCGTAACTATGATAGGAAGTCTGCCGACAAGCTCGGGAATAATACCGTATTTAACAACGTCGTGCGCGACGACGTCGCGGTAAACGCCTCTTTCAACCTTTTCGCGCTTTGTAGATTTCTCAGTGCCGAAGCCTATCTGTTGCGAGCCCTTACGCTGCTCAATGATAGATTCGATACCGTCAAATGCGCCGCCGCAGATAAATAGAATATTTTTCGTATTTATCTGTATAAATTCTTGGTTAGGATGCTTTCTTCCGCCTTGCGGTGGAACGTTAGCCACCGTACCTTCGAGAATTTTTAAGAGAGCCTGCTGAACGCCCTCGCCCGAAACGTCACGGGTAATAGACCTGTTCTCGCCTTTTCTCGCTATCTTATCTATCTCGTCGATGTATATAATACCGTGCTCAGCTCTTGCAACGTCAAAATCTGCCGCCTGGATAAGACGGAGAAGTATGTTTTCAACATCCTCTCCCACGTAGCCTGCCTCGGTAAGAGTGGTAGCATCGGTAATAGCAAAAGGAACCTTAAAGGTTTTTGCAAGAGTCTCTGCAATATATGTTTTACCTACGCCTGTAGGGCCGAGAAGAAGCACGTTGGATTTCTGAAGCTCAACCTCTTCAAACTCGTCGGGCTCGGTAATATCTGTTGCCGCTTTGTTTTTTTTACCTTGTTTCTTTGCGTTTTCTTCAAGCGTAAGAATTCTCTTATAATGATTGTAAACTGCAACCGAAAGCGCAAGCTTTGCATCGTCCTGACCGATAACGTACGCATCGAGCATAGCCTTTATTTCTTTTGGGCGGGGAAGCGTAGCCATATCAAGACCGGATTTTCCGCTGTGCTTGGGTGAGTCTACAACGTCGGAAAAATTCTCGGAGAGAAAGTCGGAAAAAAGCTCGGTACAGGTATCGCAGATGTAAGTAGAGGTGTCCTTTGACGGAATCAAAATAGATACTTCCTTTTCAGTTCTTCCGCAGAAAGCGCATCGGCGAAGTCTGTCATTGGGAGTCTGTGGCATAATTAGATTTCCTTTTTGGTAATTACTTTGTCTATAAGTCCGTAAGCCTGAGCTTCCTCGGCAGTCATAAAGTTATCGCGCTCGGTATCGCGTTCGATAACGTCGAGAGGCTTGCCGGTTTGCTCTGAGAGCAGGGAATTAAGCTTTGCCTTTATTTTAAGTATTCTATCAGCGTGGATTTTTATATCCGTAGCCTGACCCTGCATACCGCCGAGAGGCTGATGAATCATAACCTCGGCGTTGGGAAGCGCAAAGCGTTTACCCTTTGCGCCGCTTGAAAGAAGGAATGCGCCCATAGAAGCGGCCATACCCACGCAAATTGTCGAAACGTCGCATTTGATATAGTTCATCGTATCGTAGATTGCCATACCTGCAGTGATAGAGCCGCCGGGGCTGTTGATGTAAAGATAAACATCCTTGTCAGGATCCTGAGCCTCAAGGTAAAGAAGCTGCGCAACAACGAGTGATGCGGTAACGTCATTTACCTCGTCAGCAAGGAAAATAATTCTGTCGTTCAGAAGTCTTGAATAAATATCGTATGAGCGTTCACCGCGAGAGGTTTGCTCAACGACCATTGGAACAAGTGCCATATTATTTTTCTCCTTTGTAAAAATATATGCTTAAAGCAGCCTTCGGAAGTCCTTAGGCTGCTTTACTTTTTAGTCGTTTGCTACAACAGCGTTATCCTTAACGAACTTCATAGCGTTAGCAACGAGCATATCAGCCTTGATATCCTCAACTGCTATCATACCCTTAACCTGTTCTGCGGGCACGTTGTATGCCTCGGAGATTCTGGTATATTCAGCTTCAATTTCTTCGTCGGAAACGGTAAGCTGCTCTAGAACAGCAATCTTTTCAAGAGCGAGTCTGAGCTTAACCTGCTTCTCTGCATTGGGGCGGAACTGGGCGCGAAGAACATCAAGCGTCATGCCGGTGTACTTGGTGTACTGATCAAGGCTGAGACCCTGCATTCTGAGTCTGTTGTCGTAGTCGCGAAGGAAGTTTTCGGTCTCTGCCGCGAACATAGGCTCGGGAATCTCAGCAACAAGCTTTTCAAGTAAAGCGTCAACGAGAGCGTTTTCAAACTCTCTGTCTGCCGCATCTTCATTTTTCTTTGCAAGTTTTGCCTTAACGTCGGATTTATATTCATCAAGAGTATCAAATTCGGAAACGTCCTTAGCAAAATCGTCGTCAGCCTCGGGAAGCTCCTCTACCTTGAGAGAATTGAGCTTGGTTTTAAAGGTAGCAGCCTTTCCTGCAAGCTCCTTCGCGCCGTACTGCTCAGGGAAGGTAACGTTAACGTCAAATTCCTCACCGATAGCCTTGCCAACAATCTGCTCCTCAAAGCCGGGAATGAAAGCACCGGAGCCGAGCTTAAGGTCGTGGTTCTCACCCTTGCCGCCCTCGAAAGCAACACCGTCAACAAAGCCCTCAAAGTTGATGTTTGCGATATCGCCCATAGCCGCAGCTCTGTCGGTAACCTCAACCTCTCTTGCAAGTCTTTGTCTTGCGGAATCAATCTCAGCGTTAACCGCATCTTCGGTAACCTCTGCTACCTTGCGGGGAGCAGCTATACCCTTGTAGCCCTCAATAGTAACCTCGGGCTTAACGAAACCAACCGCGGAAAGAACTACGTCACCGTCGTTGGAAACGAGGTCGAAAGTGGGATTGCCAACAACCTCGATGCCTGCTTCCTTAACAGCGTTAGCGAAAGCCTCGGGAATGCAAGCGTTGATAGCTTCCTCAAAGAATACGCCCTTGCCGTACATCTTCTCGATGATAGCCTTGGGAGCCTTACCCTTTCTGAAGCCGGGAACGTTGATATTTTTTACCATTTTCTTGTATGCTGCAAGCTCTGCTTTTGCGTATACGTCGCTGCTTACGGAAAATTCCATCTTAAAGCCGGATTTTTCGGTAAGCTCGTTTTTAATAAGACTCATTTTTACGTCCTCCATAGATAAGATAATATTATTTTTATAAATCAAACTATTATATTTTACAACATCGTAAAAGATTTGTCAATATATTAATTAACAAAAATATCGACCGAATTGAGAAAGATAATGTATATTTTCGTGAAAAATGCAAAAAATCAGCTCTTCGTGATGATTTTCGGTATAAATGTAAGATAATCTGCGGAAATAATATTAAGCTCAATTCCTTCATATTCGGTTTTTGGCGGGACGGTATAGTTTCCGTGAATATGTCCGAAATAAACTCTTTTAATTTCGTATTTTTTAAGAATATCAATCAGTCCCGTGCAAACTTCCGTGTTCCATACAGGCGGAAAGTGCATAAAAACGATTATTTCTTTACCTGATTTATCCTGCAAGGTCCGAGCTTCTTTAAGGCTGGTTTCAAGTCTTTGCTCCTCTCTTGCGGTAAGCTTTGCAAAATCTGTTTTATTCGGAAGCGTGTTTGATGCTTTTTCATCGTAAAACCAGCCTCTCGTTCCGGCTATTATAAAATCATCAACCTCGTGAGCATTGTTGAAAAGGAAGGATATAGTCTTAATTCCGTGTTTTTCAAAATGCTCTCGGTGCTTTTTCATAGTGCACCACCAGAAATCGTGATTACCCTTGCAAAGTATCTTTTTGCCGGGCAGGGAATCGAGAAATTTCATATCGCTCGTAGATTCTTCGAGCGAAAGAGCCCACGAAACGTCACCCGGAATAACGACGGTATCGTTATCGGTAACAAGTCTTTTCCAGTTTTTTTCTAACCTTTCGGTATAAGAATTCCATCTGCTTCCGAAAATCTCCATTGATTTATTGGTTGAGCTAAGAGTGGATAGATGCAGATCGGCTATAGTATATAGTGCCATCGATTTCTTTTCTCCGATTTTTATATTTGCTTTAAAAACTTTCGTTTCAACTGCGAATAAAGCTCATAGGAATGCAAACACTAATATCGCAGGATATTATTCTTGCAGAAAAGAGGATATGCTTCTATGGAAGAAAGAAAGTACGAAACAGCTTGCGGCAGCGAGCGCCATAAGCACGTTAAGGGAATTAACTGTAACGTTGTAAGCTGCGTTTATCACGACGGTAAAAACGAGTGCTACGCAGGCGAAATATGCGTAGGACCTCACGATGCCGATTGCTCGGCGGATACGGTCTGCGCCACCTTCAAGCCAAAGGAATATTAATCGGTAACAAAATCCAGAACCGCATTATCCATATCTTCACGCTCTATTATATCGGGGTGAAGAATTTTCTTCGTGAGAATAGATGAAAGAGGCGCGGGGATTTCCGTTCCCGTAAGGTCGGAAAGCTTTTCCGGTGCTTCGGTGTCGGGTAAGTCGCAGGAACTTACGTTAATCGACATAAACACGTCTTTTGCGAACTTATATGGGGATGCGGTTGAAACGACGAGGATTTTCCTCTCTGCCTTATAGGTACTCATATATCTCTCGGCGGCAGACATTGCCACGGCAGTATGGGTATCTATAAGGTAGTTTTTATTTTCGAACGTCTTTTTGATGGTGTTTTTTGTTTCCGCTTCATCGGTGTATATACCCACAAAGCTTTCGGTAATCTTTTTGAATATATCCGAATCTACCGTGTATTCTCCGTCCTTCGCAAGACGCTCCATATATTCTGCGGTTTTCTTTTGACCGGCGACGAGATATAGAAGTCTCTCAAGGTTTGAGGATATGAGAATATCCATAGAGGGAGAAATAGTTGCGTAAAAGTCGCGAAGCTTGTTATATCTTCCGCAAGCGAGAAATTCGGTAAGCACGTTATTTACGTTTGACGCGCAAACGAGCTTTTCAACCGGGAGTCCCATAAGCTTTGCAATATAGCAGGCGAAAATATTTCCGAAGTTGCCCGTTGGTACGCATACGTCTATCTTTTCACCAAAAGCAATTTCACCCGAGCTTACCATATCGAGATAAGCTGATACGTAATAAACTATCTGCGGAACCAGTCTGCCCCAGTTGATGGAGTTAGCGCTTGAAAGAAAGGTGTTTTTTTGGTTGAGGACAGCCTCGGTTTTTGCATCTGCAAAAATTCGCTTAACTCCGCTTTGAGCGTCGTCGAAGTTACCCTTGATAGCCTTTACGGAAACGTTTGCGCCCTCCTGCGTCTGCATCTGCAATTTCTGCATAACACTCACTCCGTCGGTTGGGTAAAATACTTGTATTTTAGTACCTTCAACGTCGCGGTAACCCTCAAGTGCCGCCTTTCCCGTATCTCCCGAGGTAGCAACGAGGATAAGAGCCTCTCTTTTTTCTCCCGTCTTTCTCAAAGCGCGAACAAAGAGTCTGGGCATTATTTGCAAAGCCATATCCTTAAAAGCGCAAGTAGGACCGTGCCATAGCTCGAGTGAGAATAGTTTTTCGTCTACTTTGCGTACGGGAGCAGGGAAGCTGCCAAACTTTTTTTCGGCATATGCCGCCTCTGCATCTAAAAGAAGCTCATCGTATGTATAATCGGTGAGAAATTTTCCTACAACAAAAGCGGCTCTCTCATTATAACTTTTAGATATAAGTGAGCGCAGCTCGTCAGCCGTTAAATGCGGAATATTCTCCGGCATAAAAAGACCGCCATCCTCGGCAAGACCGCACTTTATTGCGTAAGCTGAGGTAACCTTTCCCTCGTATTTTCCTCGTGTGCTGATGTAGTTCATAAATAACCGTCCTTTTTTAAGTGCTTTGGAATTTTATGCGGCGTTCTCTATCCGCAGTAAAAGCATTTTCAAGATAATTTATTTCTCGTATTTTTTTATGGGTATCAAGATATACCTCAGCTACGTCAAATCGGAATTTATATCCGTCATTTGCGTGAATTGAAGCATAAATTTTTGCAGCAGAAATTATTGCGCGCCGTTTTTCTTTATTGACTGCATCGGCAGGTCTTGTTCCATAAGTATTTTTTGCATCATAAGAGCGCGTTTTAACTTCAACGAAGCATATATATTCTTTATTTTTGGCAATAATGTCTATTTCATGTCCGCAGGCTACGTAATTTCTTTCAATTATCCTGTATTTTCTCTTTTTGAGGAGCTTTGCGACAGCGTATTCTCCGGTATTGCCCTTGATTCTTTTGTCGGTGAGTACCTTTAGTATGTTCATTGTTTGTCAAGAAACTTTAAAAAGCTCATTCTGTAAATGGGTGCGGGCCCGTATTTTCTTACGGCGTCCATATGCTCTTTGGTTGGATATCCTTTGTGTTTTGCAATATTATATTGAGGATAAATTTTATCAAGCTCAAGACACTGCCTATCACGCGTCACCTTTGCAAGTATGGATGCGGCAGCTATTGACGCGCTTATGGAGTCTCCCTTTACGATAGTTTCGGTAGGAATATCAAATCCGCGCGAGCAGTTTCCGTCAATGAGAGCAAAATCCGCTTTAACGGGCAGAGCTTCAATAGCTCTTTTCATAGCCAGCATTGACGCATTAAGAATATTTATCTCATCTATTTCAGCAGGGGAAGCTTCGGCAATAGCGTAAGCCAGAGCCTTTTCTTTTATTATATCAAATAGTTTTTCCCGCTTTTTCTCGGTGAGTTTTTTTGAATCGTTAAGACCTTCAATTTCAATATCGCGCGGAAGTATTACCGCCGCGGCAACGACGGGACCGCAAAGCGGACCGCGTCCCGCTTCGTCCGTACCGCATACCGCGGTATATCCCTCGCTGTATTTTAAGTTTTCATATTCTAAGCTTGGCATATACTTTCCTTAAATAACGTCGTTAGGTGTTTCAAGTGAAATTTTTCCGATAACCGCGCCTCTGAACTCGTCAAGGAGCATTTCCGCGCAGCGTGATGAGTTTATTGAGCCGCCAGACATAAGCATACCTCTTTTTCTTGCAACAAGCTCAAATAAATCGTATCCGTCGAGTCCGCAGGTTTCATTCTCGGTGAGCTTATACCTTGCCATAAATTTATCGGGCGCAACCTCCATTAAGCGTGAGCAGAGTATCATAGCCATTTCTTCGGTGTCAAGAATTTTATCTCTTATAGCACCCGTAAGAGCGAGATTTTCACCAACCCTCGCGTCCTCAAATTTAGGCCAGAGGACTCCGGGCATATCAAGAAGGTCTATACCTATCTCTGTCGTTACCCACTGCTTATTTACGGTAACTCCGGGGCGGTCCTCGACCTTTGCGCGCTTTGCTCCGGAAAGTTTGTTGATGAGAGAGGATTTTCCAACGTTGGGAATACCTACTATCATAGCCTTGAGCTTTCTGCCCACCATACCCTTTTCAGAGTAGCGCTGCAGTTTTTCAGTAAGTGTGCTTTTTATAGCATCGGAGAGGGATTTTATGCCTAAAGAGTCGGTAGAGTCTATAAGCACGCAATTTTCACCCTTTGCCACGAAATAATCTATCCATTTTTTGTTTGTATCGGGGTCTGCAAGAGAAGCTTTCGTTAATACGGTAAGCTTCGGTTTCCCTGCGACGAGCTTTTCGATTTCGGGGTTTTTCGAGCTGTAGGGAATTCTGGCATCGAGAAGCTCAAGAATAATATCTACGCTGCCGAGACAGTCTGATATAAGCCTTCGTGTTTTCGCCATATGACCGGGAAACCACTGTATAGGATTTATAGCCATTTATTTTTCACTTTCTGTTTTGTTATATGACGCTGTGTTTACAATAAATAAAAGAAAATTATTCAATTCTTCCGAACGTATCAAAAGGATAGAAGCGTAACAGAGCTTTTCCTATTATACTGTCAATTTTAACAGGACCGATTGCTCGCGAGTCGGTAGAGTTGTTTCTATGGTCACCCATAACGAAAACCTCATCTTCACCGACCGTCCATACACCGCTTGGCGTGAAATCGGCTCCGTCAAGGTAAATATAGTCTTCGTCGAGTTCTTCTCCGTTGACGAATACCGTCGTATCGGTTCCCGTATTTAAAAATACTACAGTGTCTCCCGGAACAGCAATAATTCGTTTTACAATAGGCTTGCGAAGATTTGTAGAATAATCCTCGCATACTATAATATCGCCTCTTTCGGGCTTGTAGAAAAGCTTGGAAATTATTATATGCTCTCCATTAAACAAGGTTTGCTCCATAGAGCTTCCCTCAACTACTGAGTGACGGAAGAAGAAAGTAGTAATAAGCAAAACGGCGGCAAGGCTGAAAATGAATAGCTCTACAAAGTCGAAAATACCGTCTATAAAACGCGATTTTTCGCTCGTTTTGACCTTGGGCTCAGAGAAGCCGTTGCTGTCATCTGAGATGTTTTCGATTTTTTCTTCGGCGGAAATATCGGAAACGTCGGATTTGGTTGTAGCCGCAGTTTCTGTTTCGCTTACTGAATCCGCTTCGCTTTCAATTTGGTGAGCGGAATTATCAAAATGCGTTAAGAACAGAGATTCGCTTTCGTCAAATACCAAAGGAATCGAGTCTGCCGAATCTTCGGTATTCAAGTGAGTAATGTCATTTTCATCTATAACGTCAGTGTCGTTAGGCTCTGCCGAATCAGGCAATACGGTTTCTTCGTCTGGCTCGGGGAGAATAGCAACTGCTTCTTCGTCAATAGATTCTGCCAAAGAAACAGCTTCACTATCATCCGATACGGTTATTGCATCAAGAGTATTGTTCTCATCGAAATTCTTTTCATCATCTTGAGCGGGATGTTCGGTGCTTTTAGCGGTATTAACTGTGTTGTCGTTCGTTACGAAATCAAGAAGCTTAATAACCTCGGCGCTTTTCTTTTCACTCTTTCCGAAAAGCTTTTTTTTCTTTTGCTTCGGCTCGACTTCCGAAATAGCGCTTTCGTCCGAATATGGAATAACGTCTGCGGGATTAACAGCTAACGCTTCGGTTTCAAGAAGTGAAAGATCTGCATTATCAACTTCTTCTGCTTCTACAGTTGCAGAAAAATCATACGAGTCGCTCGCAGAGAGAGTAGCATCGCTTGCGTCCGAATAGTTTGATTTTTCCTCGAGGTCAGACTTATTATCTTTATCTTCGGATTTTTCCGTGAGATTTTCGTTTTCGATTTTTTTATCTTCATCCGAGATTCGCTCTCGCCTTTTTTGCAGATTTATAACTGCTTTCGCAAGCACGCTGTCTTCTTCAAAGAGCGCGCCAATTTCGTTATCGAAATCTTCGTGTTTCATCAGTTATCCTCATTATGATAGCATAAAATGCTGCCCAAAAATAATTATTCATTTTATTTTATCATAATTATAAGCGAAAAACAATATTTAAAATTAATAAAGTTAGAAAATATTTTATAAAAAAACGACTTATGAGCTGATAAAAAACGACAAATTGTCAATTTTTCGAAAAAAACGAAAAAACTTTCAAAAACATATTGATTTTTTGCTTTGATTGTGTTATAATGGCTACAACTGTGTCAGAGCATCTAAGCTCTAGTATCAGCATTTCAGAACAGTCCTCTGCGTAGCTCCGCACGAATGTTCGTAGTATTAAGGAGGGCCTAAAATGGAAAAGATCCAGGCTTTTGTAAGTGAGCAGCTTAAAACTGAAATTCCTCAGTTTGGCATTGGTGACGGTGTAAAGGTTTACATTCGTATCACCGAAGGTGAAAAAACAAGAACTCAGCTCTTCGAGGGTACCGTTATCGCAAGACACGGCGGTGGAATCTCTGAGACCTTTACTGTAAGACGCGTTTCTTACGGCGTAGGTGTTGAAAAGACTTTCCCCATTCACTCTCCCAACGTAGAGAAGATCGAAGTGTTCCGTCGTGCTAAGGTTCGTCGCGCTAAGCTCTATTATCTTCGTTCCAGAGTTGGTAAAGCGGCTAAGGTTAAGGAGAGAGTATAATTCTCACCCCGTCGCAATAAAAAACAACCGCTTTCATCAAGCGGTTGTTTTTTTATCGTTTGCTTATTGTAAAACCACCTTCTCGTTTATGGTTATGCCGGAAAGGAAGCCTCATCAAGCCATGGTTTCGGAGAGCTTCTTACCCCCAAGAATGTGAAAGTGAAGATGCTTTACCGACTGGCATCCGTTATCACCTATATTTGAAATAACGCGGTATCCGTTATCCAAATTAAGCTTTTTCGCAATTTCGTGTATAGCTTCAAAAATTTTAGCGACGATGTGAGAATTTTCGGAATTCACCTCGTCAACCGAAGCTATGTGATTTTTAGGCACTACAAGGCAATGTACGGGAGCTTGAGGGGCGATATCGAGAAATGCAAAGCACCATTCGTCCTCGTATACCTTGTTTGAGGGAATATCCCCGTTGATGATTGAGCAGAATAAGCAATTCATATTATACCTACCTATTTTGATTTATTTGATACAATGATTTTATCATAAAAAAGTGAAAAATTCAATAAGGAAAAGAATTTAAATGGAATATATCAAAAATAAGCTTCCCGATTATCCGGCTTTATCGGATATGTGGGATAATATAGCAGCAGATCCGCGTCCTATTGCAGTATACGGAATGGGGAACGGCGCAGATAAGCTTTTCGCAAGACTTGAAAAGTACGGGAGAGTACCCGATGAGGTTTTTGCATCCGACGGATTTGTAAGGGGTCATAGCTTCCGCGGATATAAAGTTATAAGCCTTTCCGAAGTAAGAGAAAAATACGATGATTTTATAATTCTTTTGTCATTTGCCTCAAATAGAGCAGACGTAATAGAGTTAATAGAAGAAATAGACCGCACCGATACGTTATTTATTCCGGATATGCCGGTTGCCGGGGAGGATTATTTCGACAAGGAATTTTATAATGCTCATTATACGGAAATATGCGAGGCGTACGATGCTTTAACTGATGAGCAGTCAAAAAACGTTTTCGCATCTGTAATCAGATATAAGCTTTCGGGCAAATTGCAGGATCTTTTCGGATACGACTCAACAAAATCGGATATATATTCAATGCTTAAGCTGCAAATTCACTGTGCGGTAGATGCAGGCGCGTATAACGGTGATACGGTAAAAGAGCTTATTGATTTCAGAACGGATATATACAGAATATACGCTATTGAGCCGGATAGGAGAAATTATAAAAAGCTTGTCAAATTTGCCGAAAAAAGCTTTGGAGCTTACGAAATCATACCTATAAATGCTGCTGTTTATTCAAGTGACAGTGAGGGATATTTTTTGGGAAGCGGCAACAGAAACTCATCTATTTCATCAACCGTTTCGTACGAATCGAGGGTAGAAGAAGTAAGCTTTGTGAAAATTGACAGTATAGTAGACTGCCCTGTGGATTATATAAAATACGACGTTGAGGGAGCAGAAAGAGAAGCACTTATCGGTAGCTATAAGACTATAGAAAAATATAAACCCGACCTGCTAGTCTCCGCTTATCACAGGAGCGAGGATATATTCTCTCTTATAAATTACTTAAAGAAAAGTCATTCTTTCTATTCGCTGTATATGAGAAGGACTATATGTTTTCCTGCATGGGAAATAGCGATTATTGCAATAAATAAAAATGATATTGAAATCTAAAGTATTTTGTGATAGAATTGATTAAAATGCTAAAAGAGGAATTTATTTATGAGAAGACCGGAAATACTTTCACCTGCAGGTAATTTTGAAAAAATGAAATCGGCAATTCTCTACGGTGCAGATGCAGTATATCTTTCGGGAAAAATGTTCGGTATGCGAGCTGCAGCCGATAACTTTACAGTGGAAGAAATGCGTGAAGCCGTTGAGTATGCGCATAATCGCGGAGTAAAGGTATACCTGACTCTTAACACTATGCCGCGAGAAAATGAATATCCCGAGCTTAAAGAATACATAAAAAGCATTTCGGATATATCCCTTGATGCTATGATAATCGGGGATATAGGGGTTATGGCGCTTGTTTCTGAAATGCTGCCGAATATGGAAATTCATGTTTCAACTCAGGCAAATGCAGTAAGTACCGCGGATTGCCTTGCGTGGTACCGTCTTGGAGCTAAAAGAGTAGTTCTTGCAAGAGAGCTGACACTTGAAGAAATTAAGGTCATACGCGCTTCAATTCCCGAGGACCTTGAAATCGAGTGCTTTATTCACGGCTCTATGTGTATATCCTACTCGGGCAGATGTTTGCTTTCGGGGCATATTATAGGCAGAGACGGAAACAGGGGTATGTGTGCTCAGCCATGCAGATGGAATTATACTGTAAGAGGATATGAAATAACCGAAGAAAAACGCCCGGACTGCACTATGCCTATAGAGGAGCACGCAGGCGAGACGTTTATTATGGCAAGCCGCGATACCTGTACGATAGAGCATATTCCCGAGCTTATAGAAGCGGGTATAAATTCATTTAAAATAGAGGGAAGAATGAAATCGGCATACTACGCTGCCGTAGTTACTAATACGTATAAAATGGCAGTAGATTCTTATTTTTCGGGTAACTATCAATATAATCCGTTATGGTACCGCGAGCTTCTTTCGGTAACGCATAGAAGCTATGCTACGGGATATTATTTCTCGGATTCGCATATGGATGCGAATACTACCGAGGATAACGGATACTTTAAGGATAAAGCATATCTTGCTGTAGTTCTGGAATATAATAGTGAGACGAAAGAAGCGCTTATGTCGCAGAGAAATAAAATGAAGTTTGGGGATAAAATTGAGGTGTTAACCCCGGGGCGTGTTGGAAGAAATCTTGAAATTTCAGCGCTTTTCAATGAAAATCGAAAGCCCGTTGAATCCACACCGCACCCATATATGAGCTTCTATGCTAAGGTCTCCGAGCCTGTTTCTGAAGGAGATATTATAAGAATAGCCGATTAAGTTGAAAAAATAAATAGCGACTGAAGGGTATAAATTATGAAATTTATCGAAATATTAAAAGCGATATTTCTAGGCTTGGTAGAGGGAATTACCGAATGGCTTCCGATAAGCTCTACAGGGCATATGATTCTTTTTGACGAATTTATAAAGCTGGACGTATCCGAGGAATTTAAAGAAATGTTCTTTGTTGTAATACAGCTTGGAGCAATTCTTGCAGTACCTACACTGTTTTGGGATAGGCTTTGGCCGTTCTCCAAAGACAAAACGAAGGAGCAGAGAAAATCAACTGTCAGCCTTTGGCTTAAGGTTATAATAGGTGCTGTTCCTGCTGCTGTTTTAGGCTTCCTGCTTGACGATTTTTTGGATGCTAATTTATACACGCCATGGGTTGTTGCAATAGCTTTGGTCGTTTACGGTGTAGCTTTTATAGTGATAGAGTATCTCAATAAGAAAAATAAAAAATCTCCTCGTGTAAGCGATATTTCAAGCCTTACTTATAAGGATGCTCTTACAATAGGAGCATTCCAGGTTCTGTCATTGGTTCCGGGTACTTCAAGATCCGGCTCTACTATTCTTGGAGGTATGATAACAGGTGTCAGCCGTACGGCATCAGCTGAATTCTCATTTTTTATGGCAATACCGATTATGCTTGGCGCATCAGGACTTAAAATTTTAAAGTTAATACTTGAGGGAGTAACGGTAACTTCAGGCGAAGTAGGACTTTTACTTATAGGCATAGGAGTTGCATATCTTGTTTCACTTGCGGTTATAAAGTTCCTTATGGACTTTGTCAAGCGTCACAGCTTCTCCGCATTCGGAGTATACAGAATTGCTCTCGGTGTGCTTGTGATGGGATACTTTCTTGTTTTTTAAGCTTTTGTTTTAGCTATATTCAAAATACGGTATCTATACTTACAATACAATATTCTTTGATCAACAAAATATGAAAGCGCAAAATTCTCAAAAACAGAGAATTTTGCGCTTTTTGACATCTATTATTTACATTTTAGCAGAATTCAATAGTTCCGTCGGAGTTCATTTTTGCGATTTTTGCAAGAGATTCTATCCTATAACCTTTCTCTCTGATAGCATCTCCGCCCTTTTGGTAAGCCTTTTCAATGGCTATTCCTGCGCCCACTACCGTAGCTCCGCCTGCCTCGCAAAGCTTAATAAGCGCGCGCAGCGCGCTTCCGTTGGCAAGGAAGTCGTCAATAATAAGAACTCTGTCCTCTTTGGTGATATAATCCTTTGAAGCAATTACGTTGTAAGTATTTCCGTGTGTATAAGAAACGACCTTGGAAGAAAGCAAATCGTTGCCGATATTTGAGCTTTTCATTTTCTTTGCATAGACAACCGGAACGTCAAATTCGAGTGCAGTAATGCAGGCAATACCTATACCCGAAGCCTCAATCGTAACTATTTTAGTTATATTTTCATCTTCAAAAAGTCGCTTCCATTCCTTTGCAAGCTCGCATATGAGCTTAACGTCTATCTGGTGGTTAAGGAATTTATCAACCTTAAGAACAGTGCCTGAAAGCACAACTCCGTCTGTCAAAATTTTATCTTCTAAAAGCTTCATTTGCGATCTCCTTCCAAAATGCTTTACAAGTATAGTATACAACTATTTTTTTGATATTTCAATATGTAATTTTAATTTTTGAAAAAATTATGCAGTTCTAGACCAGTCTATCTCTGTCAGCGCATTTTTCTTCAGAAAATCGTTTGCAAGTCTGAAGTGATTGCAGCCGAAAAATCCTGTGTAAGCCGAAAGCGGACTGGGATGCGCGCATTCGAGAATTAAGTGATTTTTGTTGGTTATGAGTGTTTTTTTTGCTCTTGCATTTCCGCCCCAAAGAATAAAAACAACGGGGGTATCTTTTTCGTTTATAAGTGATATTATTCTATCTGTCAAAATTTCCCAACCGCGCCCTTTGTGGCTTTGAGGCTTGCTTTCGCGCACGGTAAGCGTGGTATTTAAAAGCAGCACGCCTTGGTTTGCCCAGCCTGTAAGCTCACCGGTTTTTGGCATAGGCGTTCCGTATTCGCTGTTTAATTCTTTAAAAATATTTTGGAGCGATGGAGGAAACTTAACTCCAGGCTTTACAGAGAAACAAAGTCCGTGGGCTTGTCCCTCTCCGTGATAAGGGTCTTGACCTAAAATAACCACTTTAGTGTCGCTATATGAAGTATAACGCAACGCGTTATAAATATCGTTCATAGAGGGATATATTTTCTGCGTGTTGTATTCGGTTTTGAGGAACTCTCTTAGCGAAAGATAATAATCTTTTTTAAACTCGTCCTTTAAGATTTCGTCCCAATCGTTGGCAAAGGAAATCATCTTTTTCTCCAATTCGGATTATAATTGATATCTTTTTGTAACTAGTATACAATAATATACGGGATATGTCAATAAATCAAATAAAAAAGTAAGCAAAAGCAAAAAGTGCCGCAAGCTATGGTATGCGGCACTTGTATTAAGTTTAAAACAGCAAAGCTTAAGAAGAAAAACAGCTTTCAATAATTTTCTTTGAACCCGAGGGGGAATACGTCCAAAGGTCTATATGCTGAGTTTCGTCGGGGTTTATAAAATACTCAAGCGGTTGACGGTAAATAGGCTCGTCGGTGGTATCTATTATTATGAGCTTAACTTTCATTTTGTCGGGAATTATGCTTTTTATGTAAACGGCGGCTGTTTGTTCGGGATATACGTTCTCCTTGTATTCCGCGAGTCCTGCAAGATTTGGAGTAAGCTCAACGAATATTCCGTAGTTTTCAACGCTTCGCACGATTCCTCGGACTGTCTGGCCCTCTGAGAATTTCGAAACGTTTTCTTCCCAGCTGCCGAGCAACTCGCGCTCTGTAACGTAAACTCTGCCGTGCTCGTCGATATTTTTAACGACGGCGAACATAGAGTCACCGACACCCAGCCTGACAGACGGATGTGATATTCTTGAAACCGATATGCAGTCTATGGAGAGCAGAGAAATTATACCGCACCCTATATCAACGAATGCGCCGAAATTTTCAAGGTGCGTAACTCTTACCGGAATAATATCACCGGGAATCAGTGAAGATACGTAGTTTAAAACGCATTCTCGTTGCGCAGCTTTTCTTGATAATATAGCTACGGTTTCGCCCGTTTCGTCCTTTTTGAAGCCCGTAACCTTAAAGCATACCGGTTTGCCCACTCGAGTCAGGATTGCAATGTCTTTCACTTGTTCGCTTCCGTTGTTAAATTCACATTCTTCTCTTGGAATAATTGCGGGGATTCCGCAGCCTAGTGAAATATGCAGGTTAAAGTTATGGTCGCAAAGTATTGCGGGTGCTTCAAGTATTAATTGCTTGTCGAGCGCCTTTTCAAGTCCACCGAGGGATGAAATGTACTCTCTGTTCTGAATTGTTCCTATTCTTGATCCTTCTGGTTTGTATCTGTTCATTTTAGCCGTCGCTTTCTTTTCCTTTTTTGCGTTTTACCGCTTAATCAAGCATATGAGTCGAAAGACGGTTATATGATTGTTTTAAAAAATAAAACCGCAGGTTTCCAAAATCTTTAAATTCTAAAAAACAACGGTTTTAAATTTAATATTGAATTAGGAAGCTAAGTTTCTTGGATGAGACCGAAGCTTACACCTATAGCGTTATTAACGTTTCTCATCGTATCGTCGTCGAGATGGCCCATTCTTTCTTTGAGCCTTTTTTTATCTATGGTTCTTATTTGCTCAAGAAGTATTACGCTGTCTTTTGCGAGTCCGACCTGATTGCCTATAACGTCTATGTGAGTCGGCAGCTTGGTTTTACCCATTTTTGATGTAATTGCAGCGGCAATGACGGTTGGACTATATTTATTTCCTACGTCGTTTTGTACAATGAGAACGGGGCGTAATCCGCCTTGCTCGCTACCGATAACGGGACTTAAGTCCGCGTAATATATATCTCCTCGTTTTATGTTCATTTCCATTTCCCGAAGCCTTTTCTTTCTCCTTTGAAATTTAATCTGTTGCTTATATTTTTGCCATACTTTCAATAATTTAAAACATAAAGCTGAAAAAAGTGTTTGTTATTAACATAATATGAAATTTTAAGGATTTTGGGAGAAAATCAAACAAGTTATATTAAAGAAAAAAGCTAGCCCGAATTTTAAGTAAAAACAGGCTAGCCCTTTGTGAGATTATTTAAAATGATTTTTTATGCGTGGCCGTGGCCGTGGCCCATTCTCGTGCTTCTGTGATCGGCAACTTCTTCATCGTCGTGGAAGAGAAGTGAAATGCACCAGATACCTGCAAGAGCAACTATTACATAGATAATTCTTGCAAGAAGTGTTTCGGGACCTCCCGAGATCCATGCTACCAAATCGAAGGAGAAAAGACCTACAAGACCCCAGTTAAGCGAACCGATTATAGAAATAATCAGCGCAATTTTGTTTATAAGCATATCTGAAACCTCAGTTTTTGTTTTTGGACGAAGGTCCATAGTTAGTTTTCACAATTAATAAACAAATATACATAGTTAAAACAAGAGGTTTTTATATACGCTTTTTTAAAATACCAAAAATTTTTTTAAAATTTTGTCAGTCGTCAAAATCGGGTCTGACGTTACCGAAAGAGTCCTTTAAAAGTAAAAGCGCTCTTTTTTCTATTCTTGAAACGTAAGAACGCGAAATTCCGAGATGATGCGCAACCTCTCGCTGAGTTTTTGGCTGATATCCGAGAAGACCGTACCTAAGAACTATAATTTCCCGCTCCCTTTCATCAAGCACGCTGTCAACCAACTCTCTGAGCTTTTCTATATGAATACTCATATCGATATCCTCCGCAATAGTTTCGGGAGTGCTGATAATATCAAGATATGTAAGAGGATTTCCGTCTCGGTCAACGTCTATCGTATCATTTAGCGAAACTTCCATATTAGCCTTTTTTTGACTTCTGAAAAACATAAGTATTTCATTTTGAATGCATCTTGCTCCGTACGTGGCAAATCTCGTTCCTTTTTCGCATTGAAATGAATCTACCGCTTTAATGAGACCAAGGCTTCCTATGGATAGAAGATCGTCAGGATATCCGTAAGATGAGTAGTATTTGCGTATTATGTGCGATACAAGTCTCATATTATGCTCAATAAGCTTTGCTCGCGCATTCATATCCCCTTTGTTTGCCTTGATAAAAAGCTCTTGTTCCTCCTCTGCTTTCAAAGGAGGAGGGAACGACTGAGTGTCTGAAAGACCTAGTATCAGAGAGATAAATTTTAAGAAAAGATTTGAAAAATTCAACATAAAAAGCTAACCTCCATAATAAAAACATATGCAAGGTTAGCTTGTATCTATTTCAGCTTTTTATTTCGTAAGGCTCTTTTTTGCTGGTAATTCGGGAGGAGTTGCAAGAGTATATCCAACTCTGCTTTCCGATAGAATAAATGGTTTCTTTGCAACTTTGACAAATTTTTTATTTATTGAGGAGATATGAGTACGAATATTTGCAATTTCGGGGCATTTTGCGTTTTTAAATGCAAATTTCAAAATATCGGCAGCCTTTGCGGGATTAGGATATGTCACGGTAAGATAACGGACAATCATAGTTTCGGTTTTTGTTAATCCCAGCGGAATATCAAAGAATGTTGCACCGTCGATAAATACGGATGCGTCAATACCGAGCACCCTGTAGCTTCCGATATATTTCTTTCCCTTTTCTGCCTGACAGTCGAGTATTTCGCCTATAAGGCCGTAAGAAATTTCGGATTGATAAAATACTTTATCAAATAAATCGGCACATTCTTCGAAAGCCTCGTATGCGCTCGGCTTTGGGCATATTGCAAAAATGGGCGCGCCGAGAGAAAATTTGCGAAGCATAGGCACGTATTCCTCGAGAGACCCTATTCTTTCCGGTGAAATAAAAATTACAGCGCGATATCTGTTCGATATTTCTGACGCTGCGCGTTCGGGAGTAACTGCAAGCGATAAAAATCCCATATTATACAGTATGTCGGAAACGAGCAACGCATCCTTTTGCGATTTGTCAATTATAAGAATCAAAATAATACTCCTTGAAAAATTGAAATAGCAACATAATAAATTATACATATTTACGGTTAAAAATCAACCTTTCCGAGCTTAAAAAATTAAAAATCGGTTGACATAAATTTAAAAATAATATATACTTAAAGAAATTAACGAGCCGAGAGGTGAAAAATGAAAACAGTATTGATAACAGGCGGGTCGCGAGGTATAGGAAAGGCAATGGTAGAGTTGTTTTCCTCGCGCGGATATTCCGTAGCGTTTACTTATAAAAGCTCTGAAGATGAAGCAAAAAAAATTGAAAAAAATACGGGAGCTCTTGCGATAAAAGCAGACTCAGAGCGCGAGGGCGAAATTTCCTTTGCCGTTGAAAAGGCTTCGCAAGAGCTTGGCGGTATCGACGTTCTCATAAATAATGCAGCAGTATCCTCGTTTGGGCTTATTGACGATATATCTTTAACTGAATGGAATAGAGTTATGAATACCTCTGTTACAGCAGCATTTTTGTATTCGAAGGCCGTTTTATCTCAAATGATTAAGAAAAAACGCGGCAGAATTATAAACATAAGTTCTGTCTGGGGGTTAGTAGGAGCATCGTGCGAGGTTCATTATTCGACTGCTAAAGCAGCGCTTATAGGATTTACCAAGGCGCTTGCAAAAGAAGTCGGTCCTTCGGGAATAACTGTTAACGCAATAGCTCCGGGTGTCATAAATACGGATATGAACTCTGCATTTTCTCAGGAAGATATTTCATCTTTGGAAGACGAAACTCCTCTTTGCAGAATAGGTGAGCCCGTCGAGGTTGCCAACGCTGCCTTGTTTTTAGCATCTGATGAAGCCGCATTTATCACGGGTGACGTTTTGAACGTCAGCGGTGGATTTGTAATTTAAGTTGCTCCTAAAGATTTGATATACTGTTTGTCGAAAACGGAGTTTACATTTTTTAAAATTTTATATAAAAACTATTGCTTTTTCAGAAAATATTTGATATACTGTATAGCGTGAATTATCTTCCGAGTGTCGGATGGAGTCATACTGGCCGGGGCGGTAGCGGTGCCTTATTCCTGAAATCCGCTATATGCAGGGGTGATTTCCTCTTTCAAGGTCAGTCTTTGTGTGGACTGCGCCACTTGTCGCTGCGTTGAAGAATGGGTCTTGCGCAATTCGAGGCTGTGAACCATGTCAGGTCGGGAACGGAGCAGCATTAAGCGGTTTATCGGGTGTGCCGCAAGGGTGCCTGTTTGGAGCAGGGGCGGTGGTTAACGCATGTAAGGGCTTGTTCGAAGGAGAGGTGTATGGCTCTTTCCGACATTCGGAATTTTTTATTTTGCGCGTATGCGGAGAACATTTGTGTACCGCTCGCGCTTTTTATTTTGTGAAAGGATCGAGGTATGTCAGATTATCGTGCTCTATACAGAAAGTGGCGTCCCGTTGATTTTGATGACGTTTCCGGTCAGAAGTCAACAACGGACATACTCAAATACGAGGTAGCCAATAACAAGATATCACACGCATATCTTTTCTGCGGTTCGAGAGGAACGGGTAAGACGAGCTGCGCAAAGATCCTTGCAAAAGCAGTCAACTGTTTAAACTCCAGAAACGGTAATCCGTGTAATGCTTGCGAAGCCTGCCGCAGCATAGATGCAGGCGTTGCCACCGACGTTATAGAAATGGACGCTGCAAGTAACAACGGCGTCGGCAACGTGAGAGATATGAAGGATGAAATAGCCTTCACCCCGGCGGAGCTTAAGTACAGGGTTTATATAATAGACGAGGTTCATATGATGTCCGGCTCTGCGTTTAACGCGTTGCTTAAGACGCTTGAAGAGCCGCCGTCATACGTTGTTTTCATACTTGCAACGACGGAGTTTAATAAGCTGCCCACTACTATAGTTTCACGATGTCAAAGATTTGATTTCCGCCGTATGACGACCGACGTTATAGTCGAGCGCCTTATGAAAATTTCATCGGCAGAGGAAATAGATCTTACCGAAGAAGGCGCAGGCGTTATTGCCAGAGCCGCCGAGGGCGGTATGAGAGATGCCGTAAGTCTTCTTGAGCTTTGTGCAGGCGCGAGAAAGACGATTGATGCCGAACTCGTTTTTGCAACGGTAGGCAGAGGCAACCGCTCATCAATATATTCTCTTATCGACGCAATCGCAAAATCCGATTATTCGTCGGTTTACTCAGCGATAGCTAACGTGGTTATGCTGGGCAGCGATCTTTCGGTATTCTGGCAGGAGCTGCTTGATGCGTACAGAGATATAATGATAGTCAAGAGCGCGTCCGATCCGAAGAATTATCTTGATCTGACGGATGCGGAGTATAGCCAGCTTGAAGCGCTTGCGGGAAATCTTACTATGGCAAAGCTTCTTTATCATACTTCGGTGCTTGAAAGCACGCTAGCTGATTTGCAGCGCGCAAGAGAGTCAAAGAGAAGCGTCGCCGAAATTGCGCTTACTCGTATGTGCGATTCCAGGCTTGGTTCGGGAGATGAAGCGTTGCTTTTAAGAATCGAGGAGCTTGAAAAGGCAGTTTCGAGACTTAAATTTGCAGGACCGATTCAGTCCGAGCCTCAGAAAACCGAATTACCTAAGGAGCAGGTCCAAAAAGATGCGGCTAAGGAAACCTCAACCGAGGCTAAGGCGGAAGCGAAAAATGCAGTTGTTTTGACGCAGTCGGAAAATTTGCCCGCAGAGACTAAGCCTTATTCCAAATGGGGACGTATTGCTGCAGAGCTCGTAGCTTCAAAATCCTCTATGAGCTTTCCTCTTACCAGAGCTGCCGCGTTTGTTATGCCCGATGGAAGCTTCCTTATAAAAGTGGATAAGTTCTTCTTAAGACGCATACTTGAAAATCAAGAAACAATGGCTATGATAAGAGGATTGATTGCTGAATATGAGAACAGAAATCCGTCAGAAATTGCAGTGAACATAGTCGAGAAGGATTCGGGCGACGTCAGCACCGTTGCTGAAGAAATCGAAAATGCTTTAAAATAAATTGAGATAAAAATTGAAAGAGGAAAAGAGATATGAAAGTTAGATTACCTCAGGGTATGGGCGGCGGCCCGTCAAATATGCAAGCCGTTATTAAGCAGGCTCAGAAAATGCAGGAGGATATGGCTGCAAAGCAGGAGGAGCTTGATGCGCGCGAATACGATATAAGCGCAGGCGGCGGAGTTGTAAACGTAAAAATAAACGGTAAAAAAGAAATTCTTTCGGTTAAGCTTGCCGAGGAAATTGTTGATCCTGACGATATTGAAACTCTGGAGGATCTTATAGTTGCAGCGGTTAACGAGGCTATCAAGAAAGTAGAAAGCACGGCTGCCGAAGAAATGAAAGAAATTACCGGCTCTGTTGGACTCGGCGGAGTTCCGGGCATTCCGGGCATATTCTAATCGGAAATGGCAGAGTATATAGCACCGATCAAGCGTCTGATCGAAGAATTCAGAAAGCTCCCCGGAGTCGGAGAAAAAACTGCGGTACGTTATGCTTTTGCAACTCTTGCTCTTGAAGAAAATGCGCTAGAGCAGTTTGCGGATGCGATAATCGGCGCGAGACGTGACGTTCATATCTGTCCCGTTTGCTGCGGGCTTACGGCAACCGTAGGTAAATGTGAAATCTGTTCTGATGAATACAGAGATAAAGCTCTTATCTGTGTCGTTGAAAGCCCGAAGGATATTATGGTAATGGAGAGAGTAAGAAGCTATCGCGGAACATATCACGTTCTCGGCGGAGTGCTTTCTCCTATTGATAATATTTCTGCAGAAGACCTCAACGTAAAAGAACTTGTTGTCCGTGCTGAAGCAGGCGGAATAAGAGAGGTAATAGTTGCGACTAATCCAACACCGTCAGGAGACGCTACTGCGGCATATTTGGCAAAAATTCTTGAACCTTACGGAATTGAGGTTTCAAGGCTTGCGTACGGTATTCCCGTAGGCGGAGATATCGAATATGCCGATGAAGTAACCTTGCACAGAGCAATGGAAGGCAGAAAATATTTCGGGAACTGATGCTTTATAAGATTAAAGGTTAGCAAAGAGTTTAAAAGCTCTCGGCTAACCTCTTTTTTATACCATTACGTATTTATATTTCAAACGCAGATTATCTGCTATCATAGCTATAAATTCGGAATTGGTTGGCTTTCCGCGTGTGTTTTGAATTGTGTATCCGAAATATGAATTGAGCGTATCTACGTCTCCTCTGTCCCAAGCTACCTCTATTGCGTGGCGAATGGCTCTTTCCACTCGGGACGTTGTGGTTTTGTATTTCTTTGCTACCGTAGGATACAGCACCTTTGTAACGGAATTTATGATTTCGTTGTCGTCAATCGTCATAAGTATGGCAGAACGGAGATATTGATATCCCTTAATATGTGCTGGAACACCTATCTGGTGAATAATTTTAGTAACCTGAGATTCTATATCGGGGCGGGCTGACGAAAGCTCGTCTTTTTCTTTTTCTCGTATTCTCGTGAGAGCTTCAATGTGTGAAAGCAGGGAGCTTTCTGAAAAAGGCTTCAAAAGGCATATATCAGCGCCCGCGTCTGTCGCTTCCATAAGAACACCGTGCTTGTTGATGGGTGAGAGAAGTATAAAAGAGGTTTCCTCGTTCTTAGCTTTGAGTGCGCGTATAATTCCTATGCCGTCTATTCCGGGAATCCAGAGATCGCAAATTACAATATCATAAATCGTTCTTTTTGCTTGATTCAGCGCATCCTCACCGTTTGAGGCTTCATCGGGACGTCTGCCGCCCGATTTGAATATAACGTCGGCAATTTTCTTCCTTTCTTCTGCGTTTTCGTCACAAATCAGAATTTTAAGTGATTTTTCCATTCGTTGTTTTCTCCTTGTTTTGATTTTTATTTGGTAAATTTTGGGAACATATACATTTTACCACAAATTTCCAGCTAATGCAAGATAAAAATCATCGGTTTTTAGATGAAGATTTAGCTATAAAATTGGTAAAATTTACCAAATTGCTAAAAAAAAGACAAATTCTGACATAATAAAATCTAGCATTTTCCCTTAATCCTCGTACTGCGAGGCAGTTAATTTGATAAAAAAGGTAGAATATAGAATAAAGAATTAAAATGTTATTTAAATCGGGTGTCGAAAAAATTTACACAGAATAAATAATTAACGCTTATTCATTTTAAAAGGATAATTTATTTTCAGTTTTTTATTGCAAAACGCAATTACTTATGTTATAATACATTTGAATTGGATAATTTTGCGTTACTTATGGTGTTATTAATATATTTAGTCAATATATTTACGCTTGGTTTTGCAAAAACTTCCAGAAATGTTTTGCGACGGATAGAAATTCGTTGAATAAGCACATAAAATGTTTTTAATTAGATGAAAACAAGAAAAAGAAAGGAACTATTTATGAAGAAGCTTTTAGCTCTCCTTCTCGTTTTTGTACTTGCCTTTTCGATTGTTTCCTGTACGCTTTTCAGCGGAGACACTAACGATGATAAAAACGATAACGAAAATGGTGACAGCGGCGATGATACCGGTAATAATGACACCGGTGATGGCGTAGAACTCCCGATTGTTGACGTTCCCGATGAATGGGAAGATTAATTCGGTCGTAGAAATAACGCCAAAATAATAAAAAAGAACTGCATTTTTAGTTAAAGTGCAGTTCTTTTTTTATTGATTTTATTAACGGAACAGTATAGGATAGAGAATTAAGGTCAGTATTAACGATATAATTCCTTGAGAAGCTTTCATAATAAAATACCGACCGACTCGTATATCGGTTTTTGAAATAAATGATAACGCTTGAAGATGAACCGAAAAGCCCGAAAAGCTTATTGCAAAGGCTGAAAGCGCCAGACTTTGCATTTTGGTCAGAAGGGTAGTTTTTGATAAAATGCTCGTTGCACTGCCAACCTCTAAAAAAGTTATGAGCGAAAGATACAGATGCGTTTCGCCGAGCATACTGCGAAACAATCCAACGATACAGGCAAAAAATGTAAGATAGGAGCAAATATTAAGAGTATTGTAACCGGCATTTTTTATTGATTCCGTGATTGAAAATGATTTTTTGTCGGATATATTAAAATTGATTCTTCCGGGCTTTTTATTTATCGAAAAGAGTATACCCGTAATAATTGCGGACAGCACCATAACAAAGTAGAGCAGAAAACCCTCGTAAATATTTTTCCTTAAGGCAAGTCCTATCCCGCAAACAAGAAAAGCAGGGCCGGTATTATTGCAGAAGCCTATAAGTCTTTCGCATTCGTCTTTAGTTAGTTTTCCATCAATGTACAATTCCGATGCACATTTGACACCGAGCGGGAATCCGCATATTATTCCAAGAACAAACGGATATAATCCGCAACGGTTTACTTTAAACAGTTTCTCAAAAAATACGCCTAAACAATTTATCGAACTAAAGTTAATAAAACAATACAAAAAATCCGATAAAACGATAAAAGGAAATACCGACGGTATTATAACGTTAGCGCAGAGTGAAAGTCCGCTTTTCACCGAATGTGCAATTTTATCGGATAAAAACAGCGTAAGGGAAAACGTAAGCGCAAGAGTAAGTAACGTAAATAGAGTGGTTATTGAAGATTTTGAAATCAAGGCCCTGCTTTTTGATTGCAGTTCTGAAGTGTTATTCGTCATTTTTTCACTCCCGAGTCATATATTTGTAGTAGAAAATATGATACGAAGGTAAAAAGAATGACACAAAAAAAGAAAAAAGAAAAAACACCAATATCCCATAAAGGCGTATTGCCCGGCTTCAGAATTGAGGCGGACGGAAGGGGCAATTTCTTATCAGTTACCTTTATCGGTATTGCTTCGATCAAAGAATTTTCAAATACGGAAATAAATTTATTGACAAAGCGGGAATTGCTGATTGTTTGCGGGAAAAAGCTGGAAATCAGCGTATTTGAGAACAAAACTGTTCAAATTCAAGGTGAAATTGAAGAAATAAAATTTTCTTCTGCCAAAGAGACAAGGAGAAACCGATGAAACTGTACTATTTTATTTTCGGTTACTTAAACGTTTTGATAAGCGGCGAAGAAAGGGCGGAAGCTGTCACGGCTTTACTAAGACGCGGCCTGACGGGTAAGATTTCCGAAAACGGAATTTTACGCGTTCCGTTTTTCAAAAGAAAGCGATATGAAAATGCGTTAAAAAACATTTCACACACTACGGTTCGCTCTGGAGGATTGCCCGTAATACTGTTGAATAACAAGCGTAGATACGGAATTATATCGGGGCTTATATTACTTGCAGCTATTTACGTATTGACCTCGTTTTTCGTATGGGATATAAGGATTACGGGTAATGAAAAAATATCCGATACCATTATTTTGGATGAGCTTTCCGATGTAGGCTTTGAAACAGGAAACACTTGGCGTTCACTTTCGCTAGGTGAAGTGGAAGGGAGATTGCTTGAAGTCTCGGAGAATATCGGGTGGATAAATATAAACAGACGCGGCAACGTTGCTTACGTTACGGTCAAGGAAAAGGCAATATACAAGCCGAGCGAGGAAAAAGCGGCATTTTCAAACGTCGTAGCATCCTGCGATGCCGTTATTGAAGAAATAACGGTAAGATCGGGAGTGGCTTGCGTTAAAGTTGGGGACACCGTAAAGGCGGGAGAGCTGCTTATATCTGGCATTATTCCAAACGAGCTTGGCGGCGGATTCGTGGGAGCAGACGGAGACGTATTTGGCAGAGTAGCTAAAGATATAACTGTAGAAATTGAGAGAAATGAGACCGTTATGGCTTACGGAGAGGAGAAACTTTATAAGGCAAGCATAAAAATTTTTAAATTGCCGATAAATATTTTTAAAAAATATGGAAAATTGGATAACAGTTGTGCTATAATAGAAGATGTAAAGGAATGTACGCTTTTCGGAAAGTACCGTATACCAATAGTTTTGGAAAGGTTATACGTAACCGAAAAGACGGAAGTTCAAAAAAATTATACCGATGCGGAGCTTATGTCAATAGCATCGCTGAGGCTTGCCGAATTAAGATTTATCAGGCTTGCTGAAGCGGAGCTGATGAAAATCAGAACCGACGGAGAATTTACAGAACGCGGATACAGAATGACCTCGTACGTTACAGTTCTTGAAAATATAGGAGAAACGCGCTCTTTTACAGATGAGTAAGATGTTCGAAAGGATATAAAATGGCTGAAAAAATAGTAATGACACAATCAAGCGAAGCAACCTCCGCACTTTTCGGTGCTTTTGATATTAATGCAAGGCTTATAGAAAAGTCATTTGACGTCAAGCTCTCAAACAGAAACTCTGATTCAGATTCGGGCGATGCCGTCGTCGTCACGGGGGAGAACGATAACGTGGATTTCGCCGTGCGGACCCTTGAATATCTTAAACGTATGATAGGAGATGGCGAGAGCATCAGTCAGGAAAGCATAGAATACGTTATCAGCCTTGTCCGCGACGGGCTTGACGGAGAGGCAGAGGGGCATACGGGTAACGTTATATGCGTTACGAACAGAGGAAAGCCCATCAAAGCAAAGACGATAGGTCAGAAAAAGTATATAGATGCAATAAAGAAGAATACCGTAGTTCTGGGTATAGGTCCTGCAGGAACGGGAAAGACCTTCCTTGCCGTAGCAATGGCGGTTGAAGCGCTGAGAGATAAATCGGTTAACAGAATAATTCTTACAAGACCTGCCGTCGAAGCGGGCGAGCGCCTCGGATTTTTACCGGGAGATCTTCAAAGCAAGATAGATCCTTATCTGAGGCCGCTTTATGATTCGCTTTTTGAAATGCTGGGCGCGGAAAATTATCAGAAATACATCGAAAGAGGCACGATAGAAATTGCCCCTCTTGCGTATATGCGCGGAAGAACGCTTGACGACTCGTTCATCATTCTCGATGAGGCTCAGAATACCACGCCCGAGCAGATGAAAATGTTTCTTACCCGTCTTGGCTTTAATTCAAAAGCGGTAGTAACCGGTGACCTCTCGCAGACCGACCTTCCTTTCGGAAAAAAGAGCGGACTTTCGATTGCAACTGCCGTGCTTGAAGGCATAGAGGGGATTTCAATATTTAAGTTTACCGAGCGCGACGTAGTCCGTCATCACCTTGTAAGAAAAATAATAGGAGCATACGAAAAGTACGAAAAGAACCAGGCGGCAAAAAAGTACAGAGCAAATATAAAAAAGGACGGTGAAGTATGATGCATCGCGATTTATATATAAATTTCTCCGCAACCGAAAAATTTCCGGAGATAGATTACGAATTAAAGCTTGCGGTCAGAGAGGCGATATTTGAAACGCTCGCAAGAGAAGGTTTTAAATATCCTGCTGAGGTTTCCGTGACTTTTTGCTCTCGGGAACATATTCATAACTTAAACAAAAAATTCAGGGGGGTTGACAGACCTACGGACGTTTTGTCGTTTCCGCTTTACGAGGACGGAGAGTTCGACCCGGAGGAATGTCAGCTTGGCGCGGCGCTCGGAGATATAGTTATATCAGTTCCGAGAGCTAAAGAGCAGGCGGAGGAGCTTGGAAACAGCTTTTTACGCGAGGTAAGCTTCCTCTCAGTTCATTCGACGCTTCATCTTTTGGGGTATGACCACGAGAGAAGCGAAGAAGAGGACGAGCTTCAGTGCAGGTTTCAAAAGGAAATAATAGACTCGATTTTTTAAGGAGAAATAAATGACAAAAACAGGATTTATAGCAATAGTAGGACGTCCCAACGTAGGAAAATCGACGCTTCTTAACTCGATAATCGGAGAGAAGGTAGCAATAGTATCGAAGAAGCCTCAGACCACAAGAAACAGAATCACCGGTATACATACGGTTGGTGAGGAGCAGTTCGTTTTCCTTGATACTCCCGGACTTCATAAGCCCAGAACAAAGCTCGGCGATTTTATGGTTAAGACGACGAACGATACCATAGGAGGCGTTGACGGAGTAATATTGGTAGTTGAGGCGCGAGAAGAAGTCGGCGATATTGAGGCTGATATCATAAAGGGCATCAAAGCAAAAGGTGTAGGAGCAGTTCTCGTTATAAATAAAGTGGACACGGTTCAGCCTGAAAATATCGTAAAAACAATAAAGGCTTATTCGTCGGCTTTTGATTTTGACAGTGTTATACCGATTTCCGCAAAGAACGGAAAGGGTGTTGATATAGTTGTAGAGGAGTGCCGCCGTTATCTTAACGAGAGCGTATGGTTTTTCTCGGATGAGATAGTTACCGACCAGCCTGAGCGTCAGATGGTTGCAGAGATTATACGAGAGAAGCTTCTTCGCACTCTTGATGAGGAGATACCCCACGGAACTGCGGTTGTTATCGAGGAGTGGAAGGAAAAGAAAGGTCGGGTTTCTATCAGAGCCGAGATTTATTGCGAAAAAGCCACTCATAAAGGAATTATAATAGGTAAAAACGGAGCGTCGATAAAGAGAATCGGAAGCTATGCGAGAGAGGATATAGAGCAGCTTCTCGATACTAAAGTATTTCTCGACCTTTACGTAAGAGTTAAAGAAAATTGGCGCGAGAGCGATTTTAATATAGCAAATCTTGGATTTAAAGAGGACTGATATGCTTACCGAAATTACCGGTCTTGTTTTGAAAAGCGTAAACCTTGGCGAAGCGGATAGGCTTATAACGGTGTTTACTAAAGAGCTCGGAACAGTCAGCGCGCTTGTTAAGGGCGCGCGCTCTCTGAAAAACCGCAATATGTCTGCTACCCAGCAATTTTGCTACTCGTCGATGGTGCTTTACAAAAAAGGGGACAAGTATTGGGTGCGCGAATCGAACCTTATCGAGAGCTTTTTCGGATTGCGCGATTCGATAGAGGGATTAAGTCTTGCGGGATACATAGTCGAGGTTCTTTCGGACGTTACGACTGCAGAATCGGAGGGCGATCTTTTAAGACTTGCGCTCAATTCGCTTTATGCGATTTCCGAAAAGAAATATTCACTCGAAAAGATAAAGGCGGCATTTGAAATCAGAGCTGTATCCATTATAGGCTTTATGCCCGAGGTGTTAGCCTGCCGAGAGTGCGGAGAACACGGGGGAGACTTCTTCTTTGATATAATGGACGGGAATATAGAGTGCTACGCCTGTCATGACAGAATAATGAAAGAAACCGGCGGAAATTTTGACGACGGTGAAAGGCGCGTAGTAAAAATACTGTCCGAGGGTGCAAAAACCGCGCTCGGATATCTTATTCACAGTCCGCTTGAAAGAATTTTCGCATTCAATATATCGGACGAGGATATGGAATTGCTCGTTAAAGCGACCGAGGAGTATTTACTGAATCAGCTTGAGAGAACATTTAAATCACTTGAATTTTATAAAGAGGTTAAACGCTGATGTATTTTACAGCAAAAACACTTTCAACCTTGGAGTATGATAAAATAACGGCGCTTCTTTCCGAAATGGCAGCAACGGACGGAGCGAAGGCAAAGGCGCTTGCCCTGATGCCAACAGATGATTTTGATACTGTTCTTTTACGTCAGAGAAGAACGGATGATGCCAAAAGGCTTATAAATGCAAAGGGATATCCGCCGTTCAGTGCGCCGGAGAGCGTTTCTCCTGCTGCTGAGCGTGCTTATAAAGGAGCCGTATTGTCTCCTAAGGAGCTTCTTGATATAGCATCGTTGCTTTACAGCGCAAGAATGCTCCAGGATTATATAAAAACAGATAAACTTTTCGATACTGCTCTCGACGAACTCTTTGACAGAATACTCGTTTCAAGAAGCCTTGAGGACAGAATAAAGAAATCTATCATTTCGGAGGATATGATAGCAGATGAGGCAAGCCCTGAGCTTGCCGATATCAGACGCAAGATACGTATTGCAAATAATAAAATAAAAGAAACTTTGCAAGGCTATATCGGCGGAAATAAGCTCAGGTATCTTCAGGAAAACCTTGTTACTATGCGTAACGGAAGATACGTTGTGCCCGTAAAAGCAGAATTCAGAAACGAGATAAAGGGTCTTGTACACGATACGTCGTCTACGGGAGCTACGCTTTTCGTAGAGCCGATGGCTGTAGTTGATGCGAATAACGAGCTAAAGAGCCTTGCCGCAAAGGAAAAATATGAAATAGAGAGAATACTCGCTTCACTTTCTGCGGATTGCGCCGATGCATCATCTCTTATTACACTTAATTACCATAATATAACCGAAATTGCCTTTATTTTTGCCTGCGCTTCATTGGCTATATCTATGAAAGCAGAGATGCCGAGAATAACGCGCGAGAGAAGTGTTAACTTAAAGCGTGCGCGTCACCCACTGCTTGATAAGGACAAGGTCGTGCCGATAGACGTTTCTGTTGGCTCCGGTTATGATACTCTTGTAATAACGGGACCTAATACGGGTGGTAAAACCGTAAGCTTAAAAACCGTCGGTCTGCTTACCCTTATGGCTCAATCGGGACTTCAGGTGCCCGCGCTAGAAACTTCCGAAATAGGCGTATTTGAGGGAATTCTCGTTGACATCGGGGACGAGCAGAGCATAGAAGCTTCGCTTTCTACATTCTCATCTCATATGGTGAACGTAGTAAATATTCTTGAAAATCTCGGGCCGCATACTATGGTTCTTTTTGACGAGCTTGGCTCGGGTACCGACCCTATCGAGGGCGCGGCACTTGCTATAGCTATACTTGAAAGGACTCAGAAGCTTGGCGCTATGACGCTGGCAACAACGCATTACGCAGAGCTTAAAGCATACGCGTTGGATACACCCCGTGTGCAGAATGCTTCCTGCGAATTTAATATAGATACCTTAAGACCTACGTATAAGCTTGTTATCGGTACACCCGGAAAATCCAACGCATTTGCAATATCAGAGAAGCTCGGCTTGTCAAAAGACGTAATAGAGCGCGCAGGCGAGCTTATAGCTCGTGAAAATAAACGCTTCGAGGACGTTATCGAGAGACTTGATACCGACAGAATGAAAATGGAAGAGGCTCGTGAAGAAGCTGAAAAAATGCGCTCCGACTATGAAGCCTTCAAACAGACTTCCGAGGAGGAGTTGAAAAGAAGAATTGCCAAGAGCGAGGACGAAACTCAAAAAACACTACTTAAAGCTAGGCAGATTTTGGACAGTGCTAGAGCTTCAAGTGAGTTTATATTCAGGCAGCTTGAAGAAGTTAAGAAAGCTGAGGATAAAGAAATAAGAGATAGGCTTATGCTTGAAGCCAGAGAAAAGGTGCGCGAAAGTCTGCGCGAGTGCGAGGATATGTACTCGGGAATCGACGTTAAGGTTATATCTTTAGATGAAGATTATAATCTGCCGCGTCCCTTGAAGGTGGGAGATAAGGTCTACGTTACAACCGTCGGTACCGAGGGTACTGTAACGGCACTTGCCGATAAAAAAGGCTTGATATCGGTTACTGCAGGTATACTCAAGACAAAGGTAACCGAGGATAAGCTCAGACTTATCGACGGCAATACTAAATTCAAGGAAAAGAAAAAGCCGCTTGCAGCCGGCGAGGGAAAGGTGAAAAAATCCATAGTTTCCGAATTTAGAATAGAGGTTGACGTTAGGGGAATGATTGGCGACGACGCTTGGTTTGTCGTTGATAAATATCTTGATGACGCAATTCTTGCAAACGTTCCGTCCGTAAGAATTATTCACGGTAAGGGAACGGGCGCTTTGCGGGCTGCACTTTGGAAATATTTTAAGCAGGATAAACGCATTAAGTCCTATAAGCATGCAGAATACGGAGACGGTGATGCAGGCGTTACCGTTATAGAGCTTAAGCACTAAACGTATATACGTATTTCACGCAGGGCATATAGAGGGAATTTAAGGCGCCGTAATTCCGAGACTTCGGATTATCATTTATATTTGTATGGATTGACGAGAAAATGAAAGCTTTTAAATATAGAGTAAACGCTCCGCGTGAGGAGCTTATAGATTTACTGTCAGATAATGAGAAAGTAAATAAATTCTGTAATTGCTCTCATAAAAAAGGAGCTCCGCATATGCACGTTTCGTCAAACGGAGAAAAGATTAAAATAAGCTGCGAATTTATCGGCGGAACAACAAAGGATAATGCCTTTATCGATGGAACTAAGCTTCACGGAAAAATAGTGGAAAAGAACGGATATACGGAGTTTAAAGGAGTTATTATGACAGCTCCGATATTTCACACGTTATTATTTCTTATGTTCGCTTTTTTCGTTGCTATGTGCATAATTAATCAGGGCTTTAACGTAGTTCCGATATGTCTTATAATATTCGACATTTTTATGTATAAAGACGAGTTCAAAAAACAGGAATTTATTGAAAGATACGTAGCGAGGGCAGTTAAAAGAATTAACGGCTCATCAAAGCAAAGCTCGTAAGGGGGATTTCAATTATGCTCTACGGAACGATTAAGGATAGGGAGCTTCAGGAGATATTCGCAAAATAGACAGTTTTACAATAAAAAAGCCGTATCCATTGCTTTGTGTACTTAATGGCACAAAGCAATGAATTGCCCTTATGGGCGTGTATTGGATTACGCCGCGAGCTGCGCCTGTTGCGCATGAATTGTCTGTGGCATTGAATAATATGGCAATTCATCTTATGGAATTGGCAGATTTTAAATTATGAAGCCATACGGCTTCAATTCACCATTTCGTATTTGTGTACATAAATGCAGTGCTGGGGCAAGAAAAAATGACAGAGAACGGTTTACGTTCTCTGTCATTTCCCTGTAGGTAGATAATGTTATAATCTAACACTGTCCATTGCGTACACACCATATCGATACGACTTTTTTGGTGCCGGTGGCGGGGGTCGAACCCGCACGTCCTTGCGAACACGGGATTTTGAGTCCCGGGCGTCTGCCAATTCCACCACACCGGCATATACTCTGCAACGCTGTATATTATATCATAGGCTGTCAGAAAAATCAATATCTTTTTTTAAAAAAATGGATAAATTATAAAAACGCTATTGTTTTTTAAAAAGATTTATTGTATAATTTATAGTGATATAGTGCTTATTAGTTTTAGATTGAAAGTATAAGGCTCAAATTACTCGGGGAGATCGGGGTATAGGAAATGCAAGGTGAAACAATCTTTGAATTGAATAGTACGACCCTTTCAAATATTGACGGTATACTTCGCGATATGGGAAATTTGCACGAGCTTTCCGCTTGTGAATTAAGTTTTGCGGCATCGCAGGTGGCTTCTGATATAGCTGCGATTAATAAGGACGGCGTTACGGTTAATGAGGCGACGTCGCTTCTTGCTGAGGAAATGTATCTAACAAGAACGCTTTCGGACGATGAAAACGGAGAGCTGTCAACGTTAAATTCAAAAAACTTTATTTCGGGTGTTTCAAATCTTAATAAAGCAATTTTTGCTTCGCTTCTGAATGAAAAGCTTGGAGAGATGGGTATTCACGTAAGCGAAAGAGATTACCTTCCCGTTATGAAAATCGCAGAAACCTTTACTTATGTAAAAAACTCGCTTTCCGATGAGGCGTTTGATGTTTTTTCGCAGGAATTTTCCGATCCCAGAATCGTTTATTCCGATAGCTTCAAGGAAGCCTGCCTCAGAGTTTCCGAAGGAAAGGTCGGTTACTGTATTCTGCCTTTCGAAGAAAAGGGCGCGCGTATTAACACTATTTCCTCGCTTATCTCGTCACTCGATCTCAAGATTGTTGCGATAACTCCTGTATTTGGTTTCGAGGGCAACGCCGATATGAAGTACGTGCTCGTGGGGCGCGGATTTGTTATTCCGCCAAGAGATAACGCAACGGATAGGTATCTTGAAATAAGTATCAGTAAAGCTGCCCCGATAACACTAGGTGAGCTTATCTCTGCAGCAGAGTATCTCTCGATATCTGTGTTTAGCGTTGATACAACCGTTGATTTTTCAGCAGACGGAGAAATAAACTATACTTTGATTTTAAAAGACGGAAGCAAATCCTTTGCGGATTTTCTTACATATTTGAATATATTTGCGGGATCCTATATTCCCGTTGGTATATATAAAAATATTGAATAACAAGGAGGGTATTTTTATGAAAAAGCACATAGAATACAAAACGAGCGGAACTTGTTCAAAAATGGTAATTCTTGATATTGAAGACGACGTGGTAACAGATTGTAAATTCGTTGGAGGGTGCGCGGGAAATACGCTTGGAGTTGCTTCATTGGTTATCGGAATGAAGACCGAAGACGTAGTTGAAAGACTCAAGGGAATAAAGTGCGGATTCAAGCCTACTTCTTGTCCCGATCAGCTTGCAAAAGCTATCGAAGCTGCAATCGCTTCGGCCGAATAATTTATTTTCAGTACTAATTTTACCGAAAGGATGGAAAGTAATTTTTATGAACTACAACAAAGAGTATGAAAGATGGCTTAACTCTAAAATCTTAACAAACGACGAAAGGCAGGAGCTTATCGCAATAAAAGACCTTGAAGACGTTAAAGCGCTTCGTTTTTCCGAGCCTATGTCATTCGGAACCGCAGGCTTGCGTTCTACGATGTATATGGGAATCGGTTGTATGAACCGCTTTACCGTAGCTCAGGTAACCAGGGGAATCGCTGCGCTCATTAAAAAAGCAGGCGGCGAGAAAAGAGGCGTTGCAATAGCCTTTGATTCAAGAAACTATTCGGACGTATTTGCGCGTGTCAGCGCATCTGTTCTCGCATCTGAGGGGATAAAGGTTTATATTTTCGATTCTTTGCGTCCTACGCCGGAGCTTTCTTTCGCAGTAAGATATTTCGGAGCAATGGCGGGAATCAATATTACGGCTTCTCATAATCCCAAAGAATATAATGGATATAAGGCTTATTGGGAGGACGGCGCTCAGATAAATCCGGAGCAGGCAGGTATAGTTTCATCAGAGCTTGCGCGCTTCGACGTTCTTGATATGTCCGGTACAGATTATTTTGAGGATGGCGTAAAGTCCGGCGTTATAACTGTGCTTAATGAAAGCTTTGATAAGCATTATATCGATGCAGTTCTTGCAACTTCGATAAATTCGGAGCTTGTAAAGAAAGTTTCCGATGAGCTTCGGGTAGTGTATTCTCCTCTTCACGGAGCAGGATATAAGCTTGTCCCGGCAGTCTTCAAGGAAATGGGACTTAAGCATCTTTATACGGTTGATTCTCAGATGACGCCCGACGGAAACTTCCCCACGGTAAAGAAACCGAATCCCGAATATCCCGACGTTTTCGCAGATGGTATTAAAATAGCTGACGAGGTAGGCTCGGATTTGGTTATAGCAACCGATCCTGATTCTGACCGCGTAGGAGTTATGGCAAGAGGAAAAGACGGTGCTTTCAGAACGATAAGCGGTAACCAAATGGGCGCGCTTTTGCTCGATTACGTTATATCGCAAAAGAGAGCGCTTGGTGTGCTTGATGCCGATGCTTTTGCCGTAAAGAGTATAGTATCTACCGATATGGCATATAAAATCGCCGAAACTAACGGAGTTAAGCTTTACGACGTTTACACAGGCTTTAAATTCATAGGCGAGGTTGTTAAAGCATATGAAGCAAAAGGAAAGGATAAGTCCTTCCTTCTTGGCTTTGAAGAAAGCTACGGTTATCTTTTGGGTTCATATGCAAGAGATAAGGATGCTGTTGGAGCATCTATGATGATTCTTGAGATGACAGCTTATTACAAGCTTAAAAATCTTACCTTAATTGATGCTCTCGATGTACTTTATAAAACATACGGATACTTTAGAGAGCGTACTATAGATATTTATATGGAAGGACTTGACGGAATAGAGAAGCGCAAAAGGGTTATGAAGTCGCTTCGTGATAATATTCCCGAAAGATTTGGTGGCGCAAAGGTTGTTGAAGCGCGCGATTATGAATCGGGCGTAATCAAAAATCTTTCGGATAATACGTCAAAGAAAATGGAACTTGAGCCTACTGATGTTTTATACTACGTTCTTGATAATGAGGATAAAATAGTAGTTCGTCCTTCCGGAACAGAGCCTAAAATCAAAATATATCTTCTTGCACACGCAAATGATGAAGATTCGCTTAAACATAAGCTTGAAGAATATGCGCTTGACGCAGGAAAGATATCGGAAGTTTAAATATATATACGGAATGGTATGAAAAAGTGACCGAAAAACAAAATCACATCAGAAACTTTTCTATTATCGCTCATATCGCCCACGGTAAATCTACTTTAGCAGACAGAATCCTTGAAAAAACGCGTACTGTAGCAGTGCGTGATATGGAGGAGCAGCTTCTTGATAATATGGACCTTGAAAGAGAAAGAGGAATTACTATCAAGGCACGCGCTGTAAAGCTGAATTACACGTCAAAAGCCGGTGACAGTTATGAGTTTAACTTAATAGATACCCCCGGCCACGTAGACTTTGGATATGAGGTCTCACGTTCTCTGAAGGCGTGCGAGGGCGCTTTACTCGTCGTTGACGCTACTCAGGGAGTTGAAGCTCAGACTCTTGCAAATGCATATCTTGCTATAGATAATAATCTTGAAATTCTGCCGGTAATAAATAAAATCGACCTCGCAAGCGCGGATATCGAAGGCTCAAGACGCGAGATAGAGGATATTATAGGCATTCCCGCGGAGGACTGTCCTGCAATTTCCGCTAAAAACGGAATAAATATAGAGGACGTTCTCGAAAAGATAATTACCGATATCCCCGCACCCGAAGGAGATCCGAATGCTCCCCTCAAGGCACTTATTTTCGATTCGCACTACGATCCATATCTTGGCGTTGTAGTATATATGCGCCTGTTTGATGGTACTGTCAAAGCCGGAGATAAGGTTAAGCTTATGTCTGCAAACGTTGAGTTTGACGTTTGCGAGGTTGGAACTATGCAGCCTTTCGGCCTTAAGAAGTGCGATTCGCTTTCTGCAGGAGACGTTGGATATTTTACTGCGGCTATAAAAACTATCAGCGATACTAAGGTGGGAGATACGGTTACTAGCGTTCAAAATCCCGCAAATGAGCCGCTTGACGGCTTCCGCGAGGTTCATCCTATGGTATATTCGGGTATTTATCCTGCCGACGGAGCAAGATACGGTGATTTAAGAGAAGCACTTGAAAAGCTCCAGCTTAACGACGCGGCGCTTATATTTGAACCCGAAACTTCCGTAGCTCTCGGATTTGGATTCAGATGCGGATTCTTAGGGCTTCTGCATATGGAAATAATAGAGGAGAGACTCGAACGTGAGTTTAATCTCGACTTAATAACTACCGCTCCGTCTGTAATTTATAAAGTTCTTCTTAAGAACGGAGAGGAAATTCTTATAGATAACCCCTCGAAATTCCCGTCACCCGACGAGATAGATACGGCGTACGAGCCGATTATGAAGGCATCTATAATTTCTCCCTCTGAATATATCGGCGGTATTATGGATCTCTGTCAGGACAGACGCGGCAATTTCATAGATATGAAATATATTGACACCGAGCGAGTTGAGATTCATTACGATATGCCCCTCAACGAGATAATTTATGATTTCTTTGATGCTCTTAAGAGCAGATCAAAAGGATATGCGTCTCTCGATTATGAGCTTAAAGCATATCAGCCCTCTAAGCTCGTGAAGCTTGATTTTATGCTTAACGGCGAGATTGTAGACGCTCTTTCGTTTATCGTGTTCGAGGATAGGGCGTATTCAAGAGCAAGAAAAATAGCGGAGAAGCTTAAGGAAAATATTCCGCGTCAGCTCTTTGAAATTCCGATTCAAGCGGCAATAGGCTCAAAGATTATCGCAAGAGAAACCGTTAAAGCAATGCGTAAGGACGTTCTTGCAAAGTGTTACGGCGGTGATATTACCAGAAAGAAAAAGCTTCTTGAAAAACAGAAAGAGGGTAAAAAGAAAATGCGTAAGCTCGGCAGCGTAGAAGTTACGCCCGAAGCATTTATGGCAGTTCTTAAGCTGGACGATGGAAACTAAGCCTATAGGACTTTACGTTCATATTCCTTTTTGTTTAAGAAAGTGCAATTATTGCGATTTCTGTTCGGTATCTTACGACGAAAAAAAGATTCTTAAATATGCCGATAGTTTGATTTCCGAAATACAAAGCTACAAAAAAACACCGAGAACTAAAATAGATACCGTCTTTTTTGGCGGCGGCACTCCGTCGGTGTTAAGCGCGGAGCTTTTTAAGAAAATATCAGATGCCATACACGAAAGCTTTGATATAGCAGAAAAATCAGAATTTTCAGTAGAGGTAAATCCTGCTACGGTAACTTATGAAAAACTTGATGTATTTGTCAAATCAGGAGTAAACCGCATAAGCATCGGATTGCAATCAATTCACGAAAATGAAATGAAAATTCTGGGCAGAATTCATACGTACGAAGATTTCGAGAACACTTACAGTATGGTACGCAGCGCAGGAATTGATAATATTAACATCGATTTGATGTATGGAATACCAGAGCAGACGGAAGAAAGTTTAAAACAAACTCTCGAAAAAATAATTTCGCTTTCACCAAGCCATATATCTGCATACGGGCTTATAATTGAAGAAGGTACGCCTTTTTACAAAAACAAAAATCTGCTTCTTTTGCCTGATGAAGATGCTGAGTACGGTATGTATCTTATGATTGAAAAAATGCTCACGGATTCAGGCTATGAGCATTACGAAATTTCGAATTATGCCAAAGTAGACTCTAAGTCAAAGCATAATTTGAAATATTGGCGCGATGAGGAGTATATCGGAGTAGGACTTGCGGCGCATTCATATTTTAACGGAAAACGGTACTTTAATACAGATAACTTTGATGAATACTTTGACGGCTTTGGCGCAAAATACCGTAAAGAAGAAAACGAGACCGTAGGTATTGATAAATTCGAGTATGCAATGCTTGGTTTAAGACTTTCCGAGGGAATATCACTTCGGGAATACGGAGTTTTATTTGGTGAAAAATTTGCCAAAGGTAAAGAGAAATTGCTGCAAACTTATATTTCCGCAGGATTTATGAAAATTTCTGACGGAAGACTTTCCTTTACGGGAAAGGGATTTTATATAAGCAATACAATTTTGGCTGAACTGCTTTGAATTTCCTCTTGACAAAAAACGGGGGCTTGATTATAATAAATTCAGAACTACATAGAATGGAGACAAACGATGGAAGAAAATAAAAACTTAAACGTAGATGAAAATGAACCTTGGATCATAACTCTTACCGATGAGGAAACTAATGAGGAAAAAGATTTTGAGGTAATAGCTCAGGGCTCGGTTGACGGTAAGAACTATTTTGCGCTTGTTCCCGCTAACGAGGAGAGCGATGAATACGTTATTCTTGAATACCGTGAGGACGGCGAGAACGTAATTCTTGAAACTATAGAGGATGATGACGTGTTTGATAAGGTAGAGGATTATTTCAACGATCTTTTATTCAGCGAAGTTGATTACGACGAAGAATAATTTCAAATAATTTCCTGCGGGGTGCGTGATATGGCATATTTGGACCTACACACATTGCCGGGGAGCCCGGGCTTCGGTTATCGGGATGCAGGCCTCCCGTAAAAAGACTGTTTTTATAACCTCTTTTTAACGGACGTTGGAAGCGCAAAGTAACCGAGAGGGCACCCACCTGTACGAACAGGGTTAAACTTTTGCCGTACACGGCCTATGCGGGTTTACTTAGATTTTTCAAAACAAATAGAAAGCGCAACAAAGGCAGGTTAGTTGACTTGAATGCCGTTTGTTGCGTTTTTTGGAGGTTCTGATGTCTTTATGTGAAAGCTTTAGAAAAAAATATTCGGACGCTTTAAAAAAATGCTTGATGACGGTGGAAATGAGTGATAAATACGAAGCCGTTTCCAAGGATTACGAGGAGTTGCGGAAGCGTGTAAACGAGGAACTGAAAAAGAGGGATTCTCTTTGCTCAGACGTAGAGCGTCTTATAGATAAAAATACGGGTAAGCTAAAGTCAAATGCGGAAATAATAGTTGGTTCTGATACAATGCTTTTAAGACTCATTAAAGAATTCAGAGAGCTTTGGCTGAGAAAACAAAGCTTTATCGAATTCGGCTGGCAGGACGGACTTATGAACCATATTGATTCGGTTATTGCAATCGCCGAATACTCAGAGCTTGAAAAAGAAATAATAGCAAAGCTTGGACTTGATGCAGGGCAGCGTTTTATATACGAAGCAAAGCGCGAGATTTTAGAGTTTGAAAAAGCGCTCGGAATAGATTTCTTCAGAGAAGACGTTCTGAAAATGAGAGACCTTTTTAAGATAAAAACGTTAGTTTCAAAAGCTTCCGAAATAGTGATAAGCAAAAAGGACAGCTTAAAGGAACAAAGACTTATATTAACTAACGATAGCGATGAAGATTTTCTATGCGAACAATTAGCTCAGATAACGCATAACGGAGAAGTGTTTATAGAAATTGAGTTCTTAGTTGACATCAGGGTATGCAAATTTAATTATTACGTCTTACATACCGATAAAAATTTCCAAAAGTTAACCTTAGTAGAGGATAAAGAACTGATTAAAGTGCTTGACTCTGAAAGAGAAAAGCTTGAAATTTCCGAATAGACGCTCCTGCATCAAAAATTCAATAAAATTAAATAAAAACGAGATAGTAATTGTAATCTACCTCGTTTTTTGCTTTATTATACCTAAATGCAAAAGTCGTATAAATTATCTCATTTTAAATATTATTTCAGCATATAATTTAAAAAACGCTTTTGGAGGAAATAATGCTGAAAGAAATCAGAGGGTTGACGGATAGTGAAGTACTGTTATCGCGTGAAAAAAGCGGTGATAATTCGCTTACTAAAGAAAAAACGAAGGGGTTTATAGGTAAATTTTTCGAAAACTTGTCCGATCCAATAATCAAAGTTCTGCTTATTGCAGTAGTTATAGAAGTAATATTTACGTTTGGTTCTTGTAATTGGTGGGAGATTGGCGGAATAATTGCTGCGGTTATGATTGCTACAACAGTTTCTACCGTATCCGAATACGGAAGCGAGAAGGCTTTTGCAAAAATGGAAGCTGAAAACAGTAATATAACCGTAAGAGTTTTGCGAGGGACAGAGCGTCGTGAAATACATATATCGGAAATAGTTGTCGGAGATATCGTGTATATATCAAGCGGTGAGGTTGTTCCTGCAGACGGTGAAATTATATACGGAAAATTACACGTAGATCAATCGGCACTTAACGGCGAGAGCAGAGAAGCTTTGAAATTCAAGGGAGGAAAGAGTAAAAAAGGAGATTTTTCTTCGGAAACAGAGGTATTTCGAGGCTCGGTTGTAACAGACGGTGAGGGAATAATAAAGGTCACCCACGTAGGCAAAGATACCTACTACGGAATGGTTGCAAAGGACGTGCAGATAGAGACGCGCGAAAGCCCCTTGAAGCATAAGCTTTCGCACCTGGCTACTCAAATAAGCCGTCTTGGTTATTTTATGGCGGCTTTGGTAGGATTAACCTACCTTTTCTTTGCATTTGTCGTAGAAAACGGCTATAATATCGAAAATATCGTAGCATCGTTTAAGGATATAAAATACAGTGTAACTACCTTAACGCATGCTCTGACACTTATGATAACGGTAATAGTCGTTGCGGTTCCCGAGGGGCTTCCAATGATGATAACCGTTGTTCTGTCGGCAAATATGAAGCGTATGATAGACGATAAGGTTATGGTGAAAAAACTTGTAGGTATAGAAACCGCAGGCTCTATGAATATGCTTTTTACCGATAAAACAGGAACTTTAACTACAGGTAAAACAACACTTGAAAGGGTAATAACTTGCGACGGAATATACAAAAGCATAAATCAACTAAAAAAGAACAAAGAGGTTTATACAAGTCTTTATATAAGTGCTATAGAAGGAAGCTCAGGTATTTACAGCTCGGCAGGCGGAAACAGTACCGATAGAGCTTTTATCGAGTATTTCGGTTCAGAAAGCATCACTTGCGGAGCTGTAACGTCAAAAACTCCATTTTCAAGCGACAGGAAGTATTCCTCGGTAACGATGGCAAGCGGTGTTGAGATAATAAGGGGCGCTCCTGAGGTGGTTCTTTCCGGTTGCGTTAAATCACTCTGTGAAAACGGAAGTCAAATTCATTTTGACAGTACGTCGATATACAGAAAATACAGAGAAACTGCATCTTCGGGAGAAAGAGTTATAGCGGTCGTTGCTAAGCGCGGTAATGAAAAAATATTTATTGCATTTGCTATACTCAAAGATAAAATTCGAAGCGGAGTAAAAGAATCTGTGTTGAAAATTCAGAATGCCGGTGTGCGAGTGGTTATGATAACGGGCGACGGCAAGGAAACTGCGGTTGCAATAGCAAAAGAGTGCGGTATTTTGCGTATCGAGTTAAAAGAAAGCGTTATAACTCACGATGAAATGGATTTGCTCTCAGATGAGGAGCTTATGAAAATAATACCGCACCTTTCTGTAGTTGCGAGGGCATTGCCGAGAGATAAAAGCAGACTTGTCAGACTGGCACAGGAGCTTGGCGCAGTAGTTGGAATGACGGGTGACGGTATTAACGATGCACCCTCGTTAAAGCTTGCAGACGTTGGATTTGCGATGGGAAGCGGAACCGATATAGCAAAGGGCGCAGGGGATATTATAATACTTGACAACAGCTTCACTGCAATAACGAAAACGGTTCTTTACGGCAGAACAATATTTAAATCGATAAGAAAGTTTATAGTATTTCAACTAATGATGAATCTTGCCGCTTGCGGAATCTCTCTTATCGGTCAGTTTATCGGCATTGAGAATCCTATTACGATAATACAAATGCTGTGGATAAACATTATAATGGATACGCTCGGCGGTCTTGCGTTTGCCGGAGAAGCTCCGCTTGATTATTATATGCTGGAAAATCCAAACCCGAGAAATGAAAAAATTCTCTCCCGTGATATGCTTCAGCAAATTATAGTAACGGGCGGGTACACGCTGTTGCTTTGCTTTTTATTCCTGAAAGTAGGCTTTTTTGAGTCGCTTTTCAGAACTGCTGAAAATGATTTGTGCTTTATGACGGGATTTTATGCGCTATTTGTGTTTGCAGGTATTTTTAATTGCTTTAATGCCCGTTCCGAGAGAATGTCACTGTTTTCGAATATCTCAAAAAACAAGCCGTTTTTGCTGATAATGTCTGCAATAGTGGTAATGCAAATAGTGATGATATATTTCGGCGGGGACGTATTCAGAAGTGTACCTTTAACGTTCAGAGAACTTCTTAACGTTATACTTCTCGCATCGACGGTTATACCGTTTGACGTATTCAGACGTGTAATAAAAAAACTTAAATAATCAAGCAAATATAAACGGAGAAAATAAATATAAACCAAAATAAAATAAACAATACGTATTGATTACCCATAAAAACAAATGAAATTTAAAGGGCAGAAGTATCAGTTTTTCGTTCTGATATTTTTGCCCTTTAAATTTTAAGTAATTATTTTTCAAAATTGTTAATATCTTACTTGATTTTTGTAAATATATATTGTATAATTTATACGAAGTATTTTTTGTAAAATTTAATTTACGATAAATTCTATTTGCTTTAAGACGTAAAACCGCAGATATATTACTGCTTGATTCGGAATTATACATAGACTGAAGCAAATAAAAAAAGAGAGAAATTACTTCCTCTCTTTTAATGGAGCTGGTGACCGGACTTGAACCGGTGACCTGTTGATTACGAATCAACTGCTCTACCAACTGAGCCACACCAGCACGTCATTTATTTTATCATTTTCTTCTAAGTTTGTCAATAGTAAATTGAATTTTTTTTGGAGTATTTATGGATTTATGCAATATTTCTGTTATCAAATCTCTGATGGCAGATGCGGGAATTACGTTCAGAAAAGAATACGGTCAGAATTTTCTCATTAACAGAATAATTCCCGAAGATATTGCAGATATGTGCACCGATGAAAAGGAAAGTCTTATAATTGAAATCGGCCCGGGAATAGGCTGTCTTACCGCTGAATTGGCTTCAAGATACCGCAAGGTTGTCGCAATAGAAATTGATAGGGGATTGATACCTATTCTTGATAAGACGCTTTCGGAGTTTGACAACGTAACCGTTATAAACGAGGATGTAATGAAAATTGATATTCACAATCTCGTTTCCGAATACGGTGACGGAATGCCGGTTTCGGTATGTGCAAATCTTCCGTATTATATAACAACTCCGATATTGATGTATTTGCTTGAATCGGGAGTGAAATTTTCTTCAATTACCGTTATGGTGCAAAATGAGGTCGCATCGAGACTTGTGGCAAAAGCAGGAAGCTCGGATTACGGTGCAATAACCGCAATTCTCGGGTTTTACGGTACTGCCAAAAAGTTATTTAAGGTTTCTGCGGGATGCTTTTTACCTGCTCCGAAGGTAGACAGTGCGGTAGTTCGTATCGACTTATATAAAGAGCCGATTTTTAAACCGCTTGACGAAAAGCTTTTCAGAAATACTATCAAGGCAGCATTTGAAATGAGAAGGAAAACTTTGCAAAACGCTCTTTCTGCAAAGCTTGGATTTGATAAGGAGATTATAGCGCGGGCTTTAACTTCGCTTGGATACCCTTCCGACGTGCGCGGTGAAAGACTTAGCACTGAATACTTTGTTAAGCTTTCGGATTACTTATTTGAAAACAAAAATTTAAATATAAAATATAAAATATAATTTCAGGGAGGAATTATTATGACACAGTTTGAAAAGGCTGAAATTCGCAGATTACCCAAAAAATATCGTCCTATGGGAGCGTGGGGTTACTTCTGGCATACGATCCTTTACGCAATTCCCGTAATTGGATGGATTTGTCTTATCTGGGGAGCTGTAAGCGATAAGAATATCTGCCGTCGCGGCTTTGCAAGAATGTATTTCGTAGAATTCTTGATAGCTTTAGTGCTTGGCGCAGTTGTTGCAGTTCTTGTGCTCGCAGGACTTGTGGACTTCGCGGGTATTATCAATAGCATTAATCCCGGAGCAGGAGTTTAACTTTTAAAAAATAGAGGCTGAGTCTTAAGCTTTTTGGTGACTCAGCCTTTGTTTTTGTTAGTCCTGCCAGAGCAGAGAGCGCTCAACAGCGCGTCTCCATATCTTGTTTTTCTCTTTTCTCCATTCGTCATCTTTTACGGGTGAAAAAATCTTTTCAGCCTTCATATTTTTCTTTATATCATCAATCGATGAGTATACTCCGAGAGAAAGACCGGCAAGGTATGCAGCTCCGAGAGCAGTAGTTTCAATGCAGGAGGGACGCTCAATGTCAACTCCCAGTATATCCGATTGGAATGACATAAGAAGATTATTCGACGACGCGCCGCCGTCAACTTTAAGCTTACTGATTTTTCTGCCTACGGTTCTTTCCATAAGGTCAATAACGTCGGACGTCTGATAAGCCATTGATTCAAGCGTAGCGCGTATTATATGATATTTATTAGTGGCTCTCGTTATACCTATTATAATTCCTCTCGCATAAGGATCCCACCAGGGTGCGCCAAGTCCGGAAAATGCGGGAACTACCATAACTCCGCCCGAATCCTTGACCTTGGAAGCGTAATATTCGCTGTCTTGCGCGGATTCTATAAGCTTCATACCGTCTCTTAGCCACTGTATTGCCGCTCCGCATGTGAATACCGATCCCTCAAGAGCATAGTAAACCTTGCCATCAAGTCCCCAAGCTATAGTTGTTAAAAGTCCGTTATTCGTGATATGAGGAGTATTGCCGGTGTTCATAAGGAGAAACGCACCCGTTCCGTATGTGTTTTTAAGCTCACCTGTATCAAAGCAGCATTGACCGAAGAGCGCTGCTTGCTGGTCTCCCGCTACTCCGCCGATAGCTACAGACGCACCGATAAGGCTTTTATCGGTATATCCGAAAATGGAAGATGACGGTTTAACGTTGGGGAGCATAGAGGAGGGAATACCCATTATTTCAAGAAGCTCGTTATCCCATTCTAAATCTTTAATATTGTATAACATCGTTCTTGACGCATTGCTGTAATCGGTAGCGTGAACCGCGCCGCCCGTAAGCTTCCAGATGAGCCAGGTATCGACAGTTCCGAAAGCAAGCTCTCCTCGGTTTGCTCTTTCTCTGGCGCCGTCAACGTTATCAAGTATCCATTTTATTTTTGTAGCAGAAAAATAGGGGTCTATAAGAAGCCCTGTTTTTTCTTTTACAAGCTCGCTGTATCCGCTTTCCTCAAGTGTTTTGCAATAGTCGGCAGTTCTTCTGCACTGCCAAACGATAGCGTTATATATGGGCTCACCTGTGATTTTGTCCCATACGATAGTTGTTTCTCGCTGATTCGTTATACCTATTCCGTATATCTCGTCCCAGGATGCGCCGATTTTATAGAGAGCCTCGGTTGCGACGCTTATCTGCGTTGACCAGATAGTTAACGGATCGTGCTCAACCCAGCCCTCTTTCGGAAATATCTGCGGAAATTCTCTTTGAACCATACTGACTATGTTGCCGTCTTTAGTGAAAAGTATACATCTTGAGCTTGTAGTACCTTGGTCAAGAGACATAATATATTTTTTCATAATTTTAACCTCTGCAAAAACGGTCATTTTTTTGAGAAAAGATTGTTGTAATTGTTTAAAAATCTATGTGATATTTTGTTATTATTTAATAAAAAAACAAAGTCAGGCATAGATATGCCTGACTTATGTCTTATTTGATTTCTACAGTTACGTGTTTTCCGCACGTATTTGCAGCGGCTTTCATAACCTGGCGGATTGCCTTAGCTATCTTACCGTGACGTCCGATTACCATACCGGTATCATCTTCCGCAACAACAAGAGTAAGCACAACGTTATCACCGTCAACGTTTTCGATAACGTTAACAGCGTCGGGAGTGTCCACGATAGCACGCGCAATATCTGTAAGTACCTGCTTAAGCTCCATGCTTTATCCTTGTTTCTAAAAGAAACGTTCCTTCCGATTTAGTTGAATTACTTAATGATTTCGGACTTCTTAAGAAGAGCTCTAACGGTATCTGTAGGCTGAGCACCGTTATTAAGCCACTTAGTAGCCTTTTCTGCGTCAATCTTAATGTCAGCGGGATCGGTAAGGGGGTTATAGTAACCTATTTCTTCGATGAACTTACCGTCACGGGGAGATCTCTCGTCTGCAACTACAACACGGTAGAAGGGAGACTTCTTAGCTCCAAGTCTTTTAAGTCTGATTTTTACTGCCATTGTTTTTTCCTCCAAAAAATGAATGTTTGTATTTTATTTTATTAAAAAATAACCTAATTAAAAGGGAAGCTTAAGTCCGCCGAAGCGACGCTTACCCATACCACCCGAAAATTGCTTCATCATCTTTTTCATCTGCTCGAATTGCTTGAGAAGCTTATTAACCTCTTCGACAGTCGTTCCCGAGCCGTCAGCAATACGCTTTCTGCGGGAGCCGTTGATGGTTTCGGGCTTGTTGCGCTCATTCTTTGTCATAGAAAGGATAATAGCCTCAATGTGAGTCATCTGATTTTCATCTATCTTGGCATCCTTTATCTGACTTTGCTTAACACCGGGCATCATACCGAGAATCTGCTCGAGGTTACCCATTTTCTTAAGACTTCTCATCTGCTCAAGGAAGTCGTCAAGTGTAAAGGTTTGCTCGCGCATCTTCTTTTCAAGCTCTTTTGCATTCTTCTCGTCAAATGCAGCCTCAGCCTTTTCTATAAGAGAAAGAATATCGCCCATGCCGAGAATTCTTGAAGCCATTCTATCGGGGTGGAACAGCTCAAGTGCGTCCATCTTTTCACCTGTTCCGATGAACTTGATGGGCTTACCTGTAATATATTTAACGGAAAGTGCGGCACCGCCTCTTGTATCTCCGTCAATTTTTGTAAGAACAACACCCGTTATATCAAGAAGATCGTTGAACGCCTTTGCAACGTTTACCGCATCCTGACCAGTCATAGCGTCAACTACTAGGAGTATTTCTGCAGGCTCAACGTTTTCCTTGATTTTAACAAGCTCCGCCATAAGTTCTTCATCAATATGAAGTCTACCTGCGGTATCAACGAGCACCATATCGTGCCCATTCTTTTTTGCATGCTCAACTCCCGCCTTTGCTATATCAACGGGGGAGATTTTTGCTCCCATTGAGAAAACGGGTACACCGACCGATTCGCCGACTATTTTCAACTGATCGATGGCTGCAGGTCTGTACACGTCGCAGGCAACGAGAAGGGGATTTTTGCCCTTGCCCTTGTACATATTTGCAATCTTACCTGCGTGAGTTGTTTTACCTGCACCCTGCAGACCTACCATCATAATAACGGTAGGGGGCTTGGGACTGATATTTATTTTCGGAGTCTCGCCGCCCATAAGACTTACGAGCTCTTCGTTTACTATTTTAACTATCTGCTGCGCGGGCAAAAGACTTTCAAGAACTTCAGTTCCTACCGCGCGCTCCGTAACAGAATTAACAAATTCCTTAACTACCTTGAAATTAACGTCGGCCTCAAGAAGCGCAAGCTTTACTTCACGCATACCTTCCTTAACGTCGGCGGCGGTAAGTTTACCTTTGCTTCTGAATTTTTTAAAGGCGTTAGCCAATTTTTCCGTAAGACCTTGGAACATATTGACCTCCGTAGCTTATTTTCTTGCTTATTGCTTGATATTTTTTAGGAGAGCGTATATCTTATCGGCATAGGTTTTAGCTTTGCTATCGACGGATAAAGCCATATTATCTGCAATAACCGAAAGCTCTTTATAAAACTCGTCAAGCGCCGAATAATGTTCGGAAAGCTTAAGCTTGGATTCCATAAAATCAAGCTGTTCTTCGCTTTTTTTAATGATATGACGTACACCCTGTCTGGAGATGCCTTCGCCCTCGGCTATTTCAGCTAGCGAAAAATCATCCTCGTAGTATGCTGTCATTATTGTTCTTGCATGCTCGTCGAGAACAGCGCCGTATGCGTCAAGCAAAAAAGCGTAGCGCATATTTTTTTCAAACATAATGAGCTTCCTCCAAGCGAAACTGTAAAGCAATTCGCTTTACAAGTATATCATATGAAATATAGTTTGTCAATAGCTTTGAAAAAATATTTAATTTTTTTAAAAAAAGACTTGATTTTTAACTATCTTTATGTTACAATTATTGGGTAGAAAAATGTGGCTAGGTTGCAATGAGTCAAAAAACGGACCCTCTCAGCCGTTGTAGATGAGTTGCAGCAGTCGGCATGAAAATTTAAAGGAGACTAAAATGGCTAATATCAAGTCCGCTAAGAAGCGTATTCTTGTTAACCGTGCAAAAGCTCTTCGTAATCAGATGGCAAAGAGCCAGCTTAAGACCTTCATCAAGAAGTTCAACGCTGCTGTTGCTGCCGGCGATAAGAGCGCTGCTACCGAGCTTTATCCTGTAGTTATCAAAAAGGTTGACCAGGCTGTAGTTCGCGGTATTCTTCATAAGAACAACGCTGCTCACAAGAAGTCAGAGCTCACACTTAAGCTTAATAAAATGGCATAAATTTTGCCGATTTTAAGACCTTTCTTAACCCGGAAAGGTCTTTTGATTTTCTGCAAGTCGTTAAGAACGATTTGTTAAGTATTTGATAAAATGAAAAACGGCTGTCCAAAATTTTTTACGTTTTGGACAGCCGCTTTGATTTATATTATATTGCTTTTTAACCGTTTATTTAATTTTACGGATAATCGATTCCGCCGTTTGGCGGCTTGCATCTGGATATCCTTTTAAGCCCGCGGAAAAGTCCGCGGAAAAGTCCGTATTTCTTGATAGCTATTATCATATACGTTGAGCAAGTCGGCTCAAATCTGCATGCATCGCGCATAGACTCAGGCGCAACAGCCTTATAAAGCAGAACGCATCCGATAGCAAAGCGCTTAAGCAGAAAATAGCTCGAAGCAGAGAATACTATACAAGAAATTACGTTGACTGAAATATGTATATTGATTAACCACAGACCGTATGTAATCCAGACAGACGCAAGTATAACTGCGGGCAAAAGAAAGTAAGTAATAAGATCTATTATACGTATTTCACGGATTTTCAACATAAATTCTTACCTTTAATTAGTTATATGTATTGTTTTTGCACGTTCTGACAGCATTTGCGTGAATGCTACCGTAAAACTTATCAAAAGTTCTGCAAATCCGTTTTTTCAGCGTATTCGCAGCCGACGGTGAATCTCGTCTACGTTTTTATAGTAGTATTTTGAGTGCGCTCTGGCGCGATTATTCGGCATTATACTCTCTAAGTAATTTATTAGTTTTTTCTCTTAGTCTGCGTTTTGCTTTGAATAAAAACCGTGAGGATACTAACGAGAAGCATAAGTCCGCAAATTATTACCCATCCAAAGCCCTGGCTGTATAAAGGAATAAAGGATAGTACTTTAGATACTATGCCAAAATTAACCAACTGATCCAAAGCGTAAATAACGCTAATAACCGCTGTTGAATAGATACATAGTTTGTAAACGAGGTTATGCCCCTTAAAGAATTTATCAAACAGTCCAAGTAAAATTAGAACTATGGATACGGGATATATAGCGTTTAATACGGGAATGGAAACGGATAAAATCATATTCAGCCCGAGGTTGCAAATTAAAAACGATACTGTCGTGATTATTATTACCCATTTTGTATATGAAAGCGTTTTAAATTGCTTTTCAAAGAACGAGGAAATGGAATTTGTTAAGCCAACGCAGGTGGTTAAGCAGGCCAACGTGAAAATCACAGCGAGAAGTATTGCGCCAAAGTCGCCGAACAAATCATACATAATTCTTCTTAAAATTATTGCGCCGTTTGAATCTTCGGGATAAGCACCTGATGTAGCAGCGCCCATAATCGTCAGCATTAAATATACGGTAGTTAAAACAGCACCTGCAAAAATACCTGCACGAATCGTATGGTTTACAACGTCCTTTTCTTCTTTTACGCCAAAAGAAGTAAGGGTTAAGGCAATAACTAAACCGAAATTCAGCGCGGCAATAGTGTCCATCGTCTGATATCCGTCAACAAATCCTTGCAAAAACGGGGCATTAACGTATAAATCACCGGGTGCAGCTACCGACTTGTCGATTTTAAATAAAAATGCGACAAACATTATCACTATAAGAATCAAAAGCGCGGGAGTAAGAAAATTGCCGATTCGCTTTACCAGCTTTCCTGGATTCAAGCAAAGCCATAAAACTATTGCAAAGAAGACTAAAGTATAAAGCGCCATACAAAGAGTAACGTTTGCGCTCTCCGGCAGATAGGGCATTATTGCCATTTCAAAAGGAACCGAGCCGGCTCTTGGTATTCCAAGACCGGGACCTATTGACAAGTATATTAAGAGTGTAAATAGCAAAGCAAATACATTGCCTACTTTCCTTGAAAGAACGGTTAATCCGCCGAATTTGCCAACGACGATAACGCCCAAAACAGGCAAAAATACCGCAGTAATTAGAAATCCTATAAAAGCAAGAGCTGTATTAGAGCCTGCTTGCTGCCCAAGAAGCGGCGGAAATATCAAATTCCCGGCTCCGAAGAAAAGGGAGAAGAGCATAAGGCTGATTAAAACTGTATTCTTCTTTCCTAAACGCATTTTTAATCTCCTAAAATAAAAATTTCAATTAATTTTATCAAAGTAAATGGATTTTGTCAAGTTATTACTTTTAGAATGCAGAAAAAAAGCACTCTGTGCTTTCGCAGAGTGCTTTAATGCTTTTAAATTGTTTTACCCTAGTATAAGACACCATATAAATTCGAAAGCTTTTGTTGTTTTCGTTTAAAATGATATTGTTTTATAACAAGTATTGTCGTCGAACAAGCCCGTTCGTTCTCGAAAGTGCAAATTTTTTCTACCTCTGCGGTGAGGGCATTGGCATAATGCTTACAGCAAATTTTTAATAGCACTCTTGATCTGCTCCATACCCTTACGGCTTGGATGTCCCGAAAGCTTGTCCAGGACTTCAAATTTTATATAAGTCAATTCGTAGTGGCGGCAGATTTCCTCAAATCCGTCCGCAACCTCAGGCTTGATATCACAATTAATAAGCGGAATTATTCTTGAATGAGGAGAGGCGCTTTTGAGCTTTGATATAAGAGCTGAAAAAGCCGGCAGGATCATTCTTATATCATCCTCGGTAATTTGACCGTATTTTATATTGCCGACAGGTGAGTTTATCCAGGAGTCGTTAGTACCACCGAAAATAAAAATCGTATCTATTCTGTTCTCGTTGAAGAAGCCGTTGCTTATCATTCTGTCGGTTCTGAGATTAAAGTGTGTCCCGGGCATTGATTCCCGTTCTGTTGAGCATATTGTCGAGCCGGAGTAGCTGTCGTTCAGAATGAGCTTTGACTTCGTTTCATTGATAAGCTGATGCCACCATGTTTCGCTAACCTCCTTGACATCTGTGTGGGAATTGTCCGATCCGCCCTGAGGATACCAATAGGCATATCCGTCGGGATTAAATCCTTTGAAAGTGGAATAGCTGTCACCTAAAATCAGTACATTTCCAAAATCCATCATTATATAAGAACCTCGCTTTCTAAATATCACTGACATTATACATTGCTTTTCTTCTTTCGTCAACTGTTTTTTTGAAAAGGAAAACTATTTTTTATAAAATAGTCCTTAGGCTTCAAATATTTGCATATATTAGGAGCGAGATTATATTATGTTCGAGACAAGGTGAAGAGGAAAAGAAAAAGCACTCTGTGTTTTTCGCAGAGTGCTTTAATGTTTTTAAATTGTTTTTTTGTTGCTAAAGACAATATATATTAGGTCGAAAGCTTTTGTTGTTTTCGTTTAAATTGATATTGTCTTATAACAAGTATCTCGAATTAGTTGGATACGTAGGGAAGAAGTGCCATCTGGCGAGCTCTCTTGATAGCTGTAGTAAGCTGTCTCTGATGAAGAGCGCAAGTGCCGGAAACACGTCTGGGGAGGATCTTAGCACGCTCGGAAATGAATTTTCTGAGCTTTGCGATATCCTTATAATCGATCTCGTTTACTTTGTCCTGGCAGAAGATGCAAACTTTCTTTCTTCTGTGCATAGGGCGGAACGAGGGACGCTGTGTATCGTTTCTATCCATTAGAATAGTCCATAACCTTTCCGACTCACGATTTCAATATTGCCCGCATCGCAGTGAGTCTTGCGAGCGAGAGGACGGAAATGATCTTTTAGAAGGGGAGATCTCCGTCGCTGGGAAGTTCTTCGAAATTAGCACCACCGGTGCTGTAAGTGGGAGCGCCGTATGCATCGGGAGTATAACCCTGAGCGCCTGCTGCGGGAGCCTGAGTACCCTGAGCTGCAGAAGTAACGAATGAAACCTCGTCTGCAACTACTTCTGTTGCATATCTCTTCTGACCCTGATTGTCCGTCCAGGTTCTTGTCTGAAGCTGGCCGCAAACAAGAATGGGATTACCTTTCTTGAAGAAACGGCTGACAAATTCAGCGCTCTGACGCCATGTAACAATGTTAATGAAGTCAACGTTCTGCTGACCCTGCTCGGGTTTTGCAAAACGGCGGTTAACCGCGATAGAGAAGCTGCATACGGAAATACCAGCTGCAGTCTGCTTAAGCTCGGGATCTGCAGTCATGTTACCGATAAGGATAACCTTATTGAAACTTGCCATATGTTTTGCCTCCATTTAGATTTAAAATAATTAAGCCTCAGTTGCTTCGGTTACTTCTGCAACCTCTTCAACGGAAACTTCCTCGGCAACAGCTGCCGATTCAGCCTTAACTTCCTTAGCGGTAGTCATGTAACGGATAACACCTTCGGTGATACCGAATACACGAGTAAGCTCGCGGGGGAAGTCAGGTTCGCTCTTGAAATTAACGAGAACGTAATATCCTTCAGTGATGTAATTGATAGGATATGCAAGTCTGCGCTTGCCCCACTCGTTAACGGTAACATCGGAAGCGTTTTCACCGATGAGAGTAACGAACTTGTCCTTAAGTGCAACGTAAGTATCTTCTGCAAGGTTGCCGGAAAGAACAAAGAGGGTCTCGTAAGAACAAATCTTCTTTTCCATTTGAATTTTTACCTCCTTATGGTCATTAGGCAATTCAAAATCCGAATTGCAAGGAGTCGAATCTCAGTTGATTCGCACCAGTGAAGTATTTTACCATAAATGACATAGTTTGTCAAGTGTTTTTTTAAATATTGTGATAAATATTTTTTAAAGGTAATGTGAGAATTAAACGACTTAGTATAAACCAAAATGCTTTTTAGCTATGCTTTGAAAAATAATCGGAATAGTTGACATTTATTATCAGTCGTGCTAAAATCATTCCATAGCTTAATGTTATTATCGGTTATATCAAGTCATAAATATCATTGCTGCCGACAATAATTATTATAGCCTGCCGAGTTTGTCTAATAAAATTAAACGAAAGCTTACAAGCATATTATGTCTGTAATCAAAAAATAGGGGAAAATATGACCGTAGTAAAAGAAAAAGCATATGCAAAAATTAATCTGTATCTCGATGTTCTCGGTATCAGAGAGGACGGATTTCACGAAATAAAAACAGTTATGCACTCGGTATCTCTTGCCGATGACGTAATAGTTTCGGTTGCGCCGTCAAAGCTGTTATCAATTAAACTCTCTATTGATGGAAATCGCTTTTTGCCCACCGATTCAAAAAACCTTGTTTATCGCGCAGCGGAAATGTTTTTTGAAAAACTCGGTTTGGATGCAGACGTAAAAATAAGACTTGTGAAAAGAATACCCGTAGCGGCAGGTCTCGCAGGCGGTTCTTCTGATGCGGCGGCAACTTTACGAGCCCTGAACAAACTCTATAAGCGTCCGTTTTCGGCAAAAGTGATTTTAGATATGGCTTCTGCGCTTGGCTCCGACGTGCCGTATTGTGTTGTTGGCAAGACCGCGTTATGCGAAGGCAGAGGAGAAAAAATGACCAAGCTTGACTGCAATCTCAAATTGAATATTCTTATTGCGAATTCGGGAGAACACGTTTCAACGCCCGAGGCGTACCGCGCGCTTGATAAAGCGTATTCTAATTTTGACGGCGGAATTGCTAGAGGCGGTGAAAATACGTTTTCAACGCTTATCAATATGTTATCCTCGGGAATTTTTGATAAAAACGCGCTTTATAACGTTTTCGAAGCACCTATTCTTGAAAAATGCACGCGTTCGGCATTACTCAAAGGGAAATTGCTTTCCCTCGGTGCAGACGGAGTTATGATGAGCGGAAGCGGCCCGTCTTTATTTGCGATTTTCGAAAATAAGAAAGCTATGGAATTTGCAAAAACAAAGCTCACCGAAGAAGGCTTTTCCGCTTGGTGCGCCGAGTCGATTTGATACGTCGTTTTTAGCAAAATAACAGAGCGACTGTAAAAGCTGAAATAAGCTTGACGGTCGCTTTTTATATACTCCGGATTAAATTCGGCTATCATTTTAAAAATTGTTAAATTGATTGACAATCAACGAAAAATGTGATATAATTTATCATTACAGGGTTTTTGATAATTTTGACACTGAAAAAATCGTTTTTTAACTTAAAAGTTCGAAAGGAGGTAAACAAAATGGCAGATATTAAGGGCGGTATAGATGATTTTTGGGATATATCAAAGCTCATCCCGAAAAAGAAGCCGAACGTTAAAAGCTTTTCAACTCATACTCCGGTAAGTGACGTAATAATTGATGCGGGCGATACGGATAATCTGGATATCACGGCATCTTCTGCTGACAGAAAGCTTGACTTTTCTATATACAAAACCGATATAGATTCAGAAAAGCACGCAAAAGCAGAATATAGCTATATTCCTCATAAAGCAAAGCTTATACGTAAGGTTACAATAAAGCCGTCTCACGATAGATTTGATTTCTACGATACTTTCAGAAAAGCGGCTCTCATATACTTCGATTATAAATGCCCGAAATGCGAATTTACCCCCTTTTATTCATACAAACCTCAGTATTCTCAGATGACTGCCGAGCAAAAAAGGTACTATTTTTACTGGCGGGATGAGCTGAGACGCAAAAGATTTTTAAAAACTGACTATTCATACGTTTATCTTTACGCCTACGAAATACTCAACCTGCCTGAAAAGATAGGCAAAGAGGAGGGGCTTACGCTTCTTGTTGAGGTTTGGCGAGCTTATAGAGACGAGCTGCCAAGACTCGATATAAATTTTTCGGCATGGGTTCAGGATTATTGCCTTGTTTATGAATTGGACTGCCCGTTTGAAGAAATAAAAGACTTCCTGTTTGACGTAATAAACGTATCTTCATTCAAAGAATTTTACCTTTCTGACGTACAAAAGGGCGGAAACGAGGCCTCTGCTATGCTTGCATATCTTTCGGATTACGACTGGCGCAGAGGTAAATATGCAAGCGGTGATAATGCGGTGATGTACAGAACACACGTAGAGGGCGCGATGCAACTCGTATTTGCAAATCTTTTCAGAGATGAAATTATCGAAAAAAGCGAAGTGAGCAGAATTACGAGAACGGCATTTCCGGGCTCTTTGTGTACTCATACTGTAAAGTGTATCTTGGAAATTGATTATTCTTCCGTTTCAAGCTCTCCCGAGCTAAGACGGAATATAACTGCGGCACTGAAGTATACGGAGAATAAATTACGCGCTATATTAGGCGTAAAGAGCAGACTTGCAATAAAGGAGCTTTCAGATACGCTGAGAAAAATTATAGACCGTTACTTCGAGCACGAATTTGAAAAGCTGAAGAAAGAGCGCGAGCGCGCGAATATGCCGGAATATGAAAAGCTTTATGAGGCGGAGGATACAAAAATCAGCTTTTCCGATGCGATAGAAATAGAGAAAGCTTCCTGGCGTATGACAGCAAGGCTGGTTGAGGGAACGGAGGATTTAGAGGAAGCTTTGGCTGAAGAAGCTGCTGATAAAGCCGAGAGGGAGAAGCAAAACGAATCGGTCGTATCTGAATCCTTGGGCGAAGATAGAAGCTTTGATACCTACGGACTAAACGACGCTGAGATTGAGTTTCTTAATGCCGCTCTGGCGAAAGATAAAATAAAAGTACTGTCTATTGCAAAGGTTCAGAAAAGATTGCCCGAAGAAATTGCGGAAAAAATAAACGAGGCCTTCGCCGATAATTTCGGAGACGTAATTCTCGAGGAGTCGGATGATGGCGGATTTAAGGTGATAGACGATTACACCGAGGAGATTATTGAATGGCTTCAGAAAATACAGGAATAAAAATACCAAGACGTATTTTGAATACGCTTATAACGTCGCTTTCCGCAGGTGTTGTTCCGAGAATAGGAGCACCTTATATTGCGATAGGCAGAGAGGAAGAGCTCGGCTCGCTTCTTGATAATCTTGACGACGTTGCCGACGGCGGCGCAGCGTGCAGATTTTTGATAGGAAGATACGGAAGCGGTAAGAGCTTTCTTATTCAGCTTATAAGAGGAAGAGCTTTAGAGCGCGGATTTATATGCGCTGATGCGGATCTTTCTCCGGAGCGTCGGCTTTCCGGCGGTAACGGCGCGGGGCTCGCGACCTATAAAGAGCTTATGATAAATATAGCTAGCAAAGCGTCTCCCGACGGCGGCGCGTTGCCGACAATACTTTCGCGCCATTACGCAAAGCTTCAATATGAGCTCGCGGAGGAGGGTGTTCTTCCCGATTCTTCGGAGTTTGAGAATGCGTTGAAGCGAAAGGTTATGGCTATGCTTTCCGAGCTTGAATGCGACGTCGGTGGATTTGATTTTGCAAGAATACTCGGAGAGTATTATACTGCGATGATTGAGGATAATGCCGAGAAAAAAAGCGCATGCCTCAGATGGCTCAGAGGAGAGTTTTCAAATAAAACGGAGGCGAATGCAGCTCTTGGATTCAGAGTCGGCTGTGTTATAGACGACGATAACTGGTACGGCTTTATAAAGCTGTTCGCATCGCTTTCCGTAAAGCTTGGATATCTTGGATTTATCGTATTTATTGATGAGTGTGTAAACCTTTACAAAATACCCAACAGAATTTCAAGAGAAGCAAATTACGAAAAGCTGCTCGCTATTTTTAATGATACCCTTCAGGGAAAAGCAAAGAATCTTGGAGTGATTTTCGGAGGAACGCCGCAGTTTTTAGAGGATACTAGAAGAGGACTTTTCAGCTATGATGCCTTGAAAAGCAGACTTCAGGATTCAAAATACGCAGCTTCGCACGGATATCAGAATCTTTCATCACCAGTAATAAGGTTACGTACGCTTTCAGGCGCGGAGCTTTTGGCGCTCGTTAAAAGACTCACAAATCTTTACGCTATGAGAGACGGAACCGAGCCTCTCGTTACCGATGCCGAAATAGAAGAGTTTGTGAATATGGCAAGATCTCGCACGGGTGCTGATGAAATGCTTACTCCGAGAGAAATAATAAGAGACTATCTTTCGTTCCTTAACGTGCTACACGACAACAAGAACGCAAAGTTCTCCGAGCTTTTGAAAAACGTAAGATTTACGTCGTCAGACGATGATTCGGACGACGATGCGCCAACAAGCTACGGAAGTGTAAATTTGTTTGATATAGATATATAATTCAAGGCAGAATTTAGTATGAGAGGGATTTTAAATGACTGAAGCCGATAGAATTTTCTCGCTTTTTCCCGATTTCATAAAAGAATATATATACGGTCACGGTTGGAATGAACTCCGTGAGATACAGATATCCGCAGCCCACGTCATACTTGAAAGCGAGGACAATCTGCTCCTTTCATCTTCCACGGCGTCTGGAAAAACCGAAGCCGCATTCTTCCCGATAATTGCCGATATAGTAAACACCGAGAATACGAAAGGCTCAGTATCGGTGCTTTATATTGCTCCTCTCAAATCACTTATTAACGACCAGTTTTACAGGCTTGAGGAGCTTCTCGATATGTCGGGTATTACGGTTACGCATTGGCACGGAGACGTTAGTCAATCTCATAAGTCAAAGCTTCTTAAGAATCCCGAAGGAATTTTGCAGATAACTCCAGAATCCCTTGAATCGATGCTTATGAACAGAGCTAACGATATACCCAGACTTTTCGGCTCGCTTAAGTACGTAGTTATTGATGAGATACACGCTATGCTTGGTGAGGACAGAGGAAATCAGGTAATTTGTCAGCTTTCAAGAATTGCGAGGCTTATAGGACGTTCGCCGAGGCGAGTTGGCTTAAGTGCAACAATAGGTGATATTGAGCTTGCGGCAAAATGGCTCGGCGCAGGCAGCGGTCGCAAAACGGTCGCTCCCGTGCCGCCTAAGACGAAGCTGCGTTGGCGACTCGGTGCAGAGCATTACTATATCCAGAATCCTAACGAAACGCAGTCACTGGCGCTTGAAACTGCTTCTCAGGAGGAAAGAGGCGGCAGAGCCGTTCTTGATCCCGGTTATGAGTTTCTTTACGACGCAACGAGAAATAAAAAGGCCCTTGTTTTTTCAAATTCGCGAGAAGAAACGGAATACGTGACCGCAACGTTACGTCAAATAGCAAAGGCGCGCGGGGAAGAGGATATTTTCCTTATACATCACGGAAATCTCTCTGCGGCTTTAAGAGAAGATGCTGAGGCGAAAATGAAGGACGAGAGTGTTACTAAAGCGGTAACCTGCGCTACGGTAACGATGGAGCTCGGAATCGACATCGGCAGACTTGAAAGAGTTTGCCAGGTTGGCTCTCCCACTACGGTTTCAGGATTTCTTCAGAGACTCGGGCGCTCGGGAAGACGTGGAACGCCGCCCGAAATGATAATGCTTTACAGAGAGGAGACGCCTTTGCCTAACGCTCCGCTTCCCGAAATAATTCCGTGGGATCTTTTACGCGGAATAGGCATCGTTGAGCTTTACTCCTCGGAACGATTTATAGAGCCGCCGAGATTTAAGCAAATGCCGCTGAGCCTTGCTTTTCATCAGACTTTGAGTGTTCTCGCGTCAGGCGGAGAGCTTTCCGCAAAGGAGCTTGCAGGAAGAATTTTGTCGTTACCGCCCCTTTCGGCTATCGAAAAAGAGGATTACCGGATTCTTCTCGTGTCTATGATAAACGATGACTACCTTGAGTTTACCGAGGAAAAGAAAATCATAATCGGTCTTAAGGGCGAGAGAATTATAAACAGCTTCAAATTCTACGCAGTATTTAAGGACAGCGAGGACTTCACGGTAAGATGCGACAGCGAGGAAATCGGAACGATAACTACACCGCCCCCGGTTGGTGACAGATTTGCCCTTGCCGGCAGAGTATGGGAAGTTAAAGAGGTTGACGTACAGAGAAAGCTGATTTTCGTTAAACGTGTTGACGGGAAAATGGAAGTTTCCTGGCCCGGAGACAGCGGAGAAATTCATACAAAGCTTCTCCTTGCGATGCGGGACGTGCTCTTTAATGGTAAAAATTACGGATTTCTCGGAGAAAATGCAAAGGTAAGGCTTGAAAACGCACGCAGAGTCGCGGAAAATGCTAGAATGAACGAGAATATGGTCGTTTATCTCGGCGGACAAAGCTACTGTTTGTTTCCTTGGCTCGGTACCCGCTCATTCAGAACGTTGCGAAGATTTCTGCAAAAATATGCAGGTGAGCTCGGAATTTCGGATATACAGAGCGAGGGATGCTATTATATTAAGTTCAAAGCCAAAGGCGACGCAGGCAAGAATTTGCTTTTCGGTATTCGCGCGATACTCGACAGAGAGGGAATAGATACCGAAACTCTGGTGCGAGACGGAGAATGTCCTATTTTTGATAAATACGATGAGTATATACCGCCGGAGCTTTTGCGAATAGCGTACGCAAAGGACCGTTTGTTAGCCGATGAAATACTCGAAAGATTTGAATAAGGAGAGTGCTGATTGCACGCGAGAATATGATCTACGATTTACTTGCGCCATTTTACGATAAGTTTAACGGCGACATAAATTATTCTGCCTGGGCTGACTTTGTTGAAGCCATAATGAGTAGATATTATAAATCTGGAAAGCCCGAGCTTGTTCTTGATCTTGGATGCGGAACGGGAAGTATGACCTTGGAGCTTGCAAAACGCGGCTATGATATGACAGGCGTGGATTATTCCTTTGAAATGCTCGATATTGCAAGAAACAGAGCTATAGATGAAGGTTGCGCTGAAAAAATCCTTTGGCTTATGCAGGATATGCGTGAATTTGAGCTTTACGGTACCGTTGACGTTGCAGTATGCTGCCTTGACGGTATAAATCATCTGACAGGTGCGAAAGATCTTGACAGAACGCTTGATTTGGTGCATAATTATCTTATCCCCGACGGCTTGTTTATTTTTGACGTAAACGGAAAATACAAATTTGAAAATATATACGCAGACGAAACCTACGTTATAGAAAACGAGAGCGCTATGTGCATTTGGCAGAATTATTACAATAAGAACACTAAGCTTTGCGATTTCTATATTACGCTTTTCTGTGAGGGGAATGATGGAAAATACGAAAGATACGATGAAGTTCAAAGGGAGCGCATGTATACGCTGCGCTCAATAAGAAATGCGCTGAAACGCAATTCTCTTGAATTTATCGGAGCATATTCCGATTTTGATTTCACCGATGCTGATGATAATGCAGAGAGAATATATGTAGTAGCAAGATGTAAGAAAGAGGTGAATCCGATATGGGAAACGATAAAGCTTTAATTACAAGGGGAATGACGAGGGACGGCTCTGCGCGAGTTCTTGTTATAAATTCGACAGCGCTGGTTAACGGAATGTTAGAGGTGCATAAAACAGCTCCTACTGCCACGGCAGCTCTCGGAAGATTGATTACGGCGGCTTCTATGATAGGAACTATGCTTCCTGAAGACGGTGATACGCTGACGGTTGGATTTAATTCAAACGGAGAAATTTCAAAGATGCTCGCGGTAGCAGATTATTACGGTAACGTAAAAAGCTATATTGACAATCCGTCGGCAGACCCGAAAAGAAAGCCCAACGGCAAGCTCGACGTCGGCGGAGCTATCGGCGCGGGGACCTTCTATATGATAAGAGATATCGGAGGAAAAGAGCCTCAATGCGGAACCATTGAAATAGTTACGGGTGAGGTAGCCGAAGATATTGCGACTTATTTTGCAAAGAGCGAGCAGATACCTACGGTATTGTCTCTCGGCGTTCTCGTTGATACGGATTTTTCCTGCCGTGCAGCAGGCGGTGTGCTTATTCAGCTTCTGCCTTTCCCGGACGATAAAACGGTAGATCTAATTGAACGAAACGCTATAGATATTTCAAACGTATCAAAGCTCTTTGCCTCGGGTCTTTCAAATGAGGAAATAATTGATATTGCAATGAAGGATATACCGTTTGATTTGTTCGATACGATAGAGGTGGAATATAAGTGCGACTGTTCGCGAGAGCGCATGAGAAAAAAGATAAAAGGGCTTGGTGAATCGGAAATAAAAACGATGTTTGACGAGCAGGAAAAAGAGGGAAAAGACAGAGTATTGACAGCTATATGCCACTTCTGCAATTCACATTACGACTTTAAAGAAAAAGACTTGCTCGATTAATTCTGCCTGAATATATATTTTAAAATTAAAAAACGGAGGTTTTCTATGTTAAAGGGAAACGCGGTAGTAGGCCAGTCGGGCGGACCGACGTCTGCTATCAACGCAACGCTTTCGGGCGTTATCAGAGGATGCGCCGAGGCAAATAAGAACGGAGTTATCAAATCGCTTTACGGTATGAAAAACGGCATCGAGGGTTTGCTTGCAGAACGTCTTGTTGACCTTAGCTCGCATTTTACGGATGAAGTCTGGCTTTCGACACTTGAGACCACACCTGCGGCAGCTTTGGGCTCTTGCAGAAAAAAGCTTAAAAGCTATGCCGACGATTCAGAAACTTACGAGAGGCTTCTCGGTATTTTCAAAAAATACGATATACGGTATTTCTTTTACATAGGCGGAAACGACTCTATGGACACGGTTCTTAAGCTTTCCGATTATGCTAAAAACAATAATTATGAGCTTATCGTCGTAGGTGTACCGAAGACTATAGACAACGACCTTATGGCTACCGATCATACCCCCGGATTTGGCTCTGCGGCAAAGTTTGTTGCAACCTCTGTAACCGAAATCTTCCGCGACGTTAACGTATACACGGTTAAAGCGGTTACTATCATTGAGATTATGGGCAGAGACGCGGGATGGTTGACAGCGTCCTCGGCACTCGCATCTCTTTCGGGTGCGGGCCCTAATCTTATATACCTGCCGGAGCGCACGTTTGACACAGATGAATTCATTGAGGACGTAAAGGCGGCTATGGAAAAGAATCCTGCGGTGCTTGTATGTGCTTCCGAGGGAATTAGATTTGCAGACGGAGAATACGTAGGAAGCGGCGGTCAGTCGGGCGCGGTTGATGCATTCGGCCATAAATATCTTTCCGGCACGGGAAAGGTGCTTGAAAATATCGTTAAAGAGCGAGTTGGCTGTAAGGTACGTTCAATAGAGCTTAGTCTTCCTCAGCGCTGCGCTGCTCATATTGCCTCAAGGACGGATATAGATGAATCTGTCGGAGTAGGAAAAAATGCGGTATCTTATGCGCTTCTTGGAAATACGGGCGTTATGGCGACGATAGATAGAGCAGATTCTGCTGATTATGCAGTATCATACGGCATAGCAGACATAAGAAGTATTGCAAATGAAATCAAAACCGTTCCCGAGTGCTTCATCAACGAGCGAGGAAACGGTGTAACCGATGAATGTATTGAATATCTCAAGCCGCTGATTATCGGCGAGACCGACGTAAAATATGAAAACGGTCTTCCAAAGCACGTAGTAATTAAATAACAAACGGTAAAGCCATCTTGCGCTAGCTTACGTTACGCTTAAGATGGCTTTTTTTGTGTATGCAGTTAATTACGAAAATATTTTGATGAGCAGGCTTCTAAAAATATTTTGAAAGTACTTGATTTTTGTCGCATTATGTGTTAGAATATTAGCGTCAATTAAATATCCTTATCAAGAGTGGCGGAGGGACTGGCCCTATGAAGCCCGGCAACCTGTGTTTAATAAGGTGCCAATTCCTGTTAGATGAGTGATTTAAAATCTCGGGAATGGCTTTTGCTTACCGAGTTTTTTCTTTTGATAAGGGCTTTGAGAAAGGAATTTTAAAATGTCAGAAATTAAAAGAGTGCTTTTTACGTCGGAATCGGTTACTGAGGGACATCCCGATAAAATTTGCGATAAGATATCCGACGCCATACTTGACGAGATTCTTCGTCAGGACCCTATGAGCCGAGTTGCGTGCGAAACATTTGCAACTACGGGTATTGTAAACGTTATGGGCGAGATAACCACGACTGCAACTGTCGATATTCAGAAAATAGTCCGCGAAACCGTTTCCGAAATAGGTTACACTAGAGCTAAATACGGTTTTGACGCTGCCACCTGCGCTGTACTCAGTTCAATTCACGCGCAGAGTTCGGATATCGCAATGGGAGTAGATAAGTGCATTGAGGCGAAGGACGGCGAGATGACCGATGAGCTCGATACCGGAGCAGGCGACCAGGGACTTATGTTTGGATATGCCTGCGACGAAACGCCCGAGCTTATGCCGCTTCCCATTTCTCTGGCTCATAAGCTTGCAAAGAGATTAACCGAGGTCAGAAAGAACGGAACTCTTTCTTATCTCCGTCCCGACGGTAAGACTCAGGTAACTGTTGAATACGTTGACGGTAAGCCAAAGAGAGTTGATACGATAGTTGTTTCCTCTCAGCACAGTGAGGACGTTTCACACGATAAAATCCGCAAGGATATAATTGAAAAAGTCATTCTTCCCATAGTTCCTACGGAGCTTTTGGACGGAAAGGTTAATATATTCGTTAACCCTACGGGAAGATTCGTTATCGGCGGTCCCGCAGGAGATACCGGACTTACCGGCAGAAAGATTATAGTAGATACATACGGCGGATACTCCCGTCACGGCGGCGGCGCTTTTTCGGGAAAGGATCCTACGAAGGTTGACAGAAGTGCGTCCTATGCCGCAAGATACGTTGCTAAGAATATTGTAAAAGCAGGTCTTGCCACTAAGTGTGAGGTGCAGATCGCTTACGCTATCGGCGTTGCAAAGCCCGTATCGGTAATGATAGATACTTTTGGAACGGCAGTTTGCTCCGAGTCTAAAATATCCGAGGCGGTTTCCTCACTCGTAGATCTTCGCCCTGCAGCGATTATCAAGAAGTTTGATCTTCGCCGTCCAATATACAAAGAGCTTGCCGCTTACGGTCATATGGGAAGAGAAGAATTAAACGTAAAATGGGAAGATTGCGATATAGCAGACGAGCTTCGCAAGCTTTGCCTTTAAGCTTTTAGTTTAATAACAAGTGTTGCAAGCCCGAGGAATCTTGGGCTTGCTTTTAAAAACAAATTTTTCTGTATGGGGGTGATATATAATGGGCAATCGTGAAGTAATAAATGAAACAGACACAGTTTGCGGTACGATAGATAACGTCGTTTATTATAACGATGCCAACGATTATTCCGTTCTTGAAATAGAGACGGAAAACGGTCTTATTATCACTGCCGTTGGTTCAATGCCCATTCCATTTGCCGGTGAGCGAGTAATATTGCGAGGCAAATGGGGTTATCATAAAGAATTCGGAAAGCAGTTCGTTATAGAATCATTCGAAAAAACGCTTCCCGAGGAAACCGAAGGAATTCTGCAATATCTCTCGTCACGCACAGTGAAGGGAGTCGGCCCGGCAACAGCAAGGAAAATTGTTGATAGGTTTGGAGCCGATACCTTTGAAGTTATAGAAACCCACCCGGAGTGGCTCGCCGATATTCCCGGTATAACAATGAAAAAGGCAGCTCAGATATCCGAATCCTTTACAGAGCAGAACGGTATGCGCGACGTGGTAATGTTTTGCAAGGATTATATGTCTGTGACAGAGGCGACGCGAGTCTATAAAAAGCTTGGTGCGGGCGCTGTCGGTTTGATAACGAAAAATCCTTATATATTGTGTGAGGGTGAATACAGCATATCGTTCAATCAGGCTGACGATATTGCTATGTCGCTCGGATTTGCCAGAGATAATAGCTTCAGAGTACGGGCAGGTATCAAATACGTTTTAAATTACAATTCGGTAACAAACGGTCATACCTGTCTGCCTAAGGATAAGCTTATTCCGGCATCTGCCGAAGCGCTTGGAATAGATGCGGAAACTCTTAAATCAAAGCTTGACAAGTTTATTAAGCTGGGCGAATTTGCTCGGTACGACGTAGATGAAAACGAGCTTATTATGACTGCCGAAGTTTCGGATATGGAGGAATATATTGCAAAAAGACTTTTAAGTATTGATGCGGCTGCACCGAGATTTTCAGGTACTGACATATATTCCCTAGTCGACAGTATTGAGGCAAGAAACGGTATAACGTACGAGAGACTGCAAAAGCAGGCGATTTTTGAAGCGCTGTGCAGCGGAGTTATGATTATAACGGGCGGTCCGGGTACGGGTAAAACGACCATAGTAAAAGCTTTACTTTCAATTTTCTCAAGCCAGAGGCTCAAAGTTGTTTTATGCGCGCCTACGGGCAGAGCCGCGAAGCGTCTCAGTGAGGCAACAAGCGAAGAAGCAAAAACTATACACCGTATGCTAGAGATGGAGAGGGGAACTGATCTTAACGTCAGATTTGGCAGAAATGCAGGAAATCCCATAGAAGAAGACGTTTGTATAGTTGATGAAGCATCTATGATTGACGTGACTCTTATGCAGGCTTTAGTTAGAGCATTGAGAAGAGGCTCGAGGCTTATACTTATAGGTGACTCCAATCAGCTGCCAAGCGTCGGCGCAGGAAACGTTCTTGAAGATCTAATATCCAGCGGAGCTATAAGAACGGTGGCGTTGACCGAAATATTCCGTCAATCCAAGGAAAGTCTGATAGTAACTAATGCCCATAAGATAAACAATGGCGAGCGTCCTAATCTTGCTTCGGTAAATGGAGATTTCTTTTTTGTTAGAAGAGATTTTGAGAGGGATATTCCAAAAACAATAGCGAATCTTATAACAGACAGGCTTCCTGCTACATACGGGCGTAACGTCAAGACTCAGATACAGGTTATTACACCCTCTAAAAAAGGTGCAGGAGGCGTTGAAACCCTCAATACCGAGCTTCAATCGGTTATTAACCCCCCTTCCCGCAATAAACGCGAAAAATCAGCTCACGGCACTCTTTTCAGAGAAGGCGATAAGGTTATGCAAACCGCAAACAATTACGAAATAGAATGGAAAAAAGGTTCCTCGGACGGCATAGGAATTTTTAACGGTGATATTGGCGTTATAGAATCAATTAATTTAGATGATGCAAGTATGAAGATACGGTTTGACGACCGTGTTGCAACATACGATTTTGACCTTCTGGACGAGCTTGAGCTTGCTTATGCAATAACAGTTCATAAAAGTCAGGGAAGTGAGTATCCGATGGTCATAATGCCAATGTATTCCGGCTGTCCGCAGCAGCTTCTCTCGCGAAATCTTCTTTATACGGCGGTTACACGTGCTAAAAAAATGGTTATTCTTGTCGGACTTCCGGAGATCGTTTGCCGTATGGTTGACAACAACCGGCAGATTATGAGGTATACCGGGCTTATGAGGCATCAATGAAGCTGATAGAATTATTATGCCCGCCGAAGTGCATGATCTGCGACTGCATGATCGATGTCGGTTTACCTGTCAGAATGTGTCCGGT